>JAZUNJ010000026.1:0-48527 GCA_045604105.1 Acutalibacteraceae bacterium | reverse complement strand
GGCCTGGATGCAGGCTTTCTGTAACCGCAAGTATAACAGTGATTTTTCCCGGGAGATGACCCGATCCGTTTCAAAATATCTGGATCAATTCAAATAACAAAAACCCCGGCTGCGAAGCCGGGGTTTTCATTATTTATTTAGATTCTTGCAACGCCAGTCTTGCGGGCAGCTTCGGCAACTGCCTTGGCAACAGCAGGGCCAACCCGCTCATCAAATGCGGCGGGTATAATGTAGTTTTCATTCAGCTCGTCATCGGGAATGAGGTTTGCCAGCGCCATAGCCGCTGCCATCTTCATTTCTTCATTGATGTCGCTTGCTCTGACATCGAGAGTGCCTCTGAAAATACCCGGGAATGCAAGAACGTTGTTGATCTGATTGGGGAAGTCGCTTCTGCCCGTACCTACAACACAGGCACCTGCTTCAAGAGCAAGATCGGGCATAATTTCGGGAACAGGATTTGCCATGGGGAATACAATAGGCTTGTCAGCCATTGAACGTACCATATCCTGTGTAACGCAACCGGGAGCCGAAACGCCGATAAAGATATCTGCACCTTTGAGTGCATCGGCAAGAGTGCCTTTTACGCCTGATTTATTGGAGAATGAAGCAAGTTCAACCTTTGCAGGCTCGTTTTCAATTCCTTCTCTTTCTTTATGAACAACACCCTTACGGTCACACATAATTACATCCTTGATACCCATAGCAAGGAAAAGCTTTGCAATAGCAACACCTGCAGCACCTGCACCGTTGAAAACAGCAACACAGTCTTCAAGCTTTTTACCTGAAAGCTTCAGTGCATTGATAAGAGCAGCTGAGCATACAACAGCTGTGCCGTGCTGATCATCATGGAAAATGGGAATATCTGTTTTTTCCTTAAGCTTTCTTTCAATTTCAAAGCAACGGGGCGCACCGATATCCTCAAGGTTTACACCGCCGAAGGAGCCTGAAATGAGAGCAATTGTGTCTACAATTGTGTCAACATCCTTGCTCTTTATGCAAAGAGGAATTGCATCAACATCACCGAATTCTTTGAAAAGAACACACTTGCCTTCCATAACGGGCATGCCTGCTTCAGGTCCGATATCACCGAGGCCGAGAACTGCCGTACCGTCTGTTACAACAGCAATGGTATTCCAGCGGCGAGTGAGCTCGTAGGATTTATTGATATCCTTCTGAATTTCAAGGCAGGGCTGTGCAACACCGGGAGTGTATGCAAGAGAAAGTGCTTCCTTATCCTTAACCTTTGCACGGGCAACAACTTCAATTTTACCCTTCCATTCACCGTGAAGTCTTAATGATTCTTTTGCGTAATCCATAATTTCACCTTTTCTTAAAAAATATAGTATAAAGCACACCAGCAAACGGCTTTCATAGCCGTTTGCTGAATTTTAAAATTATTTATCCCAGGGGAAGGTGTACTGTGTGAGACCGAGATCTTCACGAACCTTGTTCATCTCAGCCTGAACTGACTCATTGATGGGCACACCGCTGTCTTTTCTCTGAAGCCAGATTTCGTGCTCTTTTTCACCTGCTGTGTAGATTCTTTCTTCACCGGGAGCCTTCTTTGAAGCTCTCATTGAACGAAGAATATCGCCTGCCTTCTTTCTTGCAATTTCTTCACCCATGAAGTGGTTTGTATCAATTGCAATGAAGAAGTGACCGAGATGATAAGGACGGATGTTGCCTTCTGCATCCTTACCGTCAAGATCCTTACCGTACATACCGTCCTGAAGGATTGATGAAAGGAATTCTACAAACAGTGCAAAGCCGTAGCCCTTGTAGCCGCCGAGAGCCTCACCGATACCGCCGAGAGTTGTGAGAGCTGCTGTGCCCTGACGAATCTTCTTGAGAGCTTCGCCTGAATCACCTTCAACGGGGTTACCTTCAAGGTCAATTACAGTGCCGGGATGAATATCTTCGCCGATTCTTGCATAATATTCAACCTTACCGTTCTGTGTGATTGATGTTGCACAGTCAAAGTTGAAGTCGAATTCTTCATCGGTGGGAACACCGAGAGTGAAGGGGTTAGTACCGAACATACCCTCAACACCGAGTGTGGGAGCAACTGAAGGACGTGCGTTTGTACCAGTCATGCCGATGCAGCCTGCCTTTGTTGCCATTGTGGTATAGTAGCCTGCAATACCGTAGTGTGTTGAGTTACGTTCTGTAACCATACCCATACCGTATTTCTTAGCCTTTTCAATAGCCATGCTCATAGCTTTATAGCCAATAACCTGACCCATACCGTGGTGACCGTCAACAACAGCTGTTGTTTCAGTTTCCTTGAGAATCTCAAAATTTGTTGTGGGGAACTGAATACCTGCATGGATACGGTCGATGTAAACGGGCTTAAAACGGTTGCAGCCGTGAGATTCGATACCTCTTCTGTCGGATTCAAGAAGCACATCTGTTACGATTTCAGCTTCGTCAGCAGGTACGCCCACACCGATAAAGGCATCTTTGATAAAGTCATGTGTTGTTTTCCAGTCAAGAATCATTTTTGGCATAGTTAATCACTCCTGTTTATAATAAATAATTTTTAACATATATCTAAACTGTTATACAGCTTAAATCACTCTTTTTCTTCCCAGTCCATTGCACGGGTTACGGCCTTTTTCCAGCCTGCATAAATTCTGTTTCTTTCTTCGATATCCATTTCGGGAGTAAACACTCTTTCAACCTCACGGTTAGCTTCGATATCGTCAAGGCTTTCCCATAAACCGACTGCAAGACCTGCAAGATATGCAGCACCGAGAGCAGTTGTTTCAACGGTTTTGGGTCTGTCAACCTTTGTTTGTGCCATGTTTGCCTGAATCTGCATCATAATGTTACTTACGGATGCACCGCCGTCAACACGAAGCTCTGAAATTTCAATTCCGGAGTCATCTCTCATGGCTTCAAGAAGGTCTGTCATCTGAAATGTGATGGATTCAAGAACAGCTCTTGCAATATGCTTTCTGTTAACGCCTCTTGTAAGACCTACAATACAGCCTCTTGCATACATATCCCAATATGGAGCGCCGAGACCTGTGAAGGCAGGTACAAGATAACAGCCGTTTGCATCGGGCACGCTTTCGGCAAGCTCATCACATCTCTTTGGGCTGTCAATAAGCTGCACCTCATCACGAAGCCACTTAATTACCGAACCTGCATTAAAGGCTGAGCCTTCAATTGAATAGGTTGTTTCACCGCTAAGACTCCATGCAACACCTGTGAGAAGATTGTTTTTTGAGATAACTCTTTTATTACCTGTGTTCATAAGAAGGAAGCAGCCTGTGCCGTATGTATTTTTGGACATACCGGGCTTGAAGCATGCCTGGCCGAAAAGTGCTGAAGGCTGGTCGCCGATTGCACCGCAGATGGGCACACCCTCTAATTCTTCAAGGCCGAGAATACCGCTTGCCACCCAACCGTAAACCTTGCTTGAGGGTACGGGAGTGGGAAGAATTCCCATGGGAACACCGAGTCTTTCACAAAGATACTCGTCCCACTGAAGCTTATCAACATCAAAAAGCATTGTTCTTGAAGCGTTGGAATAGTCAGTTACATGAACTCTGCCGCCTGTAAGATTCCAGATAAGCCATGTTTCAACAGTACCGAAAAGAAGCTGACCTGCTTCTGCAAGAGCCTTCACTCCGGGAATATTGTCAATAATCCATTTGATTTTTGTGGCTGAAAAATATGCATCAACAATAAGACCTGTGTGCTGTGTGATATAGTCACAAAGCTCCTTGTCCTTTTTGATTTCCTCACACATGTCTGCTGTTCTTCTGCACTGCCATACAATTGCATTGTAAACGGGCTTACCTGTGGCTCTGTCCCAAAGAATTGTTGTTTCACGCTGATTTGTAATACCGATACCTGCTATATCCTTAGCAGAGAATTTTCCTGAGCGCAAAACAGTTGTGATTGAATTGAGCTGGCTGTAAAGAATGTTAAGTGGATCATGCTCAACCCAGCCTGCCTTGGGGTAAATCTGTTCGAATTCGTTCTGAGCTTTTGCAATGATGGTACCTTTTTTGTCAAAAACAATTGAACGTGAGCTTGTTGTGCCCTGGTCAAGAGCAAGAACGAGTTTTTCTGCCATTTTCTTCATTTCCTCCTTGATAACTATCAGTTGAAAATTCAAAAAAGAGAATAGATTCCGTGTGATGCACACAAACACACGGCAGTTTTTTCTCTGCCGGAAAAATATGCATAAACGGAATATCTCTACTCTCAAATCTCCAAAGATATATCTATTTATCCCCTTCATTTTACTTTAATTATTTACATTTGTCAACAATATCTCATGTAAAATGCATAATATGCCTGTTTAATATTCCGTTCTGAAAAAAGATTTGAATATCCTCTTTTTCTCACTTGACTCAAAAGTCAGAATATTGTATTATATAAGTTAGATTGTAACAGTTTTTACGTTTTGATATTAAAAAACCACGGAAAGGAAAAAGAAAGTATGGAAAATGTTTTTTCCGGAGAGATACTGAACATCACTCCATTTAAGAAGGGCTTCGTTTTTGCCACAAAAAGCACAACTCCCGACGGAAGGCTTAAGGCTAATTTTTACGGATATGATGCTGTTAACGATAAATTCACTCACATCAAAAAGTCGATTTTTCTTAAAGTAAAATTCGGCTATGAATTTGAAGAAATTGCAGAACAGCTAGGCGATTATGTTTCATGCGATGTAGGTGTTCTCGGTGATAACCGTATTATGGCAATTTTCCCCAACGGTGAATATAACATTTTTAACACAGACGGCTCTCTCAACGTATCCTCTCAGCTGACATATCACGGCTCACCTGTTTGTGACATTGCTGTTGACGGTCCCTATGTATGGTGCGCTGTCCCCAACGAAAATGCAATTATCAAATACTCACCCAGAGAAGGCAGAATTCTTCTTCGCGTGGGCGGCGGTGAAACAACAGCATTTGAAAGGCCCTGTGCCGTAACATTAAACGGAAGCTCTCTTTACATCTGTAACCAGGGCTCAAGAAAAATCCGTACTCTCAACATTGCAACAAACTCAGTAAGAGATTACAGAGTTTTCAACGAAAAGGTATATAAATACATTAATGTTATGGGCAAAGAATTTGTGTGGCTCAAATCAGGTCTTTATATTCTTGATTAAATTCGAAACCAAAAAGCAGTTCACTTCACTTTGAACTGCTTTTTTCTTTTCTCATTTTCTTACACCGAGACAAAAACAGGTGTTTTCTCTCAAATCCTCTTCAATAGTTTTAAAAGCACCCTCCCCTGCTCTGTCGGCATTAAAGTGTTCAATTGTGCGAAAGCCCTCTTCACTCATAAGCTTTTCAGTTTTTTGCATGCTCTCATTGTGAGTGAAAACAACAGTTGTACCCTCAGGCATAAAAGCAACCGATTGAAGATATCTTCGAAGCTCATCACCTTGGAGGTTATCGGAAGCAGGAATAAAAGAGCAGAAAGCTGCAGCACTGCCATCAACCGGGAGTTCCCCGCTGACGACTGAATCGTGCAGTGACACATAGTGCGCATTCAAGTCATCGGGTAGGTTTTCCGGCTTTCCTTCGCCGAAAATCAGCACACGGTCAATACCGATTTGTTTGGCATTTACCATGGCATTCCTTTCAAAAACACTGACAATTTCTCTTGTAATCTCTCTCATTTTAAATCACCTCATATATCCTAATACCATAAAGTAACGAAAAATACAAGACTTGATTTTTACTTCATTTTGTGGTAATATAGGGACAGAAAAAGAGAAAATTTTTAAAAGGCTGTGCAGTGCACAGCCTTTTTGTTTATATTTTATTCTTCTTCAACCTTGAAGCCTTTTTTAACAAGGAAGTAGAGTGGCACAAGAGTAAGCACCGATACGATTGCTGCATAAAGGAACATGCTTTTTGCAGGAATAATTGTTTCAACGCCGTATTCGTTGATGTAAGTAACAGCTGAGTTGCGGCAGGCAATATCACCGATAGCAGGGCCCAGTACCATGGGAACAAGTACAAAGAATATCATTCTGATACCCTGGAAAAGTCCGGCTTTACCTGCAGGAATAAAGTCCTTTACTGAGGCGTTGAAAAGTATACCCAATACAACATAACCGATTGCCGTCGGAGCAACACCAATAAGAACAGCCTTGATATTTGTTGTTGTTGAAAGAACAAAAAGACCGATTATCATAAGCACAACACCAACAACAAGACCCTTACCCTTATCCTTGCCTGCAAGCTTGAGAAGAAGCACGATACCGGCAACAAGAGCCACTACTGCAATTACTGCAACAACAATAGTGCTTGTTGAAAGTAAGTTTGCACCACCGGCAGTGTTATCCGGAATAACAACATACTGAAGATAAACGAGAAGATAAGGGAAGAATACCTGAAAGGCTACACTGAAGCAGCACAAAGCTGAAAGTGTAAGATAAAGTCTTGAGTTTTCCTTGATAACTGAAGGTCTGAAGCCGTAGAAAAGGTCTGCCCAGTAGCTTGAGGACACCTCGTTTTCTTTTGAAATCTGTTTGGGATTATCAATAAGGAAGAATCCGGCAACACCGCAAAGAGATACAATAAGGCCTAAAACAAGGAAGAAGTTCTGATATGAAACAGTGCCTGACTGAGCAAGGCTGCCAACACCCATAACAGCAGCCATTGAAAGGAAGCCGACAAAGGTAAGTGCAGTTTCCACCGTGGGTCTGATTTTTGGTACTGTTACATCTGTTACCCATGCATTGAATGCAGCATCGTTACTTGCTGAACCCAAAAAGGTCATTACGATATCCATAAGGATAACAACCCACACTGTTGTGCCAAGGATTTTTGCTTCATCGGAAATGTTAAGAAGCGCTGAAATATTATCTCTTGTAATGAAGCCGAAGGCAGCTGTTACAAGACCCCATAACAGATAACCTAGTGAGAGGAAAAGCTTACGGTTTTTCATCTTGTCGCTGAGCGTACCCATTATAAAGGTTGAGACTACGGCTGCAATTGCCGAAAGAGCAACCATGCGGCTGATTGCTGTTGTGGGAGCCATTGTGTTTGCCATAGCTGCTGAGGATGCACCTGCATAAACAGAGTTATAAAGGAAGGTATTGAAATACATGTTTTCAATATTCCATGCAACACCGCCCATAAAACTGAACAGACAGATGCTGAACCACATCTTTTTTGAAAGTGTTTTTTGCATAAGTGTTTTTCTCCTTTTTATAAAATCCGCTGTTGTGAACAGCACAAACAATAATTGCTCTACTATTATAGCAGAGCAATTCTAATTTTTAAATACTAAAACAGATATTTTTGTAAATTTTTATATTTAATCACCTTATAAAGCATCAGACCCAGGGTAAAAAGCACTCCAAGCTCGCCAAGTGCAACAAGTCCGCCCTGAACAAGGAAGGACGTAAAGTGAAAACCGCCCTCGATGAAAAAGATTTCAATTTCGAGTCCGATTATTAATCCGTTAAAAAGTGCCGGCATAAAAAGTGCAGGAACGGGAACTCCCTTTATAAGCAAATCTTTAAGCTTATGCATTGAAAGTACCGAAAGAAGTGTTGCAAGAGTACCAAGAACCATATCAAGAGGCAGTGTGCCGACAGATATCAGGTTTGCAATAAAGCATCCGACTGTGAGTCCCGGAATTGCAGAGGGTGAAAAAAGTGCAAGGACAGTGAAAGCTTCCGATACTCTGAACTGAACAGCCATTGATGTGCTGCCGGGGAAAATTGCCGTCTGTGCATATGTAAGAGCAACATAAAGTGCCGCAATGATTGCACTGACTGCCATTTTTCGTGTTTTTTTAGTGTTATTCATTTTATTGCTCCTTTAGTTTTGATTTTAAACCGTTGGTATGGTTTAGGTCAGGAAGGTTTCGAACTGACCACACCTATTAAAGATGTGAAAGACTGAATTCAGAATTCTTAACTTCAATCACCATCTTTAAAGTGCCGGATAATTATATACTAACTTTACTTATTTTGCAATAGGTGAAAATTAAAAATTCCCAAAACAAAAAAGCACCGTTTGGTGCTTTTTTACTGCTTTTTCTGATAGCTTTTGCAAAAATGAGGAATTGCCATTGAATCGGGGCTGGTTCTTTCATGTGAAACCTCAATCTTATCAAGTCTGCACTTATCACAGCCTACATGGTATTCACATTCTTCAACTGAACACTTTACACCTGTATTTTCCATTTTTCGCACCTCCTTGCTTACGGCAAAACTTTACCGTACACAATTATTATTGCTGCTGCAAAGAGGTTTTATGCAAAACAAAAAATGCAAATTTATGATAATTTATTTAATCTTATATTCGAATCTTGTGTAATCGCCCTCTACGTTTTCACCCTTCAGGAAATTACGTGCCTTGAATATAACCTTATCTTCGTATACCTCACAGTAATAACCGACTCCGCAGTCTCTGATACCGAAATTATTTTCCTTTCTGTATCCGGGAATGCTGATTGAATATACGCCGTTTTCTTCATTGATTGTTTCTGCAACCTTTTCAAAAACGCCGCCGTGAAGATGTCCGTTGATGAAAAATACGTTTCTGTATTTTTCCATAATAGCTCTTACTTCGTCGTTCTGTTCACCCATGTCACCTGTTTTCCACACCTCGGGAAGACCGTGAGTTTCTGCAAAGGGCTGATGACACATAACAAAAACAGGCTTGCCGTTTTCTGTTCCTCTTTTAAGCTCTGCATCGAGGAATTCAATCTGTTCTTTTGAGATATATGCCTTTTCAAGAACTCTTTTTTCAGTGCAGAGAACAATAAAGGTATAACCCTTAATATCATATGAAAAATAGCTTCTACCCTTTGTGTCTATCTTAAGATAGTCTTCAACCTTTTTCATTATGATTTTAAGATTCTTTTTGAAAAACAGACGCGCATCATGGTTACCCATTGTAACAAGTAGATTCGGCACCGCTGTTTGTTTGTCAAGCACTCTGAAAAAGCGTTCATACTCATTGTTAGTTCCGTAATCGGCAATATCGCCTGCCATAAGGAATGCATCAATCTTTTCACTTGAGTTTGCGATATCCTTGAAAGCGTTTCCGAGATTAAGCTCGGCACTTTCTCTGTTAGGAAGATGTGTATCAGCAATAATCGCCATTGAAAGCTTAACATCTTCACTGTTTTCAAAAACAATGGGAGTATCTTCAGATAACTTATAAATAACATCGTACTTCGGTGACATAGCCTTAATCTGAGCAACATACTTCGTGATAAAAATTTCTGCTGACATAAAAATCCTCCTTTGTCCGTACCTTTTGACGCTTGAATTCTTCAGTAAAAAAACAAAGCAACAATCAAAGGATTGTTGCTTCTGGTGCGAGAGACGGGACTTGAACCCGTACGAGCTGCCCCACACGCCCCTCAAACGTGCGCGTCTGCCGATTCCGCCACTCTCGCATATCTGCTTCACTCTCTCGAGTGCTCGTATACTATACCACCGTGAAAGAAAAATGTCAAGGGTTTTGATAAAATTTTTTATTATTTATTTCAAGCAATTTTTATTATCGCTATTTAACAAAGCTCCTCCCGAACCTTGCAGATTACTGCACGGTCCGGGAGTGTTTGTTTTGTTATAATTTAATCTGAACAGGAAGAACAACAGATGCATCTGAAACTATTGCGCCCTCCTCAAAGCAAAGGTAGTACTGATACTCAGCAGGGTCGTAGAAGAATTCTTCATCATAAACCGTAAAGTTGCAAAGATATGTTCCGTCATCATTTTCAACAAGAGAAACACCGGGCATTGCAGTCTGAATATTGACTTCTCCTGCCATCATGTAAATGTATATATCTCCGCTGAGCTGAGGTGCGTTGCCAAGGTCATCACTAATTTGTACCGAGATAGTTTTGTCATCAACATCTTCAAAATTTTCAGTAATGCTGTAATTTTCAATGTTGATGTATTCTCTGCCCTCGTCATCCTTTGTGCCGGCTGTTTTATCCGTTCCTACAAGGATAGGTTCCTTCATCTGCTCAGTTGTCGGTTCTTCGGTGGTCTCTTCTTCGGTTGTTTCCTCAGTTGTTGTTTCTTCTGTGGTGGTTTCTTCGGCAGTAGTTTCTTCTGTTGTTGTTTCCTCTGTAGTAGTCTCTTCTGTAGTAGTCTCTTCTGTTGTTGTCTCCTCCGTTGTGGTTTCCTCAGTGGTAGCTTCCTCAGTTGTTGTTTCCTGAGTGGTGCTTTCCTGAGTGGTTGCAGAGGTGGTAACTTCTTCTGTTGTGGGTGTCTTATTTCTGTCTGCTACACTTTTTGCAACAACAGCCACAACCAAAGCGAGAACTATTACAAGTGCCATAACAATATAGAGCCACTTTTTATCGGTTTTTACTTCATCATCACTCTCATCATCCGTAAAAGCTTCAGCAAAGTCCTCTTTATCCTCATTGGTCACACTGTTTGAATTACTGTAACGGGGCTTTGCAGGAGCCTGAGGTGAAACGTGATGAGTTTTTGCGGTTTTTGCAGCCTGAATAGCCGCAGCTTTTTTTGCAAGCTCCTGAAGATATGTTTCAAAATCCTTTCTCATAAGAAAAGGCGATTCATATCTTTCTTCGGGTCTG
Source organism: Acutalibacteraceae bacterium (assembly GCA_045604105.1). Taxonomy (GTDB): domain Bacteria; phylum Bacillota; class Clostridia; order Oscillospirales; family Acutalibacteraceae; genus UBA6857. The sequence continues at coordinate 37,973 of JAZUNJ010000026.1, read as the reverse complement.
AAGGCAGTTGCTTTGAATATGATTTTTGAAAGATTGTAGTCCGCATTAGAGGGAGACGGGAACATATCCCCTCTCAGGCGGCGTACATTTGCCTGCTCTCTGTCTGAAAGAGAAATCGGTGCAGGGAAATCAGGCAGGAAGGGGCCGCGGTTATTGTTGAGAAGCTTATAAAGCACCACTCCCAAAGAATACACGTCTGATGATTCAGACACACCGTTACCCGAAAACAGCTCCGGAGCTGAATAGCCGCTCGGCTCACGGTTTTCCTGGCCGATATTGCTGATACCGAAATCTCCGAGCTTATAGTTGCCTGAAGAATCAACGTAAATGTTATCAGGCTTGATGTTTGAATGAACAATACCTTCATGACGGAAGCCCTCAAGCGCATTGCACAGATCCCAGCCGATTTTTATAACCTCTTTCGGCTTTATACGGTCAGCCTTAAGGTAGTCGCTGAGCGGTGTAAGAAGCTCCATGAGCATAACAACATAGAAGCATGAGCTTTCCTTCACAATCTCATAATTTTCAACACTGACAATATTACCGTTATCCTTTAATTCAAGCATTTTATCCATGTTGTGACATACACCGTTCTGAAGCACTTCAAGATATTCGTCAACATTACGGTATTTACCTGAATCTATAGCTTTGATTATTTCGTTATTACTGTGAGGAAACCTTACGGTCTTAACACACATATAACGAGTGCTGCCCTCTTCCTGTCTGTAAGCCTTGAATACCTTAGAGCTTCTGCCCTCGGCAACCTTGGACTCAATGTACCAGTCAGAAAAAAGAGGCTCCTTCTCCTTGAGTTTTTCTATTGTCAATCAAATCAACTCCTTTTTGAGCTACGACATATTCTTACATATAATAACACTATTATCCGCTTTAGTCAAGCAGAGCACCTTTCACCCTTAATTCTCACCTTTCAGCTTTAAAGGTACATAAAAATTTCTTTCATGACAAAATTTGCACATATTTTTAAAACAAGAAAAAAACATGTCGAATTATATACTATTTCTATTGATTTAAAACAAAAAAAGATGTAAACTATAATGTGAGTAATTATTACTGTTTATTTAAGTAAAATATATTTATTATCTAAGGTGACGGATTTGAAAAAGATTGTTGCGTTTTCTATGGTATGTCTTCTGCTTGCGGCATACCCTTTATATAATTTTATTTTCATGAAAAGCGGATATGACTCAGTTCATACCGATACTCAGCAGGGCGTTTCTGTTATTGACAGCTTTTCGGCAGCCGATGTTCAGACTGCTGAAAAAAATGTTAAAATCAGCGCAAAAAAAAGAGCACAGGCACTCGGCGGCACAAAAAAAGGTGTTGCTGCAACATTGAAGGCTATCGACAGCGGCAAGCTGAGCTACAGAAAGCTTTTTAAGGACGTTTATATTGTCGGTGATTCTCTCATGAACGGACTTGAAATTTACGATATTCTCAATTCAAACAATTTAATCACTCAGGTCAGTGCGAGTCTTCATCACCTTTCAGACAACATTGATAAAATTGTCGGCATGAATCCTCCCGTGCTTATTCTTCACTACGGAGTTAACATGATAGGCACCACTAAGGCTCATCAGACAAGCTTCATTTCAAATTATTCAAAGCTTATAAAGCAGCTGAAAAAGTCGCTTCCCGATACAAGAATCATTGTCAGCGGTCTTTTCCCCGTTGACACAAGTGTTGCAGTTGCTCCGAGATTCAAAAACATTGCAAAATATAACAAGGCTCTCAAGGCAATGTGCAAAGACCTTAAGGTTGAGTTTCTTGACAGCTCCCCTGTTCTTAAATCTCATCCCGAATGCTACGGTGTTGACGGTATTCATCTTTCAAAAACCTTTTACAGTAAATACTGGTTAAGGTTTATCGTTAAGGAAATGGGGATTGTGAAATGAAGCAGGTTGTTGTAAGGCTCGGAGAAATTGTGTGTCTGGTTTGTCTTGTTGCTTTCATTATGTTTATCACTTCAGATGAAAAGATCAGTGACAAAACCGCTGAAGAGATTTCCGCTGAGGTTATTTCGGTTATCAACGCAGAAAACATGACCGAAGTGGATTTCAAAAAAACAAACAAGCATTTCGGCATTGATAAAAGCCAGTACACATCCGTTGTTTATTATTTTTGTGAAGACGTTATGGATGTGCGTGAGCTTTTTATAGCCAAGGCTGTTGACGATTCAGAGAGTCAGAGCATATTGTCAGCTGTTGAAAAAAAACTTTCGGAAAAAAAGGCGCTTTTCGAATCATACGCACCTGAGCAGAGTGCGCTTCTTGAAAAGGCCGTCCTCGTTTATGAAAAAGGGGTTGTTTTTTACGCCGTTGGCGAAGATGCTCAGACAGCATTGTCTGAATTCAGTAACAGTTTATAAATTTCAGAGGTAACATCAAATGGTATTCAGCAGTTCGGTATTTTTATTTCTGTTTCTGCCACTGTCTCTTGCACTTTATTTTTTACCTGTCGGCCTTGACAGACAAAAGGAAATTTCCAAGAAAAATTTTGTGCTTCTTGCAGTGAGCCTGATTTTTTATGCCTGGGGTGAGCCCACATATATCATACTTATGCTCATCAGCATCTATTTTAACTTTAACATAGGTATAGACATAGAATATCAGTTTGAAAACGGAAAGGATAAAAAAGCAAAAATTCTCTTTATTGCGTCAGTAATTTTCAATATTTTTCTTCTTGGATATTTCAAGTATGCAGGCTTTATTACGGAAAACCTGAACAGTATTTTCGGTCTTTCCATTGAAAACAAGGAGCTTCCCCTGCCTGTCGGCATATCCTTTTATACCTTCCAGATTCTTTCTTATGTAATTGATGTTTACTGTAAAAAGGTAAAGGCACAAAAAAAGCTTATACCCTTTGCTTCTTACATAACAATGTTTCCCCAGCTTATAGCAGGTCCGATTGTTCAATATTCTGACATTGAAAAACAGCTTTGTGAAAGAACCGTCACAAAAGAAAAATTTGCAGACGGTATAATCTGCTTTATCAGAGGACTTGGCAAAAAGGTCCTTTTTGCCAACACTGTAGGCGCTGTTTATACTGAAATTCTCACACATGAGCTTTCTGAAGTATCAATGGCAACTGCATGGCTCGGTATAATCTCATACACTCTGCAGATTTATTTTGACTTCAGCGGATACTCGGACATGGCGGTAGGCCTTGGAAAAATGATGGGCTTTGAATTTGTCCGCAACTTTAATTTCCCCTATAAAGCAGTAAGCATCACTGACTTCTGGAGAAGATGGCATATCAGTCTCAGCTCCTGGTTCAGAGATTATATCTATATCCCCCTTGGTGGCAACAGAAAGGGTACAGTCAGAACTATAATAAATATTCTTATTGTGTGGTCTCTTACAGGCATGTGGCACGGAGCTCAATGGAATTTTATAGCATGGGGTGCCTTTTACGGCATACTTCTTATTGCAGAAAAGTATTTACTCAAGGATATTCTTGAGCACATTCCGAAGCTCGTCAGACATGTGCTTACAATGATAGTTGTAATGATAGGCTGGGTATTCTTCTCAAGCGCAGACCTTTCTTCTGCCTTCACTTATCTTGGTGCAATGTTCGGCATAAATGCCAATGTTATTTTTGATGAAACTGCATCCTACTTAATATCGGGCAACGGCTTTGCAATTGTGCTCATGAGCCTTTGTGCAATCGGATTTTTTGAAAACACACCAAAGTTCAGGAACAAAAATCTTCTTGTAAGCTCTTATGCAGTTTTGTATACCCTAATTTTTATTCTTTGCATTGCATATCTTATAAGCGAAACCTACAACCCCTTCTTATATTTCAGATTTTAAGGTGAATTCTACAGAAATGAACAATGACAACAATGTAACTAACGAAAATTTGAATAACTCAACCCGGAGCAATGAAAAAAAAGGCGTCCGGACTATCGCTGTGCTCCTTTCTGCGGTTTTTCTTCTTTTAACCGCAGGAATAGGTATATTCGGAGCTGTTTTTCCGGACAGAGAGTTTTCTGAAAGCGAAAACAGAGTGCTTGAGTCGATGCCTGCTTTATCCTGGAGGAGCATTGTCAGCGGAAGCTTTATGAAGGATTTCGAAGCCTATCTTTCGGACCAGTTTCCTTTCAGAGACGGGGCAATCGAGTTAAAAACCTTTGCTGACAGACTCATGGGCAAGAGAGAGCAAAATGGAGTTTACATCGGCGATAAAGGTTACCTTTTTGACAGCCAGACCGATTATGTAAAAAAGGATAACTCTGCAAAGCTCAAGGCTATTGATGCTTTTTGCAACAAGTATCAGAAAGCCAAAAAGCTTATTGCCATTTCACCGAACAGCAGCTATATTTATAAGGAGTATCTCCCCTACGGACATGAATTGCCCGACCAGAAGGTACAAATCAGCAAGGTGTATAATTCACTTAAAAGTGAAAGTCTCAAAAAGATTGACGTTACTGATATCCTTATTAAAGAAAAAGAAAACAGTGAAGATTTCTCTCTTTTTTATAAAACTGACCATCACTGGACAACACGTGCCGCATACAGTGTATTTGAACAAATTGGCAAGCAGTGGAGCCTTGGCGCAAACAAGGTAAACTATGAATTCCACACCGTTTCCGATGAGTTTGAAGGTACCCTTTCAGGGAAGGCCGGTGTTCATGATGCAAAGGACACTATAGAAATCTGCATTCCCGAAAAATCACTTGAAGCTTATGTTGTGAATTATGAATCACAGCAAAGAAAAACAGCTTCTGTTTTTGACAAGAGTAAGCTCAGTCAGAAAAATCAGTATGAGGTCTTCCTCGGGGGCAATTTTGATAAGGTGATTATCACAACAACCTCAAAAAAGCATGATACTCTTCTGATAGTTAAGGACTCTTATGCGAATTGCATGATTCCTATGTTTACGCCTTATTTTTCAAAAATTGTTGTTGTTGACCCGAGATACATGACAGACAGCATTGAAACCGTTATGTCCGACACGGATTTCACTCATGTTCTGTTTTTATATAATCTCAATACATTCCTTCAGGATACGTCAATAGTCAACACCTTCGAGGTAAAGAAGAAATAATTCATACCTCCCGACCTGTGAAATGAAAGTCGGGAGGTTAATTTTTGTAACAACCGGTCATATAAAAAAGATTATCAGAAAAATTATAATTTTTTTCGCTAAAACCCTTGACATTTACCATTTGCAGTGGTATAGTATATAAGCGCTCGAGAGAGTGCATTGAATATGCGAGAGTGGCGGAATCGGCAGACGCGCACGTTTGAGGGGCGTGTGGGGCAGCTCGTACGGGTTCAAGTCCCGTCTCTCGCACCAAACCAGAAAAATCCGAACCAAATTTTCCCAATAGGATCAGGGTTCGGATTTTTTGTTTATATCTGATTACATACAAGCGAAAGGCTCCGTTTATACGGAACCTTCTCTTATTATTAGCCGCTATTGAATATACAAACAATCTTTAGAATAAACTATAATAGACAAAAGCCATCAGCGTGGCTATATGACATGCATTAAAGGTTTCATAATAGGTTGTTTTTATGTAACCTTAAACAACCAGTTGGGGCAGGACCAACATGGCTTTTGTCATTCATCATCTGGTGTTTCAATAGGATTTGCAGCAAGTAACATCTTTTCTTTTTTGTCATTTGGAAAACATTTTTGAATAAGACGGTTTTTCTCAGAAAAGTCCATTGATTTTATTGTACGCAAAGTATGATTAGCGATAATTCTCACCATAACTGAAGGTAATAATTCCTTATTATCTAGTATTTTACCGGCTTCGTTTGTAAAGTCTGAAACTTTGTTTCGATTACCCAACATCATTAAATGCATTATAGAATATGTTGAATCTTTATTATATGGATATGCTGACAAATAACCTAGTGTATTGTTTTTTGTCGCGAATTGAACAGTATTACTGTAAATATCCAAAAGTAAAGAAACTGAATTCATAAGAAGAATCCTCATTGTCTTTTCCTTAATAGCTTTTTCTATATTAGGCTCATTTTGATTTTTGAAAGAAGGCATAAGTGCTCTCCAAATGTATAAAAGAATCTCCTCTCTTTCTTCATCTGTAGTTTTTGCCCAAACATAAAAAATTTTATTTGGAAGTGTATATATGGCATTAATGAATTTTGTTTTTTCTTCTTTTTTCATAATGTGTTCGAATGCAGGCAAACACCTAGAAACAGTACTTAATAATGCAATAGCTCGTATCAGCTGATTTACCAAATCATTAACAGACTCTTCCTTGTAATCATATATTTCTTTAATGTTAATAGTATCATTATCTGCTATGATTCTCTCTTCTTCTAAGTCCTTTTTGTCTGCTTCTTCTATTTGCGAAGAAGTTATTTCATTTATATCGTAAGTAAAATTTATATTTAAAAACTCAATGTCGTGTTCTTTAAATTGGAACTCTTTCCATTCATCTGTATAAAAACTTACCATATTCAATATTAAATTTAGAATTTTGGTATTTTCGGTCAAGTATATCAGAAACAAAAGTATATCTGCATTTACTCCAAAACAGGCGAAATTCAAAATGTTTTTTACATCCGTATCATCCCCAGTTTCATGATACAGCAAATTAACTTCTCGAGCAATAAAATATGGATAATAACTCTTTTTTTGAAAATAAAACTCATTTTTATCTGGATGCTTGTATGTGATTTTAGAATTTTCTATAAGTTCAAAAAATTTAAATGAGCTAATTTTATCACCATAATCTTCGTTATACTTATTAATGACATCCTGAATTGTAGTTTCTTTTATTGGGTATTCTTTAATTTTATGTGCTTGATATGCAATTTTAGATAATAGTGTCAGAGCTTTTTGAATTGTGATATTTCCAAAAATATTAGCCCTTATTTGATTTGTAATGTTAGCTTCAAAAACTTTGCTAAAAACACTACTATCATTATACTGCAATTGACCAACATTATCACAATAATATTCAACAAACTGCGTAATAAAATCCGGATTCCAACTAAAGAAGTTTCTCTGAGCTTTTATTGAATTGTTTAATTGATTAGTTATTAGTTCAAAATCAACAGAGCTGTCAAGTTTTTCTTTAGCGACTTTTTTTATTAACTCTGCACGTTTATCACTAAACCACGGTGCAAGGCTATATTTGTAAAATTGATTATCAGAATCAATTCGTTCTTTTAATCGTGTATATATATCAAGTTCAATATGTTCTTTTGAACTAAACACAAAAAAGTCAAATTCATTATCAATGGTTTCCAAGAAGCTTTCAAGATTATTATGTTTTATGCAGTCTATGTTATCAAAAAACAAGATTTTATCAGCTTTAGGTAATTGCTCAAATTTTTTATAAAGATACTCATCTGCACCGTATATGTCTTGAAATGCATTTTTGATAATTCGCTTCATTTTACTTCCACTTATATCATTTGCATCAATATAAATAACAACTTTTTCATTTGAAAAATTCTCAAACAAATATTTCAACAAATAGGTTTTTCCTGAATCACTGTTTCCATACAATAATATTTTTTTGTTTGCAAAAATGATTTCCTTAAATTTTGAAAAACTAGTTATTTCATTTTTATGTAAATCATCAATTATTCTTGGAAAAATAAATCTTGATTTGTAATCTGATATATGTATTTTTTTAGAATCCTTAATTAAAGATAAGAAAAAATTATTATTAAAGGCGAAATTTTTAATCTTATTCTTTGATTTTAGTGTCGTACTCAAATTTTTATTGTGTTCATACATGCTTTTTGAAGATTTCCAAACAAACTGCCAATTTTCATATGTTTTTTCTGCAGTGTCAAAAACTCCTGCTTCAAAAGAACTATTATTCCAATTGCAATTTTCACAAAGTGCTCCACCATTTAAAACAATCGTAGAAGCCGCAGAATCTATTTGGGTGCTTTTGCTAGTCAAATAATGTTCATGTCCATAAAAACACATTGAGATTTTTTCTGCTATTATTTTTTCAAACTTATGCTTAATATCATCACAAAACCATTCTGGAGCATGATGCATAACTAAAAAAGAAAAATCTGCTTCGGAATCTTCTGCTAATTTATCAATTATATGACTTGGTAAATAGTGTAAACCTTTATCTTCTTTGTTTTTTAATGAAAACAAGCCACTATTTAACAGATTAAAATTAATTGTACAGTCATCAAAATTAATGTTTTTTTCACAGTACAGGCCGTTGTTTTCAAAACACTTGTTTGATTTTGCATATTTGAAAAAGTTATATTGTTTTTCAATTTCTGAAGCCATTTCTTTATCATAATCATTATTTTCAAAAATATCATTTAATTCCTCAATGGTTAAAGAATTAGAAGAAAAGTCCATATCATGATTTCCTGGTACAACAACAATATGGATTTTTTTGTTATAATTTGTAGTTTCTTTGAACTCTCTAATAATATTTCCAACAAGTTTCCAAACAATATTATATTGCTTTTTCTCTCCTGAAAACGCACAATCTCCTGATATTATAAAAACTACTTCATCAGTCTCACCTAATACATTTAACGCCTGACACATTTTTTTAATATGTGTTGTGTTAATAGCGGAACGATCTTTTACGTGTAAATCACTTAAGTGCAAAAACAAAATTTTCATATTATTCTCCTTTTTAACAATAATCGCTCTATCTGCCGACAGGAAATCAAATTAATTTTGCTTACCAAATGTTTTTAGCATTATGACATTATAGATTTCTTGTTCAAGAAAAAAAGATTTATCAAAATCTCTAACGCTACTAGCATATAAATATTCATTGTTATTGTATAATTTATGATCGTCTACTACAATCAATACTACAAAAACGTTTCGATTTTCGACAAAAACGCTTGTTTTTCGACTAATTTACAATCCATACATTCGACTAACCTCTTGTTATAAGGTAGAATAAAACTACCAAATAACAGGAGGTCATTTTTTATGAGAAGAAAGATAAAAATCAAGTTCAAAGATTTTGAGTGCAATTTGCTTATCAACGGTATGAATGAGTTTCGGAATATGCTTTTGGCAGAGGATTTACCCACCGAAGATGTTGATGAGCTGTTATTGAAAATCATTGATAAAAGCGAGAGATAAGGAGGCTTTACTATGTCATTACCCAAGCACATCACAAACGAACAAACCGGTATCCGTTACACCCTTCATGGCGACTATTATCTGCCTGATTTAACACTGCCTGAATCCAAAGACAACCGACCTATCGGCAAATGGGGTGAGCTTCACCTCAACCATCTCAAAAAACACTGCAAGTCAATTTATTATACCTATCTTATGAACGGCACACTACACAATTACCTTTGCGGTATCAATGACCAAGCGGAAGATATGTTCAACCGCATAGTGTCACATATGGCAGAGGCTGACGGTACGGATGAGAAGCTGAAAGCTACTGACCAAATGAAATGGATAGGACTTATGAACAACTACCGTCACTGTGCCGAAGAAGTAGTCTTCGACTCCATAATCTACACATAAACAACAAGTGCAGTAGTCGAAACTACTGCACTTATTTTTTATTCCGTTACAACCTCAAATCGTCCTCTTTCCTCTGCTTCTTATCATTGATAAGCCAGGGAATGCCAAAACCTGCACCGCCGCCGACGGCAAGACCTATGAGTATAAACAGCCACCAAAGAGGATTTTTCTTCTCTTTTTCGTCTTCGGTTGTGGTTGCAACCTGTTCAACCTTTTCTTCGATAACCGTGCTGACGTCAACGGTTTTCTTGTATTCCTTGCCGTAGTCGTCCTCGTAGGTTATGGTGATTTTACCCGTAACCTCGCCGAGAGCATCACTGTCAACTCGCAGGTTTGCCGAGCCTTGTGCATTTGTTGCAGGCTCAATGTTACCCACAAACACACTACCGCCCGACTGCATACCCTCAATGTCGAAATCAAGGGTGCAGTTGAAAATCCTGCTCTTGCCCGTGTTCATCAGGTCAACTGTAACGGTCTGTGTGTCACCCTGAATTACCTTTTTCGGAAGAACGGCACCGCTGTAAGAGAGCTTCACGCTCTGCTTTACATCGATTCTCACCGTGTCGCTTGACGAGTAGGAGCCGAAGTTTTTATCCTCGTACTCTGCCGAAACCTGAAGGTCGTGCTGACCGATAGAAGCCGTGTTGATGGCTTTCAGCTCGATTTCCCAAGTGTAGCTGCTACCGGCATAAACACTCTTCACATATTTGGTGGGCATACCAACCGTCAGAATTTCACCGCTTGGGTCAGTAAGGCTGAACTTGATGTTATAGAGAGCCTTGGTGGTGCTGTAATTTTTAAAGGTTACCTTCAGCATCGCAGACTTTTCGGGAGAAAGACTCTTTTCGCTAAGCTCGTAAGAGGTCACCATAAACCTTGGTGTTGAGTTGTCCTCGGTGGTGGGCTCTTCTTTGGTTTCTTCCGCAGACTTTTCTTCGGGAGGTGTCAATGAGAGATATTCACTTGTGATATACCTTTCCTCACCCTCATAGATTACCTTGCTCCAACCGTCAGCTTCACCAACACGGGTAATGCTGCTGCCCTTTTGCAGTACAGTGATGATGTCGCAGTCTGTGTTGGGTTCAGTTCTGATGTTTACATTTTCTGTGGCATAGACGGTTTCTTGTTCGTACTCTGCCGAAACGGTGAGTGCAAAGGAGAACAGAAAAAGAAAGCAAAGGATAAACGCTGTTATTTTTTTCATATTCTTCACCTCTTACAGTTCTCTGATGTTTTCAACTATGCTGTGCTTCATTTCTTGCTTGATTTTGACATAAAGATTTGCACTGCAGATAAGACACAGCAGTACACATATAACCATAGCCGGCCAAATCATAAATGGTATACTATAAACTTCTCTGCCGTAATAGAGTACTAAAGCTGTATGAGTTAGTGTATAACCGCCAAGACCTATACCCATACCCCAAGCGAACATAGATACAAGCTGTCTGAGGTATGCACTTGTAAGCTCTTTCACGGAAGCACCAACGGCACGAAGAGTACCAATTTCCTTTTTACTTTCACGGATTTTAGCCGTCAGGGCATTGTTTACGATACTTGCACAAATAGAGAACATAAGGATAACGATGCTTAAAAGTGAAATCATAAGTATTTTTGAGGTTTGCTGACTGTCCTTGTTGAAGCTGTAACCCGATCTTACACGGTAGTAACCGCCTGAAAGGATACTGTTAAGATACTCTGTCGCTTCAAGGTCTGCTTCATCGCTCATTTCACCGTCATAAACTATGTTAAGCTCTTCATAGTCATGCTGTTTGCCCGTTATGATATCCATACCTGTAGAGGTAGTTACAACGCCAAATTTACTATGATTCATCATAGTTTCAGAGAAACTAAACGACTTAACTATTGCACCGATTTTTACCTCTTTATCATAAATAGTAAGCTTATCTGGATTTATATGATTATCGTTTTCCCATGTGTATTCAAGGGCATCTGAATACACAGTGCGAAGATTTATTGTATCGCCGGCTTTATAATTAAGCTTAGCTGATACACTTGAAAATTCTTCGGTATTTTTGATGTTATTTTTTTCATAAGGAATTTCTGAATCTCTTACACCATAAGAATAAACCCTGTTATTCTTTATATCCCATGTTACCCTGAAAATGACTTCGTTATAGGCAACAAGGATAATTTCTTCACCTGATTCAAGCTTGTCAAGGTTGATTTCACCGTCGATGATTTCAAAATGCTCCAGATTATTTTCAATCATAACAGGGTCATATCCTTGTATTTCCATACCTATCAGTTCTTTTTCTGATCCTGTATTTTGTTTGAATTTCTGATAAAAATCACATTCACCCTTGTACCATATTTTAATCAATTCATCAACAGTTTCTGCATTTTGCAGATTTTCTTTTGTCTGCATTTCATAATTATTTTCCTCAAAACGGAAATCGCCATCCATATGAATAGACACAAGGTTTATATAATCCGAAGGCTTATCACAAACAAGAGTTGTTTGTGCTTCCTTATAACCATAAGTGGATTTAAACATAGGATAATCAAGAAAATCCCTTATGTCATTGGCGTTAATCTTTTTATCGATATTTGGCATATTTATTCTTGTGTCTCTATCAGGATAACCTCTTCTGCTTATAACATAATCCGATGTGTTGAATCTGTTCCAGGTGTAGTTTACATATTCATCTTTAAGATATGCAAAGCCGAAGCTTGATGTAAAGATTGTAACAATAAGAATAATGGTAACGCTGATTTGTCTTCCTCTGTAAAACTTCAGACTGCGGTTTGCAAGAAGCTTAGGAACGACAAAATGTTTTTGTGTTTTGATTTTTTTACGCTTCATTTTACGGCTGAGTTCAACATTTCTGATCGCCTGCATAGGTGAAATCTTTGAAGCTGAAATTAAGGGAATGAGCGCAGCGAGCATAACACATATAACACTTATAAGTATGGAGATAATCAGCACACCAAAATCAGGCATAAAGATAAATCCGTCGCCCATAAGCTTTGCATAAAGTTTTACACCTAAGTATGAAATAACAACACTTATCGGAGCGCAGATTAAGGATATGAAAAATGCCTCTCTGCCAAAAATGTTTATTATCTGCCGTCTTGTTGCGCCAACAGCTCGAAGCATACCAATCTGCTTTTTGCGTTCTTTAAGGTTAGTTGAAAAAGCATTTATAATACCGATGCAAGATGCAAGCATAAGTACAACTGCAAGAGTTATGCTCAGTATTGCAGAGTTCATTACACTGTTACCGCTATCATAATATGAAGCAGACACATTGTGCATAAAATTGGGGTTTCCGTCGTGCGGACCATAAACGTTTTCAGCCTTGTTGTAGATTGGTTGAATAAAATTTACAAAGAATGAATTACTGTAAAATATTGTGCCATCCATTCCTATTGAAGGATCAGGAACCTTTTCTTTAAGTGATTTTTCTGTTGCGTTAAAAAACACTGCAGGAATTTCTCTGCCACCAAGGTCAACTGTTTCTTCACTGCTTACAAGCGCTGACGGAAACTGTGGAACACCATCTAAACCTACGAATTTTTCAAGGTTTTTTCTTTTGTCAGTCAGTATACCAACAATAGTATATGTCTTTTCGGTTGATGTGTTGAGAAAGTCAGTATAATTTGCGGTCAGCATAGAAAAACTGATTTCTTCACCGACTACGGGCTTTATACCAAGTCGCAAAGCCGCATCCTTTTCGATGGCTATTTCACCCCTTGTTTCGGGATATCTGCCCTCAATAAAATGCACATAATAAAGCTCTTTTGCATCTTCATCAAGCCATGCCACGGGAGTACCCTTTTCCATTTTCTCCTCGTCGGTATAAGCGTACCCTAAAATATGAGCATAGCCGTAACTTTCAATAAGACCGTCCTTTACACCTTGCTCAACATCTACAAAGTCTTCGCAAGCAAAATAGTATCCATAAAAGTCACCGATAGTTCGGCGTTGGTATTCTTCGTTTGAAGATTTAGTACAGGAAATAAAGAACATTACACCCGATGAGAAAACCATGGCAAGTATGATGCCGATAATAAGAATAGTGTATTGCTTTTTGCGCTGTTTCAGGTTCCCTATAGCAAGGGTGTTAATTGTGAGTTTTCTTTTCATTGCTGTTCACCTCCCTGAGTTATACAGAGGGTGCGGGCTTGGTGTCTTTGACTATCTTGCCGTCCTCAATGGTAAGAATTCTCTCCGCCTGCTCTGCAACGTGCAGGTCGTGGGTTACAAGGATAAGGGTAACGCCAAGCTGCTTACTGACATATTTGAGAAGTGACAGCACCTCTCTGCCAGTCTTGCCGTCAAGATTACCCGTAGGCTCATCGGCAAAAAGTATGGCAGGTCTGTTAGCAAGTGCTCTGGCGATAGCAATTCTCTGCTGCTGACCTCCTGAAAGCGCAGAGGGAAGATGCTCTAATCTGTCACGGATGCCGAGCATATCAATAACCTTGTTAAGATACTCTTCGTCAGACTTTTTGTTGTCGAGCATAATGGGAAGCAGAATGTTCTCATACCCCGTCAGCTCCTGAACGAGGTTGTAGGCCTGAAAAACGAAGCCGAAACGACGGCGACGAAGAATTGACAGCTGATTGTCGTTATATGATGAAAGTGACTTTCCACCGTAGTAAACGTGACCGCTTGTGGGGTTTTCGAGAGAAGAGAGCACGTGAAGAAAGGTTGACTTGCCTGAGCCTGAGGGGCCTGTGATAGCACAGAATTCTCCCTGCTCAAAGCTGACAGTTACATCATCAACGGCTTTGACAACGTTTTCACCGCTTAAGTATTCTTTGGTGAGGTTTTTGCATTCTATAATGTTCATAGTAACACTCCTTTTGATGTTGTAACTTTATCATACACGGTCAACCTTACGATTCGGTGACTTTTACCTTAAGATTTCGTAAGATTCGGGATTTTACAAATATTGACATATTTTACGGTTGTGATATAATACCCTCGTAGTCAAGAGGCGTAGTAAGGCGGTTGGCACGCTCTTCCGAAAGGAGGTGCTGTGTATGCCTATTATCATAACATTACATATATTAAGTTATACTGTAACGATTAGGGTAAAAAGGAACAACCGCCACTCGGCCAAGTGACGGTTGTTTTTGAATTAATAAAACGATTGTAATTGGCCAACCGCTTTGAACGGTTACCTCTTGACTATATTATACAGCACTCGGCTATCAATGTCAAGTGCTTTCTTTTTTTGCCTTAAAGCTTTAAATTCGCATCGATTATGGGAAAGCACATACTCACACGAAGACCTTTTTCACTGTTCTCTGCTGTGATTGTACCGTGATGCTTTTCAACTATCGCCTTGGTAATGGCAAGACCTACACCTGCACTGTCAGGCGAAGCATTCTGACTGCGGTGAAATCTTCTGAAAAGCATAGGCAGTTCATTTTCGGGTACGCCGCCACCGTTGTCTTCTATTATCACGCTGACAGACTTTTCTGCTTCTTCGATGATAATATCAACCGTGCCGTCACTTGCGGTATGCTCACAGGCGTGTTTTATAACATTGCCAAGCGCCTCACGAAGCCATGCTTTATCTGAGCGGAAAGTACCGTTGCCGCTTACTGTAATCTCCTTTTGCGGAAAGAGAGCCGTAAACTCTGTCTTGAGTTTAGAGGCAATATCAGCTATCTCCGTTTCGGCAAAGCTCATCACATATGTATCACTGCGGATTTTCTCAAGCTTAAGCACATTGTAAATCAACTTTTCCATCTTGCTTATGAGGGCAAGCTCTTTTTCAGTGTGACTGCCGGGAGAGGTGTTATGCTCCATTTCACAGTAAAGCCTAAGCCCTGCAAGAGGCGTTTTCAGCTGGTGTGAAATATCGGAAATAAACTCGGTGTTATTCTTTGCTTCGAGCTTGGTGTATTCTCGCTCCTTAATGAGTCTTGCTTCAAGCTCACACACATTACTCTGCAGGTGAGCAAAATCTCCGTCAGAGGTAGAAAGCTCGGTCATAGTTCCGTCTTTGATGAATTTATCAATGCTCTGTGTCAAAGCACGGGTTTTCTTTTTGTTGATGATGTGAAGTGCACTGAAAACTGCACAAAGCACCGTCATAACAATAAGAGCGACAATGAGAAAAATATCTTTCATCTGTTATTCCTCCCATCTGTAACCGGTGCCACGAATGGTTGCGATATGGTTTGCACCTATCTTGTCACGAAGACGGCTGATGTGTACGGAAAGAGTGTTGTCGTCAATGAAGTTGCCGTCGCTGTCCCATATACGCTGTAAAAGTGAAGCACGGGTAACGATAACACCGCTGTTCTGCACAAGAGCAGACAAAATCTGAAATTCCGTGGGTGTGAGAAAGAGAGTTTCGCCGTCTTTTTTCACAGTCATATTTGAAATGTCAACTATGATGTCACCGAACTGATAGGTTGTAGTTGCAGTCTTTCTGCGAAGAAGAGCACGGATACGGGAAAGAAGCTCAAGCAAACGGAAAGGCTTTGTTACATAATCATCTGCACCTGCATCAAGACCACGGACAATCTGAAACTCTTCATCGCAGGCGGTAAGGAAGAGAATAGGAACTTCTGCACCTGTAGAGCGAATGAAAGAGCAAAGGTCAAGACCGTTTCCGTCAGGAAGCATAACATCAAGGATGATGAGGTCGAAGCTGTCTTCGGTGAAAAGCTTTCTGCCTTCTTTACAGTTGCATGCAGAAACAGGCTCGTAGTCTTCTTTGGTAAGTAGTTCGCACAAGCCTTCACGAAGATATATATCATCTTCGACTATGAGAATTTTCGCTTTCATTGTTTCACCGCCCTTGAGGTTAGTCTGATTATATTATACAGATTTGTGGTGTGAATTTCAATGTGAGGAATCTTAAGATTTTGTAAGGTTGAGGTTGGTAGTTTTGCTGTGAATTTGGTGGGTGGATTTGGGCAATTCGACAAAGTTCGATATTTTTGTGTTACTTTTTCTGTTTTGCGACACTTAATAAGTATAAGAGAAATATACAAAGGAAGCAATTATGAAAACAAAAGAAATCGGACACATCAAAACCAATGAGGAAATAGTAGAAATTCTGAATAGCAATGGCTTATCACATTATTCAGTAACATATCACGGTTGTAACGGATTTTTCATTTCTGCAAGTAACAGTGAAAGTTGTCGCACCTACCCCGGTATATTCGTGACAATGTGCAACAAGGACATTTGCAGGGTGTACCCGCACGAGATTATATACATTGCCATTGAGGACAGAAAATCCGTTTTATATCTGACGGATAGAAAAATCGAAACCCACTACTCAATGGAACATTGGAAAGAAACCCTCGATGAAAAATCTTTTGCCCAACCACACTATAGTTACATAGTAAATCTGCATTATGTGGAAGCGGTAACTAAGGATTTTGTAACCCTCAGATGCGGCGAGGATGTGTATAAGGTTTATACTTCTATGAGAAAGATTGGGGCGTTTAAGAAAGCCGTAGCGGAGTTTGATAGCATTGCAAAACGAGGTAGGAAATAAGCGTTTTTGTCGAAAAAAGCTACATTTTTGCAAAATAGATTGAATTGCACTTTGTTTTGCGATAGTTTTAATGTGTATATATTACTTATGGTTTATTTCTATGGTTATATTTATTAAGCACTTGCTTTTTACGCTTTGTTGTTACCTCGGTATAGATTTCAGTTGTAGCAACACTGCTGTGACCGAGTATTTCCTAAACAGAGCGCAAGTCCGCACCGTTTGCAAGAAGATTTGTTACAAATGTGTGTCGCAAGTAATGCGGTGTAGATTTTTCGTTAATTCCGAAAAAGTGATATTAGAAGGCGTTATATTATATGTTGTTTTATTGAAGTATGTCCCTAATCAATAATTTTTAGCGTCACAATGTAGAAAAAGTGATTATTAGTGTTTCTAAAATATTGTTGCTGGGTTCAACATTATAGGTTAGTGATAAAAAATATAATGTACCAACCATAATATATTTAAATGTTTCATGAAAACAAAATTATGAAACAAACATAAAATCTTACTTAAAAGGAAGTATAATTTATGGACAAATTTGAAATAATTTGCTATCATGGAACTGATAGTGAAATCGCAAAAGCAATAGTTGCTAGCAAGTTTGTATGCGGTTATAACGATGCTCATTGGCTAGGTAATGGAATCTATTTTTACGAGGATGAGGCTCTCGCTAAATGGTGGACAACTAACCCCTCAAACAAATTTGGGTCACATGTAACTAAACCTGCACTAGTAAAATGCAAAATCTCCATTGATAAAAAAAGAGTGCTAGATATAAGAACACTTGAAGGATACAACCAGTATATCGAAGAATTTGATAAATTCTTCGATATTGCATACAAATATAGGCTTAAAAATGGTACGTTGTTGAGTTACCAAAAATTCAGGTGTTTTTTCTTTGATTGGTTATTTGAACAGAACAAATATGACTTGCTGATAGCACCTTTTTCTGCAAATAAACAGCCATACTTGCCCAAAAGCGGTAATGAAAACTTTTTCAAAAAAATGCATATACTATTTACTGAGGGGCAGATTTGTTTATCGGAAAATCACCAAGAGTTTATTATAAAAAAAGATATTATTAATATTTCAGAAAGAGGGTGAGTTGATGAAAAGAGAAGAAGCTGCATTTCTCCGTGCGTGCGAAAAATCCAAGGTTGAAGTTAGACTTGCTACAGAAGAAGAACTAAACGAAGGTTTGTATCTCTGTGATGACGAAGGTCAAGTGTTTGTCGTGTCTAAAGATAAAAATGCGAAGCCAAATACATCCGTTGATGTATCAAAAAAAACAATGCTTACTAAAAGCAATACTGAAATTTCTGCTTCCGCGGCTAAAATTGCTAGTAAAGCTATAGCAAGTAGTGTCGGTAAAATAGATGGCAGCGTTAGAGTTGCAAGTTCTGTTAGAAGATCGCGTTCAAGACTACTAACGGCAAACGTATCTAGACAAATGCGTCGCAACTCCACCTTAAAAAGCAGCAAAAATTATAAAAAAATCACTAAAGAATATTAAGCGCTTCCCACATATTTAAGGCTTAAGATTTGTTACTTTGGTAAGTTATAGAAGCTATTTTTATGCTAAAAAATGTATGGTGTTGTGTTTATTTGAACGAAATCCAACCTAAACTCAACGAAAAAAATATTTTTTCGTTGAGGCAAGGCAACAGTACTCCTACCTCAACGAAGATTTATCCTATATATCAATGCTGAAAAATAATAATATTTCCATTATTATAATAACTGCCCCCACCAAATATTTTCAACTGTTTCCAGCGGTCAGTTGAAACCATAAAAACATATCCCGTTAAGTAGCATTTTCTGCACTTAACGGGTCTTTTATGTTTATATCAACCTTTTCCTAATTGCCTCATACCCCTTCTGCAGAGCAACTCTCACGCTTTCCTCTTCTGACATTTCATTAAGTGTTGCGATCTCTTTATACGTTTTCTTCTTGCGGCGGACCTTAACGGGTTCGCCGTTTTTATCTTTTTGCATCTCAAATATGCTGTAACATTCAGGACAGAAAGCAAGATTATCAGCTATCATCAGCTGTGTACCAATATCAAGGTCGTTATATGCACCCCATACTGCCTCAGATTGCTCTTTTCGGATAAGCTCAAGCTCCGGGTTAAAGGTGTTATCGCTTGTAACATCTTCTGCGGTTTCCTCAGAATCTTCGTCACAATATTCCTTGTAAAACGGTATAAACAAGGTGTTACGAAGTCCTGCACTAATAAGCTCACAGGTGAATTTAGGTGAACGGTCAATCTGTTCGGCTATCTTTTCAATGTTCTCTTGAGTAGCCACTTCGCCGTACTCTCTGAAAAGAGCCATGGCGTTGCGGAGCATTTTATCTTCATCAGCATTCGGTACGGTAATACCGTGCCTCATTGAACGGATGTATTCGTGAATTTCATGCTCATAATAATACTTTGCAAAATATAGGAACGGTACATTCAGTGATAAATCATATTTTTCAAGAGCCTTGTAAAGCCCGTGAACAAAGACCATTTTCAAATCAGCAAAATGCCCCTGCATAGCATAGTTGTGTACTATACTGTAAATCTTATCGTTTAACCTTGGCTCATAAAAGTGCAGAAAACATTCAAAATACTTTTCATCTTTTTCGGTCAGGTAAAGCTCAATATATTCCTGCAAGGATTTCTTTTCCTTCGGTGCCGTGGCACAGTGAAACATATATAAATCTTCTTCCCATTTTTTCATCATGCCACTTCCTTTCCGTTAGTTTTTCTCTGTATCGGCATAAAGCTTTTTACGGCTTAAATCCTTTTTGTATTGTGTTTTGAAATATTCCGGGTCACGCTTGGCTAACAGCATACGGTTCCTTGCGATTTGCTTTGCCTTTTCAGCAAATTCAGATGTAATTGTACCTCTTAAAGCTTCGGTACGAATACAGCTGCAACGCTTATTGTAAATATCCATAATAGGATTGTTTTCGGACAGCTCCTTTTTACGGATAGCGGCTGCATACTGTCTGCAGGTTAACTTCTGACCGTTTATCTTTTCAGGTGCTATTCCGTTAGTGCAGTATCTTTGCTTTCTTGCACTCTGCATAAGATAATATTTACCGCAAACCTCACATCTTTTAGGGTAATGACCATAGTGCAAACCCTCAAAGAAATCCGTAACAATGAAGCTGTAAAAGCTGTCAAAGTACAACTTTCTTGCGACGGTGGTATATTGACTCTTTATGTTTTTCTTGACCTCAATAAACTCTTCGTTTACAGAAAATGTCTTGTTACCGAATATCTGCTTTGCTACGGGTAAGAGATGTCCCTCATCGTGCTTTTCAATATCAGGCAAAGAATTAACAAAGGCAACAAGGTTTTTATGGGCATAGTACATATCATCGCTGATGTTATTGAAGAATGTAATAATTCCGGTTAACTCATTTATGATACCTTCACACTCGTTTATAAAATCAAAATCGCAATGACGGTAAGCAGTATCAACTATAACTTCAGCTGGGGGTATAAGACCTATTTCAGCTCTTCGTACAAAGTAATCACAGATACGTTGACCTGTTTCTTCACTGAAAAGATATGCTACCCTTTCTCGGATAGCATCAAAGTCAAGGATACTGTAAACAGGAATGTTGGGAAGTGCCTTCAACTCTTCAAGAATCATTCTGCCTGTATCGGTAAAATTACGGATGTTGAGATAGCCGCACCTTAACTGCTTGAGGATATTATAGTTAATTTCGTCTGAAAAGACAGAAATTCTTGCAGCGGTATCATTTTTATAAAAAAGATTCAAAAAATTTGTTGCGAATATACCGGCGGGATAGTTCTTTTTGTTCCAATATGCTCTTGAGTCACGGTATGCGACAATCACAGAAAAGGCTTCCATAGTGCTTTTTCATCTCCTTTTTTGAATTTTTGAGGTTATTTTACTATATTTTTCGGGTGAAAAGTGTCAAAAACTGTATTTTCACAAAATTACTGTTTTCTTGTTACGGATTTTGATTTTCACTTGTTGCTCTATAATGGGTGATTTTGCAAAAGTTCCCTATTAATTATATAGAGGGAGGTAAAAACCACTCAAATCCGAGGTCAAAATAATTGTATCATACCTGTTTGTATTATACAAATTTCACAGTCCCATAAAACGGACTTTAACACAAGACAAAGAACAACTGCCCTCAGTAGAGAGGACAGTTGTTTTTTATGCTTTAGATTTAATATCTTCCAATAATTCTTCATGTTGCTTACAAAACAGCTTCGGGATGTTATTCAACGGAAAATATTTCAGTTCAAGAGTTTCATTGTTATCGCAATAAAGTTCACCGCCGATAACTGAAAGCTCATACGCAATACAAACGCTTTGATATTTATCACCATTTGGACAAACAGCGTCTATGTCGGTATAAACACCGATAAGCTTACCTACTTTAACATCCAATCCGGTTTCTTCTTTTACTTCACGGACTGCTGCCATTTCAGGAGTTTCACCCAATTCAAGAGCACCTCCGGGAAACCCCCACATATTACAATCACCACGGCGTTGTAACAGCACTTCACTTTGTTCGTTGAATATGCAACCACCGGCGTGAACTAAAATTATTTTTTCATGACCGACTTTTCTGCGAATCCATTGTATGTAATTTTTATTGTTTCTTGATTTGTTGAACACTACAATACATCCTTTAACTCTTTATTTGATTCACATACCATTCAAGGAACTCTTCAATATACCTTCTGCATGGAGTGATAACATTTATATCAATATCTGAATTATTATTTGCAAAATCATTAAGAACCTTCTCTAGGTTGTTTTTCGTTTTCAGATAGTCTTCAATGATATATTCTGATTCATATCCAGCTTTATATAACAAAACAGCAGACAAAACTCCTGTTCGGTCTTTACCTGCATTACAGAAATAAAGAACATTAGACTCTGTATTTGATAAGAATTCAATTAATTTATTAAACTGTGAATCAACCATACCAATGTATGATTTAGGTACATCAGCAATGGTAGGAGGAACTTTATCTCCACCTGTAAGAGTAAAACAGTGATATGAAAATCTATTGTCTTTTATTAGCGGACATTCTTTCCTTGCACGTTCTTCATCTGTTCTTAAATCTATAATAGTTACAATGTTATTAGCAAGTAACCATTGCTTTTCAGCTTCTGAAATTTCAGTAGGGACATCGCTCCTTATGAATTTCAGGCTGTTTTCAAAAATCGGACGAGTGTTTAATGTCTTTTCAAAGATGTGTACCATTTTATTCACCTCACAAATATTATTTTGAATGATTATACCACAGCCACACCACAAATAGCAATCTGTACATTTACTTAGTTATATTTCCATTTGTCAGTGAGTTTACTAATAATCTAACATTACTTTTCCAACATACTGTATTATATTTGAATCAATGATTTTATTAAAATCTAAAAAGTCGAATCGAGTAAGTCGTGTAAAATACACATATTCTTCCTTTTTCTCTTTTCGTGCAAATAATATTACTTCTTTTTGCAATTTAGAATACATAAGGTTTAATCCTTTTAACAATTTAACAAATTCATTGTAACTTATTGTTATATACTCCTGTTCTTCATCATTATGTAAAATCTCTATTTCGTATTCAGAAAACAAATCGCCATTACTTATAGCGGCAATGTCTCTTACGGTGTGCATCTTATGTTCACATTTGTTCCGTATTTTTCTTGATTTGTCAATAAAATCATAGTTTTCCCTTAACAATAAATTATAATCGTCCTTTAAAAAACCAACTTCCTGATCAAATTCTAAAAGTCCGTTTTTTTCACAAAGAGCAAGTTTTGAAGTGCGTTTGTCATAATGAAATGGTATTATTCTTGGAATATTTTGAATTATATCAAATATTAATTTTTCACTGCTTGAATACATAATATCTGTTCCACATAACAAAATAAACTTTTGATTCATCTCATAAAGGGTTGCAAAATATCCGGACAAAGCATTTGCCACTATTAAGTTCATATAATATTCTCCTTGTACTACATTTATTTTCGTATAGAAATTTATAACATTATATCATCCAATACCGAGCATTTCAACTCATACACAACATCCGTCATATTTTGATGGGTGTTTTTTTATACCTAAAATCCTAAATCCCGGTATATGAATACTGCGTCATATTTTTGGTAAAAGGGTCGTTGTGACCCTTTAGCAACTGATAATTTGCTTTTCCCAATGGGCAATGAGTGCCCATTGGAATCTTCGCATCAGGTAATTCTAGTAGGTGACAAACATTGTCACCTACTAACTTTACATATAAAAATAATTTTATGAAAGGAAGTGTTTATCTTCAACATTCGCGACAGACCCATTTTCCCCCGCACCCGCAAAGGGTGCTTTTTTTATGCCCAAATTTATTATCAAACAAAATTTTAATCTAAAGGAGTAATTCAAAATGAAAAAATTTAATGATGTAATCATCATCGGTGTTGACCATGGTTATGGTAATATCAAAACTGCTAACCACTGTTTCAGAACAGGCATTACGGCTTATGATTCAGAGCCGCTTTTCACAAAGGACATGCTTGTTTACGGTGGTAAGTTCTATCTTATCGGTGAAGGACACAAGGAGTTTATTCCCGACAAAATCAAGGATGAGGACTATTATGCCCTCACACTTGTGGCTATTGCAAAGGAACTAAATGCAGAAAACTTGACAGACGCCACAGTTCACATTGCTGCAGGTCTGCCCCTTACTTGGACAGCAGGTCAGAAAGAGAGCTTCAAAGCATATCTTACTAAAAAAGAAGAAGTATCTTTCACTTGGCAGCATAAGGACTATAAAATCAAAATCGCAGGTGCAAGTATCTATCCGCAGGGATATGCGGCGGTTTCACAGTTCGCAACCAAAATGGACGGTGTAAACCTTGTAGCTGACATTGGTAACGGTACTATGAATGTGCTCTATGTTATTAACGGCAGACCGCAATCGGAGAGAATGTACACAGAAAAGTTCGGCACACATTTCTGCACTGTTGATATCCGTGAAGCATTTCTCAGAAAAACACAGAGGGAAATCAACGAGCATATTATTGACGAGGTACTCTGCAATGGTACGGCAAATATTGTTCAGGCAGACATGAAAATTATCAAGGCAGAGGTGCAGAAATATGTGTCTGAAATCTTTCACAGACTCCGTGACCACGGATATGATGAAAACACTATGATGCTGTATATTACCGGCGGTGGTGGTTGCCTTGTAAAGAATTTCTACAAGTTCAATGCAGACCGTATTCAGTTCGTTGATGACATCTGTGCGGCGGCAAAGGGTTATGAATACCTTGCCGAAACTATGATGAAAAGTGGCAGGATATGAGTGAGTACCGCATAAATGTCCGCTTTAATTTAATCGACACAGAACACACAGCAATCATTGATTATCTGAACAGCCTTGACAAAGAAAAATACAAGTCAAGAAATCAGTTTATCATTGATGCAATAAAATCGGCCATTGCTAATGCGGACAAGCAAACTGCAGACGATGAACTGCTTGAAAAGTTCAGAGAGATTCTGAAAGAGGAGTTGTGTGGCATTTCAGTTACCGCATCAACTCCTTCTTCGGAGAGTTTTAATATGGAATTGACAGAAGAGGAAAAGCAGAAAAATGATGCAGGGGCGATTGCTTTTCTTGATATGTTTTAACGGTGCCAAAACATTCAGATTTTGGAGCCACAGACGGAAATACAATAAAAAACGGCACCGCTTACGGTGCCAACAGATTGGAGGTGATATTTATGACCGATAACGAGAAAAAGCTTATTCAAGCCAAACACAGACTTGAGCAGGCTGAAAACCGCAACCGTAAAAAGGAACGCACGGAGCGAAATCACAGACTTATTGTCGAGGGTGCGATTTTAGAGAAGCTTTTACTGAAATCAAAACGATGAACTTTACTGATATTGAGGATTATTTACGAGAAAAGCTGAATTAAAGGCTGATATATTCCCTTAAGGGCGCACTTACTCACCACCTCGTCGTCACAAGCTCCGTATCACTCGTTTCCGCATAACTGCGAAAACTCATTCACTTCACTGTTCCTCCTCTCCCCAAAAAGTCTATGACTTTTCGGGGACCCCTTGTGTGGTGCAGTGCGCTCTCCGAGGGTGCAGACTAAAGTATATTTAATAATGCAAACAAGCTATCTATGCTATTATCACTAGTTTTAGTTCTATCGATTTTTATAAATTTACAATTAGCATTAATAGCTGTTTGTCTGTCTTTTTCTTCATCGCCTATAAAAATCAAATCACAAAGAGAAGAGTTAAATTTGTCAGAAATCATTTTTAACCCTGCAATGTTTGGCTTTC
Source organism: Acutalibacteraceae bacterium (assembly GCA_045604105.1). Classification (GTDB taxonomy): domain Bacteria; phylum Bacillota; class Clostridia; order Oscillospirales; family Acutalibacteraceae; genus UBA6857. The sequence continues at coordinate 12,651 of JAZUNJ010000026.1, read as the reverse complement.
TATAACCTGCTACTGAGGAGGAAACATAGAAATCAAAACAAGACAACAACTCTTCAATATCTTTCTTGAATATATAGTCAGGCATAGCATTAGGTAAATCGGTAAGAACAGCAATAGCATATCCTTTATGCTTCAGTTCGTTTATTACAGATATAGTGTCATCATATATTTCCGCTTTTAAGTTTAGACCTTTCCAAAATGTTTCAATGCACTCTTGGATGGAAACGTTTAAATTCCAAGTATCTAACGCTGCTGAAAAAATATATTCTGCTGAATATTCATTTTCTCTGTAATTAACTCTTGGGTTAAAATTCTTTAATATATCCACTGATGCTTGAATTTTGTCGGGTGAAATACCACTACAATGCTTTTCAGCTATCGCATTAAATCCTTGATAATAAAAATCCACCCAAGAATATGGCATACCTATATATTGCATCAAAGTGCCACCCAAATCAAATACAACAACTTTCAAAATATTCTCCTTAAACATTTATTAAATTGATTATATCACACTTAAACCAATAAAAACAATCACTTACTTAAGAAAGGACGTGATCCCCGCAATTTATCACCTTGAAGCCAAAGTCATAACCCGTGGTGTTGGTCGTTCAGCCGTAGCTGCAAGTGCATATATGAGCTGCAGTGAAATCACTAACGAGTATGACGGCGTAAAACACGATTACACCCGCAAAGGCGGTCTTGTCTATGAGAAAATCTTTCTCCCGTCGCACGCTCCGCCTGAATGGTGCAACAGAAGCAAGCTATGGAACGCAGTTGAAGAAGCAGAGAAAACAAGGGACAGCCGTTTGGCAAGAGAGTTTATTATTGCTCTGCCCCTTGAAGTAAGCCGTGAAAGGCAGATTGCAGAGGCAGAAGAATTCGCGAAGGCTCTTGCAGATGACGGTATGTGTGTTGATGTCTGTTTTCACGATACAGGCGAAGGCAACCCTCACGCTCATATTATGGCAACTGTCAGACCGTTAAATCCTGACGGCACTTGGCAAAGAAAAACCGAAAAAGAATATCTGTGTATCAGAGACGGTAAGGAGCAAGGCTTTACCGCCTCTGAATTTTTATGTGCAAAAAATGATGGTTGGGAAAAGCAGTATCAATATTATGTTGACGGCAAGAAAGTATATCTGCCACCGTCAAAGGCTGACGGTTATGAGAGAGTAAACAAATACCCGAAAAGCACAAAGTACGGAAGACAGAATCCTATCAGCGAGCGTTGGAACAGTGATGAGCAGTTATGTGAATGGAGAAAGCTGTGGGCAGATATTGTAAACCGAGATTTAAAGGAAAAGAACATTGAGCCTATTGACCACCGTAGCTTTGCGGCAAGAGGAATACTTCTGCAACCTACCATTCACGAGGGTGTTTCAAGTAAGAAAATGAAGAAGAAAGGCAAAGTTACAGAGAGAATGAAAATCAACATTCTCATCCGTAAGGATAACAGCCTTATTATCAGCCTTCGTAAAACTGTTCAGGCACTTACAGAGCTTGTTATCACTGCGGTAAAGCTACTCATACCTGCACTCGCAGATGCTCTTGAAGGTATCCGTGTCGGTATGATTATCCTTGAATGCGAAAGAAAGGGCATTAACCGAATGAAGCATCAGGCTATGAATGAAGTCCGTGATGCCGATGAGTTTTATGTGTACTTCCATAAGCTACAGGAAGATATTAAGACAACCGAAGAAAAGCTAAAAGATGCAAAGAAAAAGCTGAAGCTTACTTCCAAGGTTATGAAGCAAAAGTATAATGCGGCAAAATGTGAGGTTGGTCACTATGAATTTGAGCTTAAAGAGCTGAAATTTAAAATGCAGAATATTCTCTCACAAAATGAATGTGAAACCGAACAGGATATTCTTGATACAAAGCCTTACTTTGAGAAAATGCGTCAGTTTGAAATTCCGAAGCTTGAAGCCGAGGAAAAGAGAATGGAAGCAGAAATACAAAAGACACTTACTCAGTACCAAGAAACCGAAAAGCAGGCTGATGAAGCAGATGCCGAAGAGCTGAAAGCCGAGAGAATGAAAATACGCCCCGAAAAAGAGAAAGAAGCAAGGCAAAAGGCAGAAGCAGATTACAACATCAGCGAATACGATTTTAACCGAAGCGTCGATACCGTTTCAAAGCTCATAGGTGAGCCGCCACCTAAGTATCTTACCAAGGCTGAAATAGCACGGCAAGAAGAATATGCCCGCTATGTAAAACAGCAAGAAGAAAGACGGAAATACTATGAAGAGTTGCGGGAAAGGCAGTATCAGCCGAGAGAACAGAAGAAAACTATAGGATATGAGAGATGAAAATTAAAAGGGCTGTCGAGTTGTAGTCCTTGTTTGGTAGCACAGCCTGTTTTCATTATCAAGAGTCGCTTTGCTTCTGCTCTTGACAACAAAATCATTCTATGCTCGTTGGGAATTACGAGGGTTGCACTCTCAGAATATAACATTTTAGTTAATAGACACCGTTTACTTTTATGTCTTATTTTTAAATTTTTATTGATATTTATAAGTTTTTGTGATAAACTAACATTGCGACGTAAATTAAATATAATAAAACGCTTTGAGGAGCACTTTAGGTAAAAGTGTATTCCTTTATTAATTATATTCTCAAGCGTTTATATTTAATAATTTGCGTCGCGGCAAAGGAATGCGTTTTTCGGTGCGTTCCGTTTGCCGGGACGCGCTTTTTCATTATCTCCGCTGAATGTGGGGTTTATTTGTGTTATTCGCGTTACGGCTTATGGAAGGTATTCTTTGCTTTCCTGTGCCGTGACGCTTTTTTTATTGAAAGGAGGAGTGATATACCGAAATGTCGCATATGAATTTTTATCAGAAGATAACTATGAAAAAATTATCCAAAGGAGTTGGGCAAATGAAAAAAATATTATCAATCGTTCTTGCAGTCTTAATGATTGCAACAAGTATTCCTTTTGCCTTTGCGACAGATCATTCTCACGGTGAAGCGCTTTTTAAAAGAGCTGTCAACGATGAGGAAACAGCTTTCTGTACCGTTTATAAAGACGGCTGTGCTGTTGTTGAAGGCGAAGGCTATGCCGATTTTTACAAGTGTTATATGTGGGGATGGCAAGAGGGCTACGATTTCATCCGCTTAGAAACTGTTTATATCGGTGAAGGTATTTCAGAAATTATCAATATTGAGTCAGGTATGGAGTTTGTTTTTGGTGAAAACAACCCGTATTTTTCTACTGATGAAGACGGTTCAATTTATAACAAGGATAAAACTGAGCTGATTCTCTTTAACGGTAACAGTGACCGTTATACTGTTGCATCATCTGTTAAAACTCTCAAGTCAGGTTGCTTTTCCGGTTGGTGGATTTCCGATCTCACAATACCTGATACTGTTGAAACAATTGAACCTTATGCATTTCAGAATTGTAGTGTAGGTTACCTTGAATTGCCCGCTACACTCAAGGTAATTCCGGAAGGTGCATTTTACGGCTTCTCCTGTGAAGGTATTGTAATTCCTTCAACAGTTGAAAAAATTGAAGATTATGCATTTGATTTTGGTTATGACGGCTTTTGGGACGACGGTAATACAGTTATGTTCATTATGAATCCCGAATGCGAAATCGGCGATATCGGAAGATGTATGAAGCTTTTAGGCTACAGTGGTTCTACTGCAGAAAGGTATGCCGATGAAAACGGTGTAGCCTTTGAACCGCTTGATAACGGTCACAAGCACATTTTCCTTCCCCGTGTTACAAAGGAAAGCACCTGCACTGAAGACGGAATTCTTACATACAATTGCCCTTGCGGCAATGCACAGCCCTATGAGCATATTGATAAAAGCTACGGTCATTATATGGACTACGATCTTCCGGCTGCAGACGGCAATGTTTATTGTGAATACTGCGGAGTTATGGCAGATTGCAGATGTATCTGTCACAGGGCTGAAAAATATGATGCTTCGTATTTTGAGGTTTTCATTTATAAAATTTATGTATTCTTCTGGAAAATGTTCAGAATAAACGAAGAATGTGCATGTGGTAATAACTCTCACTATTATTAATAAATGTATTTAAAGAAAGGAGGATACAACAATGAAAAAATATAAAGCATTATTATCATCAGTTCTTGCGATCATTTTACTTTGCTCCTGTATTGTGCTTCCCGCAAATGCACAGCAGACACTTCCCGAAAGTGAGCACAGATATAAGAGCGATTTTTACGGTGAATGGGACTATACTCACAGCAATAAGGACGCAGAAGGTCTTTTTGTAACCTTTAGCGATAATACATATGTTGAAGACGGTGACGATTATTATAACATTTACTTTGAGGGTAATGAGGATATAACAATCGAGGATGTTCTTGAAGAGGGAGAACAGAACAAAATTGGTGACATCATTTCTATTTATGACAGCAAGCTGAATCTTGTTGGTGTTTACCAGGGTGATGAGCTCGCCGGTCAGACTGTTTATGTTCCCGATTCATCCTTTAAAATTACTCTTATCACCGACGGCAGTCTTACAGCCTACGGCTTCAAGGTTACAAATGTTACTGATGAATTACCTGAGGGTGCTACCATTTTCCGTTATCATATGCCCGATGGCAGTGTGAAAGCTGATATTGCATATGAATATGATTCAACATTGACGGTAAATGATTATTATATGCACGTTATTTCAGGTGATGAAGCAATCATCGGTTGGAAGTTACCGAACGGTGAAGACTGGTATTATGCATCTGATTCAGTTTATGATACATATATGGAAGAAAGCGGAGTCTATGACTTCTATGCAATTTCAACTCCTGTTCAGCTTCTTCCTACTGATGTTTACTCTTTCACAAACAGCAGTCAGTATTTTACCTTTGACGGTGACAGATATTATATGACAAAAGAGCATCAGTTAAGACTCGTTTCAAGCACCTGCCTTGCAGGCGGTACAATCCCTCTTGCTCTTCCGGCAGGAATATTGGCAACAGTGCTTTCTACATATTCCACCTGGGATTGGAACGGAGCATGCATCGGCTTTGCAAACACTGTATGTCTGCAGAAAAAGGGCATTCTTGATGTGGTTTCCACTCAGGAGGGTGCAACATGTGTGCGTGACCTTAAGCCTACTCCCGAACTTATCAGTCTTCTCAATTATTACAATGCTCATTCAGCTGCTACAATCGTTCCCAAGGATAAGGCTTTCAAGCCCGGCAGTGCAGAATACACAAGACAGCTTAAAAAGCTTGTAAAGAGTGCTCTTGACGGAAATCTTATTCTTTTTGAATTCTTCCCCATTGAGGATGAGCTTTCAAATATGTTTGCTGTTTATCACGGCATTGTAATCACAGGTGCATATGAGCACCCCGACGGCGGTTATGTGCTTCTTTACTATGATGAAAATGACGGCAGCTATGCAAGAGACGGTGAATGTAACTACCTTTATGTTCCTGCCGATTACAGCCAGATTTACGGTGAATACAGCAACCTTATGATTTTCTGGACAGACAGCTTTGAGGAATTCAGAAGCTTTGACCCGGATATAGAAAACTCCAACATTTTCTCTTTCCGTATTGAATTTTTTAAGCACCTTCTCGAGCTTATCAGAGAATGGTTCGATTATTACATCAAGGCTTTATTTGTAAAATAAATATCAGCGGACTGAAACTATAGTTCGCATAATTAAGGAGGAAAAATCAATGAAAAAATTTCTCAGCTTATTATTAGCAGTACTTATGCTGTTTTCTGTTTTAAGCATCGGAGCGAGTGGAGAATATCGTTGCCCTGATGATATCCACGCGTGGAATCACGGAACAGTACAGAAGTATCCTGCTACCTGCACATCACGTGCTTATTCAGTATACGAGTGTATGTATTGCAGTGCTACTCTCAGACAGGAGTACGGCCCGGTTGCTCCCCATACTGACAAAGATCACAACGGAAGATGTGATGTGTGTGACGAAGACAGAACTTTAGGTTGCGGACACATCTGCCACAAGGGCGGCATAGAGGGCTTCTTCTATAAAATTGCTCTTTTCTTCTGGAAACTGTTCAAAACAAATAAGGAATGCTCCTGCGGTATGTACCACTATTGATAGTTGAATCAACTGATTATTTCAGCAGTAAGCATAAAAAATTAAAATAACATCTTTAATCAGGCAGCTGTCAGTTATGCGGCTGCTTGATTGTCTTTCAGATGCTGCACGTAAATAAATTCGAATCAGGAAAAAGTATATGTTCTGATACTTTCAGAAATAAAAAGTATCAAAGTTAACATTGAAAAAGCTGTTTTTTTATTGTAGAATCAGATCACAACAAAGGAACACAAGTTCCTGTAAAAGGAGAAATAAAAATGGAAAACAGAACACTCACAAAAAAGACCGCAGCGATATATTTTGCTGTAATATTTCTGCTGAATAAAATTCTTTCAGCTATCAGCAATGTTATTGTAATGTCCCGGTTTGATGGCTTCTATGAAAATATGAGCGACTCTGCATATGCCTCTTATTACAGCTCTGCACTTATGAGCGTCGGAAGCTTTATTGTCAACATCATTACAATTGCCTCTATTATTATTGTTGTCAAAAAGCTTACGGGAAATAAAATCGGAACAGTTAGATTTTTAGGCTGTTACTACTTCGGTTCAGCTTTTGGTGGTCTCTTTTCTTCACTTGTAAATAATGTATTTCAGTATCTTATGCGTTTCGTTATTTCCCCGACAACCGGTTCAACAATAATAACCGTAAGCAGCATTCTTTGCCTTGTGCCTGCAATCCTTGCCGCATCTATGGCATTCACAGCCTTTGAGGGGTTAAATGACAGAATCCCCTCGCATCCCGTGAACATATCTCTTTCTAAGGCAAGAATCACATTTATTATTACCTTTATTATCTCGGCTGTTGTCAGCGGTGTTGTCAGCTCACTTCCCAGCCTTTTGATGGCATTAATCAATCCCGAGCCTGACACATTTGTTTCAGATGCATTAATTTTCTCGGGTTATCTTGCAAAATGGCTTGCTAATGTTATCGTCTTTGCAGTTGTGTATATTGCAGGCTACAGAATGGCAAAATCCCACTTTGGTGCAATCAGCTTTTATATTCCTGCAAGTGCACTTTCAGTTCCCGTAACCGGTATCATCAGCGGCATTTCATCAATTATAGTCAGCTTTTTAAGATATTCCAACCAGTTGAAAATTGCCGAGGCTGCCAAAGATGACCAGATGCTTGCAATGTTGGCAAACAATTCAACCGCTATGTCCGTTATTGCAATAGCAGGAACCGTTATCTCTGCTGTGGTGGGATTTATCATCAGCTATAAGGCTTTAAGTATGTTCTATACAAACAAAGCTGAATATGCTCCCGTTGAGCAGTAAAACAGGAGAATTAAAATGAAGAAGAAAATCAGTAAAAAAATAGCGATACCTGTGCTTCTCGGCATTATTGCTATAGGTTTGTTTGTAACATGGCGTAATGGTTATCTTGACCTGCATACACCTAACGCATATGAATTTGGTGAGGAAGGCAGCTGTCTTTTTGACGGTGACAATCTGTATTATGCGGTGTCAGAGGATGGTGAGGTGTGTATTGAAGGTATCAGAAGAGTGACTGATACTATTAAAATTCCTGAAACCATTGACGGTAAGCCTGTGGTAGAGCTTGGTTACGATATGATAAATGAAAGCCAGGCAAAAAGACTGGAAAATATCATAGTGCCCGATACGGTTAAAATAATAAATAATGGTGAAATTCTTGATTCAAAATGGTATAATAATCACCCTGACGGAGTTGCGTATATCGGCAAGGTTGCTTATAAATATAAGGGCAAAGCACCTGAAAACGGTGTGGTTGAAATAAAAAAAGGTACGAAGTATATCCGTGAAACTGCCTTTGGCTACGATCCTTTGTACAGTGATGACATAAAGCAGGTTATCCTGCCTGAAGGACTTGTTGAAATCGGCTATATGGCCTTTTATGGCTGTGAAAACCTTGAAAGTATTACTCTTCCGGAAAATCTTGAAGTGTTACGCGGAGAAGTTTTTTTAGGTTGTAAAAATCTGAAAGAAATAAACTTCCCCGATAAGTATATAAAATTGTCTATAGAGGATTTTGAGGATACTGCATGGTTAAAAAATCAACCTGAAGGACTTATTTATGCGGGGAAAAGTATGATTGGCTATTCAGGCAAAACAACAGAAAAAATTGAACTTGATGTAAAAGAAGGTACTGTGGAAATAAGCGCCTTTGATTTTGTTGAATTCAATGCTCTCGGTTACATTAGTGTTCCCGCAAGCTGCAAGTACATAGATGTACCTAATACCGTTTTTGACGGCTTCAGGGTGCACGCTGACAACAAATATTTCTCCACCGACGAAATGGGTAATCTTTACAACAAGGATAAAACCACGCTTATCAGATACGCTCCTTCAAATAAGAATACCGAATTTACCATACCTGAAACAGTTACTGAAATTGAAAGCTATGCATTTCTTTTAAGTAATAATCTTGAAAAGATAACAATAAACAGAAATCTGGCTGTTATAGGATATGGGTCTTTTCAAACCGGCGTCAGTATAAGAGAGTTTATTGTAGAAGACGGTAACAGTGCATTCTGTGCAATTGACGGTAATCTTTACTCCAAAGACAAAAAGCAGTTTATCTGTTATGCAAGCGGAAAAACAGACAAGAGCTTTACCGTTCCTGATGGTGTTGTTACCATAAATGATTATGGATACGCTTTTGCAGATTGCTTGTACCTCGAAGAAATTATTCTTCCTGACAGTGTTGAGCAATTTGATTGGGTATACAACTGTCCTGAATTGGACTATTCAGGAATAAAAACCAATAACAAAGAGCTGTGGGAAAACATAGAGATTCATCAGCTTGACGGGTTGTTACCTCGTGATTGAAATACTGAAACCGAAAAGAGGGATATTATATGAAAACAACAAAAATTTTATCTGTTTTTCTTGTGCTTATAATGGCACTCAGCTTTATACCGTTCACAGCCTTTGCTGCTGAAAGCGGTGAGCTTGCGAACGGCATTAAATGGCAGCTCGGCAACGACGCTACACTCACAATTTCGGGCAGTGGCGAACTCCCCGACGGTCTGCTCGATTTTGAGTTAAATGCTGATCTTTGGACATGGTATGATATAACTTCACAGGCGAAAAAAATTGTTTTGTCTGAGGGCATTACAAGAATAGGCGATAGTGCTTTTTCGTGCTGTGAGCAGATAACCGAAATTAACTTGCCTCAAAGCCTTGTTTCCATCGGTGACTACGCATTTGGTCAGTGCTGGGAGCTTAACAGTATTCACATTCCAAAAGGTGTTACAGAAATATCACCGACAGCTTTCCCACAGCTTGACAGCATAACGATAGACAGCGCTAACCCCGTTTATGTTGTAGACGAGCAGGGTGCGGTTTACAATAAGGACAAAACTGTTTTAGAGTTCTTCCCGTGTAATAACAATACGGTAGATTTTATTGTACCGTCAACAGTTACAACAATCGGTGAAAGCGCCTTTGAGGGTGGAGCACTCAGAAGTATTGTAATTCCCGAGTCGGTTATAAGAATTGAAGACAGAGCATTTTTACAGATTGCTATTGACACAATACATATTCCAAAGAGTGTTACACATATCGGCTTTGGTGCTTTGCGTGCAAGTCACTATACTAAAGATATAACAATAGACAGTGCAAACCCATCCTTTATTGTAGAAAACGGCATTATTTTCGACAGAGCTAAGACAAAGGTAGTGCAGTGCTTTAAAATGGAAGGCTTTACTTCATACGCAATTCCCGAGGGTGTTGTTATAATTGGTGCGGGCGCATTTATGGACTGTTGGTCGCTTCAGTCTGTTGTTATTCCTTCGAGCGTTAATACAATTGAGGAAAGTGCATTTGACCGTTGCTCACTTACAAGTATTCAGATACCTACGAGTGTTACAACAATCGGCGAGCGTGCATTTGCAGCGAACAAAATAAAAGAGCTTGTGGTTCCGGGTAATATTGTCAGAATTGAAGACGGATGCTTTGTTGCCAACGATGATATGACAGGGCTTACAATACAAGAAGGCGTTAAGGAAATAGGTAAGGGCGCATTTTCAGGCAACGATTGGCTTCAGATAATATCCGTACCGAGTACTCTTACTGCCGTTGAAGAAAATGCGATAGACAATTGTATGATTGTACAGGTGAACTACCCGGGCACTAAAAAGGATGCTCAGGCTATTGATATTCAGGATGGCAACGATATGTTTGAGAAAATGATAGGTGGTCTTACATTCAAAGAAAAGGTTTCGGTTTTTTTTGAGGGCGTAAAGCGATTCTTCTCTAATATCGGCGAAGAGATATACAATTTCTTCGGTGGCATTTTTTGGCGTATAGAAGAGTTGTTCTCATAATAATTAAAAGTAGAGTAAACTGGTTATAAAACAAACAGAAAAAATTGATATCAGCTCGTATAATCAAGGAGAAAAATATAATGAAGAAGAAACTTATTTTGGCAGGCATCTGTGGTGTTCTTGCAAGATTTTGTACATATATACTTTATACTGTTTTACTTTCAGTCATGCCGCACTCTTTTGCTATAACAGGACCATTATCTGAATTGTGGTCAAATGTTTTTTCGTATGTTATTGAAATAGGATGCTGGCTTATTTCTGCATTAATAATGTTAATATTTGCTTTTGCAGCTTCGAAGGATAAAAAAGGAAGAAAAATTTTCCTGTTTGCATCTTTTATAGGCGTGCTTTTCGGTGGAGCGACAAATACCGCAGTTTATTGCATAGGGTCAATGCTTATACAGGCAATTGACAGACCGGATCTTTATTATATTGCTCATCGTATTACTGCAATAGCTGAGTGTGCAGCGTCTTGCGTTGCTACTGTATATATCTTCAAAAAAGCCTCTCTTTTTTATCAAAACGATCATATTGGCATATAAATGTCGAAAAGTATATATAAGCAGATAAACATAATTAGAAACCGCTGTGGAGAAATCCTCAGCGGTTTTTACGTAAGGAAGAAAGTAATAATTTAATAATACACGGTAAAATAAAAAAATACTCATTTACCCCTTGACAAAAATGATTATGAAGGTGGTGCTTATCAAGGTGGGTTGATACCACAACCTCAAAGCGGTCACCCCATAATTTTTCTGCGAGCTTTATTCCTATCTCGTGAGCTAGCTCAGGTGTAACCTCACCGGGCTTAAAGGACTGATAACCGTGAAAGGCAAGGATGCCGTCTTCTTTTTTGAAAAGTCTTTTGGTATTCACCATCTGTTCTCTTGCAAAATTTGCTGTGCAGTTTACTCCCGTAACATAAAACTGCTTTTCGGTTTTGTCGCTTTCCATTGCGTAGTCGATTACATCCTTGAGTGCTTGTAGATCTTCAAAGGTGTAATCGGGATTAAAAGTTTTCTCAGGGTTCACTGTGTAATCAATTACGTTGCGAAGCCTTCCCTTTATCGGCCATATACGTGTTACTGCCATGGCACTTCATCCTCCTCTGAAGTAAACTCACTGACGATTTTGTTTTCCGTTTCAAGCACGGAAGACAGAACAGAAGAAATTTCTTTCTGATTGTTCCAGCCTCTTGCACGGGCAACAACCAAAAGCTGATTAAGATTGTTACCCACGGCACGAAGCTCACGGATGAGCTTCGGGTAATCGGCAGGCGGAGCTTCCTTGAGCCTGCACATTGTAATCAGAAGACGGATGACCTTTGATTTTGAAACTCCCGTTGCTCTGCTTAAGTCGCAGAGCTTTTCATATTCATCTTTGTTAAGATAAGCTTTGACAATCACATCGTGATTTTTCTTTGTCATTGGATTTTCACCTCCTTAAAATTTTGTTTCCACTTATACGGACAGGGAAAGGGCAAGAGGAAACCCTGATTCCCGAAAGTTAACAGAATATTTAAAGTCATAATTACATTTGTCTGCTGTTAACTTGATTCTTTTTCTTCTTTTCATCTCCATTCATTCTGTTTTGTAAAACGGCTTTTTGCCCGTTTTGGGATTTCCGGGCCCGAAATCCAATGCTCGCTAAGACAAGGACACAGAAACATTGATTCCGTTCAGAGGCGGTAATTTTAAAAAGCTCTCTACTTATTTACGGACAAAATTTCATCGTTTAACAGGTGTGAGCTTGAAATAATAATTACCCCTCTACTTTCCTACGGACATTTTTTGAGCAAAAGAGAACCATTGAACCCGAAAGTTTTCAAACTGTTTACAAGTGTCTTGAAAAACAATTCTCACCTATACGCACCGGGAGAGGCCAAGTGGAAACCCAAAAATCAAATTGTTTTCAAAATGTTTACAACCCGCCGCAATAAAAATCGCAAAACAAAAAAGCCGTTACATAGGCAACAGAAACAAGCGTGGAGAGAAAATCTCACCGCGCTCATATTCTGTTGGGTCACTATGTAACAGCTTTTAAATAAAGCTAAATATAAATCGATGTGTGTGGCTGTTTGAGCAAAGCATAATTAAAGTAGTTGTAGTTTTGCCGAGCTCAACAAAAACATCGTGACGCTGGTATGATATATTATTTTGAAAAATTTGACAACGGGAAATTTGTCGAATGGTTTAAAAAATTTTTTCACGGTCAATAATATTTAGTTTGAGCTTTTGAAAAAACTTTTTATCCCACTATGTATACCACGACATAAGGAGG
>JAZUNJ010000025.1:0-13746 GCA_045604105.1 Acutalibacteraceae bacterium | reverse complement strand
AAATAATATTTGTAGCAGAGCCTGTCTGTGACTGCTCGGCAATTTTTCTTACGGATCTGAATTTATCGGAGGTATACATTTCGGTAAGTGTACCGATAAGAGTACCAACAACAATACCTGAAACAACAGAGAAGCCGTAAGTGAGAGCATCAAACATAAAGAAGCTCAGAACAAGTGCACCGGCAGCAACAATTATTGAAGCAACATATGTTGCAATCTTAAGTGATTTATGAGGATCACTGCTGGAGCCTTTTACAAAGAAAGTAGAAAGAACTGAGCCTAAAACACCGATAGCAGCAATGAAGATGGGGAAGAGAGCACCGTATGTGGGATTTCCGCTTGTTGCAAAAGCAGCAAGACCTAAGGAAACTGCAGAAATAATAGCACCTGCATAGCTTTCGAAAAGGTCAGCACCCATACCTGCAACGTCACCTACGTTATCACCTACGTTATCGGCAATAACAGCGGGGTTTCTCGGGTCGTCTTCGGGTATGCCTGCTTCAACCTTACCGACAAGGTCAGCACCAACGTCAGCCGCTTTTGTGTAAATACCGCCGCCAACACGTGCAAAAAGTGCAATTGAGGAAGCACCGAGGCTGAAGCCGAAAAGTGCATCTGTGTTTTTGGTAACTGCATAAATGCCCGCAATGCCCAGAAGCCCGAGACCGACAACACTCATACCCATAACGGCACCGCCTGAAAAAGCAACTGAAAGCGCCTTCTTCATGCCGCCATCCTTTGCAGCATTGGTTGTTCTCACATTAGCCTTGGTTGCAACATTCATGCCGAAATAGCCTGCTGCAATTGAAAAAACTGCACCGATTAAAAAGCTGACGGCAGTGGGCCACGAAATTGCAAATCCGATTGCAACGAACAAAGCAGCAATAAAGAACACCAGGATTTTATATTCTGCAAAGAGGAATGCCTTTGCACCCGAATGGATTGCCGCAGAAATTTCCTGCATTCTTTCGTTGCCCGGATCCTGTTTTTTAATTCTCATTGTCAGTATAAGAGCGAAAAGAAGTCCTGCCATACCGATAAAAGGAATAAGATAAGTGATTTTTTCCATAAGTACTCTCCTCCTATATTCTATTCATAGATTACTCTCATTTTCTCCGATTCTATGTATAATGATATATAATATACTAATGGTACAAAATTGTCAATGCCAAGCGTTGTTTTTTGTAAATCTTGCACTAAATCCATATGCAAAATGCTGTATAGCAAAAACTATACAGCATTCTCTACATCCTTATTTGTCACTTCTTGTCGATTATCATCTGCATATAGGGCAATTCTTCAAAGCCTAAAGAGGTGTAGAGCTTTTTTGCCCTTTCGTTATCAGGCTCAACCTCAAGGCGAAGCCTTGCATAAGGAATAAGCTCATCTATACGCCTGAGAACATCCGAACCGATACCCATTGAACGGTATTCGTCAAGCAGCATTATTTCCTCAACCCACACAATTTTTCCGCCGACCTCAGATGCAAAGCTTTTGCTCAGAAGCACATAGCCCACATCCTTGCCGTCAAGGTTGATAAAATAACATTCCAGATATTCGTCGCTTCTCATAAGCTCTTCGAAATTGTTGATGTCCACCTGCTTGTCAACAGGGTGAAGCATGGCAGGTGAATTGTGGAACATGCCTATAAAGTATAGAAAGAGCTCTCTGTCATCTTTTGTAATTTTTCTTAATTCGTACTTCATTTTATTTAAACTTCTCCGTTGTCATTTTTAAGCTTTCGATTATTTCAATCTTCTGCGGACAGGTCTTTTCGCACTTACCGCAGGCAATGCATTCGCTTGCAGGTGTCGTTTTCTTAATAAGAGAACGGTATTTTCTTCTGCTTGTAATTTTTCCCTTGATTGCATCGTTATATACGGCAAAATACTTGGGAATATCAATCTTCTTCGGGCAGCCCTCAACACAGTACTGACATGCGGTGCAGTCTATGAGATTCTGCTTTTTTATTATTTTTGCCATACCCTTGGCTGTTTCAAAATCCTTATCGGAAAAAGCTTCAAGATTATTGAAATAATCCATGTTTTCTTTAAGCTGATTTCTGTCTGACATTCCGCTGAGCACAAGGATAACGCCCTCGAGACTTGCACAAAAGCCCAGTGCAAAGCAGGCAGGTGATACCCCCGGCTTTCTCTTTTCAAGGTAAGCTTTTGCCTCATCGGGAACATTTGCAAGTCTTCCGCCCTTGACCGGCTCCATAACTATGATTTCCTTGCCGTGCTTTCTTGCAATTTCATAGCAGCGGCGTGACTGAACCTTTATATCATCCCAGTCAAGGTAATTAATCTGAAGCTGAACAAACTCCATCTGAGGCTGCTCTGTGAGAATTTTGTCAAGCACATCGGCTGTATCGTGAAAAGAAAATCCGAGCCTTTTAATTTCGCCCTTTTCCTTCTTTTCCTGAAGATATTCAAACACACCGAATTTCAGTGCCCTCTTGTAATTTCTTTTATCAAGGCAGTGAAGAAGATAATAATCAAAATAATCCGTCTGACACTTTTCCTTCTGATTGTTGAAAATTTCGTCGGTATCCTCCTTTGAATTGAGCATACCGACAGGCATTTTTGTTGCAAGAAGGAATTTTTCCCTTTCATTAACACTGCAGAGTCTTTCCCCTACTACCCTTTCACTTTCACTTTTATGATACATATAGGCTGTATCAAAATATGTAAAGCCTCCACCGAGAAAGCTGTTGAACATTTCCTGTGCATAATCCTTATCGACAGCTCCGTCGTTACCCTTCTGAGTGAGAGGCAGACGCATACAGCCAAAGCCCAGCTTTTTCATATTAACTGCTCCTTTACAATAGTATATATAGATAATACTTTATTTTCTGCCGTTATTCAAGTGTTTTTTGTAAATGCTGTTTCAAAAGCAGAAATCTTTATTTTTTGTAATATTTTCCTTTTTACCTTAACAAAAGCACATATATAAAAATCTGTTTTATACATACTTACCAAAAACAAATGCACAAAATTAGTTAATAATCCGTTGTTTTTTTGGCTATTTTATGGTAATATATTAAATGTTAACGTCGAATAATATAAATTTGTTCAGGCGCAGCAAAATTTCGGACTTTGTAATAATGAGGTCCTAGGAGGTATTGGAATTGAAATCCTACACAGTAAAAAACATCAGAAACATCGCCATTGCAGGTCATACCGGTAAAGGTAAAACAGCACTTTCAGAAGCTATGCTCTATGTAGCAGGTGTAACTGACAGGCTCGGTAAGGTCGCTGACGGTAATACAATTATGGACTATGATGCAGAAGAAAAGAAGCGCCAGTGCTCAATTTCTTCAGCTATGGCCTCCCTTGAGTGGAGAGATACAAAGATTAATCTTCTTGACGCTCCCGGTAAGTTTGACTTTGCCGGCGGCATGGCTGAAGCAATGCGCGCAGCTGACTGTGCAGTTATCGTAACATCAGCAGGCTCAGGCATTGACGTTGGTCTTGAAAAGGCAATCAAGGCAGCAGATAAGAGAGGTATTGCAAAATTCTTCGCTATCACCAAGGTTGACTCAGAAAACCGTGATTTCTATAAAACATTCGAAGCTCTTAAGGCTGAGCTCGGCAACAAGCTTTGCCCCGTTGTTGTTCCTTATATGAACGGCCCCGTTTGCGAAGCATTTGTTAACCTTTGCTCAAACAAGGCTTTCAAATATCCCAACGGCAGACCCCAGGAAATTGACCTTGTTTCCGATGATAACATCACAAACATGAGAGCAGCTCTTGAAGAGGCTGTTGCAACAGTTGACGAAGAGCTTATGGAAAAATTCTTTGAAGGTGAGCCCCTCACAAGAGAAGAAATTATCGCAGGTCTCACAAAAGGCGTTGAAACCGGTGAAATCTGGCCCGTATACGCATGCTCAGCAACTAAGGTTGACGGCTGCGATATGCTCCTTGATGCTATCGTATACTCAGCTCCCTCACCCGACCAGGCTAAGCCCGAAATTGCAACAAACGGCGACGGTGAAGAAATTGAAGTTGAATGCGGCTGCACAGACGGACCTCTCGCTGCTCTTTGCTATAAGACAGTTGCTGACCCCTTCGTTGGCAAAATGTCCTTCGTAAAGGTTATTTCCGGTAAGATTACTCCCGACACACCCTGCTACAACGCAAGAACAGGCAAGACCCAGAGAATGGGTAAGCTTGTTGCTGTTAAGGGTATTAAGCAGGAAGACATCTCCGAAATCGCAACAGGTGATATCGGTGTTATCACAAAGCTTGACGACCTTGCAACAGGTGACACAATCTGCTCAGCTAAGGATATCATTAATCTTGAAGGCATTGACTTCCCCGCTCCCTCACTTTCAATGGCAGTTGTTGTTAAGAAGAAGGGTGAAGAGGATAAGGTTGCAGCAGGTGTTCGTAAGATTATTTCCGAAGATCCCACCGTTAGCTTCGTATCAAACGACGAGACAAAGGAAATGGTTCTTTCAGGTCTTGGCGAACAGCATCTTGAGGTTGTTGTTTCAAAGCTTAAGACAAAGTACGGCGTTGAAATCGACCTTAAGATTCCCAAGGTTGCATACAGGGAAACAATCCGCAAGTCCTGTCAGGTACAGGGCCGTCACAAGAAGCAGTCCGGCGGTTCAGGACAGTTCGGTGACGTATTCATCCGCTTTGAGCCCCACACTGAGGATCATCTGATTTTCGAAACAGAGGTTGTCGGCGGTTCAGTTCCCAAGAACTTCTTCCCCGCAGTTGAAAAGGGTCTTCAGGAAGCTATCCTCAAGGGTCCCCTTGCAGGCTATCCCATGGTTGGTCTTAAGGCTGTTCTTTATGACGGTTCCTACCACCCCGTTGATTCAAACGAAATGGCATTCAAGACTGCAGCTAAGATTGCATATAAGAACGGTATGGCTCAGGCCAACCCCGTTATCCTTGAACCCATTGGTGAATTAAAGGTTTACATGCCTGATGCAAACCTTGGTGACATCATGGGCGACATCACAAAGCGCCGCGGCCGTGTTCTCGGCATGGGTGCTGCTGATGAGCCGAAGATGCAGGAGCTTGTTGCTGAAGTTCCCATGGCTGAAATGGGTGACTTCTCCACAACTCTCCGTTCAGTAACAGCCGGCAGAGGCTACTTCACACTCACCTTTGCACGTTATGAGGACGCTCCCATGAACGTTGCACAGAAGGTTATTGAAGAAGCTAAAAAGGACGCTGAAGAATAAGAACAACAAAAAGCCCTCCGAAGATTCGGAGGGCTTTTTTAGTAGTAAGTAGTAAGGACTATACTTATCCCTTGCTACTTACTACTGACTACTAAAAAAGACTGTTGCCAAGGCAACATTCTTTTTTGCTTAAATATAGTGTACTATCAAACGAGCTCGATGATGCACATCTCTGCTGCGTCACCACGACGGGGACCTGTTTTGATAATACGGCAATAACCGCCGTTTACTTCCTTATACTTGGGGCTGATTTCTGCGAAAAGCTTGTTTACAACATCTCTTTTTGTGATGTATGCAAGAGCCTGACGCTTGTTGTGAAGGTTGTCTTCCTTACCGAGAGTAATCATCTTCTCAGTCATGGAACGAACTTCCTTTGCCCTTGTAACGGTGGTTTCAATTTTGCCATTCTCTAAGAGATAAGTAACCATACCTCTGAGCATTGCGTTTCTGTGATCGCTGGGTCTGCCGAGTTTTCTGGTACCTGCCATTTGAAATCACTCCTTTACTCGTTAGAATTTTATTCGTCTTCACTGCGAAGGTCAAGACCGAAGGAATGAAGCTTATTGATAACCTCGTCAAGTGATTTCTTACCAAGGTTACGAACCTTCATCATGTCATCTTCTGTCTTGTTTGTTAAGTCTTCAACCGTGTTGATACCGGCACGCTTCAAGCAGTTGAATGAACGTACCGACAGGTCAAGTTCCTCAATAGTCATCTCGAGAACCTTTTCCTTGGCGTCTTCGCCCTTATCGACCATTATCTCTGTGTCATATGCCTCGCCTGAGAGGTCGCCGAACAGAGCGAGATGTTCGTTGAGAAACTTGGCACCGAGGGAAACAGCTTCTGTTGCTGTGATTGTTCCGTTGGTCCAAACTTCAAGAGTGAGCTTGTCAAAACCAATTTCCTGGCCAACACGAATGTCGTCTATTGTGTAATTAGCCTTGAGGATCGGTGTGTAAATTGAGTCGATTGCAATTACACCGATTACAGGCTGCATGAGCTTTTTGTTCTGCTCAGCTGATACATATCCACGACCCTTGTTAACAGTAAGCTCCATGTTGATGTGTGCGTCCTTGTCAAGTGTACAGATATGATAATCTGTGTTGATAATTTCAACTTCTGAATCACACTTGATGTCGCCGGCTACAACTTCGCCTTCGCCGCTTGCATCAATGTATACTGTTTTGGGTCCTTCACCATGGATTTTAAGAATGACGTTTTTGAGATTAAGAATGATTTCTGTAACATCCTCTTTAACACCGGGGATGGTTGAGAATTCATGAAGTACGCCATCAATTTTCACACTGGTGATTGCATAGCCGGGGAGTGATGAAAGAAGAATTCTTCTCAGGCTGTTGCCTAATGTCACACCATAGCCACGTTCCAACGGTTCAACAATAATTTTACCGTAGGTACCGTCAGCTGCCAATTCTGCAGTTTCGATTCTGGGCTTTTCAATGCCTATCATGCAAAACCCTCCTTATTTATTTGTGGATGTGTTTTACCTTAAGAAATTACTCTATTATTTAGAATAAAGTTCGACGATAAGGTGTTCTTCAACCGGTGTTGCGATCTGGTCGCGTTCGGGAAGAGCAACAACCTTAGCTTCAAGAGCTTCACGGTTAAGGTCAAGCCAAGCGGGAACGGGTCTTGATGCGTTTGCTTCAAGAACAGTCTTAATCTTAACGCTGTCACGGCTCTTAGCCTTGATGGAAACAACGTCGCCTGCCTTAAGAAGGTATGAAGGAATGTCTACCTTCTTGCCGTTAACTGTGTAGTGAGCGTGTGTAACAAGCTGTCTTGCTTCTGCACGTGAAGAAGCCCAACCAAGTGTGTAAACAACATTGTCGAGACGGCTTTCACAAATTCTGAGAAGGTTGTGACCTGTTACGCCTGCCTTCTTTTCAGCAACCTCAAAATACTTGCGGAACTGACCTTCCTGGATACCGTAGTAACGTCTGGCCTGCTGCTTTGCACGAAGCTGGAGACCATATTCAGAATTCTTTTTGCGGCTCTGGCCGTGCTGACCGGGAGCGTAAGAACGGCGTTCGATAGCACACTTACCTGTGTAGCATCTGTCACCCTTCAAAAAGAGTTTCTTACCCTCGCGGCGGCACATCTTACATACCGCACCTGTATATCTTGCCATATGTTTGTACCTCCGTTATACGCGTCTTCTTTTCGGGGGACGGCAGCCATTGTGGGGAATCGGTGTAACGTCTTTGATCATTGTTACATCGAGACCAGCTGTCTGTAAAGCTCTGATAGCAGCTTCACGACCCTGACCGGGTCCCTTAACATATACTTCAACGGTCTTCATGCCGTGTTCGATTGCAGCCTTAGCAGCTGTTTCAGCAGCTGTCTGTGCAGCAAAGGGAGTGGATTTTCTTGAGCCTCTGAAGCCCATTTCACCGGCACTTGCCCATGACACGGCGTTACCCTGCAAATCAGTGATGGTAACGATTGTGTTGTTGAAGGTGGATTGGATATGGGCCGCACCGCGGTCAATGTTCTTGCGCTCACGGCGACGGCGAACGTTGGTAGCTTTCTTTGCAACCTTTGCCATAAAATTATCCTCCTTGAATTATTTCTTCTTGTTAGCGATGGTCTTCTTCGGGCCCTTACGGGTACGAGCGTTTGTCTTTGAACGCTGACCTCTTACGGGAAGGCCCTTTCTGTGGCGAACGCCACGATAGCAACCAATTTCAATAAGTCTTTTGATATCGAATGCTGTTTCTCTTCTGAGGTCACCTTCTACCTTAACATTGTGGTCAATGTTCTCACGAAGCTTTGAAACATCATCTTCTGTGAGATCCTTAACTCTTGTGTCGGGATTGATGCCTGTTGCAGCAACGATATCGCTTGCAGTTTTACGACCAATACCAAAGATATAAGTAAGAGCAATTTCAATTCTCTTATCTCTGGGCAGGTCAACACCTGAAATACGAGCCATGTTTCAGTTGCACCTCCTAAATTATTTGCGTCAGATTAGCCTTGACGCTGTTTGTGTTTCGGATTTTCGCAGATAACCATAATCTTGCCTTTACGCTTGATTACCTTGCACTTTTCACATATTTTCTTTACAGAAGGTCTGACTTTCATAGGATTGCCTCCTTTAAATTCAAACTGTTAGGTTTATTTTGATCTCCATGTAATGCGTCCGCGGGTCAGGTCATATGGAGACATTTCGACTGTGACCTTGTCACCGGGAAGAATGCGAATGTAATTCATTCTCAGCTTACCCGATATGTGCGCTAAAATTTTGTGACCGTTTTCGAGTTCGACCTGGAATGTTGCATTGGGAAGAGCCTCAACAACAGTTCCTTCGATTTCGATCATATCCTGTTTTGACATAACTTTTACCCCTCCTGGGTCAATAGCTTATTAAGCGTTTTTCTAATCTTTCGATTTGTTGCCATTGAGTCACCGTCAAGGACGGTATCAGTGATTTCGATGTGCCTGAGGTTTTTTCTTTTGGGCTTTTCTAACCCTTTTGATTTTCCGTTGCACACCAGAACCCTGTTCTGTTCAAAGCCTGCAATCACCAGCAGCTCACCTTTATCGTGGCCTGCCGTTGATTTAACAACCTGTCCTTTCTGTAAGTTCATCTTAAACTCCTTACACCTGTGTGAGGATTACGGGACCGTCTTTTGTGATAGCCACTGTGTGTTCAAAATGAGCTGACAGCTTTCCGTCAGTTGTTTTGACTGTCCAGCCGTCGGGAAGGACCTTGATTTTTGCAGTGCCCTGGTTAATCATCGGCTCAATTGCGATTGTCATGCCCGGTAACAGGCGTACGCCTCGGCCGGCTGTGCCGTAATTAGGCACGCTGGGATCTTCATGAAGAGCCTTTCCGACTCCGTGGCCCGTGTATTCACGGACAACACCGTATCCCCTTTCTTCACAATAGGACTGAACTGCATGAGCTATATCTCCGATTTTGCCACCGGGGACAGCAAATCTGATTGCCTCATAAAGGCTCTCTCTTGTTGTGTCCATCAGCCGCTTTGCTTCGTCACTTACGTCACCGCAAGCAAAAGTGGCAGCATTGTCGCCGTTATAGCCGTTCTTTTTTGCTCCAAGGTCAATTGATACGATATCGCCTGACTTCAGAATTCTGTCCTTTGAGGGGATTCCATGAATGACCTCATCGTTTATGGAAATGCACGCAGTAGCCGGAAAGCCGTAAAGTCCGAGAAAGTTAGGTTCCGCACCCTGGCTTATTATATATTTATAGGCAATCTGGTCAATTTCCCAGGTTGAAATACCCGGTCTGACCGCCTCACCGGCCACCTTAAGCGCTCCAGCCGATATTCTGCAAGCTTCCTTCATTAAAGAGAGCTCGCGAGACGTCTTGAGCACTATCATGCTTATTCCTCCAATGCTTTGAGGACAAGAGCTGATGTATCAGCAACTTCTTCCTGTCCTTCAACAATGAAAAGCTTATTCTTCTTTTCATAGAAATCCTTAAGCGGTTCGGTCTGGCTGTGATAAACATCAAGCCTTTCCTTAACCGTGTCGGGATGGTCGTCAGCTCTGATGATGAGCTCTGCGCCGCAAGCGTTGCAGATGCCATCCTTCTCAGGTTTCTTGTAAAGCAGGTGGTATGAGTTACCGCAAGCGGGACATACTCTTCTGCCGCTCATTCTCATAACGATTTTTTCATCGGGAACCTCAATGTCGATAACCTTATCGATTTCGATACCCATTTCGTCAAGAGCCTCAGCCTGAGGGATTGTTCTGGGAAAGCCGTCAAGGATGAAGCCGTTTTTGCAGTCATCCTCCATAAGACGTTCCTTTATAATTCCGATTACTACTTCATCGGGAACAAGCTGACCGTTATTGATGAATTCCTTGGCTTTAAGTCCCATTTCTGTTTCAGCCTTTAAAGCTGCACGGATAATGTTACCTGTTGAGATTGTGGGGATATTAAGGTGATTGCAGATTACCTCTGCCTGTGTGCCTTTACCCGCACCGGGAGCACCTAAAAGAATTAACTTCATGGTTTTACACTCCTTATTTTAATTAGTCAAGGAAGCCCTTGTAGTGTCTCATCATCATCTGGCTTTCAAGCTGCTTAACTGTTTCAAGTGCAACACCAACAACGATGATAAGTGATGTACCGCCGAGTGAGATAGCCATTTGTGAACCGATGAGCTGTGTGAACAGTGAAACAAGGTTCGGGAAAAGAGCTACTACTGAAAGAAGAAGAGCACCGAGAAGTGTAATTCTGTTGAGGATCTTCTTGATATAGTCGGCAGTGGGTTTACCCGGACGAAGGCCGGGGATCATACCGCTGTTCTTTCTGATATTGTTTGCCATTTCAACCGGATTGTACTGAATGCTTGCATAGAAGTAAGCAAAGAAGAGAATCAGGAAGAAGTAAACAATAGCGTAGAACCAGTGGGTTGTTTTGAACATGTTGAAGAATGTTTCCCAACCTGTTCCTTCAATTTTGCTTTCATCAATGAACATCTGTACTGTGGGTACAACTGAAAGGATTGATGAAGCAAAGATAACGGGAAGAACACCTGACATATTAACCTTGATGGGAATATGTGTGCTCTGTCCGCCGTACATCTTACGGCCAACAACACGCTTTGCATACTGAACAGGAATTCTTCTTTCAGCGTTGTCCATCCATACGATGAATGCGATCATTGCAAGAAGGCAGATAACAACGATGGGAACAAGTGCATAGTAAGCACCGCCTGCAAGAAGGTAGCTGTAGAGCATATAGATGAGAGTGGGGATACGGGAAACAATACCTGCAAAGAGGATGATTGAAATACCGTTGCCGATACCCTTATCGTTAATCTGCTCGCCGAGCCACATAACAAATGTGGAACCTGCTGTGAGGCAAAGGATAATTACAATGCCCTGAAGAACTGCTGAGAAGCCTGTGAACTGAAGACCTTCTGCATCTGTTACGATGAGGTCCTGAGCTCTGAGGTAAATGAAGTATGCAGTACTCTGTAAAAGAGCAAGAGCAATTGTGGTGTATCTTGTGATTGTTGCAATCTTCTTTCTGCCTTCTTCGCCTTCCTTTGAAAGCTTTTCAAGGGCGGGAATAGCAACTGAAAGAAGCTGGATGATAATTGAACTGTTGATGTAGGGTGTGATTGACAATGCGAAAATTGTACCCATTGAGAATGCTTCACCTGTCATCATTGTGAGATAACCGAAGAATGTTTCGTCTGTGTTTGAAACAATTGCTTCTGTGATATCTGTGAAGGGAACCGGAATTGCAGCACCGATTCTGAAAATCAATACTATAAGTGCAGTGAAGAGCATCTTCTTACGAAGATCTGCTACCTTCCAAGCATTTATGAAAGTACTAATCATAATTACAGCACCTCGGTCTTTCCGCCTGCTGCCTCAATCTTCTGCTTTGCAGATTCACTGAAAGCGTTAGCCTGAACTGTAAGGCTCTTTGAGATTTCGCCGTGACCGAGAACCTTTACACCGTCAAGAGCCTTTTTAACAAGACCTTTTTCGATGAGTGATTCAACTGTTACTGTTGCGCCTGCTTCGTAAGCCTTTTCAAGGGCTGCAACGTTAACAATTGCCATTTCTGTACCGAAGATATTGTTGAAGCCTCTCTTCGGAATTCTTCTCTGAAGGGGCATCTGGCCGCCTTCGAAGCCTGCACGCATGCCTCTGCCGGCACGTGCCTTCTGACCTTTGTGACCTTTACCGGCGGTTTTACCCTGACCGGAAGCAGGACCACGACCGATACGCTTACGCTCCTTGGTTGAACCTGCTACAGGTGAAAGTTCATGCAATTTCATTCTTACGCACCTCCTCAATTATGCTTCGGTGGTTTCAATAAGGTGAGAAATGTTCTTCACCTTACCCTGAGTCTGGGGGTTGTTCGGCTGAACTGAAACGTCGCCGATTTTCTTAAGACCAAGTGCATGGGCGGTAGCAATCTGATCTTTCTTTGAACCGATAAGGCTTTTTACGAGCTTTACCTTTACATCTGCCATCTTGAACGCCCTCCTTAACCTAAGATTTCTTTTGCGCTCTTTCCTCTGATCTCAGCAACTTCTTCAACGTTGCGGAGCTTTGAAAGACCGTCGATAGTAGCTCTTACTACGTTACAGGGGTTGTTTGAACGAAGAGCCTTTGTACGAATATCCTTAATACCAACTGTTTCAACAACGGCACGAACGGGGCCGCCTGCGATAACGCCGGTACCGGGTGCAGCAGGCTTAAGAAGAACTACGCCTGCACCGAACTTACCG
The DNA here is from genome assembly GCA_045604105.1 of Acutalibacteraceae bacterium. Lineage (GTDB taxonomy): Bacteria > Bacillota > Clostridia > Oscillospirales > Acutalibacteraceae > UBA6857. The sequence continues at coordinate 1,296 of JAZUNJ010000025.1, read as the reverse complement.
ATGATTTCGTGGGGAATTGTTGTACCCTTGAGTGAAATCTTCATAAGATTCTTCTTAGCATCTTCAATACCCTTACGGATAGCGTCGGGAACTTCGCCTGACTTGCCAAGACCGAATCCGATGATGCCGTTACCGTCACCAACAACTACAAGAGCTGAGAACTTGAAAATTCTACCACCCTTAACAGTTTTTGATACACGGTTTATGGCAACAACACGTTCTGTAAGTTCATAAGCTGATGCATCAATTTTAGTCATAATCAATATCCTCCTCTTAGAACTTCAGGCCGCCGGCACGAGCGCCTTCTGCAAGCTCCTGTACACGACCGTGATAAATGTAACCGCCTCTATCAAATACGCATTCTTCAATGCCCTTTTCCAAAGCGCGTTTTGCCAATGCTTCGCCCACCTTGTGAGCTGCTTCTTTGTTACCGCCGTACTCTGTGAATTCCTTTTCTACAGTTGATGCTGAGCAGAGTGTAACACCTGCAACGTCATCAATCAACTGAGCGTAGATGTGGCTGAGTGAACGGTAAACATTAAGACGGGGACATGCTGCAGTACCGCTGATCTTAGCACGTACTCTCTTCTGTCTCTTCTGTCTTGCTTTTTTGCTATCTTGTCTGCTAACCATTTAAATGTCACTCCTTTACCAATCTTATTTACCCTTACCGGCTTTACCTTCTTTGCGGCGGATGTATTCGTCAACATACTTGATACCCTTGCCCTTGTAAGGTTCGGGAGGTCTCTTTTCACGAACTTCTGCTGCAAACTGGCCAACAACCTGCTTGTCAGCGCCGCTGATGATTACCTTGTTGGGTGAGGGAACTTCAACTGTAACACCTTCGGGAGGAGTCATGAGGATATCGTGTGAGAAGCCGATTTTCATGAAAAGGTCTTTTCCTTTAACCTCAGCTCTGTAACCGATACCGTTTACTTCAAGTTCCTTCTTGTAACCGTTAGCTACGCCTTCAATCATGTTAGCGATAAGTGTACGGGTAAGTCCGTGAAGACTCTTATGAGTCTTGCTCTCCGACGGGCGAGTTACTACTACTGCTCCGCTCTCATCCTTTGCGATTTTCATATCAGGATTAAAGCTCTTTACGAGTGTAGCTTTCGCTCCCTTTACGGTAACGGCGGAACCCTCGATGCTTACTTCAACTCCGGCCGGAACCGGTACCGGCTTATTGCCTATACGAGACATCTTTGTTTCCTCCTTTACCAAATAAATGCGAGTACTTCGCCGCCGGCATTTTCTTTACGAGCCTGCTTGTCGGACATTACGCCCTTAGACGTA
>JAZUNJ010000024.1:0-126648 GCA_045604105.1 Acutalibacteraceae bacterium | reverse complement strand
TATTCATCAAGAAGTGCCTTGATTTCGTGCGGCTTTTTCAGGACAGTCTGTTCCGTTTTAAATTCCGATTTACTCTGACTTGCTTCATCCTCGATAATATTGCAGCAGAAATCGATACATTCGTTACAGATATATACACCGGGACCTGCTATAAGAGTTTTAACCTCTGTCTGTGTCTTTTTGCAAAAAGAACATCTTACGGTTTTTTCTTTGTTGTCACCGTCTCGTGCCATACAATAACCCCTTCCTTAAAAGGAATATTAGTCTCTCTTATCAAGAACCTTGTCAACAAGACCGTATTCAAGAGCCTCCTGAGCGGTCATAAAGTTGTCACGCTCTGTATCCTGAGCGATGGTCTCAATATCCTTGCCTGTGTTTTCGGCAAGAATTTTGTTGAGCTTTGCCTTGGTTCTTAAAATATGGTCTGCAACAATCTTAATGTCTGTTGCCTGACCCTTTGCACCGCCTGAGGGCTGGTGAATCATAATTTCACTGTTGGGAAGAGCATATCTCTTGCCCTTTGCTCCTGATGAAAGCAGGAAGGCGCCCATACTTGCTGCCATACCCATACAGATAGTTGAAACGTCACACTTGATATACTGCATCGTATCGTAAATAGCCATACCTGCAGTTACTGAGCCGCCGGGGCTGTTGATGTAAAAGCTGATATCCTTTTCACTGTCCTGACTTTCAAGGAAGAGAAGCTGTGCCACAACAAGTGATGCTGTTGCATCGTTTACTTCATCTGAAAGAACAATAATTCTGTCATTGAGAAGTCTTGAATAAATATCATACTGGCGTTCTCCTCGGTTTGTCTGTTCCACAACATAAGGTACTAATGCCATAGCTATGCCTCCTAAAAAAATAATATAAAATGCCAAGAAAGGAACTGTATAAATATAATATACACAGTTCCACTCAATTATAGTTATTATTGGTTAAACTAACCTTAAATTATTCAGCGTCTGCAGCTGCTTCTTCCTTCTTTGCTCTGGGCTTTCTTGCAGTTGTAACCTTTGCATTGTCTCTTACAAACTTGATAGCCTTTTCGTTAAGAAGATCCTTTCTGAGGCCTTCAGCGGGAACAAGCTCCTTAATCTTATCCTTTTCCATCTGATAGCGTTCAGCAAACTTGTCATATTCTGCTTCAAGGTCTTCATCGGAAACCTCAAGAGCTTCTGCTTTTGCAATTGCTTCAAGAGCAAGACGGATTTTAACATTCTTGACAGCGCTGTCCTTCATGTTTTCCTTATACTGCTCAATTGTCATGCCTGAATACTGAAGGTATGTTTCAAAATTCATACCCTGCATTGAAAGTCTGTAATCAATATCTCTGATCTGATTGTCGATTTCAGTGTCATACATGCATTCGGGAATTTCGCCCTTAACATTTTCGCTGAGCTTTTCAAGAAGCTGGGATTCGATTTCCTTTTCGTTTGTTTCTTCCTTGTGCTCCTTGATTTCCTTTTCGATGCTCTTTTTAAGCTCATCTACTGTGTCGCAGTCTGCTGCATCCTGAGCAAATTCATCGTCAACCTCGGGAAGCTCCTTAACCTTGATTTCGTGAAGCTTGATTTTGAAAACAGCATCCTTATCTGCAAGCTCAGGTGTATATTCTGTGGGGAACTTAACGTTTACATCAAATTCTTCACCGATTGTGTGACCGATAATCTGCTCTTCAAAGCCGGGAATGAACTGACCTGAACCGATTGTAAGCTCATAGTTTTCACCCTTACCGCCATTGAATGCAACACCGTCAACAAAGCCTTCAAAGTCAATAACAGTGATGTCACCGTTCTGAACTGCTCTGTCTTCAACTGCCACAAGGCGTGCATTTCTTTCAAGAAGCTGGTTGATTCTTTCTTCAACCTCTTCCTTTGTTGCTTCAACCTTGTTCTTTGTTGCCTTGAGTCCCTTATATTCAGCAACCTCGACTTCAGGCTTAACAAAAACTTCAACAACAAGCTCAACACCGTTTTCGCCGATTTCCTTGACATCAGCGCTCTTTGTGCCTACAACCTCAAGCTCTGCTTCCTTTGCAGCGTCTTCAACAGCCTTACCGAAAAGCATGTCAAGAGCATCCTCATAAAGCCAGCCCTTGCCGAAGAAGTTTTCTGCCATTTTGCGTGTTACCTTGCCCTTGCGGAAACCGGGAAGCTGAATCTTATTCTTCTGCTTTGCGAAAGCCTTGTTCTGTGCAGCATCGAATTCTTCAGCAGAAATTCCGATTTCAAGAGCATAAACATTTGTTTCAACGTTGTTTGATGATTTTAACATTTCTAAACTCCTATCCTCGGGTCCGATCATTTTACACTGACCACAAAAACCCAATATACATTTTAACTTATGTATTATATCACATTAAAAATAAATTTCCATAGTTTTTTTAAAATTTTTCAATAATTCGGGGGCAAAATTCAAGAAAATCGGCAGAAATAAGGGAAAACTTCACACCGTCTATCTCATCCTGCACCGCACAAAGGCAGCTTCCGCCGTGAAGATGACCGAAATAGCACCTTCTGATGTTATGCTTCACGAGCACATTCATTATCTCTTCGCATTTCTCATTCTGCATAACGGGAGGGTAATGAAGAAAAACTATGATTTCACCGTCAAGCTTTTCACCCTCAGATATTGAACGGTCAAGCCTTGAGGCTTCCCTTGCAATCACCTTTTCATCATGCCCTGTCTGAGCATCGTAAAACCAGCCCCTTGAGCCGCAGATTACAAAATCTCCCACCTTGTAGGCATTGTTATGAAGAATCCGGATACTGTCAAAGCCCTTCTCCTCAAGAAATGCATCCATTTTCTTTTTTGTGTTCCACCAATAATCGTGATTGCCCTTGAGAATAATCTTTTTTCCCGGCAAGGAGTGAATGAAGCGGAAATCCTCCTGAGCCTCTTCAAGGCTCATTGCCCAGGAAATATCACCGGGAATAATTACGGTGTCATCTTCCCCCACCAGCTTTTCCCAATTGCTTTTAAGACGCTTAACATAATCTGTCCAGCCGCTGAAAACATCCATCGGCTTATCGGTGGAAAAGGAAAGATGTGTGTCACCGATTGCAAAAATTGACAAATAAAGCCACTCCTTAAACTCCAAGCATATTATACACCATGTCGATCATTTCTTCCTTGTTGCAGCAGGAAGTGAATCTTGGTGATTTGCCCTTGAGTGTGGCGAGCTGCTCGGGGCATGCCTCACCTGTTGTTTCCCTGAGAAGGTCAACCTGCATGAATTCGTCTGCATCTGACGGAACATTTCCGCAAACAGCCTTAAGCACAGCAGCTGAGAATTTATATGGGTTTGCAGTTGAAGCAATTACGGTTTCGGTTTTGTCACCTGTTGCTTCAATATATTCATCGTACACCTTAACTGCAACGGCAGTGTGTGTGTCACAAAGATAGCCCTTGTCATAATATTCCTTGATGGTTTCTGCAGTGCCTTCATCGTCGCAGCAGCCTGCATCAAACAAAGCTGTAACCTGAGCCTTTACTCCGTCACAGATTTCATATCTGCCTTCCTTTGAAAGCTGACCCATCCATTCACGGATTGTTTCATCATTTTCACCGCAGAGGTGGAAAAGAAGTCTTTCAAGGTTTGAAGAAATGAGGATATCCATTGAAGGTGATGTTGTTGTGAAGAAGCTTCTGTTTCTGTCATATACACCTGTTTTGAGGAAATCCGTGAGTACGTTGTTTGCGTTTGAAGCACAGATAAGCTTCTTTACGGGAATACCCATTTTCTTTGCATAGTAAGCGGCAAGTATGTTACCGAAGTTACCTGTGGGTACAACAACATTGATTTCATCACCGTTTCTGATTGTGCCGTTTTCAATAAGGTCACAGTAAGCTGAGATATAATATACAATCTGAGGAACAAGTCGACCCCAGTTGATTGAGTTTGCAGAAGAGAACATCATACCCTTTTCACTGAGCTTTTCAGCAACAGAAGCATCGGTGAAAATTTTTTTAACGCCGTTCTGTGCATCGTCAAAATTGCCGTTGATTGCACAAACACAAACGTTTTCGCCTGCCTGTGTTGTCATCTGAAGCTTCTGCATGGGGCTTACACCGTCATTGGGATAAAAAACCATAATTTTTGTGCCGGGAACATCCTTGAAACCTTCAAGTGCAGCCTTACCTGTGTCACCTGATGTTGCAACAAGAATTACAATTGTTTTGTCTGAAACTGTCTTTTTTGCCGCAACGGTAAGAAGATAGGGAAGAAGCTGAAGAGCCATATCCTTGAAAGCGCAGGTGGGACCTCTCCAGAGCTCAAGAATATTCTTTCCGTCTGAAGTTCTTTTAATGGGAGAAACCTTATCGCTTGAGAATTTTCCCTCAGCATAAGCACCGCTTACGCACATATCAATTTCATCGGCTGTGTAGTCTGTGAGGTATAAAGAAAGAACCTTTTTTGCCCTTTCAATATAGCTCAGAGGAACAAGGGATTCCACGAATTCCTTTGAAATTTCAGGTATTTCCGTGGGAACAAACAAGCCGCCGTCCTTTGAAATGCCCTGAGCAATTGCCTGAGCCGATGTCACTTTTACATTCTTGTCTCTTGTACTTGTATAAAACATACCTTTTACCTCCGGAAAGAGATTTATTTATAACCTATTTATTTTAACACATTAAAACAAAAAAGTAAAGGGAAACTATAAAAAGGAGCCGTAAAATTACAGCCCCTTTAATTTTTACTGTGCATCAAACGCCGATTCAATATGATTGAAGCTGAAAATTCTGCCCTTTTCCTGAAAAACCTCAAAAATATCAAATCTGGGCTGTTTTTCACATTCTGCTTTCATCATGTAGAATTCAGCTGTTTTTATAATTTTCCTTTGCTTATAATAATCTACTGCCTCAGCGGGAGTTGTCAGAGAGGCTGAGCTTCTGGTTTTAACCTCAACAAAAATAACAGTGTCTTCATTTTCGGCAATAAGGTCAATTTCACCGAAGCGTGAATGAAAATTACGTTTTACGGAAAATCCTTTTTTAAGAAAATATCTTTCGGCAAAATCCTCACCGAGCCTTCCGATTGTGCTTTTCTGAGTTGCCATGTTATTCACCAAGTATTTTTTTAAGAAAGCTTCGTCTGTGCTCTTCACATATTCCGTGCTCGGCAATCATCTCATAATGAAGCTTTGTGCCGTAGCCCTTATGCTTTGCGAACTGATACTCAGGGAATTTTTCATCAACCTCACGCATATATCTGTCCCTTGAAACCTTTGCGAGAATTGACGCCGCAGCAATTGAAATGCTTTTTGCATCACCCTTGACAATTGTCCTTTCCTCGCAGGGAAGTCCCGGCTTCTGATTGCCGTCAATTAATGCAATGTCACACTTCATTCCAAGCCCATCATAAGCACCTCTCATTGCCATGAAGGTTGCCTGAAGAATATTGACTTCGTCAATTGTTTTTGCATCAACCATACAAACAGAATATGCAATTGCCTTTTCTTTTATAACTTCAAAAATGAGCTCACGCTTTTTTTCGCTTATCTTTTTTGAATCGTTTATTCCTTCAATTTCACAGCCGAGAGGCAGAATAACGGCAGCGGCGCAAACAGGTCCGCAAAGAGGCCCTCTTCCTGCTTCATCGATTCCGCAGACCGATGTAAATCCCTCGTTAATTGCCTCAATTTCATATTCGTAGGTCATATTTTTTCTCCTTATTTACAACACACGGTAATAAGGACAGATATCCTCATAATGTCCGTCCTTCGTTCTGAAGCCCTCAGGAATGGTGCCGAGCTGAATAAAGCCCAGCCTTTCATATAAATGCCTTGCATGAATATTCGCTGCAACAACGGCATTGAATTGCAGAATACTGAAGCCGTGATGCTTCCCCTTTTCAATGCAGTCGAGAACAAGCTTTTCCCCGATATGAAGCCCTCTGAATTCAGACTTCACGGCATAGCTTGCATTGCAGATGTGACCGCAACGGCCGATATTGTTGGGATGAAGGATGTAAAGCCCCAGCACATTCCCCTTTTCGTCAACAGCAACGCCGTTATAGGTCTGTGCTGCGAAGAACTCCGCACCGCTTTCTTTTGTCAGATATTCCTCCTGAGGAAAGGCGACGCCCTCTTCAACAACCTCATTCCAAATGTCAATCATGCTCTGAAGGTCATTTTCGTTATATTCTCTTATGGTTATATTCATTTTCCCTCCGTCAGATTATGATTCGACCACTCTTTTTCCGCCGATGTGCTCAGGTATCAGCTTTAAAAGAAGTGTTTTGTGAGCATACAGATCAATTTCATTTTTTATGTAGCCTTTATCGTCTGTGAATTTACGGCTGAGCTTTTCCGAAATTTCGGAAACAGTTCTGATATCGTCTATGATTTCAATTCTGCCAAACACCACAACGCTGTTGATTGTAAGTGCCCAGTCACCCTGTTTTTTTACACCCTCATCGTAAACGCAGAAGGACACCTTGTCACTTTCTCTGAGAGCATCGGTTCTGTGACCCTCTTTTCCGCAGTGAAAATAGATATTCCCGTCCTCTTCATTATAAAAATGATTCATGGGCATACCGTAGGGATAGCCATCATCACCGTTAACGGAAAGCACTCCCCTTTTTTGCTTTATGAGAAGACTCACACATTCCTCGTGGGATATCTGTTTGTTTTTACGCTGTAATTCTCTGAACATTGATTATCTCTCCATTGAAGCAATTGCATTCTGTGCCCTTGCAACGTCACTGAGGTTTTCCATCATCAAAAAGGTATTGTGACGCCTTCCTCTGCCCGTATAAACCTCTTCCCAAAAGGTAATTGTGCCGTTGCCGTTTTTATGAAGCTGTACTTCCATGGGCGGCAAATCATTAGCCATGCGCATTTCGAGCTTATTGCCTTTTTTGATTAAGAGCCTTTTGTTTGTGACAACATAAAAGGTTTTATTTCTCAGATAAAGGCTCATTATATACCTTCCTAAAAGAAGATACAGACCCACAGCAATGAAGGGAAGTCCCCACAATGCAAAGAAAAGTGAGCCGCCGCTCTGAATGGCAGCGAATTCCCAGAACAAGGAAAATCCGAGCCAGAAAATTGAAAAGGGTATCATTATGATATCCTGCTTATGTAAAATCTGCCCCTTTTCAGGCTTTCCCTTCCACAAAATCCGTTCATCCTCTGTAAGATAGGGCCTGCAAAAGGCATAGTTATCTGAATATTCCATTTTTACCTCCGTAAAATTCATTCCTTTCCGCATGCAACAAGGCTGTTTCAAAGCATAAGAAAGCATAACCTGACGTGATTACACTGCCATGCCTCGCCTTATCCCTTATATTCTAAAAAAGGCTGTCGTTTTGCGACAGCCTTTTTTCATTATTAAAGCACTTTGCAGAAATTGAAGATTGAAGCGGGAAGCTCTTCCTTATCAGCTGAGATTGTGAAAACGAAGTTCTTTTCGTTCACTGAAGCAAGTTCATAAATCTTTTCAAGGAAGGCTGCAAGCTCGTTGTAGTCTCTTCCGCCGATACGGAGTGTTGCATCAACAAGAACATCTGTGATGTCGTGGTTGCCTGCGCAAACGCCTGCAAGGAAGCCGTAGAATGCCGCATAACCCTTTACTTCGTATTCATCTGTTGCAATAAGTCTTGCACGGTAATTAACATCATATGTTAACTTGGTTTCTTTTTCAACGCAAACAACGTTACCCTTTGAGGATTCAACTGCCTCGTTTACACAAGAAATCAAATGCTTTGTTTTTCCTGCACCTTTGTGACCTAAGATAATAGAAATCATTTTTAATTTCCTCCTTTTATTTAATATCGCAGGGTTTATTACCCATCACGATTTTAATTACATGGCTATTATATCACTTATTTAATCTTTGTTCAAGTGTTTCTTTCTCTTTTTCGTATCCGGGTTTGCCTAAAAGTGCAAACATATTCTTTTTATAGCTTTCAACACCCGGCTGATCAAAGGGATTGATACCGAGAACATAACCTGAAACTGCACATGCCTTTTCAAAGAAGTAAATGAGATAGCCGAGAGATGCGGCGCTCATGTCTTCATTTTCAATAACGATGTTGGGAACCCCGCCGTCGTTATGAGCAAGAACAGTACCGAGGAATGCCTTTTCATTGACAAAATCCATGGTCTTACCCTTAAGGAAGTTGAGGCCGTCAACGTTTTCAGCATCTTCACCGATAACGAATTCAAACCTCGGCTTTTTAAAGGTAATGACGGTTTCGAACATTATTCTTTCGCCGTCCTGGATATACTGACCTAAAGAATGAAGGTCTGTTGAGAAGATTGCTGAAGTGGGGAACAAGCCCTTATTTTCCTTACCTTCACTTTCACCGAAGAGCTGCTTGAGCCATTCATTCATCATTGTGAAGCAGGGCTCATAGCTTATAAACATTTCTGTTGCCTTGCCCTTGCTGTAAAGAGCGTTTCTGATAGCAACATATTTATAGCAGTCATTTTCCTCAATTGCTGTGGGCATAAGACTTTCTCTTGCTTCGGCAGCGCCCTGCATGAGAGCATCAATATCAATGCCTGCTGCAGCAATGGGAAGAAGACCTACTGCTGTGAGAACGGAATATCTGCCGCCTACATCATCAGGAACAACAAAGGTTTCATAGCCTTCCTTGTCGGCAAAGGCCTTGAGTGTGCCCTTTGCCTTATCGGTTGTGACAAAAATTCTTTCTGCCGCACCCTCCTTGCCGTATCTTTCGATAAGAATTTCTCTGAAAATTCTGAAAGCGATTGCCGGCTCTGTTGTGGTGCCCGATTTTGAAATTACATTAACTGCAAAATCCTTGCCGTCAATGATGTGAAGAATTTCTGCAAGGGAAGAAGAAGAAATGCTGTTACCTGCAAAATAAAGCTTTGCGCAATCCTCTGCCATTGCGTTGTAGCACTGACCCTTGACGAATTCCACAACTGCTCTTGCACCGAGGTATGAACCGCCGATACCGATAACAATAAGAATTTCGCTGTTCTTCTTGATTTTTTCAGCTGCCTTCTTTATTCTTTCGAACTCTTCTTTATCATAGTTTACGGGAAGGTCAACCCAACCTGTAAAATCACTGCCTGCACCCGTTTTTTGGTGGAGAGCATTGTGAGCATCTGTAATTTTTTCCTGATATGAAAGCATCTCTTCATCTGTTACAAAAGACGAAACATACTTTTTTGTTAAACTTGCTGACATTTGCTGGACTCCTAATCAAAAAGTTATAGTATTTTAGTGTATTTTAATACAAAAGCAGTGATTTGTCAACCATAAACTTATGAATATTGTTCACTTTTTTGTCAGGGATTTTAAAAATTGCCTGACTATATCAGTGAAAGTTATGCGTCGAATTGCTTTTTCGGCAATAAGCGGATATTCAGCTATAGTTTCATCGCCAAGCTTCAGCTTGAGCTTCCCGAGAAGCTGCTTTTCCTCAACGGGTGCTTCAACATCAGCTGCAAGCTCAATTTCTGTTTTGACCGAAGACTTTTTACCCGATTCAAGAATAATCGCCTTAATGCCCGAAGCAACAGGCTTTACGGTAGCTTCAATTCCTCTTAAAACCGTAACATCGGTTAACAGTGAGGGAGCGATTTCGGGAATATAGCTTTCATAATTTGCAAAGCCGTAATTGAGAAGTGCCTTTGCGCCCTCAAATCTGTCGGTGCTGTTATCGGCACCCATCACAACGGCAACAAGGTGAAGACCGTCTCTTTCAGCCGATGCAGAAAGACAATGACCTGCCTTTGATGTTGTTCCCGTTTTAAGACCCGTTGTACCCTTATAAAAGCGAACAAGTCTGTTGGTGTTTACAAGCTCCGTTTCACCGTCACGAAGCTTATCCATCCACACTGTTGTGTAGTCACGGATTTTGTCATGCTTCAGAAGTGCCCTTGACATCAGAGCAATGTCAAAAGCTGTGGTAAGATGGGTTGTTGTGTCATCATCAAGACCTGAGCAATTGTCAAAATGGGTGTTGTGCATTCCGAGCTGAGAGGCTCTTTCGTTCATCAGCTTCACAAAGGCCTCTTCACTTCCCGAAAGATGCTCGCCAAGTGCCGTGCAGGCATCGTTTGCACTGCCTATTGCAGTGGCTCTCAGAAGCTCATCAACGCTCATCTGCTCCCCTTCCTTAAGCCATATCTGACTGCCGCCCTTTGACGCCGCATTAGGACTTGTTGTTACTGCTTCATCCAGTGTCAGCTTGCCGCTGTCAATTGCTTCCATAAACAAAAGCATGGGCATAATCTTTGTGACGGAGGCAGGATACAGCTGCTCGTTTTCGTTCATTTTATAAAGCACTGTGCCGCTGTCAACATCCATAAGTATTGCCGATTTTGCTTTAACGGAAACCTCGTCTGCTGCAAAAGACGGAACAATGAAAACGGAAAGGCAGAGAAAAACAGCCACTATAAGGCATGAAAGCTTTTTCATAAATATATCACCTCAAAATATTTCTCAGTGATATTTATGATAAAAATTTGTAAAATAAAACAACCTCTTGCAAAGATATGCTGTTTCGATTATAATTGTCTGCAGATTAATATATCAGGGTTGGTTAAGATGAAAGTTAATTTTTACACCTTAGGCTGCAAGGTCAATCAGTATGAAAGCCAGGCAATGGCTGAGCAGCTCATTGAAAGAGGCTATGAGGTTGTGACAGGCAAGGAAAAAGCAGATGTTTTTGTTGTGAATTCCTGCACTGTTACCTCTGCCGCAGACCAGAAAACACGTCAGGCTGTGCGACGCTTCAAAAGGAGCAATCCCAACGGCACCGTTGTTCTCACCGGATGTGTGCCTCAGGCATATCCCGAAAAGGCAAATGAGCTTATTGAAGCAGATATTGTAATCGGCAACAAAAACAATCAGGTGCTTTTCAGCGTTCTTGAGGAGCATTTCACAAAGGGCTGCCGTATTTTCCGTGTTGATGAGCACAAAAAAGGGGACCCCTTCTGCGGAAACACAATCACTTCCTTTGAAGAAAGAACAAGAGCCTATGTCAAAATTCAGGACGGCTGCAACCGTTTCTGCTCCTATTGCGTTATACCCTATTCAAGAGGACGGGTACGATCAAAGCCCCTTGATGAAATTAAAAGAGAAATCACTGCCCTTGCCGGAAGAGGCTATAAAGAGGTTGTGCTTGTGGGCATTAACCTTTCCTCATATGGCTCAGACATAGGCATAAGCTTCCCCGAAGCCGTCAAGGCGGCAAATGATGTGCCGGGTATTCTGCGTGTGCGTCTTGGCTCCCTTGAGCCCGACCACCTGACAGATGAGGTTATTGAAAAGCTTTCGGAATGTGAAAAGCTTTGCCCTCAGTTCCACATTTCACTTCAGAGCGGCTGCAACAAAACTCTTAAAGCCATGAACAGACATTACACTGCCGAAGAGTACAGACACCTTGCGCATAAGCTCAGGGAATGCTTTGATGACTGCACCCTTACAACAGATATTATGGTCGGCTTTGCAGGAGAAAATGAGGAGGATTTTGAAGAAAGTCTCACATTCATGAAGGAAATCGGCTTCGAAAAGGTTCATGTGTTCCCCTATTCAATCAGAAAAGGCACAAGAGCAGAAAGGCTGCCCGGTCACCTTGACAAAAAAGTCAAGGAGGAGCGTGCAAAAATCATGATAAGCGAAGCTGAAAAAATCCGTCGGGGCTTCTTTGAAAAGCAGATTGGCAAAACCGTTTCAGTTATTTTCGAAGCAAAAACTCAGGACGGCTTTTTAAGCGGTCACACTGCAAACTACACCCCCGTAAAAGCAAAGCTACCCGACAAAATGCAGGGAGAAATGGTTGACATAATTATCACAGGGGCTGATGAGGGTGACTATTGCCTCGGAATCCGTGATGAAGCATAAAAAAACACAGCACTTTTCATGTGAAGAGTGCTGTGTTTTTTACCTTATATATCACTGCCTTTGGTGTGATTCTGTTTAATCAGACAAAAGATACCCTGCTACACCTTTTTTAAGCATATTGCATTCACTTTATTACTCTCTGCTGTTTGCAGAAAACACGTCAGCGACCTCACTGATTGTGATGTATGCCGAGGGGTCAATTTCGTGAACAAGCTCCTTGAGCTTTACCACCTGGAAACGGTTGATTACGAAGTATACTATGGCCTTTTTCTTTTTGGAATAACCGCCCATTGCCTCAGTTCTCGTAACACCCGTTTCAAAGGTTTCGGAAAGTATTTTGCAGATTTTGTCCGGCTTTACGGTGACAATCATTGCACACTTTGAACGGTCGATACCTTCAACAATGAAGTCCACTGTTTTGAGCGCTGCCGCATAAGCCACAATTGAATATAAGGGAAGGCTCCAGCTTTTTGTGACAAAGCCGCAGATGACATAAAGAAGCACGTTATAAATCATAACAAAGGTACCGACGGAAACGCCGAGTTTTTTTGCGAAAATAACAGCCATAACCTCAATACCGTCCATGGCACCGCCAAAACGGATAGCAAGTCCGCTGCCAACACCTGAAATAATACCGCCGAAAACTGCACAAAGGAGTAAATCCTTGCCTGCAACAGGAGATGCGTTTCCGATATTCAGCGGCAGAACATCCGTTATAAGAAAGGCAGAAAGAGAATATATTGCAACTGTGAAAATGGAATATACAGTGAAAAGTATCCCCTGCTTTTTAAGACCGTATATGAATAAAGGAATATTGAGCACCAGAAGAAACACAGACAGCCCAAGATAGTCGGGAGTAACCTGTGAAAGAAGCATTGACGTGCCTGAAATTCCACTGTCATAAATGCTTACGGGCATCAGAAAAAAGGTTGCCGCAAAGGCATTTATAATTCCTGCCACAAGAAGCATGAGCATGTTAAAAAGCTTGATTTTTTTAATATCATTCAGCATTTTTTCTTTCATTCCGTCGCCTTCTTTCCTTGAAATTTTTATAATATTATATGCCCTATAGCTTAAATATCATTTAATAATTATCATTGAATTTTTCTGTTCCGTGCCGCAGGGCTCCGGATTCTGGCACATAAGAGCAAATTTATCTGCCGCCGTGCATTGAAGCTCATACACCCGCTTACCGAAATCCGAAAGCTTTTCTGCATCACTGTGCTTTGTGATAAAGGGAAGAGCTGAATTTTTCTTTGCCCTTGAAAGAAGAGACAGACCCCTTTCATTTACCGCAAGAATTTTTATATACGGCGGGGCTTTTGCTCCGAAATCCTTCGGTATTTTAAGATAAAGATTCAGCACCTCACGGCGTACTCTCGCATGGGTGTAATTCCTGCTTTTTGCCTTATCGTAAAGCTCTTCGAGTGTTGAGGCACCTCTCACTGTCTCATATATTCTGAATGCAAGTCCGCTTTCATCTGTGACATAAAGGGAGTAATCCTCTTTTTTCATTTCTCTCAAAGAGGAAAGAATTGCCCTTTCGGCTTGCTTCATTGAGTGGATTGTACCCTTTTTCATGTTTTCCGTGATAGCAGCTGCCACAAACGAAGGCACAAAGGAAGAAGCGTCTTCATTTAGTGTGCTTCTTATTCTGCTTGCCGAAGCAAAGGATTGTGCAACGGCATTGCTGTCATGATCTGTGCCCACACGCTTTACGGGAAGTATACTGCACCCTGCGCTGAGCTTTTTCAGCTGTCTTATATATTCACATGCAAGGGTACTGTTGGGAGAAGAAATGATGCTGCTCGCTTTCTCACCGAAAACCTGCTTCACACCTTCACTGAGTGCTGCAGGATAATTCATTCCCTGTGACATATACTTTTTTAAAAGAGAGACAACCTCTTCATTTTCCGAAGCATCGGCACAGAGCCTCAGAAGCTCCTCATCCTCCGTTTCACTGCCGAAGGACAGCACATCAATGCCGAATGAAGAAAGCATTCCGATGCTTCCCCTTGCAAAATTTTCTGCAGAGGACATGGCCCAGGGAGTGGGTAAATCCAGCACGATATCTGCACCGCATTGCACAGCAAGCCTTGCCCTTTGCCACTTATCGATGATGGCACATTCACCCCGCTGAACAAAATTGCCGCTCATGACACAGACTATGAAATCTGCCGCGGCATTTCTTGTTTTTTCAATATGATAAAGATGTCCGTTATGAAACGGGTTGTATTCACAAACAATTCCGCCTGTCATAAGAAAGCTCCTTTCCTCAGCTATATATTCTATTATAAGTTTTTACAAAGCATTGTCAAGGTAAACATGCCTTGACTAATGATTTTGAAGATAGTATAATTATGAATTGAAATATTTTATGAAACGGTGAAAAGCATGAGAATTATTGATACAGATATTCCCGAGATCAAAATCATAGAGCCTCAGGTTTTCGGTGACAACAGAGGCTGGTTTTATGAATCATACAATGCAAAGAAGCTGAAGGAAGCAGGCATTGACACTGTTTTTGTTCAGGATAACCGTTCCTATTCCAAGGAAAAAGGTACACTCAGAGGCATACATTTTCAGAAAAATCCCATGAGCCAGACAAAGCTTATCTGCTGCACAAGAGGAAAAATTCTTGACGTTGCCGTTGACCTTCGCAAAAATTCTCCCACCTATCTCAGATGGATTAAGGTTGAGCTGACAGAGGACAACAAGCGCTTTCTTTATATTCCCAAGGGCTTCGGACACGGCTTTGTAACTCTCACAGATGATGTTGAGGTGCTTTACAAGGTTGACGAATACTACAGCCCCGAAAACGACCGCAGCATCCGTTTTGACGATGCCGAAATCGGTGTTGACTGGGGAATTGATAATCCTGTTCTTTCACGAAAGGATGAAAAGGCTCCCCTGCTTAAATTCAGTGACGTTGATTTTGTTTATTGAGGTGAAAAAATGGTTGTGGTTTCAGGCTCAAAGGGTCAGCTCGGCGGCGATGTGTGCAGTGTTCTCGAAAAGAAAGGCGTACCATTTATCGGCATTGATGTTGACACTCTTGACATAACAGATGAAAAGTCCGTTGAAAATTTTTTCTCAGATAATAAGGTTTCCTGCTTTATTCACTGTGCCGCTTACACCGCCGTTGACAAGGCCGAAAGTGAAAAAGATCTTTGCATGGCAGTAAATTACAAAGGCACTGAAAACATTGCTAAGCAGTGTGAAAAGCACGGTGCAAAAATGCTTTATGTTTCCACAGACTATGTTTTTGGCGGCATGGGTGACGAGCCCTTTGAGGTTGATGCCCCGAAAAAGCCCCTGAACATTTACGGTGAAAGCAAATATCTTGGTGAAAAGGCTGTTGAAGAGCTTTGCTCAAAGCATTTCATAGTCCGTACATCATGGGTTTTCGGTGAAAAAAACACCAATTTCATTGCAACCATGCTCCGTCTTGGCGAAAGCAGAGCAGAGGTTAATGTGGTTTGCGATCAGATAGGCTCACCCACCTACTCAAGGCACCTTGCAGAGCTTATTTGTGAAATTTCAGAAAGTGAGAAATACGGCACCTATCACGGCACCAATGAAGGCTTCTGCTCATGGAGTGACCTTGCAGTAAAAGCCTTTGAGCTTGCACAAAAGAAGGTTAAAGTTAACCCCATAAAAACACAGCAGTATCCCACACCTGCCAGAAGGCCTCTCAATTCAAGGCTTTCCAAAAAAAGCCTTGACGAAAACGGATTCGGCAGACTTCCTGAATGGGAGGATGCAGTAAAGGAATATCTGGGGAAATAAAAAAGAAAAAAGCCACCGAGAAAACTCAGTGGCTTAATTTTATTCTCTGAATCAGCCTTCAGCGATAGCTTCAACGGGGCAACCGTCTGCGCAAGCGCCGCAATCGATGCAAGCATCAGCGTCGATATTGTACTTGCCGTCGCCTTCAGCGATAGCACCAACGGGACAACCGTCTGCACATGCACCGCAGGAGATGCAATCATCGTTAATTACGTATGCCATTTTTTTGACCTCCCTTTTTGATTTAGTGATTACATTTTAACATATAAAATAAAAATATCAATACCTTTTTTTGATTTTTTGTTATTTTTTTCACAAGACACTCTTCGAAGGGCATTTTTTCACATTTGAATCTTACACGCTTTTTCCATAAAATATACATCTGTCTGTTTTCGGTTGACTGTTTTTTCAAAATGTGCTATTATAATACTTAATATGCATATAAATAGCTTCTTAGGAGATTGAAATGAACAGTTACCGTTGGATGAAAATCGATACTGCCTCAATCATGTTCACCTGCCTCAGCTCAAAAAAGTGGGGAAGAACTTTCCGTATGGCAGTTGTTTTTAAAGATGAGGATGTCAAACCCGAAATTCTGAAAAGGGCTGCAGAGGATCTCATGCCGAGATACCCCTCAACTCATACAGCCTTGAAAAAAGGCTTTTTCTGGAACTATCAGGAGGGTACATCTCTTCTTCCGGAAATCCGTGAAGAGTTTTCCCGCACTCTTCTGCCCATAACATTAAGGACTGACGGCAGACCTGACTTCAGGCTTATTTACCACAAAAGAAGACTTGCCCTTGAGTGCGCTCATCACATCGGCGACGGAATGGGTGTGTCGGCATACTTCAACGCCCTTGTTGAAAGATACTGTGAGCTTTGTGATAATCCCGAAAGTGTCTATACACCTGACGAGCCTGCAAAGGATGAATTCACCAACGCCTTTAATACATATTATCAGAAGGGCGGGGAAAAGGCTGCAAACGATGATGTTGAAGCCTATCAGATTCCCGGTGAAATTGAAAAAGGCTTTGTTCAGCTGCTTTTTGCAATTGCCAATGTTGATAATATTCACCAAAAAGCAAAGGAAAAGGGACTTACAATAACTGAATTCATTGCAAGTGCTGTTATTCAGGGAACAATACATCAGGCAGAAAAGCCCATTGACAAAATAATCTCTGTTGCAATTCCCGTAAACCTTCGCAAATACTTCCCCACAGACTCGATCAGAAATTTCACAATCCAGTCAAAAATTGACTTTGACCCCAAAGGCAGAACAGATTGGAGCTTTGATGAAATCTGTGACACTGTGAAAGGACAGCTGAAGGAAAGACTCACAACAGAAAACCTGCAGAAAACACTTAATAAA
The DNA here is from genome assembly GCA_045604105.1 of Acutalibacteraceae bacterium. Taxonomy (GTDB): domain Bacteria; phylum Bacillota; class Clostridia; order Oscillospirales; family Acutalibacteraceae; genus UBA6857. Next base: position 109,658 of record JAZUNJ010000024.1, on the reverse strand, counting down.
TTCGGCTCTCTTGCAAACAATCCCGTCATCGGCTTTGTGCCGAATTTCATAAAGCTTCCCGTTATCCGTATGCTTCAGCACAAGAGCCACAGTGCAAACACAACCATTATAACAAACACCGGTGATTCAAACATTCCCGAAGCTATTCAAGACAGAATTGAACGTGTTGACGGTGTTAACGGTGACACAAGCGGTTACGGTCTTATCAGCACCTGCTCAGTGTGCAGCGGTAACGGACTTATAAACATGTGCTTTTCGGTTTGCAGTCACGATGTTTCCTGGCCGAAGGAATGCATCAGAGTGCTTGCAGATCAGGGCGTTGACATAAGGGTTGAAGCCTCAGATGCCATCGAAAAGGAAGAGCCCGACGGAAAAGAAATGCGTTGCAGCAAATGCAATATTGACCTTGCGGAAACCTATGAAAAGTGTCCCCTTTGCGGTGAAAAAGCCGTGAACGAAGAAACGAAAATCAAGGGTCTCAAGGCTGCACCTTATCCGAAAAATGCTCCAGTAAGACCTTCACAGAAGGCAGAAAGGGTTAAAACAGGCTTCAGTTCAGAAAAGCTGAAGGCATATTTCAACAAATAAATAATAAAAGCTGAAATCACCGGTTATGCTGACGCATACCGGTGATTTTTAATTCATCATCGTGAAGCTTTTTCACGTTTTTAAAGGCGTTTTATACTATCTCCTGCTGTATCAGCCAAGCAGATAATCCGTAACAAGCATAACGCAAAAGCCGAAAATCAGAGCATAGGTCGCTCCCCTTTCACTGCCGTGAGCATGAGTTTCCGGTATCATTTCATCACTTATTACATAAAGCATTGTTCCGCCTGCAAAGGCCAGGGCAAAGGGCAAAATTGCGGATGCAATGCTGACTGCAAAATAGCCTATCAGGGTTCCTATTACTTCTACAACGCCCGTTATTACTGCGCATATAAAGGTTTTCTTCGGTGTTACCCCTGCAGCAAGCATAGGACCGATGATTACCATACCCTCGGGAATATTCTGCAGAGCTATACCCCCTGCAATAATCAGCGCCTGAGATGTGTCACCTGAGCCGAAGCCCACACCTGCCGCAATGCCTTCAGGCAAGTTATGAATTGCAATCGCAGTAACAAACAGCAGCACCTTGCTGAGATTTGAGTTGTGATGCTCTTCCACATCAGCACCCACTAATCTGTGAAGATGCGGCACAAGCTTATCGATTAAATTAAGGCACACGGCACCAACAAAAATACCTGCAACAGTAACAATTACGCCGTATTTTCCGCTGTGCTCAAGAGAGGGAATAATCAGCCCCAGAACAGCGGCAGCGAGCATTACTCCCGCTGCGAAGGAAAGCACAATATCGGAGAACTTGTGAGAAACTTTTTTAAAAACAAAACCCAGAAATGAACCGAAAAAGGTGGCAGCTCCAACACCTGCCGCAGTGAGCAGAACAAGTTTCATTCTTTCACCCCTCAAATTTATTTTTTATAATTTTATCAGCCTTTTTCACCTTTGTCAATCGCATAACAAAAAGTAAAAATAAACCACACAAATATTTTTCTGTAGCTCTTGTAATAATCAGCATTTTATTATATAATGTTATGGATTATGTGACTGAAGGGAGATTTGTGCAGTGTTTGAAAACCTTAACGTGACACCGGCTTTTAAAAGCTCTGTCAGCTCCGCAATCCGTTCAGGCAGAATTTCACATGCACTCATTCTTGAAGGCAGTGATGACGAAACACGCTTCAGTGCCGCCGGGGAAATTGCAAAGGCTCTGCTTTGCAAAGGCGACACAGTGCCCTGCAACACATGCACTGCCTGCATGAAATGCGACAAGGCAATTCACCCTGATGTTCATATTCTTCAGAAGGAAGAAGACAGCACCATGATAAAGGTTGACGCTGTGAGAAGCATACGCGCCATGGCTCTTGTGTTCCCGAACGAGGGAAGCAAAAGCGTGTTCATCATCCGTGAAGCACAGTATATGAACCCGCAGGCACAGAACGCTCTTCTGAAAATTCTTGAAGAGCCCTCACAACATGTCTGCTTCATTCTCACCTGTCCCTCCAAGTCTGCTTTTCTTGAAACGGTTATTTCAAGAACAACGGTATATTCACTCGGTCAGGAAAAATATGACACCGTGCAAGCCGACAAGGCTGATGAGGGAAAGGAATTTGCTAACGAGCTTCTCAGCGTTTTCTTAAGCTCAAATGAGTTTTATTTTATTCAGAAAACAGCTGCCTTCCAGAAGGACAAGTCCCTTTTCAAGGCAACTCTTTCTTCCATGATTCCTATTATACGTGACGCTCTCATTATACAAAGCGGAGGCAAAAGCCTTATATCAGGATATGAGGACACAGCCAAGCGTATTTCTGCAGTGCTTACACAAAAGAAAAACCTGGAGCTTCTTGAGGGTATTCAGCAGCTGAGCGATGCAGTGGCTCTCAGTGCAAACCACAACCTTTCAATCACACGGCTTTCAGCCCTTCTTTATGACATAAAATCGCACTGACAACTATAAAAACACTCCCTGAAAGGATGATATAAATGGCAGAAGTTATTTCAGTCAGATTCAAGGAAGTGGGAAAGTATTACCACTTTGACCCCCTTGGAAAAGAATTCAAAAAAGGCGACAAGGTAATTGTTGAAACCGCAAGAGGTCTTGAATGCGGTGAGGTTACAATTGCAAACAGAGATATTCCGGAGGATGAAATCCCCTCAGCACTCAAGCCCGTTATAAGACTTGCAACGGAAGCTGACCTTAAGACCGTTTCTGAAAACAGAGCAAAGGAAAAGGAAGCCTTTGACATTGCCCTTAAAAAAATTCAGGCTCACAAGCTTCAGATGAAGCTTGTTGATGTTGAATATACCTTTGACAGAAATAAGATTCTTTTCTACTTTACAGCTGACGGCAGAGTGGATTTCAGAGATCTTGTCAAGGACCTCGCTTCCGTTTTCCGCACCCGAATTGAGCTCAGACAAATCGGTGTCAGAGACGAGAGCAAAAAGGTGGGCGGACTCGGCATCTGCGGCAGACCCTTCTGCTGCAACACCTTCCTTGGAGACTTCCAGCCTGTATCAATCAAAATGGCAAAGGAGCAGAGTCTCTCACTCTCCCCTGTTAAAATCAGCGGCACCTGCGGAAGACTCATGTGCTGTCTCAAATATGAGCAGGATGCATACGAGCATCTTCTCAGGGTTACACCCAAAAACGGTGCAATTGTTGACACTGAGGAAGGAAGAGGCACTGTTGTTGACTTTAATCTTCTTACAGGTATGCTCAAGGTTTCCCTTGACAAAAAGCCCGATGCAGCTCCCATTGTTGTAAGCAGAAAAAAGGTTAATGTTATCAAGGATTCTCAGATTCGTGTTGACAAAAAAGAGCTTGAGGCTCTTAAGGGAATAGAATAAATCTCCATTTTCTGACCTTGACTTATATGAAATTATACACAAAAACAAAAGAGGTAATGCAGATATTATATCCGCGTTACCTCTTATTTTATTCATTCATTTTTATCGGCTGAAGAATTATTCTTTATTCTTCAACTTCCGGTATCCAGGGCATGAATCTTCCGAAGAAGCCCTGAAGAATATCGATGATTCTGTTTATGAAATCTCTGATTGCAAAAATTGCACCGGTGAGAGTCTGCTCTGCCTTGTCGGGCACGATGGGTGTTGTGTCGTGGTAGGTCTGAATTGAAACGGTGGTGTCACATTCAACAGTGAAGGATGTGCCGAAATCGAATATACCGCCGTTCACATTCAGTGACATGGGATTTGCTTCTTCTGAAGCTTTGATATCAATTGCAATTTCGGTACCTTTTCTGATGTTCATCGATGAGCCGCCATAGATGGTTCTCACATCGCCGTTTACTGTTACAGTGTAATACTCAACTGCTTCGTTTCTTTCGAAGTCAATATTTACCATATCAGCAGTATCATTGAGCTCATAAACAACATTCACGTCAATACCCTTACCAAAGCAGTCCTTCCAAAGAGGTGTTGAGGTGAAATCGATATCATCTGTGTGCACATTAATTCCGTCTGTACCCTTGAGAGGATTATCCCATGATGATGAAAAGCCGGTCGGCTGAGTAACACCGCAAAGATACACATCAGTAAGAGCAGCACAGGCAGCAAAAATGCCGTCAAGGGTTACAAGTGATGAAAGATCCCAGTTGCTGAGCTTTACGGTTTCGAGTGCAGGACAGTTTCTGAAAGCATTTACGCTTACCATGCCTGACGTGTTTTTCCATGTGCTGAGGTCAGCCTCAGTGAGAAGAACACATTCATAGAACATGTAATTAAGGTCAGATGCAGATGAAAGGTCAAGGTTTTTCACCTTGAATTCAGTAAGAGCTGAACAGCCTGCAAACATATGCTCAAAGTGTGAAACGGATGAAGTATCAAAGCTTTGGGCTGTGATTTTTTCAAGATACCAGCAATCGTTGAACATAAAGGACATGTCTCTTACATTGGAGGTATCGCCGAAATCATCAAGATTGAACTCACGAAGTCCGCAGTTTTTGAACATAGCCTTCATGCTTGTTACACCTGAGGTGTCAAAATTTTCAAGGCCAATAACCTCTCTGACGCCTGTTTCTGCAAAAAGATAGGAGCAGTCTGCAGGGGCAATTACACCGTCATAGGCACCGATATACATATCAAGGTTATTAATGCCTGCAATGTTCTGGCTAAGAACAAGCTTTGCTGTTACGGTACCTGTGTCCTCACTTGCGGAAAGGTCCATTTCAGCAACATATGTAACATTATCAGGGAAATCTTCTTCAGAAAGGTTGAGGAAGATTATTCTTCCTATTCTCCCCTCAAATTCTTCGGCATGGAAATCCTCAATTGAGGTTGCCGAGTAGCTTTTCATAACACCGCCCGTACCAAGTGCACCAAGAGCAACAGTTGTTACGCTGAAGCTGAGAACCAGTGCAAGAAGCAGTGCAAGTGTTTTCTTCATAACAGACTTCATAATCAATTCCTCCCGGAAGCTTAAAATTATACACAATTATATTATCACACTGAAGCACAAAAAGTCAATAAAAAATAATGCTTATTGTGAACAAAATAAAGTCGGTTTTTAACGTATGAATAAATTCTTAAAAGGTATTAAAAATGGCTAAAAGGGCGGCTTTTCTATTGCTAAAAAAGAATATATATAGTATTATATGCATGTATATATGTGGAAGTCCGTATTTTATGGACTTCAATGCAATACAATCGGTAAAAACAAGGAGGCGATTCAAAGACAAAAACGTATTTATCCCCTGTCTTATTGTTTAAGACACAATGGTTTATACCATTGGCATGCTGAAAATTTTTCAGCAAAAAACAGCTGCTCCGGTAGCTAAAAACCAGCTACTCCGGTGGCTGAAAAACCGCTGAAGCTTTTCAGCAGAAAACAAGAGTATAAATTCGTTTTATACAAAAACTCTAAATGGAGGAAACAAAATGAAAGTTACCAAAAAACTTTTAAGCGTTCTGCTTGCTGTAATTATGATTATGTCAAGCATGAGCGTTTGCTTTGGCACTATCAGCTTTACAGCCGCAGCGGCGGATGACACAAAGTTTGAAACTTTCGCCAATGCACTCAAGAACAGCTCAGATGTTCTTGCGCAGGTGTATAACAAAGATTTTGGTTCTTACGGCAACACCGCTGCAACAGGTAGTGCCGGCAGCACCAATAACATTGTTAACACAACAACACTCACAGTTAACACATACCATCAGTACGCAACACTTAAAAATCTTGTTGCTCTCTTCCATGAAGCAATTATGGCTTCTGAAGAAATCGGAAAGACCGGTTCAGGTGACGCAGCAACAAGAACATGCACAAGTGCAACGCATATGTACACTGAATTTGAGAAAAAGCTTCCCAAATACGGTTGTACAATGACTGAGCCTGTAGTGTACTTCCTCAAGCTTGTTCTTGACGACTCAAAGGCAAGACAGCACGACGACTATGAGGAAAAGAGGAAGCCCCTTTTAAGTAATCCCTCTTCTTCAACAACTCCCGCAAACCACACTAACACACTCATTATCAAAGCCAAGGATGAAGCATACAAGGGCTATCTTGATTCAATCGGTGCATACACAAATGTTGAATCAACAATTGATCTCGGTGTTAAATATGTTTTTGCAATGACCAGAGGCTATTATACTTCGAAATCCGGTCTGACAACCTATTGGCGTTTCCACAACTATGTGCAGACTCCTCCCTCAGCACCCGCTTATAATCAGAATTCAAACACAGCAGCAAAAACAACCGTTGATGCTCATGCAGCAGCTATCAATGCTTTCACATCAGTAAGCTTTGATGATCTTCTTGCAAAGGTAAATAACGGCACAATCGACACCTTCCTTTCAGATTTTGATGCAGCTGTTGCAAGCACACAGACTTATGTCGGCGGCGCTTCAACCTATAGCAAGCTCTTCGGTTCATTTGCAACAGCAGTTGCAACACAGAAGGCTTCAATTCAGTCTGCAAAAGATATGCAGGAATTCCTTCCCATAGTTGAAAACTATAAGAATTTTATAGCAGCTAACCCCTCATACGGTGTATTCAGCTGGGGTGAAGGCGGCGGTGCAAATAACTGGGGTGCTTTTGGTGAAAAGGGTTCAGCCACACATGCAAAGATGGAAGCTGATTACCTTACCTTCATGGGCTACTACGATGCACTTGTAGCAGGTGGTACAGTTCTCGACTATTTCGTTAACAACGGCGATATCGATATGAACTATCTCTACAACTTCACAGATAACTATCAGGTATACTACCTTAACGACAGCAGAAATGCTGCAGACAACTTCTATAATACTTACAAGGATACTTACAAGGACTATGAAACAGTTGAACAGCAGAGCCTCTATTCAGAAATTTCAGGTTACATCAACGCAATCGGTACATACCGTTCAAATGCAAGAGGCGGCGAGCTTCAGGTAATCAATGCTGTTTACAGTGAAGGCTATGTATATCTTCTTGACCTTCAGGAAGAACTGAAGTGCGAAATCAATGAGTATGTTCTTTACTTTGCAGAAAATGCTCACAAGTCTTTTGTTGGCCTCAAAACAGAAGATGTTTATGCAAAGATTCAGGAAGTCAAGGAACAGAAATTAGGCCTTGACGAGTTCTATAACACACTCACTTACGCCAGAAGAGATCTTCTTCTCGGTCAGATCAGAACTGATGCTGACAACATGCTCGACGGTCTTTACAGACTTCTTGCAGACCGTTTCACAGCTCAGGTAAATGCTGTTGATGCTGTTTACAACGAGCTTGAAAGACCCACTACTCTTGACATGATGTCATATCTCAAGCTTAAAGCTGTTGTTGTTCCCCTCGAAGACGGTTGGGATAAGCTTTATCATGCAGAAAACTATGATGATGATGCAACCAACAATAAGGGTAAGAGCGACGGTATCCAGGATTACCTCAACAATGAAGGTAAGGGTTCATATATCAGCGCAGACACAATGAACACATATAATGCATACTTTGATGAAATTTATTATGAGTACTGCAGATATGCTACAACCTTCGGTTTTGCTGATTATGAGCAGACAGTTATCGATTATGAAGACCGTGACGTTTATCCCAATGATGAAGTCAGAAAGGATGCTTACGAAGTTACAGAGCAGAATCTTCTTAACCTTGTAAATGACCTTGACACTATCATCACAAGTGACCTTGTCGGCTCACTTATCAACGAAGACGGAAGCGCTCTTGACATCGGTGCCTTGCTTTCAGACACTGTAAAGGGCTTCCTGTTTAAGGATGACTTCATCAACACATTTATTCAGCTGCTTTATCCTCTTGTTCTCAATGAGTTCACAAAGGCTTTCTCAAACCTTCCCTCTGAAGCATCAGGTATGAAGGTTACATACAATAAGGACTTCTACACTGTATGTAAAGAAACAGGTCTTGAGCTTTATCCTGACCTTCTCGCAGGTGTTCTTGATGAAACAAAATATCCCGAAACAGTTGCTATGCTTAAGGCAGCAGGTGGTTATGACGATTCATGGACATCAGTTCACATTCTTGACACAGAAACAGGCAAACTCAAGTTCGTCTGGGGTATTGATGAAATTGAAGATCTTGAAGAAAGAGAAGCTAAGTTCTATGAAGTATTTGCTGATGCAGCAGAAGGTATCAAGCCTCTTCTGACAGCTCTTATCACAAACATTAACTGGGAACCCGACAGTATTCTTCAGTTTGCTCATGCACTTGTTCTTAACGTAACACTTGATCTTGGTGCATACGGTAACCCCGGTTATGCTAACACTCTTGTTCCCATTTATGAGCTTCTCGGTGTTCCTTACACCCCGGTGGCATCAATTGAAGGCAACGATGACATTGCTTATGTTCTTAAAGAAATTCTCAAGCCTATTTTCACATTCCTTGAAACTCTCGGTGAAAAGCCCGTTGACACAATTCTCGGAATTCTTCCCAACCTTGTTTATGCTCTTGCATTCGGTATGGTTAAGCCTCTTCTTAACAACCTTACAACAAAGGTATGGTACAAGGCCGGTGTTATCGGCGGCGGTGCTGTAACAGTTGTCAGTGACGGCGTTGATATCTTCCTTGGTGATATTCTTATCACAAGTGACGAAGGTGCTCTTCTTCCCGAAAGCATGTTTGCAGGCGGTATTAACTCACTGCTTTCAAACTTCGGTCTTGAGCTTCCCGCAATCGACCAGACAACTCTTGCAACTCTCGGTAAACTCACAAAGGTTTCAACCGGAAGAAAAGCAGCTATCTATTCCGGCGTTAACGCAGGTGAAGCTTACACAATCGTTGCTGACAAGGCAGGCGTAGGCTATTACCTTCTTTCATACATTCTTAACGCAGTTAAGGATGAAGCAGCACTTACAAGCCTCCTTGGTCTGTTCATGACTCAGAAGGATGAAAACGGTGTAGCTATCAAAGACGCCAACGGCAAGACAATTCCCGACGAGGAAGCAATTGCCGGTCTCAAGAAGGTTATCTATGAAGATCTCAATCTTGACGAAATGGATGTCGGCGATGTAATTGCTGCAATTGTTGAGCTTGCAAACCAGACCGAATACCCCGTTGGCGGATATTATTGGTATGACGGCTCAAAGGGTACTCAGACACCTCTGACTCCTGCTGATGAAATCTATCTCAGCTATGACAATGACTGGACAGAAGGTAAGGCTGAATACCTTTATGACAACCTTGATGCTATTGTAAGCGGCATCATCAAAACCATAGATGCAGAATCAACATTTGACATTGAAGATGAGCTTGCAAGCAAAATCAATGCTCTTTACTCAAATGCAAATCTCACAGCTCTTGCAAAGCTCCTTGCAGGTCTCGACCTGAACGCTCTTCTTGCAGGTGACACTGAAACTGCAGAAGAAGGTGGCGAAGCCGAGGCTCCCGCATTCGACATCAATGCTCTGCTTAAAGATGAGCTTGGTATTGACCTTGCAGTGTTTGCACAGTATAAGGACCTTGCAGACGATTACAACTGGGGCTTTGAAGACGGCAACGGTGCAGCATTCGGTGCAAAGCTTGTTCAGCTTCTCGCTCCCTTCAGACCTGCAATCGACTTCATTTTTGCAGGTAAGGATCTCACTCTCATCGACAGTGCAATCACACTTCAGGGCTATAAGGGCTATGACAATGCAATTGTTCCCCTTCTTGAAGCTCTCGGCTGTGACAATGTAACTGCCCTTGGTGAAAATGAAGATGCACTTGCAAAGCTTGTTGATGCTCTTATTACAAGACTTGCAAGGCTCACAAATAATAAGTACAACAGCACTATCAAGGATATGCTTGACAGCATTCCCGGTGTTATCTACTATCTCGCAAGCGACGGACTTTCACAGGGTGTTGACAAGCTCCTCACTCCTGTTTATGCAGTGCTTGACACAATCCGTCCTCTCTTCGATATCAACCTTGCAGAAATGATTAAAACTGCAACTGAAAGCACAGGTCTTAACATTGATCTTAAGCATCTTGATATCAACTTTGTTGTTGACCTTCTTTATAAGCTTCTCGGTCTTGATATCGATTTCCTCGGCACACTTGTATACGATGTATGTAAGCACATCGGTGTTGAATATGATTCAGCTTCAACTCTCAACAGCACATGGAAGAAGGGCGCATTCCATAATGACTTCGAAGCACATGACCTTCTTACAGTAATTCTTTCATACGTTCTCGAATGGGGTGCAAAGCCGAATAATGCTGCAGCACTCGACAAGCTTATCGGCACTGACATTATCAGTAAGCTTGAAGGCGTATTCGCTGACCTTGGCGAATTTGATTATGCAGAACCCAACTGGTACTACTGGTTCGATTCACAGGAAGCACTTGACGCTTACATCGCAACAGGCGCAGGCCTTCCCAACACTCTTTATGCACTTGAGTATCCCAACGACTGGACTGAGGAAAAGGCACAGTATATCGCTGATAACCTTCCCGAGCTTGCTGACCTTGTAATCGGTCTTATCAATAAGGATAAGGCAGATGCTCCCGCAACAGTTTCAGCTCTTCTTTCAGACCTTCTCAACGGCTATCTTACCGCTGATTCACTCAATCAGCTTGTTGGTCTCATCACAGGTCTTCTTGAAGATATTGATGCAAACCTCATTGAAGCTGCCGGCAGACTTCTTGATGTTGACATCAACGGTCTCAAGGCATATAAGGCACCTGAAATCGTTGCAACCGAGGATAAGACACTCACAGAAGCATTCGCAGCAGAGCTTGCAAATGTTCTTGACACCTATGCAGGCGGTCTTATCAACTGGCTCTTCTTCGGCGATGACTACAGATTCGCTAAGAAGACAGACCTTAACGATACAATTGTTATCAACGGCGGCTACGGCTACGAAAAGGGTCTTGCACTCATTCTCGAAGCTCTCGGTGCAGATGCTCCCACCGCAGAAAAAGCAACAACTGCTAATGTTCTCGGTGCTCTTGCAGCAAGAGTTGACGAAATTCTTGAAAAGCCCGTTGATGAAGTTGTTGAGCTTCTTCCCAACCTTATCTACTTCCTTAATGCAAACGGCGCAGGTGTTGCAATCGGCAATCTTCTTGCTCCCGTAAATGCTCTTCTTACAAAGCTTCAGGCATTCGGTCTCAACGTAAGCCTTTCAGATCTTATCAAGTTCAAGAAGGCAGACGGTACTGAATTTGTTCTTAACCTTGAAGAGCTTTCACTTGCTGATGTTGTTGAAATTCTTGAAGCAGTTCTTCCCGAATTCAACTTTGCAGTTGTTGAAGATTACCTTGTAAACTTCTGCACAGGTAAGATTACAAAGGGCAACTACATTTACAGAATGGACGCAGCAAAATCTGACGTTGTTACAATTATCCTTACAATCGCTCTTATCTTTGTTCAGGATGAAGCTAACGCAGCAGCTCTTGACAAGGCAATCGGTACTGACATCATCTCAGCACTTGACGAAGTATTCGAGAGCACTCCCGTTGAATATATTAAACCCAACTACAACTACTTCAACGGTGAAATCAACTATGACGAAGGTACAATCGAAGTAATTGAAAGTGCAATCACATATCCCAACGACTGGACAGAAGAAAAGGCACAGTATCTTGCTGACAACCTTCCCGCTCTTGTTGATATCGTTGTTGGCATGGTAAGCGACCACGATTCACTTGCAGCTCTTCTTAAGTCAGAGGTTGACGTATTCACCTCAAAGACTCTTGATGACCTTGTTGGTCTTATCACAAAGCTTCTTGGCAATGTTGACGATAAGCTTCTCAGTCTCGGCGTTCTTCTCAAGGTTGATCTTGTTGGTCTCAAGGCTTACAAGGCTCCCGAAGGAATTGACACTGTTGAAGAATTCGCACTTGAGCTTGCTAATGTTCTTAACACCTATGCTAAGGGCGTTGTTGAATGGCTCCTTCTCGGCGACGATATCAAGCTCTTCGTTAACGATGTTGACGCTAAGGGCACAAAGCTTGAAGGCACAGATATCATCACAATCAACGGTGCTCAGGGTTATGCTGAAGGTCTTGCTCCCCTTCTTGAGGCTCTCGGCTGTCAGAACCTTCCCGAGGTTTACGGTGTTGAAAACCTCAAGACTGAAGACGTAGTTGTTGCAGTTCTCAAGTCAGTTGCTGCAAGAATCGGTGAAATCTTCAATTCTCCCGTTGAAAGAGCTCTCGACATTCTTCCCAACCTTATTTACTTCCTCAACGCTAACGGCGTTGCAGCTTCCGTAAATAACCTTGCAGGCGCATTCAACGCCCTTGCTCTCAAGCTCAAGGCATTCGGTCTTAACATTACTCTTGATGATCTTGTTAACATTGAAGAACTCTGCGGTATCGAAAAGGATCTCGCAATCGGCCTTGACAACCTTACAATTGAAGCAATCCTTGAACTCGTTTCAGAAATTACAGGTCTTAATCTCACAGTTCTTAAGGATGTACTCACAGGCTTTGCTCTTGGTAAGGTTACTGCATACGATTCAGTAAGCAGCTTCGATTATACTGCTAAGATGGAATATGCAGACGAATTTGACAAGCACGATATGATTACCGTTCTTGTGACAGCTGCTCTTCTTGTTGCAGTTGAAGATGAAGAAAACGCTGCAAAGCTTGACGAAATGATCGGCACTGAAATCATCTCAGCTCTCAAGGATGTTTTCGCAGACGTAGAAATCATCTATACAGTTCCCGATTGGGACTATCCCCTTGCTGACAACGGTACAGTTGATGCTATGAAGTATGCTATTACTTATCCCAACAACTGGAACGAAGCAACAGCACAGTATGTGACAGATAACCTTCCTGAGCTTGCTGACCTCGTTGCTTCTCTCATCGACAGCAACTACGATTCACTCAGCGCACTTCTCAATGACAAGGTTAACGTATTCACAAGCGAAAACCTTCAGGCTGTCGTTGATCTTCTTGCAAATCTTCTTAAGGATATCGACAACGGTCTTCTTGACGCAGCAGGAGTTCTTCTCGGTGCTGATGTTGTGGGTCTTAAGGCTTACAAGGCTCCCGAAGGAATTACAACTGTTGACGCATTCGCTTCAGAGCTTGCAAATGTTCTTAACACCTATGCTAAGGGTCTTGTTGAATGGTTCCTTCTTGGTAACGATTACAGATTCTTTGTTAAGGATGTTGACGATAACGACCTTCCCGTAGACTTCATCGTGATTAACGGTGCTCAGGGTTATGCAGAAGGACTTGCACTTCTTCTTGAAGCACTCGGCTGTGAAAACCTTCCCACTGTTTACGGCGCTGAAACAACAACAGAAGAAATCGTTTCAGGCGTTCTCAATTCTCTTGCAGCACGCATTGATGAAATTCTTGAAAATCCTGTAGAAGAAGTTATCGCACTTCTTCCCAACCTTCTCTACTTCCTCAACACCAACGGTGTTGCTGCAGTGGTTGACAACACACTTGCTGCTATCACAGTTCTTCTCACAAAGCTTGAAGCATTAGGTGTGAACGTTGACATCAACGAGCTTGTAAACCTTCAGAAGCTTATGAACATTGAGGGCAAGGGCGCAACAATCGACCTTGACCACCTTGCAATGAAGGATATCCTTCAGGCAGTTTCACTTATGACAGGTCTTGACCTTACAAAGCTTGAAAATGTTCTTGTGGGCTTCGGTCTCGGCCAGGTTAACGAATATGATTCAGTAAGCATCAGCGTTGCTAAGAAGATGACTTATGTTGATGAATTCGATAAGTACGACATGGTAACAGTTCTTGCTAACCTCATCGTTCTTACCCTTGCAGATTCAGCAAACAAAGACTTCGTTGAAGACCTTGTTGGTGAAGACGCTTATAAGGTAATCGATTACATCTTCAATAAGGGTGTTGTTCCTGCAGACATTCAGGAATTCGATTGGAAGTTTGTTGATAAGGCAGACACAGGCTATGCATTCTCAGCAATTGAATCCTCAAAGCTTTATCTCACAAACCACAAATACGGTCCTCTTTACACTGAAGAAATGGCTCAGTACATTGCTGACAATGTTGGTGATTTTATCAACAACATCATTTACCTTCTCGGTATCAACATTAACGGTGTAAGCATTGATAACCTCAATGAGCTTATTGATGAGCTTATTAACGGCGGACTTTACAACAGCAAGAACGTAATTGCTATCCGTGACGCCCTCGCAGGTGTTCTTGACGGAATTGTTAACCTTGAAGCTAAGGGCAAGAACGTTGGCAAGCACATTGCCGCAGTTCTTAAGACAGCCGGCATTGCAGATATCGCAGCAGTTGCCAAGGTTGAAGTTCCCGAATTCACAGACGACAGAGCTCAGTTCGTTGCAAGCCTTTGCGATGTTCTTGAACCTCTCTACGGCGTTCTTAAGTGGGTACTTGCTGACGAAGATATCGCTCTTCTTGCCAAGGAAGGTGCAAACGGTCCTGTTGACGCAATCAAGCTTGAAGGTGCTGAAGGCTATGCTTACGGTATCATTCCTCTTCTTGAAACTCTTGAATGCGACAACGTTATGACTCCTGCTGATTACTATGCAGCTGTTGAGGCAAACGGTGATGTACTTCTTACTTCAATTCTCAATCCCCTTCTTGACAGAGTAGACGAAATTATGGTTGATCCTGCTGAAGAGATTCTCTCAATGCTTCCCAACCTTATCTACTTCATCAATTCAAACGGTGTTGACACAGTTGTTAAGAATACACTCAATGCAGTTTACGCTCTTCTTGATGCAATTGAACCCATTGCTAAGATTGACCTTTACGAAATCATCGGCCTTGATCTTTCAACTCTTACATTCGAGAAGCTCTTCGAAATGCTTCTTGACATGATTGCAGATGCAACAGGCTACAGATTTGAAAATCTCAATGCAAGCGCTGTTTCCGAGCTTACCATCGGTACTCTTGTATCCTATGAATCAGCTAACGGAAAGACCGCTTACAGAATGATTTATCAGTCTGAAGAAGCAAAGACTGAAATGGTTACAGTTGTAATGAGACTGATTGTTACATTCATCATGCATGAAAATAATCAGGAAATACTTCTCGGCCTCCTCAGAGATCATCTTGGTATGACTGCTGATGCCGAAAAGTATGTAAGAGGTGTTCTTGATACAATTGCTACATGCGCAACAGAAACATACCTTGGCATGGACAAGGCTCTCGCAACACTTTACTATCTGTTCTACGGAGCAGACCTCGGTGTTGGCGAAACAGCCGGCGGCCTCAAGGATATCAATGCTCAGTGGCAGCAGATTCTCAAGGATCTCGGCATGTCAGACGATCCCAATGAGCAGACTATCGGTAATCTCCTTGCTCAGTTCCTTGATACGAACTTTGAAGATATTCTCACATCTGAAGGTATTGCACCTAACGGTCTCATCGCCTTCTTCCAGAGAATTATTGAATGGTTCAACAAGATCATTGAATGGTTTAAAAACCTTTTCAACTGATTAACTGAATTAACCCCCGAAGGAAATCCTTCGGGGGTTCTTTTTTGCTATTCATGTAAAAGCAAAAAGACAGTTACACTGTGTATCTGTCTTTTTTAAACACAAGCTTTATAATATATAATATGGTATAAGAAAATCTGCTCTTTTCAGCATCAGATATAATTGATTTTTGCCTTCCTTCTTGGAGGTATGCGCTCATAGCTGACATCGGGATAGCCGATTACAAGGCATGTGACGGGAGAATGACCCTTTTCTGTCTGAAGCATTGCTGCAATTTTCGGATTAAGCTTGGCAGCAGCCACAAAAAAGCCGCTGTAAAGCACTCCAAGGCCCATGCTTTCTGCCATGAGCTCCATGTATGATGAAGCAAGGCAAGGGCTTGTAGACCCCTTTCCGTTAACGACAATAGCAACGGGAGCACCCTTGAAAAAGAAGTTGTCATCAAGAGTTGTGTTTTTAATATACTTTGCAAGAGGAGATACTGTTTTCTGTGCGAATCTGAAAAGCTTCAGTGCCTCTTTTTCAATTTCGGGTAGGCCTTCCTTTATGACGGTGAATGAAAAATCCTGAGCGTTGGTGCCTGTGGGACAATACCTTCCGGCTTCAATGATTTTTTCAATTGCTTCATCACTCACCGCTTCTTTTCTGAATTTGCGGATTGTTCTTCTGCTTCTCATGGCAAGAAGAAGTCTGTCACTGTCAAATTCGGTGAAATCAATAGGCATTACATCTTCTGCATCGGGATAGCTTGTCATCGAAACCGCCCCCGTGGGACAAATTGCATAGCAGTGACCGCATTCAATGCAGCGCTCAAACATAAATTGTGCTTTTCCGTTTACTATTCTGAGTTTTTCCGACACACAGTCATTTACACATTTGCCGCAGCCTACACAAAGCTCAGGGTTAATATTTACAGGTTTCATATGCATCTCCTTAAAAGATTAAAAATTACAGTAACATTATAGCAATACATTTTCATTCAGTCAATATTTTTCTTATTATGAAAAAACTCTGACGAAGGATAATTCTTCGCCAGAGTTCAATTAATTGTTTTTTATATCATATCATCTTCAACAAGCTCATAGTTATCTTTTTCCCTGTCCTCGGGAGTGAGTGCTTCAAAATCAATGAGGCAAGGGTGAGTTTTTGCAAGGTGATTTTTTTCTTCACCGCAGCAGTAGCCCTCACTTCGCATATATGCGTTCCATCTTCTGTGCTCAATTACGCTGAACTGATAAGCTTCCTCAGCTGTTCTGTCCTTTTTATACTTGCTTGCTGCAGAAATTTTGCAAAGACGCTTCATTCTCTGATGCATAACGGAAGCGATTGATGAACGGTAGTTGTATTCATACTTCCAGAAATCGTCAGTGCTTTTTGCATCCTCATGTCGGATAATACACTTGTTTTCAAGGTCACTGTTAAGCACAACATCAATCGAATACTTTGAATCAAGGTCACCGATGAAATCAATGTCATATTTCAGGTTATTGAAGGTTGACATGTTGCTGAAGGTGCGCTTCTTTTCTGTTGAATAAACAACTGCCTGAATGGCAGGATACATACCCTTTGCAGCATAATATGACCTTAGATTTGTTGCAAGCTGAATGTTGAGTCCGTCATCACCCAAAGCCACAAGAATATATGTTACGGTTCCGATTTCTCTGAGCTTATCATAAAACTCATTGGAAAGCACATCCGTTTCCGGGTGAATCTTCAGCTTATACTGAGCTTCACCGTATTTTTCAAAATTGCCGTTGTGCTCCTCATCATAAAGCTCAGGGCAAAGTGCCTTAAAGCGGCTTTCTGCATTTTTATCAGCATCAAAGCAGTTGATGTAAGCACGGTAGGAGTCCATCTGGCAGAACCAGGGAAGAGCCTTTGTCATTTCAGTGCCATGCTTACCCATACCGAGCACAAGAGCTGAAATCTTCTTGTAGCCCTCATCTGTTTCTTCTGCCTTACTGAAAATGCAGTTATAACCATTTTCATAAAGATTTTCCTGAATAAGTGAACGGACAGTGTCAATTCTTCTCACTTTGAGCTTTCCTCTGTCTATTGTGTTAACGATGAAGCCGCTTTCAACATTTGAAGAGAAAATATACAGTGCCATGTTGGAGTATTTGTTATATCTTCCTGCAAGGTCATATACCTGCTTCACATTTTCATCTTCATCCTCACCGATAATGAAAAGATCAACGGTGGATTTTTTGCTGTGAAGGTTGAAATGTATGGCGGTAATGTCCTTTCTGAAGCAGATAGCCTTAAGCTCGTCTGCTTTTTCCTTAAGCTCAAAGGAGTATTCGTCATCCTTTTCATAAACATCCGTGAATATGATCAGGCTTTTCGGGTTTGCTTTTTTAAGATTACTTGCAAGGGCAAGAGAGCCGTCATTAAGCTCGGAGAAAACAAAGAACTTCCTTCTGAATTTGAACAGCATTATTTTATATGCCGAAAGGTTTTTGAAAAAGGAAAGCACAAAGCCGAAGGTCATTGCAGGAGCAATGATGTATAACACTGTCATGAGCATGTTGTATGCTTTGCCCACAGCACCCTCAACACCTACAAGGTTTTCCGAAATGAAGCTGTAATCACTGTCCACAACAAAAAGACGGATTGTGTTATGAACGGAAAGAAGAGCATGATTAAGCACGGTAAGACCCTCATCTCTGAAGGCATGCTTATATATCGGATAAAAAGCAACAATGCTTGCAAGTGCTATGCCTGCTGCAAAAACGGTCTGAGCATTCACAAGAGGCTTCTTTTTCATTTTTGAAACTATATAACACCCTGCTGCACCACAGCAAAGAAGAACAATGGCACACAGTAAGCACAAACTCCAGATATCCATAAAATCTCCTCCACGATTTCATTTATCAAAATATTTTATCACATATTGTTATCAATAACAAGATAAATTGTAATAAATTTTAACAATCAAGCAAGAAAATGACACCCTGCAAAAAATGCAAGGTGTCACTTCGGATATTTACGCAGCTTCCAGCATGTTATCAATAAAAATGCCGTAGCCCTTTGTGGGGTCACCCACAAGAACATGGGTTACTGCTCCCACAAGCCTGCCGTTCTGCACAATGGGGCTGCCGCTCATTCCCTGAACAATACCCCCTGTTTTCTCAATCAGCTCTTCATCTGTAACCTTTATAACCATATTTTTGTGTGCGGCGTCATCTTTTGAAATTTTCATAATTTCAATGTCATAATACTGCGGTGTGCCTGAATCAACTGTGGACAGAATCTGTGCCCGGCCTTTTTCAACCTCGTTTTCCGTTGCAACGGGTACCCTCAGATTATTATCGGCAGCGTAATTCAGCACCCCGAAAAGCCCACAGCTGCTGTTTTTGGTCAGTATGCCGATACTGTCGCTGTTAAACACACCGCAAAGCTCCCCTGCCTTGCCGTTGGTGCCTTTGTTACAGCTCATGATTTCTGCCGAAACAATGTCACCGTTTGAAAGAGGAAGTATTTCACCTGTGTCAATGTCACACACTGCGTGCCCCAAAGCGGCAAAGGCCCCGCTTTGGGTGTCAAAGCACGTCATTGTGCCAATGCCTGCCGCACTGTCTCTTACCCACAGACCGCCTTTATATTTTTGCTCCGACAAGGAAAACACGGGCGTAAAATCCGTTTTTATTCTTTCACCGTTTCTGATGTATTCAACCTTAAGAACCCTTCCACCACTTTGGGAAATCAGCTCATTGACCTTACTGCTGCTATCTGTTACAATGCCGTCAATTGCACAAATTACATCGCCCTTGAGAAAACCTGCTCCGTTACCGGGACTGATGCTTCCTTTGTCTGTTTCAACACTGTCTATTCCCACAATCATTACACCCTGAGTGAATAATCTCAGCCCTATTATTTCACCTGACAGATTGACATAGCGTCTCTGAGTTACTGTGAGAGAGGAATTTTTTACGGGAATAGCATTGAACAGACTTATCTGAACATTGTATTTTCCTGCAGCTCTGCTTCTTGCCATGCCTTCGATTTCTGAGCTTTCAACCCTGACGGTATAAAAATCGTTTACCCTTATTTCCTCGTCCGATACAGAATATATTTCATCGGGAACGGTATAAAAGGAGTAAACCAAAATAAATAAAAAACACACGGTTAAACTAAAGGAAATTGCTCTTATATATTTTACTGCTTTTTTCATTTTTTCACCTCACCTTTTCCGCACAAAAATAATTTGCACAGATTCGCACTTTTTTATTATCGGTAAAATGAGGTGAAAAAACTCTCTGCAAGCATTTATTTGCAAGCAGAGAGCTTTTAAATTTTTTCCTTTTTAATTTTTCAAATAATTTTCGATTATACTTACTACTCTTCCGGTTGAATTGCCGTCACAGGCACCCATTTCCTTTTCACGGAATTTTGCAATAACATCCTTTGAGCTTGTTTCATCGGCCCTTCTCAAGGCAGGAACAAGCTCACTGAATTCACTGATAATTTCACCGGGAAGGTCATTATCGTAATCAAGATAGAAATCTCTTTCGTAATTGCCGTAATCGGGACAGTAGAAAAGCATTGATTTATCCATGAGGGAAGCATCAAAGATTATTGATGAGTAGTCTGTTATAACCACATCGGCTATTGCAAGAAGCTCCGGTGTGGGATCAGCCGTATAATCCTTTACTCTTGAATAAAAGGCCCCCTTGAAGAAATCCTCCTTCATAACGGGATGACGGGATACAACAAAAACCTCGTCGTCAGAAAGCTCCTCGTTGAGCTTTGCCCAGTCTATTTTTGTGTCAAGAGGAATCAGTGCACCTTCAGATTCTCTGAAGGTTGGAAAATAGACATACACCTTTTTGTTTCTGAGAAGAGGATGCTTTGTGCATATGGATTCACGCTTATCCCTGATCTGAGCTTCATCAAGAATTGCATCTGTTCTGGGCGAGCCTATTGCCTTCACAACATCCATATCAACACCGAAGGCGTGAGAATAGAACTGTCTTACATATTCACTTGTAACACACACATCACTGTACTGTGAATGGGTTTTATACTCTTCAAGCCTTGTGAGTCTTGACGGTGCATCAAGACCGAAGCGCTTGAAGGCGCCTCCTGCGTGCCACAGCTGAATCACCTTCTGACCTTCACGAAGCCTAACGGCACGAAGATATTTCATATAATCGTCAGTAACAATAACCTTGCTTGTGAGCATATACTTTCTTACAAGAGCTATCTGTCTGAAGGAATGGGGAAGCATTTTTGCAAACACAACCTTTTCACAGTTGCATGCCTTATAAACATAATTTATGTTTTCAAGAAGAGCATCGTTTGCCCTGATTGTGTAAAAGAAAACTCTGTTTTCAATCGGCTTTCTTCTGTAATAGTCTGTTATCCATTTGCTGATATAGTTAATTCCCACTCTCTTAACCTTTTTAAGCAGACCGATAACCTTATTCTTCAGTCTTTTAACCTTTACCTTACGGAAAAGCAGAGTTTTGTAATGTCTGAGAATTGTTTTGCATTGAGCATGCATGATGTGATTTTCCGTCATAAGATATTGAATTGCCTCCTCCTCAGTGTAAGGAAGATAGGCACCTCTGTGTGTAAGCTTTTTGAAGCGGGAGTGACCGTAAAGCTTATACATATCCATAATTGTGTTATCGGAAAAATCAAAGCGTATACCCTTAAGATGCTCTGTTCTGAACAGCTTGTTGCAGAAAAACAGATCAAGAGTGTGAGATTCGTCTCCCTGCTTTACTCTTGTGGCTTTCATATCCGAGTAGAAGCATAAATCTGAAAATGAATACTCTGCGGTTTTTTTACCGTCAAACCTTGTAAGAGGTGAGGTTGTGAAGCCGTATTTTTCCTTGCTTTCAAGGGCATTGTAGTGGCGCATGAGTATTTTCGGATTCAGCCTTGCAAAGCCGTCCTGGAACATGATGTAATCCGTTTTTGATGTCTGAAGTGCAATATCCTTGAATTCACCGAGAGATTCACATTCAATGAAGGTTACGTTTTCGTTGTCCTTCCACTCAGCAGGGAAAATATCACGAAGGCGTGAATCAACAAGAAGCTCAAAGGAAGGCATTGTCTGACTGAAAATTGACTGCACCTGTATCTGCAGTCTGCCCTCATGGTGAGCATTTTTTTCGTTTTTGCCGATACATACCGTCACCTTGGGATTTTCTGCCATTTCCTTTTTTGTTTCAGGCAGTCTGTCGCCGTAAAAAATATCCTTGTTCTTCTTTTTGAGTGCCGTATAACCGGTTTTTGAAAGCTTTTTCATAAGACCCGTTATAATATCGGCATATTTCTTTATTTCTTCATCGGAAAGGCTCCAGAAATGACGGTAATAGCTATATAAAAGCACTGTCACTTCCTTATGGTAAACCTGATCGATATAGCATATCATCAGCTTTTTCAGCTCTTTACGGTCAAATTCCGATTTACTTTCTTTGATTGCCTTTTCGAAGGCCTTTTGTGCATGAGAAATAATAAATTCATATGCATCAAGGTAATGCTCAATAAGAAACTCAGATACGCCCTCATTCTGAACCGGTATTATATAGCTTGCCGCACCCTTGTTGCTGCAGGCAATGACCTCGCTTTCAAAGGCAAATGGAATTGTGAAGGCAGCCTCCCTTGCCTTTCCGAAGGTTTTAAAGGTATGATTTTTTTCTGTAATCTCTTTTTTCAGAAAAAGCTTGTTTGTAACAGCCGGATTCCATATAAGGTCCGTGTCAAATTTGCTTGTTCTGCGTCTTCTTGAAAGAAGACCTGAAGAAGAGAATTCGTGTTTTCCGTAAATGTCCGAGGAGCCCATGGGAGCCACACAAAGCTGTGCCTTTTCCTTTTCTGCACAGTTATACATCTCTTCAATTAAATTGCTTGTAAAAACTACGCTTGTGTCACCAAAGGCAATATACTTACCCTTTGAAATTTCAACACCGTGGTTTCTTGCTTCAGAAATACTTTCCGATTCACGGTATAAATATCTGAACCTTGAATCCTCAGTGAAGCTTTTCATGATTTCTGCCGTTTCATCTGTTGAAGCAGCATCAATCATAAGAACCTCGATTTCCTTAAGGGTCTGTTTTTTTATTGAATCAAGAGCATTTACAAGGTCATGTCCGCCGTTATGGATTGCAACTATAACAGAAACTCTGATATCCATATATTAACCCCTTCCTGTTTATTGTGATTCTTCAACACCTGCTGCAACGGAAAGCATTGAAACTGCATATAAAAACTGTGTATCCTCTTCAATATTATCTGAAATTGATGCACTTTCAAGAACATAATCAGGTGTGATACCTTCTTTGTCAAAGCTTTCGCTGATATAGGGAAGAACCTTACCCGTCGTGAGAAGCACGGCGCTTCCCGAGGAAAGCTCAAAAACCTCCTGAACAAGGGCAGAGCCGCCCGTTGTTGTTACGGCAAAAATTTCACCCTTACCGAAGTCTCTTAAATTACATGCAAAAAGCTCTGCTGCCTGCTTTGTTTTTGTTGAAACAAGAACACCGATTCGTGAGTTTACCTCACCGCTTGTTGTTGAATAGCTTTTTACAACATTGCCGTTTTCGTCAACCACTGTGGCTGCAGGCTTCTGACTGTCTGACATGGGAACAAAAATGTCAAGCACCTTCATGGCAACATCGTAATTGTCACTGTTGTTTTCTCTCAGGTCAATCACAATTGAGGAAAGACCTGAGGAGGTGAATTTATCAACTGCTGTCTGCACCTGCTCTGTTGTGCCGGGATAAAAATCGGTAATACCGATATAACCCGTGTTTTCATAAACAGAGGTGAACACTGAGGAGGCCTCATAGCCCTTGACAACGCTTACATTGGTTTCCGTTTTTCCCCTTTTATAAATGAGATTGACGCTTGTAAGTCTGTCACCTGTCAGCTTTTCTTCCATTTCCTTATAGTTTTCGGCATCAATCATAATACCGTCAAAGGCAAAAATCTGGTCACCCTTTCTCAGACCTGCACTTTTTGCGGGAGATGAGGGATAAACCTTTGTGATTTCAATATAGCCCAGTGAATTCTTCACATACTCAATACCGATACCGAGCATGTTACCGTTGTTTTCAGAAAGATAATCGGCATACTTTTCAGCTGTCATATACTTTGACTTGCCGTCGCCGAGACCTTCAACATAGCCCTGAGCAATTGCCTGCTCAAGGTTTTCTTCTTCACTTTTGCCATAGTAATTCCTGTTGATGATATCGTCAAGCTCATCAAGAATTTCATATCTTGCAAGCTTTTCGGGTATACCCTCAAGAATTCTGTTATATTCACCTGCCATCACGCCGATTGAAATGGCCGATGATGCAGCAATGGCAAGCACCAGAAGACCCACAACGATACCAAGTGATATTTTTTTGTTCATATTATCCCCCATTCCGACAAATTGGAACAACCTTGTCTGACTGTCTCATAAAACACAAGCAGAGGGATAGAAACCTACCCCTCTATAAAAACTGATTTTTTACGGCTTTCTTACATACTTCATCGGATCCTGCTTCTGGCCGTAATAACGGACCTCGAAATGAAGGTGAGGACCTGTTGAGTTACCGCTGCTGCCGGCTCTGCCTATCATCTGTCCCTTTGAAACGGTGTCACCTGTTGAAACATAACGTGTTGACATGTGGGCATAAAGGCTTGAGAAGCCATCACCATGGTCAATAATAACATAAACACCGTAGCCACGGTCACTTGAAACGGCTGAAATAACCTTACCGCTTCTTGTTGCATAAATTGCTCTTCCGTAGAAGCCGCTGCCTGAAATGTCAACACCGCCATGATAAGACCATCCGGAAATTGAGGCGCTTCTGTAGCCGTAGGGACTGCTGATATAGCAGGACTGACTGCCGAGAGGCCATGCCCAGCTTTCGCCTGAAACATAACCGGGACCTGCAGTGCCGCCCACCGAGCCTCCGCCGTTAGGGTCATTATTTGCTGCAGGAAGCGTGGTCTGATGGCTTGTTGCATAGTATTCCTTGAGAATTCTGTCAATTTCAGCATCAGCTGCAGCCTTCTCGTCCTGAAGCTCCTTGATATACTGCTTATAAGCAGCACTTGATTTGTCAAGGTCTTCAATATACTTTTCTATTTCAACATACTGACCCTCAAGAGACTCAACAGTTTTGTTATATTCCTTCTGCTTTACCTCCAGTGCTTCCTTTTTCTCAACCTGCACTGCCTTTTTTTCGTCAAGGGCCTTTTTGTTATCCTCAAGCTTTAATTTGGCTTTTCTTAAATCAATAACCTGCTGCTTGAAATCATCGATAACCTTTTTGTCGTTTTCCGATGTTCTTTTCATCATTTCGAGCCTTGTGAGGAAGCTTGCAAGAGAATCGGCACCCATAAGAATTTTGAGGGTGGATTCATTGCCGTTCATATAGGCACTGCGAAGCTTTGCCGCAAGAAGGTCGCTTGATGAAGTAATATTGTTTTCAGTTTCGATAATGTCCTTTTCTGTTTGATTGATTTCACGGGTAATCTGCTTGATTTCCCTGTTGAGCTCTTCAATTTCATTATCGATTTTCTGAATCTGAGTCTGAATATTTGTTGCTTTTGCTTCAACGGTTTCAATCTGCTTTTCAAGAGTTTCAAGATACTCTTTTTTCTTGGCCTGGTCATTTTTCAGGCTGTTGAGCTTTTTTCTGTTTGCTGCAATTTCATCGTCAAGCTCATCAATTTTGTCCTGCAGCTCTTCCTTTGTTGCAGCTGATGCCCACATGGAAGGCTCAATTACTGCAAAGGCGGAGAATATTAGAACAAAAGATAAAAGCAAGCATAAAATTCTGTTTTTCATTTATCCGGCTCCTGATTTCTGATATAGTTTCCGATTTATATATCGTGGGCTTCGCTGCCTTCCTTCTTAAGGTATTTTCTGATTGATACCAAGCTTCCGATCGAGCTTATGAGAACACCTGAAAGAAGATAGCCGCCGATAAGCACGGGCAGATAATCCATAATTGAAATGCCTTTGCTGCCGAACATGCCAAGAAGTGACTGCATTGCCTGTCCCTCAAGCTTTTCAACGCCGAGAGTGAGAAGCATTGCAAGCACACCTGATATGAGACCGATTATGATACCTTCAATCATAAAGGGCCAGCAGATGAAGGTGTTTGTTGCACCAACGGACTTCATAACCTGAATGTCAATTTTTCTTGATACCATGGTGATTCTGATTGTGTTTGAAATGATGAACATTGAAACAAACAGCAGCACAACAACAATCATGATACAGATTATGGTGATTGATGACTGAAGGGTTGAAATCTGATTTACAACGTCCTGACTTTCTCTTACGCTGCTGACATTTTTCACAGATTTGATTTTTTCAAGCGTTACATTGAATTCTTCAAGATTACCCACTGATATTCTGTAGGAATCGGGAAGAGGATTTTCAATAACATCATCAAAAAGATCCTTTTCAACACCGAAATCCTCAAGCTGCTCCTGATAAGCAACCTCCCTTGACACAAATTCAACATTTGTAACATCAGAAATTGCACGAAGCTCTGCGCCTACCTGCGCAACAACAGTGTCATCGGCTCCGTCTTCAACGAAAGCGATAACAACATTCTGCTTTTCAACATCCTTAACAAGAGTCCGGATATTGAGAAGAATCATAAGAGATATACCTATGAGCAGAAGGCAGGCAGTAAGCACGCTGATTGAAGAAAAGGACATGCTTCTGTTTGCAATAAGATTATGTCCGCCCATTTTGGTAAGATACGAGGTGTTAAGACCTCCGGAGGATCTTTTTTTGTTTTTCTTCTTAGCCATTGGCCTCATCCTCCTTGATATCATCCATGTTTATTTCAACATCTTCCTCTTCAAAAAGCTCAAGGCGGTCGTCCTCGCCCTCATAAGCTTCAGATTCGTCAGAGTCTTCAGCTTCCTCGGAAGAAGCCTGCACCTCTTCATTTTCTTCTTCGTCCTCAGCTTCCTGCTCAGGCACAGATACGGAATGAGTTCTTGCGGGAATATCGGACACGATTTTTCCGTTTTCAATTGTTACAATTCTGTGGTCAAACTGATGAACAAGCTCAAGGTCATGAGTAACAACAACAACCGTTGCACCGAGTGCATTGATTTTATCGAAAAGGCTCATAATTTCGCCCGAAAGCACAGGGTCCAGGTTACCTGTGGGCTCGTCTGCAATAATAACCTCGGGATTGTTTACAAGAGCTCTTGCAATTGCCACACGCTGCCTTTCACCCTGGGAAAGCTGATTGGGAAAATTCTTTGCTTTGTTTGAAAGGTCAACAAGCTTAAGAACATAGCGCACACGCTTTGTAATTTTTCTTTCACCCATACCTATAACACGAAGTGCGAATGCAACATTGTCGTAAACGGTCATCTTCGGTATAAGTCTGAAATCCTGGAAAACAATTCCAAGCATACGGCGAAGATAGGGAAGCTCTCTCCTTTTAATTCTTTTAAGGTTATATGGACCCACAATCACTTCACCGGCATCAACCTTTTCCTGACCCATAATAACATTCAGGAATGAGCTTTTTCCGGCTCCCGATGCACCTACGATAAAGACAAATTCACCGTCTTCAATTTTAACGTTGACCTTGTCAAGAGCAACTGCACCGTTGGTCTTATACTTCATGGATACATTTTTAAATTCAATCATAAAATACTTCTCTTTCTCCGGCAACGCCGAAAGTATGTGTTTGAATCAGTGCTTTATCTCTTTATTGAGTTAAAACACCCGTTTAAACCTGATTTTGCCGACATAAATGCCGGCAGAATCGAAAAATTTAGTATTTAATAGGTTTTGCGTCAAGATACTTCTTAACCATAAGTGCTACTTTGAATACAATAGCATCATCAAATTCTCTCAGGTCAAGACCTGTGAGCTTCTTGATTTTTTCAAGTCTGTAAACAAGGGTATTTCTGTGCACGAAAAGCTTCCTTGATGTTTCGGAAACATTAAGGTTGTTTTCAAAGAATTTCTGAATTGTGAAAAGGGTTTCGTGGTCAAGACCTGAAATTGAACCCTTTTTGAAAATTTCCTTAAGGAACATCTCACAAAGAGTTGTGGGGAGCTGATAAATAAGTCTTGCAATACCCAGGTTTTCATAGGTAACAATAGTTTTTTCGGTGTCGAATACCTTGCCGACCTCAAGAGCAATCTGTGATTCCTTGAAGGAACGGGGAAGCTCCTTGATACCGGTAACGATTGTGCCGATACCGATAATTGAGTTGATATAGTATTCTGTGTGAAGTGAATCAACAATGCTTCTTGCAAGCTTTTCAAGGTCTTTGATTTCATTACCCTGACGCACTTCCTTAACAAGAGCAATATCTGTTTCGTTGATGTTGATAACAAAATCCTTGTTCTTATCGGGGAAAAGAGCCTGAATGGTCTCGCTTACGGAAATTTCAGTTCTTTCTGCTGTTCTGATAAGAAGAACACAGCGTGAAACCTCGTTGTTGAAGCCGAGCTCTCTTGTTTTAAGGTAAATATCACCCTGAAGAATATTGTCAAGAATAACATTCTTGATAAAGTTGCTTCTGTCGAACTTTACGTCATAGTACTGCTTGATGCCTCCAAGGGAAATTGAAATAAGCTTGGCGTAGTTTGCCGCACTTTCATCATTGCCGTCAACGAAAATTGCACTGTCAGGATGATTCTGTCCGCCGATTGCAAGAAATGTTTTTGTGCCGATTACTCTTACATCTGAAGAAACAAGAATTTCCTTCATGTCAACAAAGCCTGTTTCGCCTATACGGCCGAGATCACTGCAGCATACAATTGTGCCTGTTGAGTCAACAACACCGATTGTACGGTCGATTGCATCCTTCATCTGATGTATGATTCCCTGAAATAATCTGTTAGACATAAAACTGTCCCCCAACTTTAAATTTTGCACGAATTGGATATTTTGACTATCGTCACTTTTACCATTATACAAAACTTATCGGCATTTTGCAATATAAAGGAGCAATTTTTTTAGATATTTTTTCATTTATTTAAAATTTTAATGATTAATTTTGACATTTACGGCATTTAAGCTTGGGTTTCAGGGGCTTTTTTAGTCAATTTAAACATTGTTAAAAATTACCATTAAAACCTTTTTCATGGTCTGTTTTCGATTTGAAAAGCCTTTTTCGTCTTTTGCTGTGTACAGTTTTACCAATGAAGAAATTATAGCATTTCTACTTTAATGTTAGTTTAATTGTTCTGATTCAGCATTTTATCGATTTATCACTTTACAAAGCTAAAAAGTTGTGATATACTAGATTCCTATTTATTTGATTGGAGGAAAAGATATGGATTCATCAACCTTACAGATTTTTCTTGCAATGGCAGGCTATATGCTTATAGTTGTAGCAATCGGCCTGTTCTATGCAAAGCGTGCAAATAAAAGCTCCGAGGATTATTTTATCGGTGGCAGAACGCTCGGTCCCTGGGTTGCAGCAATGAGTGCTGAAGCCTCAGACATGAGCGGCTGGCTGCTTATGGGTCTGCCCGGTGTTGCTTACTGGTGCGGCATTGCCGACGCTGCATGGACTGCTATCGGCCTTGCTGTCGGTACATACGTAAACTGGCTCATCGTTGCAAAAAGGCTGAGAAATTATTCAGCAGTTGCAGGCAATGCAATTACAATTCCCGAATTCTTCTCAAACAGATATCACGAAAAGAAGAATATCATAATGACTCTTTCAGCTGTGTTTATTCTCATCTTCTTTACCGTTTATGCTTCAAGCTGCTTTGTGACCTGCGGAAAGCTTTTCAGCACCCTTTTCGGCTACAGCTACCATTCAATGCTTATCGTCGGCGCTGTTTTCGTTGTGTTCTATACCTTCCTTGGCGGCTTCCTTGCAGAAAGCGTTTCTGACTTCATGCAGGCAATTGTTATGGTTGTGGCACTTGTTGCAGTTCTTGTAACCGGTACAATCAATGCAGGCGGCATTGAAGCTGTTATAGCTAACGCACAGGCAATTCCCGGCTACCTTTCACTCACAAGCATGGCTTCCCCCATAACAGATGCAAACGGTGTTCAGCAGGTTGTTGACGGTGTGGCACAGTTCGGCGAGGCTTCAGATTACAGCCTCCTCACAATTCTTTCAACTGCATCATGGGGTCTCGGCTACTTCGGCATTCCTCAGGTTCTTCTGAGATTTATGGCTATCAGAAAAACAAGCGAGCTTAAGAAGTCCCGCCGAATTGCAACCGTATGGGTTATCATTTCACTGTTTGCTGCAGTTTGCATCGGTGTTATCGGAAGATCAATTTTCCCCACAGAGGCAAATCTTCTCACAAGCGGCGGAGCAGAAAACATCTTTATCAATCTTTCACAGTATCTTCTTCCCGCAATTCTTGCAGGTGTTGTTATGGCAGGTATTCTTGCAGCAACAATCAGCTCCTCAGACTCATATCTTCTCATTGCCTCCTCAGCCTTTGCCAAGAATATTTATGAAAAATCACCCAGAGCAACAGGCCTTTTCAAAAAGCTTACCAAAAAGGATGCAGACGACAAATCAGTTATGTGGATTTCAAGAATTGCTCTTCTTATCATCTCTGCCATCGGCATTGTGATTGCATGGGACGAAGACAGCGTTATTTTTGATATTGTTTCCTTTGCATGGTCAGGCTTCGGTGCAACCTTCGGACCCATCATTCTCTTCTCACTGTTCTGGAAGAGAACAACCTACCCCGGTGCAATTGCCGGTATGGTTTCAGGTGCAGCAATGGTCTTCATCTGGAAGCTTGCCCTCAAGCCTCTCGGCGGTGTGTTTGCAATTTATGAGCTTATGCCCGCATTCATTATTTCCTGCATTTTCATTGTTGCGGTTTCACTTCTCACAAAGAAGCCCTCAAAGGAAATTGAGGAAGAATTTGAAAAAGTTAAAGCAGGAACAATTGAAGAATAATAAATCCTATAATAACGCAGGTAGATTATCTGCCTGTGTTTTTTTGCAAAAAAACGCAAACTTTGGCTTAAAAAATACGATATACTATTTATTTTATTTTTATTTCATGATATAATCCTGTCAACGGAGGTAGAAAAATATGGAGAATTATTCAAGAGCTACGCCTGTTCAGAAGGTTAAAAACATTATTTCAACAGCAAAGGAATACTGGACAACGCCGCCCAAGGGCAATTATGTTCCTTATAAGGAGATTGCCTCTATCAGCGGAGCCGGCTTCGGTGCAAACTGGCTTGGACTTTTAGCATCAACAATAGGACTTAATGCATCCAACTTTCTTGTAGGCGCGTGCATCGGTCTTAAGCCCATGGATTTGCAGATAATGCTCATAGTGGCAAATTTTGTGGGTATCCCTATGGGTATTTTCAGAAGCTGGTATTACGACAACCACCATATAAAAGGAGGAAAATTCCTTCCCTTTATAAGAATGACCGCCGTACCTATTTTCCTTATATCAATTATCTTCGTCTGGCTTCCTTATGAAAACTGGAATTATATCACCAAGGCAGTTGTGGTTGAAGTGATGTATCTGCTTTTGAATGTGTTTCTAAGCTTTTACACTGAAAGCTATACATATTTTCAGCAGATAATAAGCCCCGACGCTCAGGAAAGAGCAACGGTCACAAGTATTTCTCAGGTAATTTACTCTTTGGCTCCGACTCTTTCAAATCTTTTCATTCCCCTTCTGGCGCCCCTCACAGGCGGCCTTAACAACATTCAGACATACAGAATAATTTACCCCGTTTTCTCGGTAATCGGTCTTGTATTCAGCATGGTATTTTTCCGCAAGGTTAAGGAAAGACTTATTCTTCCCAAGAAAAATCCTGAGCCTGTAAGAATGCTTGATGCAATACGTGAGGTTGCAAAAAATAAGTATTACTGGATTATTCATGCGGCCGCTTGGGTAGTGTTCCTTGAATCGGGCTACGGCGTTATTTTGGGCTGGTCATTCGTTTACGGCCACGGCGGACAGTATCAGGCATCTCTCGGCCTTGCAAACACAATTATCGGTAATGCGGCTCTCTGGTCAATGCTCCTTGCACCCATTGTTATCAAGGCAATCGGCAAAAGGAATCTTCTTATTACGGCAAACTCCATTAATGTATTGGTGCTTATTGCCCTTTATTTCACATATGAGAATCTTATTCTTATCTGCGTTCTCTGGTATTTCAACAACTTTATAAACACCTTCTGGAACATTGTTCAGCACAACATCAGTGCAGATATGCGTGACTACCACCAGTGGAAAACAGGCGTCCGTGTTGACGGACTTTTCGGACCTTTAGGTATGATTGGTACGGTAATCGGATTTTTTACCGGCTCCTTCTACCCCGCAATATACGAAAAAATGGGTCTTTTAGAGGATTACAACGTTCTTTATGACGACAATATGAGAAATGGCCTTTTTGAGGTTCTTATCATCTGCTCAATTTTTGGTGCTATATTCAATCTTATCCCCTACCTGTTTTACGACCTTACGGAAAACAAGCACAAAGCCTATGTTGATGTACTTAGAATCCGTGCCATGTTTGAAAACTACACTCTGGGACTTCTTGAAGACGATGAGCTTACAGATGCAATGGAAATTATTCATCAGGCAAAGGAGCTTTACGGAAAGGAAAAATCTGCTATAGATAAGACTGCCTTGAAAAAAGCAAGGAAGCTTCCCAGCAAGACGGAAGAAGAAAAGGAAATCCGTTATGCGGCAATTAAAAAGGCTCGTCAGGAAATAAGAGATATAAAGGAAACTAACCTTGCAATTGAAAGAGCTCCCATTATTCTTGAAGACCTGAACAAATTCTCAACCAAAACAGGAATAGCAAAGCTTAAAGTTGCCCATGCAGACCTTGCACAAGGCCCCATGTATCATTATGTCAACGCTTCCGAGCTTCTCCGTGAAGCCAGAATGCTCCCCAAATCCACAAAGGAAGAAAAGGAAATCCGTGAAGAAATGATTAAAAATGCACGGATTAAAAAGGAAGCTGCACATCTTATTGAGAAATACGGCAAGGAAAACATTCATGCTCCCAACGAGTCAGTAAAGAATGAAATCCTTGAGCGTGAAACCTCAGGCTTCATGCAGAGCCTTCAGCAAAGAAGGGAAATTAAAAAATATCTGAAGGCTGAATCTGTTTATAACAGAGTCAATAAGCCCTATACTCAGGCCAGAAGTCTTATTGACCAGACTCAGTATTACACCCATTATGAAGAGCTTGAGGAAAGATACAGCGCCCTTATGGCAGCACAAAGCGTTTAAATTAAAGCCGGCACTGAGTGCCGGCTTTAATTTAAAATCAATAATACTCAACTGTTTTCTGATATAATTTATTGACTTTTGAAATCATGCACTATATACTGTTACTGTACAAAGAGGAGGGTAATACACATGAACAATAACACTAAAAAGGTTATTAAAGAAATGCAAAAAAGAGAACAAATCAAACAAGAGGCACTGAAAAAAGGCTGGCGCTCCAGATTTACCTTGCTGTTCAAAGCATGGCTTAAAGCTGATTACGGTCTGCATCTTGAATGGTTAGGCTTTTATGATGAGGCTCAGGAGGTACGCTCCAAATACAAAATGGGACTTAAGGAATATGTGGAATTCACTACCGAGGCAACCCTTGCCGGAATCAGCCTTGTTTCCGATTCCGGTACTCCCTCTCCCGGACTTTCATCGCCCATTATGCGACTCATACTCAGCATGATTTACACTGCAACGGAGACCACAAAAATCCTCTTCGGAGCATATAAGCAGGATGCTTTCGGTCTTCCTGTATGCTGGACAGCACCCAAGCAGACCAACGGAAACGGCACTGCTTTTAAGACAAGTAAAAATGAACCCATTGTTGTCAATACTCTCAGTGACGACAATCTGCCAAAATAAGCTTTTCATACACAGCGACAGACGCCCGAGCTCTGCCGCTGTTTTTTCGTTCTTGCATACTGTCGGCATTTTATGGTATAATAAACTAAATACTCATTTTTATACGAGGTGACTCAAATGAACATAAAAGAAATATTGAACGGCGTGAAGCTTTGCACTCATAAAACCACTCAGTTCAAAACATCTGTTGTGACACTCAACATCATCACTCCCCTTGATGCCTGTGCAAGTGAGAAGGCTCTTCTCACCTATCTTCTTGCCAGAACAAATAAAAATTATCCCTCTGTTATAACAATGAACCGTAAGCTCGCCTCACTTTACGGTGCTTCACTTTCACCCTCTGTGCTCAAGGTTGGTGAAGCCCAGGTTTTATCCCTGACCCTTGCTTCAATTGACGAGCGCTTCTCTCTCAGAGGTGAGAAGCTTCTTTCTGAGGGGGTTGACCTTCTTCTTTCATGCCTTTTTGAGCCCGACATAACTCCCGAAGGCTTCAAGGAAGAAAATATTGAGCGTGAAAAGCGCCTTCTTATTGAAAAAATTGAAAGCGAAAAGGACGACAAGCGTGTTTATGCCTTTGGCAGAATGATTGAAGAAATGTGCTGTAATGAAAATTACGGCATTGAACGCCTTGGAAAAAAGGAAAGAATTGCTGAGCTTTGCGGAAAAGACCTTTTTGAAGCATGGAAAAGCATTCTTTTCACCTGCCCTGTTCAGATTAATGTTACAGGTAACTTTGACGAAAATGAGATCGAGAGCAAAATCAGATGCCGTTTTGATTCCTTACAGAGAAAGAAAGAGGATATAAAAGAAATCCGTACGGAATTTCTTACGGAAAGCTACGAAAGCAATCTTATCACCGAAAAGCAGAAGGTGAAGCAGGGCAAGCTTGTTATTGGAATGAGGGCAGGCATGACCTATGAATGGGACAACTTTGCAGCCATTAAGGTTATGACGGCAATTTTCGGCAGCGGCACCTTTTCAAAGCTGTTTATGAATGTGCGTGAAAAAATGAGCCTTTGCTATTACTGCTCTGCAAGGCTTATCAACAACAAGGGTCTTATCGTTGTTGAAAGCGGTGTTGAAACAGAAAATGCACAAAAGGCTCTTGATGCAATAAGACATGAGCTTGACGATGTAAGACAGGGCATTTTCACCGATGAAACAGTCAGCAATGCAATTCTGAGTCTTACAGACATGTATAAATCCGTTATGGATTCTGTGGGCTCAATTGATTCATGGTTCACAATCAACTGCCTTTCAGGTGAATTCAGAACACCCGAGGAATACACAAAGCTTATCAAAAATGTAAGCCGTGAGGAAATTATTATTGCCGCAAACATGGTAACGGAAGACACCGTATTCATCCTTGAAAGCGAAAAGGAGGCAGAATAAATGGAAAAGCTTATAAAAAATGAGCTTCTTAATGAAAGCTACTATGAAATTGAACACTCCTCGGGGCTTAAGATTTTTGTTATGGAAAAGCCCGATTATTCAGGTGCCTTTGCGATGTTCGGCACAAAGTACGGCTCAGTGGATACCTGCTTCAGAATAAAGGGCGAAGAAAGCTACACATCGGTTCCTGAGGGTATTGCTCATTTTCTTGAGCACAAGCTTTTTGAAAGCGAGGAGCTTGACGCCTTTGAAAGATTTGCAAAAACAGGTGCTTCGGCAAATGCCTTCACATCCTTTGACCGCACCTGCTACCTTTTCCGTTGTGCAGATAATTTTGAAAAGAACCTTGAAATTCTTCTTGATTTTGTGAAAGCTCCCTTCTTCACTGAGAAAACCGTACTCAAGGAGCAGGGTATAATCGGTCAGGAAATAAGAATGTATCAGGACGACCCTGACTGGCAGGTGCTTTTCAACCTGCTCAGAGGTCTTTATCACAACAACCCGGTACGCATTGACATTGCAGGTACAATTGAATCCATCGCACAAATCAATGCCGGTCTTCTCTATTCCTGCTATAACACCTTCTATAACCTTTCAAACATGACTCTTGCCGTTGCAGGCAATGTGAAAAAGGAAGCGGTTCTTTCCATTGCTGACAGAATTCTCAAAAAGGAAGAACCTGTTTTCTTTGAGCAGATTATCCCCGAAGAGCCTTATGAGGTTAAAGAAAAATATATTGAAGAGGACCTTAAGGTCGATATGCCGAAATTTGCCATAGGCTTTAAAGAGGCTCTCAGTTCCCCCGTACCCACGGCAAAGGAAACCGTTCTTTGCAACCTGGTGCTTGATATCATTGCAGGCAAGGTTTCTCCCCTTTACAGTGAAATGCTTTCAGAGGGTATCATCAACAGCAGCTTCGGAAAGGAATATTTCACGGGCAGAGGCTTCAGCGCAAAAATGTTCATGGGTGAAAGCAATAACCCTCACAAGGTGCAGGAAAAAATTATTGCCGAAATTGAAAGACTTCAGGCACAGGGCATATCCGATGAGGATTTCGACGTTTCACTGAAAAGGCTTTACGGAGCCGAGGTCAACTCCTTCAATGATGTTGATGACCTTGCAAACAGCCTTGTTGACTGCTACTTCAACGGCTACGGCCTTTTTGACACACTTGAGCTTTACAAAACAATCACAAAAGAAGAAATTGAAAAGACAATCTGCAGCTTTGACACAAGTAACTGCTGCCTGTCTGTTATAAAATAAGAGGTATAAATTATGGGAAAACAATTGGTGCTTGCCGAAAAGCCCTCTGTGGCAAGAGATATTGCAAGGGTACTCGGCTGTAAGGGCAAGGGCGACGGCTGTATTATCGGTGACAGATACATTATCACATGGGCACTCGGTCACCTTGTGACACTGGCTGACCCTGACGCCTATGACGACAAATATAAAAGATGGGAGCTTGAGGATTTGCCCATGCTCCCCGAAAAAATGAAGCTTGTTATTATAAAGCAGACCTCAAAGCAATACAGAGCTGTATCGGCTCTTATGAAACGTCCCGACGTTGACTCCCTTGTTATTGCAACGGACGCAGGACGTGAGGGTGAGCTTGTTGCACGTTGGATTATGATGAAGGCTCACTGGAAAAAGCCCACATACAGACTGTGGATTTCATCTCAGACCGACAGAGCAATCAAGGAGGGCTTTGCTAAATTAAAGCCTGCCAAGGAATATGACAATCTCTATTATTCTGCCCAGGCAAGAGCTGAGGCTGACTGGCTTGTTGGCCTTAACACCACAAGAGCCCTTACCTGCAAATACAACGCTCAGCTTTCTGCAGGCAGAGTTCAGACACCCACTCTCGCTCTCATTGTGCAGAGAGAAGAGGAAATCATGAAGTTTCAGCCTAAGGATTATTTCACTCTTCAGGCTTCCTTCCAGGGCTTCAAGGGAACCTTCAGAGACGGTAAAAACAACACAAGGTTTTCAAGCCGTGAATTTGTTGAAAAAATTGAAGCTGCCGTTAAAAATAAAACGGGTACTGCCGTAAAGGTTGAAAAAAGCGCAAAAAAGCAATCTCCCCCTGCCGCCTATGACCTGACGGAGCTTCAGAGAGACGCCAACAAAAAGTACGGCTACAGCGCAAAGCAGACCCTTTCATACATGCAGAGCCTTTATGAATATCACAAGGTTCTCACCTACCCGAGAACAGACTCACGCTACATAACAGACGATGTTGTTGCCACAATACCCGAGCGTCTTCGTGCGATGGCTGTGGGACCTTATGCGAAATGGGCAATGGGACTTGTGAGAGGCAAAATCGACACGAAATATATCGTAAACAATGCGAAGGTCAGCGACCACCATGCCATCATACCCACAGAGCAGTCACCTAACCTGCAGAAGCTTTCTTACGAAGAAAGAAACATCTATGACCTTGTTGTCAGACGTTTTCTTGCGGTGCTTTCCGCACCCTATGAATATGACGAAGTGAAGGTGCAGGTTGACGTTGAGGGCAACAGCTTTTTTGCCAAGGGCAAAACTGCAAAGGTGCAGGGCTGGAAGGAATATTATGGCTCTGCAATTGATGACGAGGAAGAGGAAGACATCGAAAACCGTTCACAAAGCCTGCCCGTTATCAGAGAGGGTGCAAAATTTCCCGTGCTTTCAACAAAAATCACTCAGGGCAAAACAAGACCCCCTGCAAGATACACTGAAGCTACTCTGCTTTCAGCAATGGAAAACCCGTCAAAGCAGATTACGGACAAAAATCTCAAGGCTGTTATCAGTCAGACGAGTGGTCTGGGCACTCCTGCCACAAGAGCCGATATCATCGAAAAGCTCTTCGACAACTTCTCGATTGAGCGTGTGGGCAAGGAAATTCACCCCACAGCCAAGGGCAAGCAGCTGATAAACATTGTGCCTCCCGACCTTAAAAGTGCAGAGCTTACCGCAAAGTGGGAGCAGCAGCTGCAGAACATCTCAAAGGGTACTGCAGACAAAAACAGATTCATAAAAGAAATGCGTGATTATTCCACATCCCTTGTTTCAATGGTAATCACAAGCAGTGCTCAGTATAACCACGAAAACGCCACCAAGGACAAGTGCCCCGTCTGCGGAAAGTATCTTCTTGAGGTCAACGGCAAAAAGGGCAAGATGCTCATTTGTCAGGACAGAGAATGCGGCTACCGTAAGGGTCTGACTCAGGTGACAAACGCACGCTGCCCCGACTGCCACAAAAAGCTTGAGCTCAGAGGTGAGGGTGACAAAAAAATGTTCGTCTGCGTCTGCGGCTACAGAGAAAGACTTTCCGATTTCAACAAGAGAAAGGAAAGCGCAGGAGCAAACAAGTTCGATGTTATGAACTATATGAAAAAGCAGCAAAGAGAAGAAAAGAAGGACAACAGCGACAATCCCTTTGCAGCTTTGCTGAAGGACTTTTAAAAGATAAAGGCAGGCACGCTGTGTTTAATGCACGGCGTGCCTGCTCTTGTTATTTTATTTAACTTTTATTGATTTAGGCTGCCAGCTACTGTAAACATAACCGTTAGCTGTCTTTTTATACGCTCTTACTTTGAAGTAGTAAGTTTTACCGCTTGTCAGTCCCGTTTTTGTTGCAGAAACAACATTTGATTTGTAGTTTGCAATCTTTTTAAAATTCTTATTTGACTTTGTTGAGTACCATACCTGATAGCCGGTTTCACCTGCAACATTATCCCACTTGATTGACACCTTACCCTTTTGTTTGCTTTCGAGCTTGAATTCGGGCTTTGCCGGCGCAGTTGTAACAGAGGGGAGCTTTACATATTTCTTTGCAAAAACAAGCTTTGAGTAACTTACATTAATTATTACAGAATTTTTCGTTTGACAATTGAGATCAAGAGCATTAAACGGTCTTACAGCAAAAGTATATTTCTTGTTAGGTTCTGTTTTAATGTTGTAATACTCCTGTTTGAACACATCGACTATCTTTTTCCATTTGCCGTTTTTACGCACGAACACTCTGTAACCATTAGCATCCTTAACCTTGTTCCATTTCAATGTAACGAAACCGTCACTTACCCCTGTAATTTCAACTGATTTAAGATTATCAGGAATAGCCTTATTGCCTTCTTTAACTGTTTTAATGGTATCAGGAATTTCTATATGATCAATGTTACATTTGAAGAAAGCTCTTCTTCCAACATATTTTAAAGTTGAAGGGAAGTTGATTGTTTTAAGATTTTTACATCCGTAAAATGCATAATCATCAATCTTTGTTGTCTTTGACGAAAGTACAACAGTTTTAAGATTTTCCAAACGATGAAAAGCTCCCACGGGAATTTCTGTAATGCTTTCAGGCAGGATTATAACTTCAGCACTTTCAAAATGTGAAAGGCTTAAAGTTTCAAGTTTAACAATGCTGTCCTCGATAATAACTATTTTTGCTCTTGATGCATCCGCATCAGCAAGGGCAAATTCATTCTCGTCACGGTCAGCTTCCAAACCGTCATCATCACCCCAATTAACACCCGAGCCGTCTTCTTCCTTAAGCTCATTTGCTAACTGTTCGGCATCTGCCATTGGTAAAACACCAAAGTCGTGAGGATTTATAGTTGAGTTTTCACCCTTTATTACCATTACGCCTGTGTCTTTGTCATAATTACTTTTTAAGTTGCCCAAATCCTTCCATTCAGCAGCACTTGCACTAAAGCACAGAATCGCTGCTAACGATATAAACAATGAAACGAATAAAATTGCCGATTTAAGTCTCTTCATCAGAAAAAACCTCCTTAAATAAAATAATAAAAAAATTTGCTCCTAAATGAGGTGGCTAAAACACCACTAATCCGATGCAACACAAGCTGAATTTTTCAAAAGCAGATATAACTACATAGAGCTACACTTAATTTAAAAGTTTCCCTGTTTTTGAAGATTATTAATTTGCATTGCATCTTCAAAATACCATTTTTCAGTGCAAAAAGTCAACAAAAATTCAATTAAAACAAGTGATATTTTATTAACTTTTGCCATTTGATATTTTAATTATATCATATTGATTTACATAAGTCTTTAAGATTTTCTTAAGATTAGTGCCATTTTGCAATAAAATTTAATGTTCAACGATTGAAGCGTTTTTTTACGGCTGAGCCTGTGAAGACGTAAATCAGACGAGTGGAATCAGAATCCACGAAAGCTTTTGATGCGCTTTCATTGTAATAACTCCAATTTTTTCTGTTCTGTATTGATATAATCCGACAAAACTATGGTTTTCATTATTAACTATTGTATCCTTGAAGGCTACACCTTTGTTTAGGTTGCAACACATTGTGAACTTTGTAAACCATTGTTTGTATAAAAGTATAGATTTAATAAAAGGAGAAAATAAATATTTATATTGAAATCGGTTTTTCGGTTTTTTGGTTTACATTATATCATAAATTAAACATAACGATATCATTAAAAATTATGGCTAAATACTTGAAAAATAACTCATAATGTTATAAAATGATTGATGGTGTAATTTTTTCAAAATAACATTATGTTACGAAAGGAACGAAACACATGAACGTATTAAACAAGAAATCAGTTGAAGACATTGACGTAAGAGGCAAAAAGGTCCTCATCCGTTGCGATTTCAATGTAAAAATGGAAAACGGCGTTATCACAAGCGACAAGAGAATCGTTGCTTCTCTTCCCACAATCAAGTATCTTCTTGATAACGGTGCAAAGGTTATCGCTTGCTCACACCTCGGCAGACCCAAAGGAGAATTCAAGCCCGAATTTTCACTCGCTCCCGTTGCTGAAAGACTCGGCGAGCTTCTCGGTATCGAAGTAAAAATGGCTAAGGACGTTGTTGGCGAAAGCGCTCAGGCTCTTGCTGCTGAGCTCAAGGAAGGCGAAGTTCTTCTTCTTGAAAATGTTCGTTTCCACAAGGAAGAAACAAAGAACGATCCCGAATTCTCAAAGGCTCTTGCTTCACTTGCAGAAATTTATGTAAACGATGCTTTCGGCTCAGCTCACAGAGCTCACTCATCCACAACAGGTGTTGCTGATTACCTTCCCGCTGTTGGCGGCTACCTTATCCGTAAGGAGCTTGAATACATCGGCGGTGCTCTTGCTAATCCCAAGCGTCCCCTCGTTGCTATTCTCGGCGGTGCTAAGGTAAGTGACAAGATCGGTGTTATCACAAACCTCATGGAAACTGTTGACACCCTCATCGTAGGCGGCGGTATGGCTTACACCTTCTTCGCAGCTCAGGGTCACAGCGTTGGTACTTCAATCTGTGAAGAAGACAAGATTGAGCTTGCTAAGGAAATGATGGAAACAGCTAAGGCTAAGGGCGTTAAGTTCCTTATCCCTGTTGACAACAGAGTTGGTCTTGAATATAACGAAAACACAGAACACAAGATTGTTGATTCAGACGATATCCCCGACGGTTGGATGGGTCTTGACATCGGCCCCAAAACAGAGGCTCTTTTCGCAGAGGCTATCAAGGGCGCAGGCACAGTTATCTGGAACGGTCCCATGGGCGTTTCCGAATGGAAGAACTTTGCTTCAGGTACAATCGCAGTTGCAACAGCTATTGCTGAAAGCGGTGCAATCTCCATCGTTGGCGGCGGTGGCTCAGCTGCAGCAGTTCAGAAGCTCGGCTTTGCTGACAAGATGAGCCACATCTCAACAGGCGGCGGTGCTTCACTTGAATTCCTTGAAGGTAAGGACCTTCCCGGCGTTGTTGCTCTTAACGATAAATAATTAAAAATGCAGAATGCAAAATGCAAAATGCAGAATTGCGGGTCGCTTCGCTCTTATTATATCCGGATAAAGCTTCAGGATAACAAAGCATCCTGCCCGCCTGACTGCAGATTTGCTCAGCATTCTCCTTATAAATAATTTAAAGGAGTAATTAAAATGAACAAAGCTACACGTAAAGCAGTTATCGCAGGTAACTGGAAAATGAACATGACTCCCTCAAAGGCAAAGGCACTTATTGAAGAAATGAAGCCCCTCGTTGCAGGTGCTGACTGTGAAGTTGTTCTTTGCGTACCTTTTGTAGATATTCCCGCAGCTGTTGAAGCAGCTAAGGGCTCAAACATCAGAATCGGTGCTGAAAACGTTCACTTCAAAGCTTCAGGCGCATACACAGGTGAAATTGCTGCTGATATGCTCACAGAGCTTGGCGTTGAATATGTTGTAATCGGCCACAGCGAAAGAAGACAGTACTTTGCTGAAACAGATCAGACTGTTAACCTTCGTACTCTTGCTGCTCTTAATGCAGGTCTCAAGCCCATCGTTTGCGTTGGTGAAACACTCGAGCAGAGAGAGCTCGGCTACACCGAAACTCTTCTTAAGTATCAGACAAAGATGGCTCTTACAAACGTTACTGCAGAACAGCTTAAGGATGTTGTTATTGCTTACGAGCCCGTATGGGCTATCGGCACAGGCGTTACTGCAACTGCAGACCAGGCTGACGAAGGCAACGGCTTCTGCCGTGCAGCTATTGCAGAAGCTTACGGTGCTGATGTTGCTGAAACAGTTACAATTCAGTACGGCGGCTCAATGAACGCAGGCAACGCAGCTGAGCTTGTTGCAAAGGTAAACGTTGACGGCGGTCTTATCGGCGGTGCATCACTCAAGGCAGCTG
Organism: Acutalibacteraceae bacterium; assembly: GCA_045604105.1. Classification (GTDB taxonomy): domain Bacteria; phylum Bacillota; class Clostridia; order Oscillospirales; family Acutalibacteraceae; genus UBA6857. The sequence goes on along the minus strand of JAZUNJ010000024.1, from coordinate 67,407 downwards.
ACTTCTCAGTTATCGTTAAGGTAGCTTCAGAACAGAAATAATAAAAAGGGCTCTATGAGCCCTTTTTAAATGCAGAATGCAATAAACCCCTCCGCCCTTCGGGCACCTCCCCTTTCAGGGAGAGGCAAATAAGCTTCCAGGAAAGGAAAATTTAAAAATGAAAAAACCTGTATTACTTTGTATCATGGACGGTTTCGGTAAGAATCCTTCCGATTACGGCAATGCAATTGTTGCCGCTGAAACTCCCAATCTTGATAAGATTATGAAAGCAAACCCCATGACCTTTATCGGCGCATCAGGTATGGATGTAGGTCTTCCCGACGGTCAGATGGGCAACAGTGAGGTTGGTCACACAAACATCGGTGCCGGCCGTGTTGTTTATCAGGAATTAACAAGAATCACAAAGAGCATCAAGGACGGTGATTTTTTCAACAACGAAGCACTTAAGGGCGCTATGGAAAACTGCCTCAAGAACGGCTCAGCTCTTCACCTCATGGGTCTTATGAGTGACGGCGGTGTTCACTCCCACAACACTCACCTCTGGGCTATTGTTGAAATGGCTAAGAAGTACGGTGTTAAGGATGTTTTCGTACACTGCTTCCTTGACGGACGTGATGTTCCCCCTGCTTCAGGTGCAGATTTTGTTGAAGAAACAATGAAAAAACTTGAAGAAATCGGCATTGGTAAGGTTGCTACCGTTATGGGCAGATACTACGCCATGGACCGTGACAACCGTTGGGAAAGAGTTGGCAAGGCTTACGCTGCAATGGTTTACGGTGAAGGCAACAAGGCAGAATGCCCGGTTAAGGCTATCAGAGAATCCTACGAAACAATTGACGAGGACGGAAAGAACCTTACAGACGAATTCGTGCTTCCCACAGTATGCCTTGATAATGCAACCGTTAATGCAAACGACAGCGTTGTATTCTTCAATTTCCGCCCCGACAGAGCAAGAGAAATTACAAGAACCTTCGTTGACGAGGCTTTCTCAGGCTTTGAAAGAAGAAAGGGCTTCTTCCCCCTTTACTATGTATGTATGACCCAGTATGACGCCACAATGCCCAACGTTCATGTTGCATTCAAGCCTCAGACTCTTGAAAACACCTTCGGTGAATACCTTTCAAGGATGGGTAAGACTCAGCTTCGTATTGCTGAAACAGAAAAGTATGCTCATGTAACCTTCTTCTTCAACGGCGGCGTTGAAAAGCAGTATGACGGTGAAGACAGAATACTTGTTGCTTCCCCCAAGGTTGCAACCTATGACCTTCAGCCCGAAATGAGCGCATACGAAGTAACAGACAAGGTTGTTGAAGCAATCAAGTCAGGCAAATACGATGCTATCATTCTCAATTTCGCAAACTGCGACATGGTTGGTCACACAGGTGTATTTGACGCTGCAAAGGCAGCCGTTGAAGCTGTTGACAAGTCTGTAGGCAGGGTTTACGATGCAGTTATGGAAATGGACGGCGTTATGCTTATCACTGCCGACCACGGTAACGCTGACAAGATGTATGAAGAGGACGGCTCACCCTTCACAGCTCACACAACCTTCCCCGTACCCTTTGTTGTTTGCGGTTATGACTGCGAGCTTCGTGAAGGCGGCAAGCTTTGCGATATCGCTCCCACAATGCTCAAGATTATGGAGCTTCCTCAGCCCACTGAAATGGACGGAGAAAGCATTGTCAAATAAATGCAGAATGCAAAATGCAAAATTGCATTATACATTGTTATATCGGGTAAAAGCTACCCGATGATTACACATTGAAGCCCTGCAGGATTGATTCCTGCAGGGCTTCAATTCTTTATTTTATACTGTGGGTTCCTTTGCTGCGAACTTATCTGAAAGGATTCTGAACAGCTCCCTGAACCAGTTAATAACTGATTTGATGAAGACGAAAAGCTTTGCATAGGGAGTATTGGGAGCGTCCTGCTCCTTGTCAGCCTCCCAGGCTTCTGTGTGGCAGTTGTTCTCATCCATTTTATAAGCGGTGTCAGTGTCATTATCATAAACAATAAACTGTCCCCACTCAAAATCGTCAACGGTGAGCTGTCTGTCTGCTGTTGCAACATCATACATAATCTTCATTTCATAGCTTGTCCAGTTTGAGTGAGTTGCGCCCTTATAGAACCAAGTGTAATCAGGGAACATGCAGGTGGAAGCATCAATCTGCTTATCGGGTGAAATGTATTTTCCGAAGCCCTCCTCAATCCTGCTGGCAATATAATCCTCGGGCAGAGGCTCATAAACAGTTGAGGTTGTTGCACCGTAGGAAGCTCTGTGAACAGACGCAATCTGGTCTGAAATCATGTCTGACGACTCACACACGGGAATCATCTGGCTGCCGTACTTTGCCATGATACCGAGATTTACCTCTGCATCCTTGATGCTCTGCATAATCTCAGGGATGTGCTGACGTACAAGCTCATCGTATGCATCAAGCTTTTCAATGAGACCTGCGTATTCATTATACTTTTCACTGCCCTCTTCGCCGAAAACATACTCAATTGCAGTTTCATAATCCTCAGCAGTAACAGCTGCCCAATAGTTAGGCCATGTGAAGAAGGTCGAAAGAGCAAGGGCTGAGGTTACGCCCTCAATTACCTTATAATAGATATATTCCTTGGTAACACCCTTAACAGCGTCAAGTGCGCCACTTGACGTAAGAAGATCAACAGTTGCAAGAACAAAGCTACCTACATCAAAAAGATCATAGTTAGCGCAGTCAATGAGAACTCTTTCTATTGCATTGCCGTCGAGCTGAAACTTACCACTGATTGTTTCACTGAGAATTTCAGCACCGTAAGCAACACCGCCGTCAAAGGTAATACCGTGAATATCATCAAGACCGTATTTTGCAACATATGCAGTTACAACATTTGTGCCAAGGCAGGTTGAAATGATTGCAACCTTGTCTGCACCTGTCGCAGTCTTGATGCTCCTGACATAATCATCAAACAAATCAGCTGTGTAAAGGGGATCCAGACGCCAGTCATAACGGAACCAATAGTCATTGTATCTATAATAGCCTCTGTCTGCGCCCTTGTCTGTTTTTTTGTTGTATTCCATTTCGTCAAGTCTGTTTTGGGGAAGACCTGTTCCGTTAACGGGGTCACCGTTTTTGTCAAGAAGTGCATCACCGAAAAGGTCGCCGATTTCCTTCTGAAGGTTATTGTAATAATTATCCCACTGGTCAAATACTACACCTTCAATGAGGAAGGGCAGAAGAACATTTGCAATGGATTCATAAATTCCGCTGTTATCATCATCGTCGTCATCCTCATTGTTTTCGAGAAGTCCTCTGAAATGCATAACTTTTTCGCCCTCACTGTTATAAAGAGCGTCACCGTCGCCGGAAATTCGGATAACAGGAACAGTACTTTTTGTTGCATTCTGATCAATACCGGCAAAGGCTGTCACAGTGCACGAAAAAGCAATAACCAATGCCAGAACAACAGAAATAATCTTCTTCATAATATCAGTCCTTTTAATATTTTTTAATAAATATATGATATCACTCAAATATCACTTAAAAGTCTCATAATTATGAACTATTTGTTAACTGTGTGTATTTTTCATTAATCACTTCCCTTTGTTTTGCTAATTTTTAAACATTTTACATAAAAACGTTGCAACAAAAGAGTAATTCACTTCATTTGTAAACAAAAAATTAACATTTGTATGTTATATTATCTGCATCATATACAAGAAGTTTCACAGAAAGAAGGTTTTCTTATGGAAATTCTCAAAAATAAAAAATTCCTCATTGCTGTCAGCATAGTTCTTGTTATCGCAATTCTTTTCACTTCAGGCATAGGCATCATTCTGAATGTTACTGCCGGTGAAAAAATTGACTGCGAAACCGTTGCGGCAGATTACAACGCAAGCAAGGTTACATATGCTTCTCTCACAACGGGCATTACTGAAGATGCACTTTCAGCCGAGCTTGACGACCTTGACGCTAAGCTTGCGGGAATACTTTCCACGGTTAACATTGACTCCCTGCTTTATTCCGATGCTGTTGCAACCCTTGTTACAAGATTCACTGCAGAGCTTACACAAAAAAATCTTGACAGTATAAAATTCAAGGAGCTGAAAAAAGAATTCCCTGCAGCCTACGAATATATTGAGGCTCAGAAGGCATCAGGCATTACCTGGAACGGTATCGGCACTATCCCCTTCGGAATTACTGCAGGTGACAAGGATGCATTTATCAAGGCCTGCGGCGCAGGTGCTGCTCCAATGGGTGACAGCCTTCTTCAGGTTGTTCTTGATGCTCCCTCATCATATTACGATGCTCTTGTTCCCGCACTCGAATCAACACACACAGAAAAAATGCCTTCTCTTTTCGGCTTTGTTCTCAAAACAGGCTTAAGCCGTTCAAAAAGAATTGAGTTCATGGCTGAAAGAATACTCGCCATCATTGAGCCCATAAAGAGCTCTCCACTCACATATCTTTGCGGTATTCTTCCCGATTTTATAATAAGCTATAACAAGGCATGTGAATTCATTAACGGCAACGAAAAAATTGCACAGAATGCAAAGCTCACCATGCCCACCATTGATTCAATCATTCAGCAGCTTATTTCTGCTCTTCACATGACTGCCCCACAGGTTGATTACGATCAGCTTTCAAAAATGGGCACTGCTTCAGTTGTTGACAGTGCTGCCACAGGCGGTAAGAGAGTTCAGATTGACGGTGACAGAGAGGTTATTTTTGCTTACCTTGCAGATTTCATCACCGGTCTTTTCACTTACGGAAACAACTATTCCGTTGTTGAAAAAATCCTCACAAAGGACCTGAAATCCGATGCAGTTCAGACAAGTCCCTTTGCTTCAGTGCTCACTTCACCCCAGGCTAACAGCATGATTGCAGCACTTATGGACATCATTGCAAAGCTTGAAGTGAGAGAAAGCGTTGACGTCAACGCACAGACTGAAGCCTACAATGCAGAACCCAAAGATTATTCAGACCTTTTTAAGTGGCCTGCAACAGAAGAAAATGTTACTTCAGTAATGGATTCCATTGAATCCACTGTTGTTGAGGCACTTGCAGGTGCAAACATTGAAGAAATTATTTTCACTGACGGCATTGCAACCACCGTTTCAAAGCTTACAGCAAAGCTTTGCGGAAAAGAGCTTGCAGACATTTCCTTTGCCGCACTTAAAAAGAGCTTCCCCGAAGCTTACAGCTATATAGCAACGCTTCAGAGCGAAAACAAAACATGGGCTGATGTTGAAACCATTCCCTTCGGAATTACTGCAGGTGACAAGGATATGTTCATCAAGGCCTGCGGTGCAGGCGCAGAGCATTTCGGTGATGCCCTTGCCCTTTGCCTTCTTGTTGATCCTCACTCCTATGACGAGGCTCTTGTTCCCTTGCTTGAAGCACTTCATACCGGTCCCATGCCCACACTTGAGCAGTTTGTTTCAGCTCAGGGACTTGACGGTGCAAAAAGAATGGAGGATATTACCTCAAAGGTTCTCACAATCCTTGAGCCCGTTAAGGCTGCTCCTCTCACTTACCTTTGTGAAATTCTTCCCGACCTTATTTCGGGCTACAACAAGGCTGCGGCAGCAATGGGCAGCAATGCAGTAAGTCCTCTTCACCTTACTGATATCAACGGTCTTCTTAATGACATCGTTTCAGGCCTCGGTCTTAATCTTCCCCAGCACGATTTCAGCGTTTTCACAAAAATGGCAACTGCCACAGCTGTTGAAAGCGGTGTTTATGGCGGATACAGAATGGAGCTTAAGGGCGACAGAGAGGTTGTTTTCATGGGTCTTGCCACCTACCTTGTTCAGGTTGTAAGACAGGAAGGAAACCTTCAGATTATAACAGCACTACTTTCCGATGTTCTCGGCATTGACAGCAGTGTTCTTACAACAATCACAGGCTTACTTTAATAAAAAAAGCAGATGGGAAAAATCCTATCTGCTTTTCATTTTTTCAATTCCGACTATCATATAAACGCCTAAGGCAAAAATCACAATGCTTACAGCCATGCCGACCAGTCCGTTAGCGATATTAAGATTTTCAGCTCCCCCGGAAAATGTGTTCAGAAGCACAACCTGTGTGAGCACAATGGAGGTCAGTGCATTGGCAAGGTTGGTGATTTTAACCGCTTTGATTATGGGGCTGTGATCTCTTTTATATTTTACAATCCCATAAATTGCCGAGCCGATTGACCAGAAGGCAATAAGCGCTGTAAGATAAGTCATATATTCATGCATTGATATTCTTGATGTTCTGAACAGCATATAAAGGCTAACACAGAAATAAACAACACCCAGAAAAATGAGAATAATTCCGTTGTTGCGGTAATTGCGGAAGCCTGTTTTCAGTTTTTCTTCTTTGCTTTCTATCACCTTGCTTCTTGTGTAGTCCCTTATTGCGACCGCTCTTGAAACAGTGATAATAAGCACAAACCATGCATTGACAAAAAACCACAGTGACGGCAGAATAAAGGATGCGGTAAACTTTACAATTACCATGATAATATTGCCCAAAGCTGAAAGCTGCAAAAAGAAAATTGTTCTGTCCTCTTTATTAAGTTTTGTTATGTATGAAAGCAGTTTCTTGATTCTTTCCACTTTTATTCGTCCTTTTAAATTATGTCTTACTGTTATATATTACAAGCAAAGCTCCGTCTTTTACGGAAATACGGCTTTCTTTACCTGTGAATTCGTTGCTGACACCTAAAGGCATACTGCTTTTGAGAGTATAATCGGTTACATTATATTTAAGATTCTCTATTGTAACTCCCCTGCTTTCGTTCCAAAGAGAGAAAACGGAAACATATCCCTCAAGAGCTTCGGGAAGAGTTATTTCACCGTTTGAAAAGGCAGTGAGTACAGTGTCTGAATGAATTATTGTGCCACGTGCTCCCTTAGAGCATATAAAAGAAAGAAGCTGAATATTTGCAACGGTATGATCAAACCTTTCGCCGCCAAGGGCACCGAACAGAACAAAATTGCTGTATCCCCTTTTCATGCCCTCCATAACGGCAAGGGTCATGTCTGTTTCATCCTTTTCGCAGGGAGCCACAATTCTATTGTCAGAATCGGGTATACTGCCCAGGGAATCGAAATCCCCAACAACAAGGTCTGCCTTTCTGCCAAGAAGCTCAGAATATATGTAGCCGCCGTCAGCGCAGATTATATAATCCTCTTTTTTCGCTCTCAGATCTGTGGGAAAAACATCTCCCGCTCCGATAATATAGCAAATTCCATCCATAATATTCACCTCTTATTTGGTTTTCATTATACCACACAGCTGAAATTAATTCAATATTACAAAAAAGGCTTTACAAAATTGTGATTATACTCTAAAATAGTGACAGAAAAATTTAAGGAGCTAAAAATGAACATTCAGATTTACGGCACTACAAAGTGCTTTGACACAAAAAAGGCTCAACGCTATTTCAAGGAAAGGAACATAAAATTCCAGTTTGTTGACCTTGTTAAATTCGGCATGAGCAAGGGTGAATACAAATCCATAAAAACGGCTCTCAGGTGCTCCCTTGATGACCTTGTGAACGAGAAAAGCAAAAAATACGATTCATCATTTATAAAGTATCTTGCCTCAGAGGATGCAAAAGAAGAAAAGCTTTTGGAAAATCAGGAGCTTTTTAAAACACCTATTGTCCGTAACGGCAAAAAGGCAACTGTGGGCTACTGCCCCGATGAATGGAAAAAATGGGAGGATGAAAAATAATGACACAGGAAAAAATTGACAGAATAAATTTTCTTTCAAGAAAGTCGAAAACGCCGGAAGGTCTCACAGAAGAAGAAAAAGCAGAGCAGCAGCTTTTAAGACGTGAGTATATTGACTCCTTCAAAAGAAGCCTTGTGGGGCAGCTTGAAAACACTTACATTGTTGACGAAAAGGGCAACAAAACCAAGGTTACAAGAAAAAACAAAAAATAAGCTTAAACAGTACCTCTCACCTGAGAGGTACTGTTTCTGTTCTTATATTAGTCGTGTTACCGAAAAATGGCTTGCTTTCAGGCTTTTCTGTTTTTTCAATGCTGTGAAGGTGCGTGTTGAATATCATGAGTGTGCTTGCAATATCGACTGAATAATAAACGAAGTAATAGTTTTCTTTTTTAAGCGTCACTTCACCTTCACTTTCGAAAGCAGAAAGATAATTCATCTTCATATCCTTTATAATTTCTTCTGCTTCTTCCGGGGTGAAATATGAATATGCTCTGACAGCTTTAATAAAGGCTTCCAGAAAAAGAGCCTTTCCCTTTTCTGTTACGGGCTTTTCATTACCATTTTCATCAGCTTTGGAAATAGTTACTCTGATTTCGTCAATATGGCCGCTCTCGCCCTCTTTCAGTGCCATGACAACACTTTCCCTGTCTTCATCAAAGGGAAGATAATATGTGCCGTTATAAATAAGATATGACGAAAGGCTTATTCCTTCTCCGTCAGCCGAAATTGAATTCATGTTATCCGTGAATCTGCTTATTCCCATAAATTCATCCTTGCTGCAGCCCGTAAGCATGGCTGTAACAAGGCTTATGCAGATAATGGCCACTGCCGTTTTCTTCATGCTGTCACCCTTTTTTGAAACTGTCTTTTTATGATATATATTCATCACACTAAAAAACTATCCGGAAAAAACGGATAGTTTTTTAAGTTCTGATTATCTTTTTTATAAAAGGGATTTTGGAAATTACAAAGCATATAAGATATGAAAGCACAGCCGTTATCAGCCACAGTGTTATAACATACAGAAGCGGTGATGATGGCATGAAGCCTTTTTCACAGAATAATTCAAGTACAATTGGATGCACAATGTAAATTCCGAAGGACAGGGACGATATCCCCGTTATATATTCGGGCACCTTATCTGCATTTCCGAATCTGTGACGGAAGAATTCGAAAACAGCAAAGGAAAAAATCACGTTGTTAAGATAGAGACTGTTATATATTTCTGTGTAAGCCGTCTGACGGTCAAAAGCAACCACTGCTGACACGATTACGGTGAAAGCAAGCGACAAAGCACCTGCCGTGTATAAAAAACTTCTCTGCTTTTGTGAAAGGCGGAAGGTGTTGAAATACCAGCCTGCAAGAAAAAACAGATGAAAGCCGAAAAAAATTCTGAGCCCCGATTTTTCATAAAATGGCATCAGCTTCTTTTCGGACAAAAGCAAGTCAATCAAGGGAAGGAGGCTCTGTATTAAAACGAGTGAGCATATCAGTATCTGTGCAGCTTTTTTGCTTTGCTTTTCTGTGAAGTGCCTTATAAGAGGTAATACACAATAAAAGGCAAGAAGCATCTGCAGATACCACATGTGATAGTGACCCTTGAAGGCTCTTACAAGCACATCGGATACAGCAACAGCTTCTCCGTTTTTAATTGGCACGGCAACAAAAAACAGCATGGCGTACAAAAAAGACCAGAAAAGAAAAAGAGCCGCTGTTTTTAATATATATCCTGAAAGCACTGCTTTAAAGCTCAGCTTCTTTTCTTCGTTCAGAAGAAGTGCTCCTGTCACCATTGCAAAAACGGGGACGGCAAACCTTGAGACGGAATTAAAAATGTTGCCCACAAAAAACGAAGAAAACTCAAAGCCGTCAAAAAGGCGTGAGCTTACATGAATCATAATTACTGCCGAAAGCGCAATGACACGCATAACATCAAAAGCATAATTTCTTTTTGCAGATATGTCCTTCAAGCTATCACCTCTTTTTTTCCATGTTAACACATAAAAACAGTTTGTGTCAACTATTGAAAATAGCCCTGTGTTATGATAAAATCAGTTTATTATTTTCGGAGTATGTGATGTTATGAGTGAATTTTATATAAGAAAATCAGAAAAAGCAGACCTTGAGAGGATTCTTGAAATTTATGCCCATGCCAGAGCATTTATGGCAGAGCACGGCAATCCCAACCAGTGGAAGGATATAAAACCGACTCTCAGCCAGATTGAAGATGACATTGCAACGGGTAACGGCTATGTTTGCATCTGTGACGGTGAAATTCACGGCGTCATGTGCTTTTTCATCGGTGATGACCCCACCTACAAAACCATAATCGGCAAGTGGAAGAAGGGCGGCAGATACGCTGTTGTTCACAGAATTGCTTCCTCGGGAGAAAAAAAGGGCGCAGGCACCTTCATGCTTGAGTGGGCATTCTCACAGTTTCCCAATGTGAGAATTGACACCCATGAGGATAACTATGTTATGCAGAAGCTTCTTGAAAAAACCGGCTTTGAATTCTGCGGAACAATTTTTCTTCTTGACGGCGACCCGAGACTTGCTTATCAGAAAACAGAATAAAAAAGATTAACAGGTATTTTTGAGCAAAAACTTAAAAACACCTGCTTTTTTTATTTCAGCCTGTTGTTTTCTCTGTATTCTTTCGGAGTGCAGCCTGTATTCTTTTTAAAAATCTTGGTAAAATAATTAACGTCAAGAAGTCCGCACTCATGGGAAATCTGCTGCACCTGAAGTGAGGTTGTCCGAAGCATAAGCATAGCCTTTTCAACCCTTTTTGTGGTGACATACTGGGTCAGTGTCTTTTTTGTATCCTTTTTGAAGGCAGAGGAAAGATAGCTTGCATTAACATTGAAGCGCTCTGACATGGCTTTCAGTGATAAGTCTGCAGTAATATCGGCGTCGATGAGCATAATCACATTCTGCACAAGAGGAGAATAGCCCTTTTGTGCGTGGTTCTTCACAAGCCTGCAATAGGAATAAACCATTTCGTCCCAGAGCCTTTCAATGTCGTTGTTTGTTCTGCAGGCTTCAATTTTTATGGCAAAGTCTGAGCTCATTTCATGAATATAAAAGGGATGGACATTTCCCACCTCGACACCCTTTCTCATGAGGGTATTCATAATTATCATAAAGTTTTTCATGTTTCTTATGGGGTCGTCCACTCTTTTTTCAATGCTTTTTGAAAACTGCTGAGCCGTTACCATTTTTGAAAGAGCCTTATAATTTCCCTGGGATACTGCCCTTATCATCTCATTTTCAAGGCTGTATCTTGCTTCAAGCTCTTTAATGGAGTCAATTCCGCGGTTATCTGAGTATATTTCAAGCTCTGAAAGAGGATTTGAACGGTAATAATCGTTAAAATTCATAGATTCCTTCTTCTTTCTGTTAAAATTTTGTAATATTTCCATTATATTATGGTACAATTTTCATAAAAAATCAAGATATAAACAAAAATTTTACCATAAAAAACAAAAACAATACTCACTGATACATCGGGAAATAGTGTAGAATACTATTGTTAGGATCGTGGGCATTGGTCCGCTTATCAAAACGGAGAAAAAAATTTCATTTGGAGGAATCTTTCTATGGCAAAAAAAGTTAAAGAAAAAAAGCTTGATGCCAACGGCTACCGTAGGTTTGGCATGATTGACAAGCTTTCTTACGCCGCAGGTGACTTAGGCTGTAACATGAGCTTCGCTCTCAAGAGCTCAATTATGGCTATTTTCTGGACACAGTTTATGGCTCTCGGTGAAGAAATGTATGCAACATTACTTCTTGTTGTTCAGATTTGGGACGCTATCAACGACCCCCTTCTCGGCTCATTGTTCGACGCAGACAAGAGAAGGTATAAAAGAGGTAAGTTCAAGACCTACATCTTCATCGGTGCTGTGGGCCTTCTCTTCTCAGGTCTCTTCTTCTTCCTTCCTCTTCCCGGCGCTCCCCTTGCAATGAGATGTATTCTTTTCGTTCTCGGTTATGTTCTCTGGGACGCATTCTACACAGTTGCAAACGTTCCCTACGGCTCAATGATGTCTGTTATCACAACTGACGGTGCAGAACGTTCAGAGCTTTCCACATGGCGTTCAATCGGCTCAATGTTCGGTAACATTGTTCCTATGGTTGTTCTTCCCATGATCTGCTATGACGCAAGCAACGAGCTCAAGGGCGAAGTTGTTTTTGTTGCAGCCATCATCATGGGCGTTATCGGTCTTATCTCATTCATCTTCATGCTCAAAACAACTGAAATCCGTGTTGAGGAAAATTCAGTTACAATCAGTGAAAAGAAGCAGAAATTCAGCCCCATCAAGGCTTTCGGTAACTTCATAAAAAACCGTGCTGCTGTTGGTGCAACACTTGCTGCTATGGCAATGTTCATCGGTATGCAGGGCTCAACCACAGCAACAACAGTTCTCTTCCAGTCATACTTCGGAAATGCAAAGGCATCAGGTGTCATTATGCTTATCAGCTACCTTCCCATGTTCCTGTTCATGCCCTTCCTTAAGAAGATCGTTAACAAGTACGGCAAGAAGGAAGCTTGTGCAGCAGGTGCAGCAGTAAGCACCTTCGGCGCACTTCTTCTCTTCCTCCCTCTCGGAAACGGTTCAACCGGTCTTATCGGTTATATTATAGCTCAGGTATTCTTCGGCCTCGGTCTTGGCTTCTACACATGTGTTTCATGGGCTCTCATGGCTGATGCTATTGACTATAACGAATGGAAAAACCACACCAAAGAAGAAGGCACAGTATATTCGCTTCACTCATTCTTCAGAAAGCTCGCTCAGGGTGTAGGCCCCTCAGCTGTTATCGCAATTATGGGCATGCTCGGTTACGACGGAAGCCTCGGTGCTGCTCAGCCCTTTGAGGTTGCCGAAAACATGAAGTGGCTTGTTGCTGCTCTTTATACCTTCAGCGCGGCAGTTATGTTCATTTCAATTGCATTTATATATGACCTTAACAAGAAAAAGGTTGCAGAAATGTCCGCTGAGCTTGAAGCAAGACGTGCAGCAGGCAAAACAGACGCTGAATAATTTTTACAGGCAAAAACAGCCGACAGCAATGCCTGTCGGCTGTTTCATATAAGAAAATAACTTAAGGAGTTTATTATGAGACAGATTATTAATCTTAACCGCAAATGGTCCTTCACCAAGGATTTCAGTGAAATCCCCGCTGCAATTGACAGCAAGTGGAATTTCGTTAATCTTCCCCATTCATGGAATGCGATTGACGGTCAGGACGGTGACAACGACTATTACAGAGGCACATGCCTTTACATGAAGGAAATCAAAAAAGAGGACCTTCCCGTTTCAGAAAGATATTACCTTGAAATTAAGGGTGCAAACTCTTCTGCAGATGTTTATCTGAACGGCAAAAAGCTTGCTCACCATGACGGCGGCTATTCCACATGGAGAGTTGACATAACAGAGGAAATCGGCGTTTCTACAATGGTTGCAATCACCGTTGACAACAGTGCAAACGAAACAGTTTATCCCCAGATGGCAGACTTCACCTTCTACGGCGGTCTTTACAGAGACATAAACCTCATCTGCGTTTCAGAAAGCCACTTTGACCTCGACTACTACGGCGGCCCCGGTCTTGCTGTTACCCCCACTGTTGACGGAAAAAATGCAAAGGTTGAAATTGAAGCATTCCTCACAAATGTAAAGGAAGGACAGACTCTGCGCTTTAAGCTTCTAGATGCAGAAGGCAATGTTGTTGCAGAAAAGTCACAGTGTGTATGCTGTGAAAGGAAAGCAGCTTTCGATATTGAAAATGTTCACCTCTGGCACGGCAAAAAGAATCCCTATCTTTACACTGCAGTGATTGAGCTTCTTGACGGAGAAAATGTACTTGACAACGTTTCAGCACGCTTTGGCTGCAGAAGCTTCGAAATTGACCCTGACAGAGGCTTCATTCTCAACGGCGAGGAATATCCCCTTCGCGGCGTTTCACGCCATCAGGACCGTTGGGGCTTCGGTAATGCTCTTCTTCCCGAGCATCACGAAGAGGATATGGACCTTATCTGCGAGGTTGGTGCAACAACAATCCGTCTTGCACATTATCAGCATGATCAGTATTTCTATGACCTCTGCGATGAAAGAGGTATGGTAATCTGGGCTGAAATTCCCTATATTTCAAAGCACATGCCCGGCGGACGTGAAAACACAATTTCACAGATGAAGGAGCTTATCACTCAGAATTATAACCATCCTTCAATTGTTGTTTGGGGCCTTTCAAACGAAATTTCAATGAACGGCACCGATGAGGATCTTCTTGAAAACCACAACATTCTTAACGATCTCTGCCACGAAATGGACAAAACAAGACTTACAACAATGGCTTGTGTTTCAATGTGCGACATCAACGATCCCTATGTTCAGATTCCCGACACCGTTTCCTACAACCACTACTTCGGCTGGTACGGCGGCGACACAAGCATGAACGGTCCCTGGTTTGACAACTTCCACAAGACCTTCCCAAATATTCCCATCGGTTGCAGTGAATACGGCTGTGAAGCCCTTGACTGGCACACATCAAATCCCACTCAGGGCGACTATACCGAGGAATACCAGGCATACTACCACGAAGAGCTTATCAAGCAGCTCTTTACAAGAAAATACATGTGGGCAACTCATGTGTGGAACATGTTTGACTTCGGCGCAGATGCAAGAAACGAGGGCGGCGAAAACGGTCAGAACCACAAGGGTCTTGTTACCTTCGACAGAAAGTACAAGAAGGATTCCTTCTATGCTTACAAGGCATGGCTCAGCGACAAAAAGTTTGTTCACATCTGCGGCAAAAGATATGTTGACAGAGTTGAGGATGTAACAAAGGTTACAGTTTACTCCAACCTTCCCGAGGTTGAGCTTTTTGCAAACGGCAAGAGCCTTGGCAAAAAAACATCTGATGTTCACTTCTTCTATTTTGATGTTCCCAACGAGGGCGAAACTGTTCTCACTGCTAAGGCAGGCGACTTTACCGACGAAAGCCTTATCAGAAAGGTTGACACCTTCAACGAAAGCTACAGACTCAAGGAAAAGGGCGCAATTCTTAACTGGTTTGACATTACTGAGGTTGAGGGCTATCTTTCACTCAACGATAAAATGAGTGATGTTCTCAGAACTCAGGAGGGTGCAGCACTCTTCCAGGGTATGATGGCACAGGCAGGCATCGGTGCAGGCACAGATGTTATGGGCTTTGAAATGAACGAGGGCATGATGCAGATGATGGGCGGCTTCACTGTTATCCGTCTTACATCTCTTCTTGGCATGACCGGTCTCAAGCTGACAAAGGAACAGCTTTTAGGTCTTAACGAAATGCTTAACAAGATTAAAAAGCCTGAATAAAAGCAGATATAAAAAAGCTGTAAAAACTTTCGTTTTTACAGCTTTTTTGATTTTACATTCCGTGGTAAAGAGACTTGACGGCTCTTTCTATTTCAGCTTCGGACTGCTTATGTACATTCTCGATAACTCTGATTTTCATATCCCTTGCACGGGCTCTGATATATTTTGCCGTGCTGCCCATTTTGTCAAGGTTCGTTGCAACAAGAACTCTTTTGGCGTGATTGCCGCCGAATTTTTTTGCAACAGATGACAGCTTATAAAGCTCATCCACACTCACTGCACCGTTTTTGCAGGAGATAAAAACAGGCACCATATCCTTCATAAGAATGATGTCAATTTCATTTGCAATGTTGGCCTCATCCTCTCCCGGTTCCTTTGCATCCCAGTCGATGAACACACCTGTCATAACATCGTTATAATAGGGCTCACCGTCATTATCACAAAGACCGAGAGCCTTTACTGTAACATAAAGCTCAAGTATCTGCCCTGCTTTTGTGAGGCATTTTCTCACTTTTTCATTTTTGTATGAAAAAGAAAAGCCATCGTTCTTATATACAAGGTTTTTAATAAGTCCGTATTTGCCTAAGGTTGACATCAGATCCTTGAAAAAGCAGTAGCTATCCCCTTTTTCACTGAGCCTTTTTTCAGCTTCCTCAGGGTTTACCTTCATTTCGAGAGTACCGGGCTTGCGGAAAAGATTATCCATAAGTCCCATTGCATGGGTGTGTCTGTTCCATTTAGTGGGGTCAGCCCTGCACACAGACCACATGACAAAAATATCGTCTGCAAACTCCTCATCAATGTCCCAATCGAAGGTGCCGCCCTCTCTTTTATCACCGTAGAGTATCTTTCCACCGTAAAGCCTGATGTTTTCTTCAACGGTAAGCCTTACCATATCTGACACGTTCCTGCTGCTGCCATCGTCACAGTCGGCAAGAACACTGCTGAGAACATTGAACTTCTGAAGCTGTATTCTGTCCTTATACTGCTCATACACCATTCCTGCGGCAACAAGAAAAAGGTCTTCACCGCCGCCAAGGTCAAAAATACAGTCGTCATACTCTTCGACAATTTCCGCAAGAGTGTCACGGATTTTAAGAAGGTCATTTTTCGCAGTTTTCTTTATAACAAATTCAATATCAAGATATCTCGATGAAGTGATTTCACGGTATATCTCAACGCTCTTTTTCATCTGCTTTTCACTGTCACCGAGAAATACTACCCTGTCAGGCTCCTGAAGCAGAGCACCGACTATATTCTGAGCAGAATCTCTGTCATAAAACTCAACAACTGTCATGCTTTTTCCTTCCTTTTTGCTGTTTTTTTAATTGTACCACAAAATGCCGCATTTGGCATAGTGGATTTCACACTTTATTTTACAAAAAGATGCCCTTTTCTCACTTTTCTGTTCCGATAGAGCTGTTTTTTATATTGTAAACAAAAGCAAACAATGATATAATTTTATCACATTACACACAAGGAGTGAGGTCAATGCCAAGTCTTAGCTGTAAAACAAAAGGCGGTTCAAATCCACAGGGTAAGCCCAAGGTTTATTTTTGCTGCCACCCCGATGATTTTAACAGATTTTTTGAGGATATTTCTGATGAAATAATGTTTAAGCAGGATTGTGCATTTTACTATGACAGTGAGCCATACGGTAAAACGGATAAAGAGGATTGGCTTTCATATCTTGGTGAAATGCAGCTTTTTGTTATGCCTGTTACAACAAAGCTTCTCACAACTGAAAGCAAGGCTTTAAGCCTTGAATTCTGCTTTGCAGAAGAAAAACACATTCCGGTTCTGCCTATTATGCAGGAAAACGGACTGGAAGAGCTTTTCAAACAGAAAATAGGTTCACTTCAATATCTTAACAGAGTCAGCAGAGATTCCACTTCCATAAGCTATGAAAAGAAGCTGGAATCATACCTCAGCTCCGTTCTTATCGGTGACGAGCTTGCTTCTAAGGTAAGAGCTGCCTTTGACGCCTATATTTTCCTGAGCTACCGTAAAAAAGACAGAATATATGCCCAGGAGCTCATGCGGCTTATTCACAGAAACGACTTCTGCCGTGATATTGCAATCTGGTATGACGAATTCCTCACTCCCGGTGAAAACTTCAATGATTCAATTGAAGAAGCGCTGAAAAAGAGTGAGCTTTTTGCCCTTGCAGTAACACCTAACATCGTGAATGAAGAAAACTATGTTATGAATGTCGAGTATCCCATGGCAAGGAAAGCGGGAAAAACCATTCTGCCTGCTGAAATTGTTTCAACAGATAAAAACGCACTTAAAGAAAAGTACAAGGATATACCTGACTGTGCAGACGCTCATAACGAGGGCGAGCTTTCACAGGCACTGCTTAATTCTCTCAAAAGCATTGCCCTGAGAGAAAATGACGGTGACCCCGAGCATAACTTCTTCATCGGTCTTGCATATCTTTCCGGTATTGATGTTGAGGTTAACCACGAAAGAGCTGTGAAGCTTATCACCTCTGCCGCCAATGATAACCTTCCCGAAGCCTTGGAAAAGCTTGTTTTCATGTATCGAAACGGTGAAGGCGTTGAAAGAAACTACGACACTGCGATTGAATGGCAGGAAAAGCTGGTGGCTGTTTTCAAGGCACGTTGGAAAGAATCTCAGAATTATATGAATACTATGTCGTTGTGCGTTGCTCTGTTACGTCTCGGTGACTATCACTATGAAATGTTCAAATCAAGCTCTGCCATAAAAATCTATTCCGAGCTTCATGATTTTTGTGAAGAGTTATATAGCAGCAATAAATATCTTCGTGACGAGGCCTTGTACTTTCTTGCTGCAGCAAGCAACAATCTGGGAAATGCATACCGTGCAACAGAAGAAAATGAGCTTGCCGCAAGGTTGTATGAAAAAACAATTGAGGTTCTTGAAGAAACAGTCAAGGAAAGTGACTCATATGATGAAAAGTGTGACCTTTGTGCAGGATATTCCAACCTTGCATACACACTTTTCATGCAAAATAAAAACAGCAAAGCAGAAGAAATGTGCCAAAAAGCAATTGACCTTGCACTTGAACTGATAAGCATTAAAATGGATTTCACAGCAATGAATTTTCTTTCCCTGTCATATAATACCATGGGTGACGGCTTGTTTGGAATAAACCGACTTGATGAGGCAGAGCAGATGTATCTCAAGGCAGTGGAAAATGATGAGAAGGCTGTGAAAATTTTTCCGGATTCAAAATCGAAAAATATGCTTTGCAGGTCACTTAATAATCTTGGTGAAAATTATACTTATGTTGGTGATTTTTCAAAAGCTGAAGAATGTCACAGCAAGGCTCTTTCTATCCTTACAAAGCTTTACAGTGAGGACTCTGCAATTGAAACCAAAATAAATATATTTTTCACCCATAAAAAGCTTTATCAGACCTTTGCACATCAGAGCAATTTTTATGAAGCTGAAGCAGAAGCACTGAAAGCCCTGAAAATCACAAACGAGCTTATTGAAGAAACTGAGTTGCCCTCTTTAGTAACAGAGGCTGCCAATATTTACGGCGATCTCGGAGACATGTATATTCTTCTTAATGACCAGGAAAAGGCCGAACAGATGTATCTGAAGGCCTTGAAGCTGCTTGAAGATTATAAAAACAAGGATTATTCCCTTACAACATCATCTGTTCTCAGTAAGCTTGGCGAGATGCTTATAAACATAGGTGAAATTGCTAAGGCTCGCCCGTATTGTGAAAAGGCACTGAAGATTACAGAAGCCTATGCGGAAACCTCGGAAGGCTTCAGAGGTAAGGATAATCTGATTATCAGCTACAACTCAATGGCAAGAATATTTGAGGCTGAGGGTAATACCGACGGCTCTCTTGAGATGTATGAAAAAGCATTCAGCATATCAGAAGCCATGGCTTCTGACAGCACTAATATTGAAGTTCAGTTTATCCGTGCAATCATTTGTCATAACCTTGGCTTTATGCATTTAATGCGGGATGATACCGTTCGTGCAGAGCAGTTGTTCCTTAAGTCTATAGATATGCTCAAAGGGCTTATCGAGAAAACTCAATCACCTGCTCACAAACGGATATACAGTGAATGCTACCTCAAGCTTGCACTGATTTGCTTTGCCGATGAAAACTATGAAAAAGCAATTCAGCTTTCACTTACAGCAAAAGAGCTTTATGAAAATGTTTACGCAGAAAGCAGATATATCGGAGATAAGGCTTCCGTGGTAAGAACCATGATTACTCTGGCTAATTCCTATCTTTATTCTGAAAAAGCGGATTCGGCAAGGGAGATTCTTGAAAAAATCTTTGAAATAAAAGAGACTATCCCTGAAGATTATAATTTTACAGTTGCAGAAAGAAACAGCTTGGTTCAGGCAAAAATAACTCTTGGCATAATTCTTCAAAGCAAGGATATACTTAAAGAGGCTCTTTCTGATGCAAAAGAGCTCTTGCGCTTAATGCCTGACAATGAGCAGCTCAAGGAGCTGGTCAGGTACTGCAAACGCTCACTGATTCTTAACCGTATCCCCTTCCTTCAGAAATGGGCATTCGGTATTGAAAATGAAAAATAAAACAAATCCGTGGACGGGAATAACCGATCCACGGATTTTTGCTGCTTTACTGTCTTTCAGCTGAATATGCAATGTCTACACTCTTTTTGAAAAGCATGTAGTCATACTGGGGACGCCACTGGTCGCCTGTTTTAACATTGGAGGAGAAGGTGTCCTTATCTGCCTGAACATTAATCTGTGTTACGCCCACAAGCTCACCGTTTTCTTTATAAACAGTGTCCCAGAAGGCATGGTGGCCGATATAGGTAACACTTTCGGGAATATACATATAGCCGAGCACCTGATTATAGCTGAATGCATCAGAGCCGATATACTGAAGTGAGTCAGGAAGAGAATTGTAGATTTCGCCGAGAGCTTTCTGTGAAGTGAAGGAAGTCTCTGAAATTTCTGCTTCAGGCTTATAGGTATAAATGTTTTCAAGTGACGGAGTGTTACTGTACTGATCCTTTGGCTCATGAAGCTTGAACACACCCAGTGTTTCAACCGTCTCAAGTCCTTCGGGAAGATAGAGAACTCTGAGGTTTGTGTATGCCAATGCGAGCTGACCGATTTTCTTAACAGTTGAAGGTACAACATAGGTCTGAATTTCCTTTATGTACTTTTCATCTGCATCTGCTCTGTAGGGCTCTGCCTCATAGCCGTGCTTTTCTCTGAGATACTGGTCATGATTACAGGGATAATTGATAAGCTCTGTTTTATCCTTATTGTAAAGAACACCGTCAATATCACAGTAATTCGGGTTGTTTTCGTCAACCTCAATTCTCTGAAGTGCCCAGCAGGAATAAAATGCCTTGGGATCAATTGATTCAACCTCTGCACCGATGTTTATTACCTTTACGGTGCCGTCACAGTTAAGTGCATATTTACCGACAGCGACAACCTTTTTACTTTTATCCTTCACAATTTCAAAATTGGAGGTTACATCTTCATTGGTGCGGTCGTATTCGATGTCGGAAACATAGTCGATTGTAAGCTCTGTTATATAGCCTGTGTTACCGAATTTTGAAAGTGAATAGCCACCGTCAACTGCCTTGTATTCAAATGTATCACTCTGAACAGTTCTTACACTGAAATAGCAGGAAAGTGAAACAGCAACAAGAATAACAAGGGTAAAGATTACCTTTTTAAGGGTAAAGTTCTTATAGGGCTTATTGATGTGAGGTGCGGCAAGACCTTCAATCTGATAGGTCCAGATTTCATCGTCGGGAATATCCAGATGTACCTCAGCATCTATAACACGGGATTCGACATTAGGAGCATCTGCAGCACCCAACGAAGCCGTTGATTTATCTTTTTTCTTAAATAAACTCATACTGTCGCCTCCTTTAACCTAAATATGCGCCGTCGGTGGAGGCACCCGCTTCGGCTGCCTTCTTTTCTGTTACCTCAGCACGACGCTTGAGAACCTCCATAACAAGATTCTGCTTCTTGCTGTCATAATCCCAGAACAGATAGGGAATTGTCATGAGGAAGAAGCCGATTACGTCAACAATAATGGGAATAACAATGATGTTTCTTCTTGAATCGTCAAGGAAGAGAACCTCCCAGTTACTGTTGAAGCCGTATTTGAGAAGGAACAAGGGAATGATGAGACCGACAAAGGATGTGATGGGGCCTGTGAACCAACCGAAAACACCTGCAAAGCTTTCAAGTCTTTCACCTGAAAGATACATCTGATAGTCACCGATACGGACGTTCATATCGTGACCTGCAGTTGTGGGAACGGTCTTTGTCATTTCCATGAAGAACAGAACAACCACACAGATGGTTCCGCAAAGCACAAGATTATCACCGCAGAACCACATGGCAAGTGCAATTATACCGTTACCGATTGCACGGGAAAGCTGATAGAATACCATAATCTGCTTATAGGAGAAGCGCTTGAGGAAATAGGGTGAAAGCAGATCGGGCGGTGTTCCCGCAAAGGAAATGAGTGCCACGATAAGGCTGTAGGGAAGACCGCTGAGACGGAAGGTATAGAAATAAAGAATTGTAACAAAGGGAAGCATACCGTTACCAAGTGAGTCAATAAGTCCTACAATGGTATTGATAAGAAGGTATTTGTTCTTGAGCACACCGAACATACCGTCCCAGAACTTGATGTCAGGCTTCTGTTCAATGGGAGGCTGAGGAATTCTTTCCTTGATTCTGCCTGCAAAAATCATTGTAAGTGTGGCAAAGGTGATGAAGGTTACGGGAATAACATATCTGTAAACATTGATATCTGCCCACTCATGACGGAGCATGCCGATGACTGCGGGAAGAATGATTGCAAGGATTGAATGGAAAATGTGGGAAATCTTAACCGGATAGGAACGGACAAGGATTCTTTCCTGAAGATTGGGGCTGATGCTTTTTGTGCAGGTTTCAAGGTTATTTGCAAAGCCGAACACATTGTATGTGGCAAACAGAAGGTTTGCGACCCATACTCTTGTTGCAACATCGGGAATGTTGTAAACGGGAAGCCAGCCGATAAGGATAACCATGATGCACTTGGGAACAACGTCACAGTAAAGTGAATACTTGTATCTGCCGTATTTCGGAAGAAGCTTCTTGCGCCAGAAAATGTTTCTTGCTCCCACCCAGCCTGTGTAAAGGAAGTGAGTACCGAAGGTTTTGAAGCAGGCTGTGGCACTCATGCCCTCAAGTCCGTTAAGATATGTAATAAATGAGCTTGACTGGTTGAACAAAAGTGAATAGTCAAACAGAATGGTTGATATACCGAACAGCATCATGCCGACATAAACACCGTAAAATTTCTTTTCGGTTTTCTTTGGCAGGAAGCCGAGATTGTCACAAACGAACCACCACATAAGAGCTGAAATATAGCCAAGAGGCATATTCAGTATACCGATAACCGAGAAGGTAAGGTAAGGCAGTTTATAGTGGTGCATAATGAGATAGCAGGCAGACCAGAAGCCTATGTATTCAAGAACCTTTGAGCCTGCATAGTTGCTGCCGACAGCAAAAACAACGTCTTTATATTCCTTATAGGGAACATATTTGCCTTCGGCGGGGGTGTTCCAATGGGTTTTAATCTCATGAAAAAAAGATTTGATTTTATTTCCCATTTCATATCATCCTCCTTTTCTTTATAAAAAAACAACCGCAATATGCTATCGGTTGTTTTATTGTTCTATTCTAACAAATTTTCATTCTGAGGTCAATTATTTTCTGCCATGTTTCGATAATTTGTTTAATATGTCAGTTTTGGCTTCTCAAAACTATATATAATGATAAATATAAATTTATATAAATAAGATGCCGTTCAGAAGCAAACGGCATCCTTTAAATATATCAGGTCATTTTTTCCTGCTTCACCTTATGGTCGATTACATGACGGGAGGCAAGCTCCCTGTGAATGTCCTCAAGGCTTATGCCCTGCTCAATCATAAGCACCATAACATGATATGCAAGGTCTGCAATTTCATAAACAGTTTCCTTTTTATCCTCAGCCTTGGCAGCTATGATAACCTCTGTTGTTTCCTCGCCGACCTTTTTGAGAATTTTATCAATACCCTTTTCAAAAAGATAGGTTGTGTAGGAGCCTTCCTTTTTCTCTTTCTTTCTGCCTTCAATAAGCTTCATGAGGCCTTCATAGGAAAACTCGTGACGCTCATCACTCTGAAAAACCTCGTCATTGAAGCATGAGGTTGTCCCCTTGTGGCAGGCAGGTCCGTCAGGCTCAACCGTTACAACAAGAGCGTCCTTGTCACAGTCTGCAACAATTGACACAATGTGCTGGTAGTTTTTGCTTGTTTCCCCCTTAAGCCACAGCTCCTGCCTTGAACGGCTCCAGAAGCAGGTAAGCTCCTTTTCCATTGAAATTTCAAGGCTTTCCTTGTTCATGTAAGCAAGGGTTAGCACTCTTTTTGTTACCGAATCAACTATAATTGCAGGGATAAGTCCCTTTTCATCAAATTTAAGCTCATCTATGTTTATCATAATATCACCCTTATAACCTTGTTGCTATGTTCTGCTTTGCCATTTCTGCCTTAAGGTCTGAAATTTTTACTTCTCCGAAATGGAAAATTGATGCTGCAAGACCTGCATCAACCTTGGGCAGTGTCTTGAAAAGCTTTATGAAATCGTTTATACAGCCTGCTCCGCCTGAGGCGATAACCGGCACATTAACAGCCTCGCAGACTGCACTGAGCATCTCAATATCGAAGCCCTGCTTCACACCGTCTGTGTCGATTGAATTGAGAACAACCTCACCTGCGCCGTTATCAACACAGCGCTTAATCCATGAAATTGCTTCCATGCCTGTGTTTTCTCTGCCACCCTTGGAGAAAACACGGAAAACGCCGTCAACACGCTTGACATCGGCAGAAATTACAACACACTGGTCACCGTAAAGCTTTGCAGCCTCATAAATAAGCTGCGGATTTCTGATTGCTCCTGAATTCACGCTGACCTTATCTGCACCGCATTTGAGCACACGGTCAAAATCTGCAACGGTGTTGATTCCTCCGCCTACGGTAAGAGGTATGAAAACACTTTTTGCCGTTTCGCAAAGTATATCTGTGAAAAGCTTTCTTCCGTCTGACGATGCAGTGATGTCGTAAAACACAAGCTCATCAGCACCGCATTCACTGTAATATTTTGCTAATTCAACAGGAGAACTGACATCACGCAGACCTTCAAAATTGACGCCCTTTACAACCCGTCCGTCCCTCACATCAAGGCAGGGAATAATTCTTTTTGTAATCATTTCGCCACCTCGATTGCTTTTTTGAGATTTATGGCACCGATATAGTAGGCTTTTCCTATAATTGCACCGTACATGCCTCTTTTTGCAAGCCTTTCAATG
This sequence comes from Acutalibacteraceae bacterium, assembly GCA_045604105.1. Classification (GTDB taxonomy): domain Bacteria; phylum Bacillota; class Clostridia; order Oscillospirales; family Acutalibacteraceae; genus UBA6857. Next base: position 42,962 of record JAZUNJ010000024.1, on the reverse strand, counting down.
TCTTCAATTGTGGAAACACCGCCTGAAGCGATAATCTGCATGCCGAATTTTTCTGAAAGCTCCTTATAAAGTGCATGGTTAGTGCCTTCCATGGCACCGTCCTTTGAAATGTCGGTGCAAATGAGAGTTTTTACACCGATTTTTTCCATTTTCCCGGCAAAATCCATGGCTTTAAGCTCTGATTTTTCAGTCCAGCCCTTAATTGCAACAAAGCCGTCCTTAATGTCAATACCGACTGCAATTTTGTCCCCGTATTTTTTCACAGCCTCTTCAACAAAGCCCTCCTGTGTAACGGCAGCAGTACCGAGAATAACTCTGTCAATACCTGCTGAAATGTATCGGTCTATAACCTCCATTTTACGGATTCCTCCGCCAATTTCGCAGAAAAGATTTGTTTCCTTTTTAATTTTACACACTGTTTCAAGGTTGGGAGTAAGACCTGTCTTTGCGCCCTCAAGGTCAACCATGTGAATGTGGGTCGCTCCGCTGTTTACAAAATCAAGAGCTATTTCAAGAGGGTTTTCACTGTATACCGTTATTTCGGAATAATTGCCCTTGTAAAGGCGGACAGCCTTGCCCTCATATAAATCAATTGCGGGATAAATCAGCATATATTACTCCCCCTTCATTTCAATGAATGCTTTTAAAATGTTAAGTCCCACCGTGCCGCTTTTTTCCGGATGGAACTGACAGCCGTAAATGTTTTTATCTGCAACGGCGGCAGTAAGCTCTGCTCCGTATTCAGATGCTGCAATAACATTGCTGTCACAGTCTGCGGCATAATATGAGTGAACAAAATATACATGGTCACCCTCATTGATATATTTGAAAAGAGGACTTTTTTCACCTTTTATATGAAGTGCATTCCAGCCGATATGAGGAATTTTCAAAGCCTCAGGTATAACACCCTCAATGGGCTTTACATTGCCTCTTATAAGGCCAAGGCCCTCATGCTCACCGTATTCAAAGCTTTTGTCAAAAAGCATCTGCATACCAAGGCAGATGCCAAGAAAGGGCTTTCCGCCTTTTGCAAGAAGGATAAGCTCTTCTTTAAGTCCGCTTTCGCTGAGCTTTCTTGCCGCATCCTCAAAGGCACCCACACCGGGAAGGATGACCTGGTCTGCGCCCTTGAGCACATTGATGTCTGAGGTTACAACAACCTCTGCACCAAGGGCAGAAAGGGAGCTTTTGAGGGAAAAGAGGTTTCCCACACCGTAATCAACAATTGCAACCATTATAAAACACCTTTCGTTGACATGATTTCATCGGCAAAATCAGAGTCAATTTTAACTGCTGCCTTTATGCTTCTTGCAACAGATTTGAAGGCTCCCTCAATAATGTGATGGGAATTTGTGCCTTCAAGCTGCTTTATGTGAAGGGTTGCTTCAGCATTGCGGACAAAGCCGAGGAAGAATTCCTCAACAAGCTCTGTGTCAAACACACCAACCTTTTCGGTGGGGATATGTAAATCATAGCCGAGATAGCTTCTGCCCGAAAAATCAATTGCAGACAGAATAAGAGATTCGTCCATGGGCAGAATCATGCTGCCGTAACGGGTAATACCCTTTTTGTCTCCCAGTGCCTTACTGAATGCCTGACCGAGCACAATGCCGATATCCTCTGCAGTGTGGTGAAAATCAACCTGAGTGTCACCCTTGCAGGTAATTTCAAGGTCAAAGCGTCCGTGCTTTGCAAAAAGGGTAAGCATGTGGTCAAGAAAGACGCAGCCTGAGTTTACCGTGCTTTCACCCTTGCCGTATATGTCAAGCTTTAAGCTGATATCTGTTTCTGCCGTTTTGCGTGAAATTTCAACTGTCATAAAATCTCCTCCAATACCTTGCTGAGTGTTTCAATGAGTACTGTCATCTGCTGCCTGCTTCCGACGGTTATTCTGAGATAATCTCTGAGTCTTTCAGTGTCAAAGTGGCGCACAAGCACGCCTTTTTCCTTTAATCTGAGATATAAGTCCTTGCCCTGTGCCTTCGGATGCTTCACAAAAATGAAGTTTGCAACAGAATCCGTCATTGTGAAATCCATTGATTTCAGCTCTTGACATACCCATTGTCTGATTTCGGCTATCTTGCAGCAATTGCTTTTTACATAACCGTAATCTTCAATTGTGCCGATACCTGCCGCCATTGTCATGCGGTTTACATTATAGGGATTAGTCGAGTACTTGATTGTGTTAAGGTCCTGTATCAGCTCCTTACAGCCCATTCCGAAGCCGAGCCTTGCACCTGCCATTGAGCAGGATTTTGAAAACGTGCGGGTAACAAGCAGGTTGTTATACTTATGTATAAGAGGTATTACGCTTTCACCGCCGAATTCAACATAAGCTTCATCAATGACAACAACATTATCGGGATTGCTGCTGACAATTTTTTCAATTTCTTCAGCTGAAAGTGAAATTCCCGTTGGGGCATTGGGATTTGCAATTATCACTGTTTTATTTATGCCGATATAATCCTGCACATTTATTGTGAAGTCATCATTAAGAGGTATTTTTTCATAAGGAATGTTGTTGATATCAGCAAAAACGGGATAAAAGCCATAGGTTATATCGGGAAACACCGCAGGGTGCTTTTCATCACAGAATGCCATGAATGCAAAATTGAGTATTTCATCTGAGCCGTTTGTGAAAAGGATTTCATCCTTATTAACACCGAAATGCTCTGAAGCAACCGAAACAAGGTCTCTGACTTCGGGGTCAGAGTAAAGCTGAAGGCTTTCTGCCATTTGTGATGCTTTTTCAATTGCCCTCGGTGACGGCGGAAAGGGTGACTCATTTGTGTTAAGCTTGACGTATTCCATATCCTTTGGCTGTTCACCGGGGGTGTAAGGAATCAGCTTATTATATTTTGAAGAGAAAAATCTGCTCACTTTGTTTCATCCTCCGTACGGATAACTGCACTTTTTGCATGAGCTGTGAGTCCTTCCTTGCACGCAAAGAAGGCTACATCCTCAGCTACCCTTTTGAGTGCATCGTATGTGTAATAGGTATACTGTGTTTTCTTGACAAAATCGTCAACGGAAAGAGGACTTGAAAACCTTGCTGTGCCCGATGTGGGAAGTGTATGGTTAGGTCCTGCAAAGTAATCGCCGAGAGCCTCAGGACAGTTTCTGCCCATGAAGATTGAGCCTGCATGACGGACAGAATCAAGATAATCAAAGGGATTATCCACAAGAAGCTCAAGATGCTCGGGCGCAATTTCATTTGCAATTTCAATTGCCTTCATCAGATTATCTGCAACAATGATCTTTCCGTTATTGTCAATTGACTCTCTTGCAATTTCACTTCTGAGAAGCTGTGGAATCTGCTGTTCAAGCTCAGACTGAACTGCCTTTGCCAATTCCATTGAATCTGTTACAAGAACTGCACTTGCAAGCTTATCATGCTCTGCCTGGGACAGAAGGTCTGCGGCGGCATGCTTCGGATTGGTTTTTCCGTCTGCAACAATCAGAATTTCACTGGGTCCTGCAATCATATCGATTGAAACAGTTCCGTAAACCTGCTTTTTGGCTTCTGCCACAAAGGCATTACCGGGACCAACAATTTTATCAACCTTCGGCACACTTTCCGTGCCGTAGGCAAGGGCTGCAACAGCCTGTGCGCCGCCCACCTTGAAAATTTTATCCACGCCTGCAATTTTTGCAGCAGCGAGTATAACGGGGTTGATTTTTCCGTCTGATGACGGCGGTGTCACAATTACAACCTCTTTCACGCCTGCAATTTTTGCAGGAATTGAATCCATAAGCACTGTTGACGGATAAGCGGCAGTTCCGCCGGGCACATAAAGGCCTGCCCTGTCAACAGGAATAACCTTCTGACCTGTTACAATTCCGTTTTCATCGTTGATGATGAAGCTGTTTCTCACTTGCTTTTCATGGAATTTTCTGATGTTGCGTGCTGCCTTTTCAAGAATTTCAAGGAACTCCGGCTCAACACAGCTTACTGCCTCATCAATTTCCTGCTGAGTGACAAGAAGTGATTCGAGCTTTGCTTTGTCAAATTTTTCCGTATATTCAAAAAGCGCCTTATCTCCGTTGGCTTTTACGTTTTTTATTATGTCTGCAACAATCTGCTCCACATTTACAGTGGGCACAACCCTTGCAAAAATATCCTTATTGGATACCTCACCGAATTTAAAAATCTTAATCATAATTTATGCCTTTCCCTGTGCCGCAATTTCTGCCACAATTTTTTCAATCTGTTTGCTTTTGAATTTATAATTAGCCTTGTTTGCAATCAGTCTTGCACTGATTGGTACAATTGTTTCAATAACCTCAAGTCGGTTTTCCTTTAAGGTTGTACCTGTTTCAACAATATCAACAATTACATCTGAAAGGTCAAGTATGGGAGCAATTTCAATTGAACCGTTAAGGTGTATGATATCAATATCCCTGCCCTTTGACATGTAATGCTGACGGGCTATATTCGTAAATTTTGTTGCAACTCGCAGTGTGCGGGTAACATCGTCACGGAAATCCTCCTTAGCGGCAACTGCCATGCGGCATTTTCCGATATCAAGGTCTAAAAGCTCATAAACATCAGGCTCATATTCAAGAAGGATATCCTTGCCTGCAACGCCGACGTCAGCGGCTCCCCTTTCAACATAAATTGCAACATCCGAGGGCTTTACCCAGAAGTAACGCACACCGACTTCCTCATTTTCAAAAATAAGCTTACGGTTGTTTTCCCTGATTGAGGGACATTCAAAGCCTGCCTTTTCAAACATGGCATATACCTTTTCACCAAGTCTTCCCTTGGGCAGTGCCACATTAAGCATTGTTTTCAATTTCCCTCACCTCCAAATTTGTGAATTCAATAAGCTTCCTGTATTTTACAGCATCAGGCATATTTCTTAATGCCGTTACGGTTTTTCCGTCTTTCACAAGGCTGTCTATATATTTTGAAAGCTCAGTAATATCTGCGTTTTCATCATAAAGAACAACACAGTCAACGTCATAATCCTTATTTTCGCCCATGCGCTCAAGGGTGTCAAGATAAACAGCAAAGCCGAGAGCCGCTGATTTTCTTTTCATTTTCTGCATGAGCTTATCATACTGTCCCCCTGAAAGCACAACAGTGGGTATGCCCGCTGCAAAGCCCTTGAAAACAATTCCGTTATAATAATTTATATCGTCCTGAGCTGAAAAGTCAATGCGTACCATATCTTTTAAAGCCTCCGGCAAGGCTGCAACAATATCAGAAAGCTGATACAGTGCCGTTGTATCTGTGAGACCGCCGAAGGTTTCCTTTATGGCAGGCAGAACCTCATCGGGAGTTCCGTAAAGTGAAACAAGAGTCCTGAGTGCACTGATTTTTCTTTCCGGAACACCGTCAGATTTGCATATGCTTTCAAGCTCGTGTATATTCTTTTCAGAAATGCACTTAAGCACCTTACCTTTGTTTTCGTCTGCAATTCCGAAGCCGTCAATCACTCCTGAAACAAAGCCTGAATGTGAAAGGTCAAGCACACTGTTTTCAGAGATGATTTTAAGGCTCTGACAGGCAAGAGAAATGACCTCCGCGATGTTATAATTATCAATTCTGCCGATGCACTCAAGACCCACCTGCATAATTTCCTTGAAGGCACCGCCGCCCTTTGCAGTGCGGTAGACGTTTTCGTTATAATATACCTTCTGAAGCTTATCCGGCTCATCCTTGCCGTTTTTTATTATTGAAAGTGTAACGTCGGGCTTTAATGCCATGAGCTTTCCGTTTGTGTCTGTGAAGGTTATAACCCCGTCTGAAATGAGGAAGTCCTTATTGCGGGCATAAAGGTCATATTCCTCAAACTTACTCATTTTATATTGCTTATATCCGTATTTTCCGAAAAGAAAACGAAGTGAAAAGATTACTTTTTCAGAAAATGACTGTGAAAACTCATTGAAATTCATTCTGTCTCCTCCGTATCCCCGAGTCTGTCAATTGCCATGCGATAACCTCCGCTGCCGTAATTCAGGCACTTGCTGACTCTTCCAATGGTGGCTGTGCTGACAGCAACCTTCTCCGTAATTTTCTGATAGCTGAGGCCTTCAGCAAGAAGAATTGCAGTATCAAGACGCTGTGACATGTCTTCAATTTCCTTTATTGTGCAAAGGTCCTCAAAATAGTCATAGCACTCATCAATTGTTTTTAAATTAAGTATTGACTGAAAAAGTCTGTCAACAGATTCACAATGTAATTTTTTCATGTTTTTACACCTCGTAATTTAATGCTTTAATATATTACCACTTTATCATCGTAAAGTCAATAGGTATTTTGCATCTATTTGTATTGACATATATCTTGTTCTGAGATAGAATTATTCTATAGATTAATCCTGAAAAGGAGACATGAATATGGCAGAATTCAGATGGGCATTTATCGGCTGCGGAAGCATTGCGGACAAGACTGCAAAAAGCATTCTCAAGGGCGAGCACAAAATTGCTTCCGTTTATTCGAGAAATTATGAAAAGGCACAGGCCTTTGCTTCAAAATTCGGTGCAACAGCGACAAAAACAGCCGAAGAAGCAATAAGCCTTGAGGGTGTTGACGCAGTGTATATTGCAACTCCCCACACCTCACATGTTGAGTACGCCCTTATGGCTCTGAAAATGGGAAAGCCCGTTCTTTGCGAAAAGCCTGTAGGCATTTGTGCAAAGGATGTTGAAGCTATCATTGAAGCAGCAAGGGAAAACGGCACATACTTTGCCGAGGCTATGTGGAGCTGGTTTTCCGATGTGTCAATCACAGTTAAAAGCTGGGTACAGTCAGGAAGAATAGGTAAAGTGCAAAAGGTAAAAATACACCATGCCTTCCCCGGACTCAAAAAGAAGGCTGATTCCCGTGTCCGTGACCCCTATACCGCAGGAGGCGCACTGCTTGACATCGGTATTTATCCCATTACATACTGCTATAACATTTTCGGTGTTCCCGATAAAACAATCTGCGAGGGTAAAGTCGAAGACGGCATTGACATTTATGAAAAAATTACTCTTCATTACGGCAGCATGAAATGCGAAAGCTATATTTCCTTTGAGTATTTTAAGGAAAGCTTTGAAATAACGGGCACTGAGGGAAAAATCATTCTTCCCCTTTTCCATGTGGCCCCCGTTGCGATTCTCAAAAGCAAAAAGGGAAACAAGCTCTTCTTCGGCAAAACCACATATCTTAATGAGTTTGACCGTGTGGCAAAAGAAATAAGAGAGGGTAAGCTTCAATCCGATTACGTTCCCTTTGAAAGCACACTGCAATGCATGAGAATTATGGATTCCTGCCGTGAGCAGATGCAGCTTAAATATCCCTTCGAAAAATAAAAAAGGAGAAAGAACATGAAAACAAAGTCTCTGACCCCCGAAAAGCAGCTGAAGCTGCAGCAGAAAAAGGAAAAAGAAATCAGATATTGGGAAAAGCAGCAGGCAAGACCAAAAAGCAACACCTACTTCTGGTATCTTGTGCTGATTATCGCTCTCATTTATGCAGTTGATGAAATTGCATCACAAATCGGTACACTTATGAAAACGGAAATTGCAAACGACCTGTTTCAGAGTGAAAGCTCTGTTACAATTCTCAACCTTCTGCAGGTTGTTGCAGTCCCCTTCCAGGTTTTAGGTCTTCTTTACAGACCTCTTGCAGACCGCTTCGGCAGAAAGGTATTCCTTATTGCAAACACCTTCGGAATGAGCATTGCCATGTTCGTTATATTCCTTTCACAGAATGTGTTTATGTATGTTATCGGCGCTTGTCTGATTATGTTCTTCATTCCTCATGATATGCATGTTGTTTTCATTATGGAATCGTCACCGCAAAAAAAACGTGCCATTACATATTCAGTTATAAAATTCTTCGCCAACATGGCAGTTATGCTGGTACCGATTCTCCGCCGCCTTCTTATGCACAGTGCAGGTGAATGGCGCAACGTTTATATGATTCCCGCATTTGTTGGCATTGCAGTAAGCCTCATTGCTCTTCTTTGCGCAAGAGAAACAGACGCTTTCATTTCTTCACGTCTTCGTTACCTTCGCATGACAGAGGAAGAGCTGAAGGCAGAGCAGGAACAGAAGAAGGCAGAAAACGCCCAGGGCGGACTTATTGCAGCTCTTAAATTCGGCATGAAGCACAAGCAGCTGCGTTGGGTATTTATCTGTTTTGCCCTTGCAGGCATCGGTGTTATCGGCAGCCTTGACTATCAGACAATTATCACCTACGGCTACGCACAAAGCGTTCACGGCGGAATAGATGCTGAATTCCTGAACCTTGTAAGCATTAACGAGGTTACTCAGGCACTTATTCTTTTCCCCATCGGCTCAGCTGTTGCACAGCTCATTATGGGCTTTGTTTCTGACCTTAAGGGCAGAAAGGCTGCTGCTATCACAGTTGCAGCAAACTGTCTTGTGTGCTTTATTGCATTTACTCTCGGTGCAAAAACAAACTTCAACCCTTACATAGTAGGTCTGCTTTGCGGTGCCTTCGTAGGAAGCTACTACTCCACAAACGATGTGCTGATTATGATGGCAAGTGAGTCTGCACCCACCAATCTGCGCTCCTCAGCTTCATCAGCTCAGACCGTTGTCGGCTTTGTGGGATATGCACTTGCCTATCTGATTTATGTGCCGATTACAATGATTTTCGGTAACGCTTCAATCACCGCTGTTTCACTTTGCCTTCTTGTGCCGAGCTTTGCAATAACTCTTTTTGCACTTATTAAAAATACACATGACACAAAGGGTATTAACCTTGACACAGTAACCGGCTGTGAATGGGACTGATTATAAAGCAATAAAAAACAAAGTTGAATAATCAGAAAATACCGTTCTTACAGTTCAGAACGGTATTTTCTTATAAGCATAAGCTAATAATAGTTTAAGGAGGAAAAATACCATGAAAATACTTTTTTACGATACCAAGCCCTATGACAGAGAATCCTTTGAAAAAATTATGCCCGAATTCAGTGACGTAACCGTTGACTTTCTTAAAACTGATATTTCTCACCGTACCGTTGACCTTGCAAAGGGCTATGACGCTGTTTGTGTGTTTGTGGCTTCCGATGTTAACGGAAATATTGTTGAAAAGCTGGCTCAGTACGGTGTGAAGCTTATTCTGCTGCGCTGTGCAGGCTACAACAACGTTGACCTTGAAAAGGCAAAGGAGCACAATATTACCGTTATGCATGTGCCTGCATATTCACCTGAGGCCGTTGCAGAGCATGCCCTTGCATTAGCCTTTGCAGCAAACAGACATATTCACAAATCCTACATCAAGGTGCGTGAAAACAACTTCAGCCTTGTCGGTCTCACAGGCTTTAATTTCCGCGGTAAAACTGCAGGAATTATCGGTACGGGCCGTATTGGTGCTGCTATGGCTGAAAACTGCCACGGCATCGGAATGAAGGTAATTGCCTTTGACAGACACAAAAATGAGAATCTCCCCTTTGTTGAATATGTTGACCTGCCTGAGCTTTTCAGAAGAAGCGACCTGATTTCTCTTCACTGTCCACTCACCAAGGACACCTATCACATAATTGACCTTGAAGCCATTGAAAAAATGAAGGACGGCGTTATTCTTGTAAACACCTCAAGAGGCGCTCTTATCAGCTCAGAGGACCTTATCAAGGGCATACGTCAGTATAAATTTGCAGGTGTGGGTCTTGATGTTTATGAGGAGGAAACCGAAAACGTTTTTGAAAACCGTGAGGATGACATTCTTGAAAGCTCAATAACCGCACGTCTGCTTTCCTTCCCAAATGTAATTATTACCTCACACCAGGGCTTCCTTACGGCAGAAGCACTTGAATCAATCAGCAAAACAACCCTTGAAAATGCAAGAAGCTTTGCAAGGGGCTGTATAAACAAGGAAAATACCGTAAACTGAAATCTGAGCACCTCAAAAATTAAAAAATTCACCGCTTTTAAAGCTTTTTGAAGATATAGAAGCAAAGTTTACAGCTAAATTAAAAATCCCGTAATACTCGCGTATTACGGGATTTTTTTGATTAACCGTCAGCGGATAAGCCACCGATTATTTTCGCATGGCTCATTTCACTTAATAGTGAACTGCTCCGCAATCACAGGTCTTGCTGATTTTGAACAGCTTCCAGAAGAATCTGATGATCTTGTAGATGAATCTCATGAACCAGTGATCCTTATGGCAGATACAGCCGCATCTGCTTGAAGAATCAATGTTATGCTTACATTCATCACATGTGCCGTCATCATTTTCGTCCTTATGGCCAAGTGCTTCAATTACAGTCTTGCCCTGTTCAAAGCCGCAAACTGCACAGTAGATGTATTCGCTGTGTCCTGACTGTGTGCATGTTGCTTCCTTAGCAGGAACTGTTACCCAGTTACCTTCATGGCCTGTTGCAGGAATTTCAGCATGCTGCTGGCTGTTAGCATCAAGTCCGCATGAGGTACGGCAATCGTTAGCACAGACTCTGTACTTGTGGCCGTTTCTGAAGCATGTGGGCTCATTTGTTACAATCCAACCTTCTTCGTCTGTGTCAGCTGAAACAATCCACTTATGTCCGAAGGATTTGAGTGTTTCGTCATCCTCTGCTGTGATTCTGCCTTCCTGTCCGCAGACCTCACAGTTGTAGGTATACATACCGTCCTGAGTACAGGTGGGTGCTGCATAGCTTGCGAAGATGAAGTCACCGTTTTCATCTACGGGACATACGTGCTGTGTGGATGTTCTTTCATCGGTTTCTTCTGTGCCGCAACCGAACAAGCAATAACGCTTGTAAATTACAAGTCCGTTGTTTTCAGCACATGAACCGTTTGAGTATGTCCATGCAGACCAGTTATGGTCAACTGTTGAATCTGCAATTTCTCTTGTGTCAGTTTCACCGCAACCGAATACGCATTCTGCTGTTTCAGTTTCGTTCTTCTGACATGTTGCATCATCGTTGCCTACATATGTTTCGTACTTGTGGTCAACAATTGAAATTTCTTCATGACCGGAAATCCACTTCTTACAATCTTCACAGTATGTACCTGCTGTGTAGCCTACATCTGCACATGTTGCATCCTGCTGAACATGATCTGTTGTGGTTACATGGTTATCCGGATTAACAGGAATTTCTCTTGTTGTTGTGTAATCACATGCTGCATATTCTTCAGTTTCGCCATGGTCACACTTCTGGTTCATAGTACCGGTTGCTGAGCATGTAGCTGCCTTTGCAACTGTTGTATCAACAATGTTATGCTGCTCTCTCTTTGCGATTGTTTCTGTTCTTGTGTAACCGCAAATTGTACATGTGTATGTTCTTACACCATCTGCATAACATGTTGCCTTGGTTGTAACTGCACTTGTTTCTGCATGGTTACCTGCTTCACAGTTTGCATACTTGTTAACAATTGCCTGTGCTGCTTCCTTGATTGCATCAACTGCAGCCTGATCGTCCTTCTTGTTTGAAGTGGGATCGTTCTTGATTTTGGCAAGGTCTGCCTTCAATTCGTCAAGCTTAGCTATTTCATCATCAGTAAGAGTATCAATCTTTTCAGCATTTGCGATTGCGTTTTCAGCATCATTGTAATCGGGCTTCACAAGTGAGTTATCTTTGATGCCTGCAAGAATTTCGTCAAGCTGATCTTCGAGTGCGTTAACATCATCCTGATCATCCTTAGCATTTGCTTCTGGTTCGGTCTTGCCCTGGATCTTTTCAAGAGCATCTTCTATTGCGTCAATCTTATCCTGAGCATCCTTGTTAAGGTTATCATTACCCTTTGCTTCGTCAATCTTGTCTTCTACAGCTGAATATTCGGGATCTCTGAGTGAACCGTCTTCGATGCCTGCGATGATTTCGTTAAGTCTTGTTGCTGCTTCGTTGATCTGAGCCTGTGTTGCAGTTGCCTGAGTAAGAGTATCGTCAGACTGCTTTTCAGCGATTTCAGACTTGAGATTATTCACTTCAGTGATAATTTCGTCCTTAACGTTTGTCTTGTCGAGTGCATCGTAAGCTGTTTCAGCTTCTTCCCATGCCCCATAGTCGGGATTGAGTGCTGAACCGTCAGCGATATCTGCATTTGTGTCAGTAACTACATTTTCGAGCTCATTCACAAGAGCATCAATTGTGTCCTGACCACCTTCGATAACCTTACCGTCAGCTGTTGTTGCATCAGCGGGAAGGTTCTTGTCGAGAGCCTCTGCATCTGCAAGGGCATCTTCGATGTCCTTCTTTGCTTCATCTGTGAGATTATCAGTATTGAGAAGTTCTTCAAGCTTATCTACTACTGTGTCAAGCTTGCTGTACTCTGCAAGGCCAACCTCTGTAGTCTGAGTTGCACCGCAAACAGTACAGGTTTCTGTGTATACACCCTTAGCATCTGCTGTGGGAGCTGTTGTGAGCACGGGTTTGCCCCATGTGTGACCGGGAGCCTTAAGATCCTGTACATCAAGTGTCTGCTTTTCTGCCCATGCTTCTGCGAAGGTTGCTGTGTATGTTGTCCAACCGTCTACTGTACATGTTGCTGCTGTCTTAACAACTGAAGTGATTTCCTTTGCTGCTGCAGTTTCAATATGTGCTGCATCGTAGGTACATACTCTCTCAGCTGAGCATGACTTTCCGTCTGCTGCAAAGTCGTATGTTGCTTCTGCCCAGTTATGAGCGTTTGCATCCTTAGGAATTACTCTTGTTGTTGTGTAAGTACATGCTTCGTATTCATCTGAACCAGTATAGTCACATCTCTGGTTCATGATACCTGTTGCTGAGCAGGTTGCTGCTGTTGCAACACCGGTATCAATAAGATTGTGTTCTCTCTTTGCAATTACTACTACAGATTCTGTATTGATTGTGTCACAGTATTCACAGTGATATGACTTGCTTCCGGCTGCGTCGCAGGATGCCTTCTTATCTACTGTATACTCTGTTTCCCACTTATGAGCATCGGGATCAACGGGAATTACTCTTGTTGATTCGTGTGTACATGCTTCGTGTGTTTCTGTTGCAACATTTGAACAGATTGTGTTCATTACACCTTCTGATGTACATGTTGCTGCAGTCTGAACACCGTTATCTACATATACGTGGTCTCTCTTAGCAATTACTTCTGTTACAAAGTGGTCACAAGCTGAGCAATCCTGTCTCTTTGAACCGTCTTCAGTACAGCTTGCCTTAGCAGTTACGTCCCAGTCACCCATTGTATGAGTAACTTCTGTGAATACAGCTGTTACTGTAAGGTCTGATGTAACACTTGTGAATGCCTCATCCCAACCTGCAAAAATATAATGATAAGTATCATCATATGCCTTTGTGGGATCTGCAGGAGCTGTTGCAGCATTACCGCTGATAACAGTTTCAGTCTTGACTGTTTTGCCTTCAACTACGAAATTTACTGTATAAGTCTTGAGTGCGCCTGCATTATCTTTGAATACCTGTTCAAGGGCTGCTGCTGCATCATTTACAGTTTCCTGCTCTGTTTTGATGAGATTATCAGCAATCTTGTTGTCTTCTAGAGCTTTTTCAATTGTATCCTTTGCTTCGTCAGTGATATCAGTCTTAAGAAGTTCTTCAAGGTTCTTCACTGCTGAATCGTAAGCACCATAGTCAGCTCTCTTTACAGCTTCCTTCTTTGTATGTGAAGCATCGTTCTTACATTTGAAGGTGTAGTAACCGTCTGTCCATTCACCGTCAACGAGTGTGGGACGGGTAAGATTATCTTCACTCTTAGTTTCGTCCCAGTCATGGTCGAGAGCTGCGATATCCTGTACATCGAGAGTCTGTTCAGCTGCCCATGCTTCTTCGAAGGTTGCTGTGTATGTTGTCCAACCGTCTACTGTACATGTTGCAGGTGTCTTGACTGCTGATGTGATTTCCTTTGCTTCTGCAGTTTCTGTATGGCTTGCATCTCTGCCACAGGTTCTTGTTGCTGTACAAGCGCTGCCGTCTGCTGCAAAATCATATGATACTGTCCATGTGTGGTCGAGAGCTGCGATATCCTGTACATCGAGAATCTGTTCATCTGCCCATGCTTCTTCGAAGGTTGCTGTGTATGTTGTCCAACCGTCTTCTGTACATGTTGCAGGTGTCTTTTCTTCTGATGTGATTGTTGCTGTTGCTGTTTCCTTTGCACCGCAATCAGTTCTCTTACATACTCTTTCAGCTGTACAAGCGCTGCCGTCTTCTGCAAAGTTGTATGTTGTAGCCTTCCAATCATGACCAAGCTTACCGATTGTTTCACCGTATTCAACAATTACATCACACTTTGCACAATGCTTGTCGCCGGTGTAACCGTCTTCAAGGCAGGTTGCTGCCTTATCATCCTTAAGAACTGTATCCTGACCTACGTGGTCACAGATGAGTTCTTTACAGTCTTCACGGTCACAATAACCGTTGTTGTCTTCGTCGATATGGTTAAGAGCATCAATGTCTTCTGCCTTGGTATGTGAAGCGTCATGCTTACAGGTGAAGGTCTTTACGCCCTTTTCTGTGCAGGTGGGATCCTTAGTAACTTTGCCTTCATCCCAGTCGTGAGCTTCAGGATCAATGTCAATCTTGAATGCTTCTGCGCTGTCTTTTGCATCAGTTGAATCTTCCTTTGCATCAGCTGCAAAGAACTTATTACATCTTCCGCATTCCTTGTATGCTTCGTTACCTTCTGCCTTACAGGTTGCTGCCTTATAAGCAACTGTTTCACCGAAGTTATGGCCAAGTGCATCAATTACTGCATCTTCTACCTTAACGGCACAATGGATACAATTGTAATGGCCTGAACCTGCTTCAGTACATGTGGGATCCTTATCTGTTATAAGCTCACCCTTGACATGTTCGTGATTTGCCTCATCAGCCTCGTCAGCTACGAGGTCATTTACTGCAGCTACAAGAGCGTCAACTTCACTCTGAAGCTCAGGTGTGGCTGTACCCTTTTCCTGGTCAACAGCTGCAAGGTCGTCTCTTGCTGCCTGAAGTGCAGTTCTGTATGCCTCAGTATAACACCAGGGGTCCTTATCAAGAATATCTTTTGCGTCATCAAGAGCATCCTGAATATCTGAGAAATCGATGAACCAATAATTATATGTATGCTCTGTTGTGCCCTCAATTGTGAGAGTTTCAGCAGCATCATACTTATTGATTGTATCACCTTCGATTACTGCATCATAAGGAGCTGTGAAGGTGCTGTCTTTTGCAAGAAGATAATATTCAGTCTTTGTGCTTGCTTCACTGTTCTTATCAGCACTTTCACGGATGCTGTGAGTGAGAGTGAGAACATACTCTGCTCTGTCAAGGTTCTCAACTGCATCTGAAAGCTTTGTTGTTGCTTCATCAACATCAGCCTGAGTTGTTTCGGCCTTACCGAGTACTTCCTTAGCTGCCATGAGAGCTGTCTGATAAGCTTCAAAAGTGTCAGCATCATAGTAATTGGGGTTGTAAGCTGCAAGCTCTGCTGCGTTAACTGCTTCTCTGAGTGCACCCTTATCGTAGGAAGTGAGCCAGATATGAGTTGTCATTGTAACAGATTCAGCAGCCTGAGTACCATTGAACTCTAATCTGGGTGAAAGCATAAACTTTGCTTCGTTTACACCTGAAGGAATTTCTCCGGTTAAATTAGCATAAACTGTATTTTCACTGAATGTACCGTCTGCCTTATGCTCACCAAAAAGTATATCTGCCTGGTTGGGGTTTGCATAAGTTGCAACCTCAAGAGTTCCTGTTGAAGTGATAGACCATGTCATACCCTGAGTACCGGTAGCTGACGGATTAAATGTAAGGGTAAATGTTTTATCATCACCTTTGATTCCGTCAAGGAATGCCTGATCATTGGCAACTCTTATAGATTTAAGAGGAGCATTTTCATAAACTGAATCGGTTGATTCTTTAATTCTTAATCTGAAACCTGCTGCTTCCCATGTAGGTGCAAGACTGGTATCAACATAGTAGCTATAGGTTGCTGCGTGTCCGTCGCCTTCAGCATAATCACCGTTCTTACAACCGGCTTGACAACCGTCTTCGTCGAAGTCATATGTATCGTGAGCTGTTCCGAAGCTATACCACTTAGTACCACTTTCAAGCTTGTCACTAAACTTGCTTGCAGTGTTATAGCTTATAAGTCCGAAATCACCATAGTTAGTTGCTTCTACATAATGATTCCACTTGCTTCTTGATGTCTGCCAGAACATACCCGGCTTTTCAATCACATAATGATACGGTTCATATGCTGCACCCTTGACATAAATGTATGCATAGGTGGTGAATTCAACAGCTTCACCGTTTTCATCCTTAAGGAAGCCTTCATCTTCACTGCCTATCTTATAAGTAATGGTATAAGTGATAACACCTGTTTCACTGAAATCGTCAGGAGAAGTAATGTCAAGGTCTAATGCTCCGTCAATGTCAATTACAGCACCATTTTCACCAACAGACTCAATGTTTGCCTTATTAGCAGTTACACCTGTAACTGTGATGGGAAGAGTCTTGTTGTTGTTTGTAAGTCTGAGTCTTGCAGGGTCAAAGCCACCGTCTGCGTTAAGCTGAAGGCTTTCAATTGCTACGATGTCGTCCGCTTCAAGGAACTGAACCTTAAGACCTGAAATAGCTTCTGTTACGGGCTGAGCCTTGCCTGAGTTAGCAATAATCTGTTCTGCGGCTGCCTTAATTCTGTTAAGCTCTGTTACAAGCTCATCAATCTGAGGCTGCTCAACAGTTACAAGGTTTTTAGCAAGTGCTTCTGCCTTGCTGAGAGCACCGTTAACAGATGTCTTGCCTTCGTCTGTAAGCTTTTCGTTTGTCAGAAGCTCATTAAGTGCTTCAACGGCTTCATCAAATGCAGTATAATCTGCTCTTGATGCATCGTCTGTATATGTGTGACTTGCGTCGTTCTTACAGGTATAGGTATATGTACCATTTGTCCATGTGCCGTCAACGAGCTCGGGACGTGCGGTAATTTCTACTGAATAGTTATGACCGGTAGCTGCGATATCGTCAACGTCGTGGGTCTGTTCTGTTGCCCAATCTGCAGTGAAGGTTGCAGTGTAGGTTGTTGTGCCAACGCCTTCACATGTTGCAGGAGTCTTAACAGCTGATGTTACCATTGTAGCTTCTGCTGATTCAGTATGCTCACCGTTGTGCTTACATACTCTTTCAGCTGTACATGTCCATGTGTCTTCAGTTTCAGTCCATGTGTAGGTTGCAGCATTCCAGCTGTGAGCAGTTTCATCAATTGCTACTGAACCTGTTTCAACGTGAGCTTCGTTATATTCACAGACTCTTTCCTTTTCACCTTCTGCCATACAGGTAGGTGCCTTTGTCTCGGTCCAATCGCCGTACTTATGAGCGTTCTCATCAATAGCTACAGTTTCTGTATCAACGTGAGTAGCATCATATTCGCAGACTCTCTGCTTTTCTCCTTCTGCCATACAGGTGGGAGCCTTTGTCTCGGTCCAATCGCCGTACTTATGAGCGTTCTCATCAATAGCTACAGTTTCTGTATCAACGTGAGTAGCATCATATTCGCAGACTCTCTGCTTTTCACCTGCTGCTGAGCAGGTGGGAGCCTTTGTCTCGGTCCAATCGCCGTACTTATGAGCGTTCTCATCGATTGCTACGGCTTCTGTCTTTGTATGGCTGTTGTCATTCTTGCAGGTGAAGGTCTTAACACCTTCCTTTGAACATGTTGCAGCTGTTGTTACAACACCTTCATCCCATTCGTGGTCGATTGCTTTGAGAATTTCTGTGTAGCCGTTGCCACAGTCTTTACATTTCCAGCCCTGGTGACCGTCCTGTGTACATGTGGGAGCAACATAGTCATCTGTCTTAGTATAAGTACAGGTTGTTGTTTCTTTATAATTACACTCTGTACATGTGCGTGACATATTGCCGTTGGCATCTGCTTTGTTTTCGGGGTCTGCTGCCCAAGGTCCGTATGAGTGAGCATCAGTTTTCACATTACCGCACTTACAGGTTTCGGTATGTGAAACTGCATTACCTTCAATCTGTGTGAAGGTTGTGTCAGCTACAATATAGCATTCTTCTTTCATAGATGTATTAAATACACCGTTGAGAAGTGCACCGTAAGCATCACACTTTTCACACTTATACTGATGATATGTTGCATCAGATGCTCTTACTGTATCGCTCTTTGTATGTGCTTCTGTTGTGGTTGCAGTACAAGCGGGATCGTTTGTACACTTACCTGAATGTTCTGTTGCAGTGTAATTTGTCCATTCACCGTAAACATGCACACCTGTTGCAGCAACAGCTTCTGTTTCGGTATAAGCACAGTTTGCACACTTTCTTGTCTTTTCACCTGCGGTGATACATGTGGGAGCCTTTGTTTCACTCCAGTCGCCCATTACATGGTCGAGCATCGGTGTTTCTGTCTGTGCAACTGTAACAGTGCCGCAGACTGAACACTTCTTACCTGCTGTGAGACCTGTCTTGGTACAGGTTGCGGGTTCTGCAGGAATTTCAACTTCGGTGTGAGCGGCAAGCTCTGTATCCTGCTGAGCGACAAGAATTTCACCGCAGATTGAACACTTCTTACCTTCTGTCTTACCGGGAGTTGTACAGGTTGCAGGAACAGCAGGAATAATCTCCTCGGTGTGAGCGAGCTTTTCTGCAAGTACAACGCCGCAGACTGTACAGGTCTGAGGAGCCTGACAGGTTGCCGCTGCACCGGGGGTATGTCCTGCGGTGAAAAGAGTTTCCTCGTAGGTAATATTACCTGTTACTGCTGAAAGTGCAGGCCATGAGTATGTATGGTGACCGTTTGCATCGTTATAGCTTGCTGTGTTAGCAGGAGCTGTGGGTGTTGCTCCGTAAGCATAGCTTTCTGTTGTTTCTGTGCCGTCTGCAAACTTCCATGTTACGGTGAAGCTGTTCTGAGTTTTTTCATAAACTGCGGTATATGTCACATCACCTGTCACCTCAGTAACCTCAGGTGACCAACCCTTGAATGTATAAGTATACTGTGCATCGGCGGGCTTTGTGGGTGTTTCACCGTCATAAGTGGGTGTTGTGCCGTATTCTACATCGGTATCGGTTTCAAGAACCGTTCCGTCCTCGTTTTCCCAGGTTACGGTGTATTTGTTTACGGTCCATTCCGAATAAAGCACCCAGTTCTGAGCAATACCAAAGTTCTGAAGGGTATCAACTACATTACCGTCACCGTCTGTTACCTGTTCGCCCTCGTCCTTTGTTCCGTTTGCATTGATAGAATCAACCCACCAGCCGTTGAAGGTGTAGCCGGGTCTTACGGGAACGTCGAGAGTAACACTGCCGAGAGCCTCGTTATAATCAAATACAGTTCTGTTCGGTCTGCTTGTCCAGTCTGCAATATGAGCATAGTCTCCTCTTGTGTGTGAATACATATAGATGTTTGAGAAGGTTATGCTGTCACCGAGAACGGTCGAGCCGAAACGGAAGGATGCCTTTGTTGCATTTTCAGGTGCGGTAAAGGAGATCGTATGCGTTCCGTTACCGGTACCGTATGCATGAGCAAAAGGATTTCCGCTGTTTGCTTTGTTTGCAACAGCATTGCCGTTGTCGTCATAGAAGAAGATATGTACCTGGTCACCTGTACCGCCGCTTGTTGTGTATTCAAAGGTATAGGTTTCACCGGGAACAAGTGTCATATTGTAATGACCGTTGCCGAAGCCGTGGCTTGTATAATGGTCGTTGGGGTTAGCCTGTGTATTAGCACCGTTATTATTGATGGTAATTGTACCTGCATTTACGTCATAGGTCATTGTTCCCTTCAAGGGAGTGCCGAGAATAGAAGATGCGGATTCAGCCCAATCAGTGAAGAAGAACATATTTTCATATGTAACATCAAACTTTCTGTTTGTTGCAGCTGCAATTGCAGTATTAAGAGCACTTGTGAGATTGTCAATGGCCTTCTGATCGTTGTCAGCCTTCTGACCTGCATTCCATGTGCTACTGTCAGAAAAATCCATTGAATAGCTTGTAACACCGTTATAATAGGAGCTGTTAACGGCGTTGTTATATGCAACTCTTACAGCATCCTTTGTTGCTTTTGTGTAGGCATTGGAATTAAGGATAGCTTCTGCCTGGCTGATTGCTGTAAGAAGCTCTGCGTTGGAAGCAGCGAATCTGAGTGCTTCGGCAGCATTTTCGAGAGCAGTTGTCTGACTGTCAAGTGCGGTCTGGTTTGTTGCTCTTGTTTTAAGAAGAACGGGAGCTGCCTGATGCTGTGTCATATAATTATCAAGACCGGTAGTGATATAGTTTGCATAAGCTTCATTCTGGCTGTAAATACTGTTTGATTTTGTTATAGCATTGTTAAGAGCCTGCTTGTCATAGATGGTGACAAACCACTGCATTTCAATCCATTCACCTTCCATATATGAAGAAGACGAACCCTTTGATTTAAACTGAGCAGTGCCGTCGTCATGTACTTTCCAACCACTGTTATACCGCTGTGCAAAGCCGTATAAGTCGTAGCTGCCGCCTGATGTATTATATTCGGTTCTTTTGCCTATATAACTTTCGTTTGGATTACCTTTCAGATAAATAGTCGCCCATCTGGGATTTGTGGAGTTAGATCTGAACAAAACATACTTATCGTGACGAACACCGCCATTATCGAATCCATCCGTGCCCTGACCATCATAACCGTAACCTACAATTCTGAGGTCATAGCTGGTATTTGAATTTGTTCTGCCGTATACACCTGAGTCGGCTCCGGTTCCCATACCTGTAGGCGTACTTGCATCGACAGCATAGTTTGAGAAGATATTATTCATAGTCATAACTCTGCCATCGCCGTATGAATAAAAAGCAGCATTATCACCCCAGACATTGGCACCTAAAAGAATTCTGTAGGATGCAGAATTGCCAAAAGCCCAGTTAACATTAAAGTAATAACCGGCTCCTTCCAAGGATTCTGTCTTATCAAGATAAATCTCTGAAGGATAATAAACTCTGGTCCAATCGTTACCGTTCTTCCACTCGAACCAACGGTCTAAGGTGCCGTCGAATACAGGTGTGCCATAGGCATTAGTTGTGCCTGACTGATAATGAGCCTTGTTAATAGCGGGAATGCCGTAAACAGTGCCTGAAACAGCCTCAGCATGATTATGTTCACCGGGTACCCATACCCAGCATGACAAAATCATGAGGCATGCCAAAA
This sequence comes from Acutalibacteraceae bacterium, assembly GCA_045604105.1. GTDB lineage: Bacteria > Bacillota > Clostridia > Oscillospirales > Acutalibacteraceae > UBA6857. Next base: position 21,893 of record JAZUNJ010000024.1, on the reverse strand, counting down.
ATACTGACATCGATTTTTTGAAATATGTTTTTTTCATTTTTGATATCATCTCCTTATAAGATGTGTTTCGTCAGGAACCCTCCTGACCCAAAGGTGAAACGCCCTTTGGTTTTGTTCCGTATTTTTTTGCCGTCAGGATTAAATGAGTGCCGGACACATCTGACCTCCTTGTGTTCATTCCGGCAAACACTCTATTCCACGGGCAAACTCAACCGATACTTATAATATCGGCAATTATACATAATAGATTATAATACTTTGTTCAAAATTTTTCAATACTAAAAAAGAATAAAAGGAAAAATAAGACAAAAAATGTAATATTGTAGCACGACGGTGAAATGCTTGCGGATGAAAAAAATAAAAGCCGGGTCTTCTGACCCGGTTGTGTTTGCGGTGAGTGGGGAGTTATTTTTGATTTGCTTTGGCGGTGTTTATTGACTTTATAAGCAACACTCGTATTGTTGAACATAACCTGTCAAGTTTTTTATACTCCGCTAAATCTATACATTCTGTTTTATATAACATTTCTAACCATTTTCCTGTTTCGTTTGCTTCTTTTAAAGCTATCTGCAATTTTGCAATAAAATCAGCTCTACCGTGAGCATATTTACTTTCAGCTATGTTTGCACATATACTTGGTGCACTTCTGCCAATCTGATTAGAAATAACTGTTTCTTTTTCTTTTTTGAGTTTTTTACAAAGATTCAAAACATCAACAGACAACTCCATTGATAGACTGCCAAGCTTATCTTCTTTCATAACATCACCTGAGCCCATTGTATAACAAAAAACGTCAAAAGTCAATTCCGTTTGCCCGAAGGGCAACTTCATTGTGCCGTTAGGCACACTTCATTGCGTCAGCACTTCATTTGCCCTAAGGCAACTTCATTCGTTTATGTCCGCTTTTCGGACAATGAAGTTGACAGCAAACTGTCAAATGAAGTACTCGCTTTGCTCGTAACGAAGTTATGTCCTGCGGACATAAATGAAAAAACCTCGTTCTTTGAACGAGGTTTTTTGGCTGCGGAACTAGGATTCGAACCCAGACAAACAGAGTCAGAGTCTGCTGTGCTACCCTTACACAATTCCGCAACGAACAAGAGATATTATACACATCACCAATGCTGTTGTCAATACCTTTTTTGAAAAAAATTTAAAAAATCAGTGTACAGAGCTTTAAGCTCTGTACACTGCTGTTAAGTCAGTTAAGAGGATATGCAGACCTTACAACAAGGATACTGCTTGCAAGAAGTATCTGTGCTGCGAAGTATGTGACAATGTTGATGATTCTCAGAATCCTCTTTTTATCCTTGAACATAATTATGTATCCGAGAAGTATGTCGGAAATTGCAAAAAGTATGCCACCGCCAAGAACTGTTATGAACACTGCAACCATGTTGTCGTTTGTGCCGTATGCCCACTCGCCGATTGCGTACCTCGCTGTTTTTGCAAGCATTGCAAGCAGCATAACTCCGTAGGCTGTGAGCCCTGCCGTGATTCCTGCACGGTCCTTATAAAAGCCCTTACAGATTGCAAGTATGGTTACTGCTATTGTCACAACTGCAACAAACACAATCTCATACCACTCAAAGGTGTGTGTGGCAGGATAGGTTGTGATTATTGCCTTCTGAATTGCAATGATATAGAAAATATGACCTGTAAGGAAGGCTACAACGCCAAGAGCATAAATCCACATTTTGTCTGACAACCAGTGAAGAAGCAAATCTCCCAACCAACCGAAGGCAAGGCCCCAGATGATAAGGTCTGCATAGGGTGTGTTATTACCGCTGATTTTGACGGCGCAGATACCGCACAGCACAAACAGCGTTGCAGAAATCATTTTGAACAGCATCGACTGCTTACATTTCTGCGGCCAGTAATACTTCAGAAAACTCGAAACAGTGATGAATTCAAGAATGATTGTTGCTATATATACTATATTATAAATCATTGTTTTCCTCCGTTTATAAGGATAATGAGATTATTAATCCTTAATCTTTCCTCTCTGAACAGCATCAATAAGGGGAGCAAGCTTCGGAAGCACCTTGCTTACCGCTGCCTGAACAACGGGCTGCTTGATAACATCCTTGACTGTTTCCTTCAATGTGTCTGCCATTGTCATTGTGGGAGGATTGCATGAGGGACGCATCACAACATTGTCGCCGTTGAACTTGAATTTCAGTATTCTTTCTGCAACTGCTTCAATGCATCTGATATGTACTTCAAATTCGCTGTCGGTGTTCCAGCAGCCTGTTGAGCATGTGTTGTAAGGAATCTGTCCTACAATAATCTTGTCCCAACGGTATTCGCCGTCCATACCAATTTTTACTGAGTTAACCTCATCACCCTCTGTCCAGGTCATAACAGCTTCGTCGTCAAAGAACTTGAAGCTGACATCGTCAATGTTACCTGCCTTGTCACTTTCCATGAAAAGTGCTGTGAGAGGTACCACACTTGTGGGATAGCCTGCAATGTTTACTGCGATGGGCTTGCTGAGCTTCATCCTTTTGCCGTGAAGACGCTGCTCAAGGGCTGAACGGTTCTTTTCGGGAAGTCTTTCAAAAGCAGCAAGGCCAAACTCTACGCTTTCTTCTGTGTTCTCTTCAAGGAATGCCTTGGGGAAGTAATCCCACAGAACATCACGCATGCCCTGCTCGTGTACTTCACCTGCTGTGAGAATTACACAGGCATCAAGGTCTTCAAATACAATACCGAACTGGCTGAACATACCGTCAGCACGGAAGGAGTTTTCGTAACCGTCATTTCTCCAGAAGCAATAGCCATAGCCTCTTTTACAGTCTCTGTCCTGGTTGGATACGCTGTTGTCAGCATGATACTTGACAGATTCCTCAACCCACTTTGCCGGAATTACCTGCTTACCGTTGAACACACCGCCCTTGCTGTAGCAATATGTGAACTTTGCAAGGTCCTGAGTTGTTATCATAAGTCCCCAACCACCTGCTTCAATACCTCTGGGACAGGTTTCCCAGAAGGGATGTGAAAAGCCGAGAGGCTCAAAAAGACGGGGCTTCAGATATTCCATAACGGACATACCTGTAACCTTATGAATAATACAGCACAGAAGATACATGTTTTCACTGATATAAAGGAATTCTGTTCCCGGCTCGGAAACCCAGGGTGAATTCATGATATCCTTGAACCAACGGTCCTTGGTTCTGTCAAGGAAAATGCTTACGGATTTACCGCTGCGCATTGTGAGAAGGTCTTCAACTGTCATCATTTCAAGATATTCATCGGGCTTATCTCCCCTTGCTTCAGGGAAAATGTCAACAAATCTTGTGTCAACACTGATGTAGCCCTCTTCAACTGCAAAGCCGATTGCTGCTGAAGTGAAGGACTTGCTTACCGAATACATCATGTGGTTGTGCTCGGGTCCGAAGGGCTCCTTGTAAACCTCGCAGGCAATTTTGTCATCACGGATAACAAGAAGTGAGTGAACATGCTTGCCAAGCTCTTCACAGCGGTCAAGGAATGCCTTGACAACCTTTGAATTAACTCTTGCTTCTTCAGGTGTTTCGACCTTGGGAAGCCACTGCTTTTCCATAAGTTCCATAATTGTATTTCCTCCTTAATTTATGCTTTTAAATTTATTTTCTCTTTTTTCTGTGAAGCTTCTGAACAAAAACCTGTGCTGCAAAAATTGCCGCTCCCACAAGAACTGCTGCAACAACCTTGCCTGCGGTTATGTTAAGTGCTCCCTTTACCGTTTCTTCTCCCGAAGAAATTTTCATTTCATTCAGATAAAAAAGCAGTTCAGAATATGCCTGTTCGTTTTCTGATGTTGATTTTGCTCTGCCATTAAGAACAGACTCTGCTTTTTCAATTGCATCGGCAAGATTTTCCTTGCTGGTGAGAGAATACTTTTCAGTTTCAATCCCCTTAGCTTTTTCATAAAGCTCACTTAATCTTGCCTTTGATTCTGTATTCTCTTCAATGTAAGAAGCAAGTGCCTCTGTGTTGTTTGTTTCTATAACCGTAAAGCCTTTTTTTATAAGCTCGTTCCAGCCGTTTTCACTGTCGCTTCTCTGACCGCAAAGGTCCGGGTTATACATGGGGGCAATTCCCCTTGCCTTACCGTCTGACGAAAAGTTACTGTAGGTCCATGAGCCATACATAACATTGAAATAATTCTTTGACTGATACTGCACAAGCTCCATGCCGGCTTCAGAAAGAGTGTTTACATGTGAAATTGAATTGAAAATAATATTCCCGGAATAAATCCCGATTACATTGACCTTTTCATTCTTTTCCTTAACCCATCCGGAAATTTTGCGGGCATCTTCCTTTACTCTGAGATAAGCCCTGTCAAGAGCGTCCTCATTACCGAGAAGCTCATATATATCATCTCTGTCTGCCCAGTCGATGTCAAGAATCAGGCAAAGATTTATATCAGTGCTCTGAATAAGATTCTCAAGGGAAGCCATGCGATATTCCGTAAGCCTTCCGCAGTTGTCAAAAAGGCTGTACTGCTGAGTTTCATCAAAGGTCAGCTCACTGACGCAGTCAAAGGGTGCATCGCACACATTCCCGAGAGATTCCCTTTCGCAAAGCACGAAAACACCGTCTTTAGTTTTCTGAACACACACGCTTACCATATCGGCTCCCTTTTCCCTTGCTGAAAGAACGCCTTCAAGTGAGTTTTCGGGATAAAGAGCTGTGTCACCTCTGTGTGACACACAAAGGATTCTTCCCTCATTATCAGATATAATTTCATTGACGGTCTGCTGCATGGACATAGCTGAAATCGGAAAGATGAAAATAACAGCCAAAACAAACACAGTAAATATATAAAACAGTCGTTTCCTTAAATTCATTAACTGATACCTTTCAAAAATAATTGCTGATTTTATTAATAATAACACAAAATTCATTTATTGGCAATATTTATAATTCTCAATGTGAAAAAATTATAATTAAAGTTTTATTACAATTTCATTTTCAATCTTCATTTCCTGCTGCGTTACCCTGCAGTCAAAGCAAATCACCCTGACTCCCTTTTCATGTGCATTTCTGAGTCCCCTGCAAAACTTCGGGTCGTGGCTCTCGTTGGGAGTGAAATAAAGAACATCCTTCATCTGAACCACAAACATAATATAGGCTTCATAGCCCTCTTTTACACACTCGCAGAGCTCATTGATATGCTTGAGTCCTCTTTCTGTGGGAGCATCAGGGAAAGAGACAACACCCTCATTTTCAAGGGTAACTCCCTTTACCTCCATATAAGCCTTTTTGCCTTCGTATTCAAAATAAAAATCGAAACGGGATTTACCGAAGGTGCTTTCAGGCTTCAGCAGAGTTATGTTTTTGAAGAACTCCTCATTTTTCAGCCACTCGTACACAGCCTTGTTAGGTGCCTGAGAATCCATATTAACGAGCCTTTCGCCCTTTTTCACCGTTACAAGGGAATACCTATATTTTCTGTTTTCATTGTCGCTTTTTTCAAGAAAAACCGTGGCACCCTTCCTCAGAAGCTCCTTACAGCGTCCCGTATTTTTAACGTGACACAAAACCCTTTCTCCGTTTATTTCAACCTCAGCCACAAAACGGTTAAGCCTGTTTATAAATTTTCCTTCTGCTATATTGCAATATTTCATAAAGCCTCACAAAACACAACAAGGGCGGAAAGCTCCGCCCTTATGAGATAAATTTAAATTAATAATTAAACTTTGCACAAACCTTGTTCACAGCCTTGTTTGCTGCTTTGAAGAACTTTGTTGCAAAGCCTTCAAGGAATGAGGGCTCGTCTGCCTGATGAACGCCTGCATTGACAAGAGCCTGCTCAAGAGCTTCCTCTGCTGCGTTCCATTTTTCAGTGTCAATTACAGTTTCTTCCTCCATAGCCTTGATTTCAGCAATTGCTGCTTCAACCTCAGCTATCTGCTGAGCTGACATTGATGACTTGTCTGCTTCTGCCCAGTCTTCCATCTTCCAGTTAGTGTAACGGGTAATTCTTGAACCGTTAAACTGAGGATATGCAACAGGGTTGGAGTAAACGTCAATCATGTTTCTGTCTGTCATAAGCTGTGTGCCGAGCTTGAGACAGATATCGTTATACTGAAGCATTTCGTGGGACTGACCCTTGAAATACCATGTTGTGCAGGGAAGAAGACCTGTTGTGGGATCGACCATACCGTCGGGTGAAAGGTGGTTATGCGCGGGGTCGTCACAGTATGTGCCCACTGCCTTGTAGTCTTCACCGAGGGTTGAGCCAAGGTCTGCAAAGGTTGCACCCATTGAGGTTGATTCAACGTGAAGGATACAGTCTGTGTTTGAGGTCTTGTAATCCTTTGTGAGAGGAATCATCATGGGAAGGTCGTAGCATACGATGTTGTAAAGACGACCGCCCTTTGCGATTATATCGTTCTGGTTTTCTTCAAAGTTTGCTCTTGCCTGCATGAAGGTGTCAACCTTTTCACGGATTGATGCATACTTATCATCCATGAGCCACTTTGCTCTGGCTTCAGCGTAATACTCTGTGGGACATGTTGCCCAGAGCTGTGTTGACTTGACAACAACATTTTCAACAACGCCTTCAAGAAGTCCGTTCAGTGCACTTTTGAGAACATCTGAGGGAAGAATGCGAAGAAGCATGTTGACAAGGTATGTTGTCCATGTGTCACCCATAAGGTTTACCATAAGGTCTTCATAAAGTGCATCGTCAGAAGTGAATACACTCACATTACCTGTTACAAGGTCGCCTACAAGCTCGGAGCCGTCAATTGCGGGAACGATGTATACGATTCTGTTGATATATTCGTGATCCTGCTTGAACATGTCAAGATATGACACTGCAACGGAACCGCCAAGGCTGATGGGACAAAGGTTAACCTTGTCGGAGCCTGTCTGTCTGCGGACCTCAAGAACATACTCATGAAGTCTCTTGGTGGTTTCAGAAATATCACCCAGTGAGTCATAGCCGAAGAAGTAAAGGTTGTCTTCACCGATGATTTCAGCACATTCCTGAATGGGAATACGGTTGAAGTACATTTCCTGCTTTTCTTCGGGAATCTGTGAAACGGGTGCAAAGTAACAGGGAACCTCTATGTCGTTGACATAGTTACCCTCGTTATCCTTTTCAATTGCAAAGAAAAGCTTGCTTGCGCCGTCCTTCATAGCATCAGAAAGACCGCTGTCTCTTCTTGTGAAAATGGAATAGATAAGGTTGGGGATAATTTCAGCAAGTGCACCCTTAAGATTGAGTTCAAGAGGCCAACCTGTGATTTCATCACCGGTTTCGTCATAGGTTCTGTTGCCCTCTTCGTCAAGAACATATGTATCATTCTGTCCGATACCGTGAAGAACGATTACAGGGGTTTCTCTGTCGTAATCGGGAACATAGGTGTTTGCTTCGCCCTCAGCAGCTGAAAAAACAACTGTTGCAGAAAAAATCATAAGCAAGCAAAGAACAAGGCTTAATGCTTTTTTAAGACTCTTCATTTGTTAAACTCTCCTTTAACACTATTTTAACATTTTAATTCTATACCTTTTTCTGTAAATAATCAATATGTGTAAGAAATTTTATAATTTCTTAAAAATTAAACCATTCGCAAAAAAGCTTACACAGTCTTTTCTGCAATTCTCACGGCAGACATTGCATCCTTGCCGTAATAATCTGCATCTATCATCTGAGCATATTCGGGAGTAAGAACTGCACCGCCAACCATTGTTTTAACACCGGGGCACTCTTTTTTTATAAGCTTTATTGTTTCAGCCATTGCTTCAACAGTGGTTGTCATAAGGGCAGAAAGCCCCACAAGACCAACCTTCTCTTCCTTTGCCCTTTTCACAATTTCCTCTGCCGTAACATCCTTGCCAAGGTCAATCACAGTATAGCCGTAATTTTCAAGAAGTACTCTGACAATGTTTTTGCCTATATCGTGAATGTCACCCTTGACCGTTGCAATAAGCACCTTTCCCTTGGCTTCGGTTTTCTCCCTGCTTATTACACTCTTCACCGCATCAAAGGCTCTGCCTGCCGCTTCAGCACTCATTAAAAGCTGAGGCAGATACATGGTCTTTTCTTCAAAGCTTTTGCCCACAGTATCAAGGGCAGGAATAATCCTTGAATTTATTATATCCATGGGACTTTCGTTTTTAATAAGCTCTGTTGCGGTCTCAAATGCCTTATCCTTAAGACCCTTGATTATATAATACTGAAGGTCTTTTTCATTTTGTTCATTGTGAAGCTGTGAAGCATTTGCTTCATCTGTTTTTACGGTAACCCTTGATACAAAATTAATGTAGCTCATACAGCCCTTGTCAAAGCCCTTAAGCGCCCTGAAGGTGTGGTAGCTTTGCATCATTTCAAGGGAGTTGGGATTCATAATGGCACAATTGAGACCTCTTTCAAACGCCATTGCAAGAAAATATGCATTTACGTTTGCTCTTTCGGGAAGCCCGAAGGATATGTTTGAAACACCGAGACTTGTTTTCACGCCAAGCTTCTCTCTGATAAGCGACACTGCATCAAGAGTAACCCTGCCGCTTTTTTCGTCAGATGATACTGCCATTGCAAGAGGGTCAACAATTATATCCTTTTTGTCAATACCGTAGTTTTTGCATTCATTCACTATCTTCCGTGCAACTTCCAGTCTGCCCTGTGCAGTTTCGGGTATGCCCGATTCATCAATTGTGAGAGCAATAACGACACCGCCATACTTTTTCACAAGGGGCAGAACCAAATCCATGCTCTCCTTCTTGCCGTTTACGGAATTAACGAGTGGCTTTCCGTTATAAATGCGCAATGCCTTTTCCATTGATGAAGCCTTGACGGTATCAATCTGCAAGGGAAGGTCAATAACCTCCTGAAGCTTTTTCACACAGCAGACAAGCATTTCGTCCTCATCAATTTCGGGAAGTCCCACATTGACATCAAGAATATGCACACCCTTTTCCTGCTGCGTGATACCCTCTGACACAATGTAAGCTATATCCTTTTCTCTGAGAGCCTGCTTGAAGCGTTTCTTTCCCGTGGGATTTATTCTTTCACCGATAAGAACGGGGTCATCAGAAATTTCGACTGCATGGGTATAGGAGGATACAAAGGTATAATTTTTGCTTTCTGTCGGTACAAAGGGTAAAGCCTTTGTTTTGAGCACGGTTTTTTCAATATACTCAGGTGTCGTACCGCAGCATCCGCCGAGTACGGAAGCACCCATTTGTGCAATTTCCTTCATCACATCGGAAAACTCTTCTGCATCAACATCAAAAACCGTCGCTCCGTCAACACTTTTGGGAAGCCCTGCATTTGGATTGACAATTATGGGAAGTGAGGAATACTCAGCATATTCCTTAACACGCTCCAGCATCTGAACAGGTCCCAAAGAGCAGTTCATTCCTATGGCATCAACACCGAGACCCTCAAGCATTGCAATCATAGCCTTTGCATCGGCACCTGTCATAAGCTTACCCTTTTCATCAAAAACATTTGTGACAAAAACAGGCAGTGTTGAATTTTCCTTTGCTGCAACAACGGCTGCCTTTGTTTCATAGGAATCATTCATTGTTTCAATGATAATAAGGTCTGCACCGTATTTTTCGGCAAGCCTTACATTTTCGGCAAAAACAGAAACTGCCTTGTTGAAGGGCAGGTCACCCATAGGCTCAAGCATTTTGCCCGTGGGCCCCATATCAAAAGCGACAAAACGGCTTTCCCTGTCACCGTCAAAAAGCTCAATTGCTTTTTTTGCGTTTTTTATCGCTTCAGATATGATTTGTTCAAGGTTTTCAAATTTGAGGCAGTTTGCACCAAAGGTATTTGTTGTGATTACGTTACTGCCTGCATTAAGATATGACAGATGTATTTCCGTAATATCCTCAGGGTGGGTAATGTTCCACATTTCAGGCTTTTCGCCCGCCTTAAGTCCCTTCTTCTGCAAAAGGGTACCCATACCGCCGTCAAAATATATTATTCTCTTGTTGAGCAGGTCTCTGATATTCATACGATACTCCCCCATTAAAGCTTTTATTCAATAATTCCGACAATGGCTGTTACAGACTTTACGGGCACCATCATCAAAGATTCCGTAAGCGTGATGCCTATTTTAGAGCTTGCATCAAGATATTGCAGAATATCCCTTTGCACTTCAAGGGGCACATCGCCGTAACCCGGGCTGAAGCGTGGACGCAGAGTGTGCTTTTTTGCCATTTCAGCATTGATGTAATCGCACCAGCATTCAACACCCGACGATGCAATGCAGCTGAAAACCACACTTTCTGCTTCGGAGCTGAGGCTCAGGCGCTTTATGCATCTGTCAACCTCAATGCCTGATGTTGCACCGAAAATATAAGCACTTTTGCAGCCACTGAGATTTCTTTTAAGGCTTTCACTTTCAATTGTGCCGAAATCAAAGCGTATTGTGTTGCCCTCTTCAAAAAAGATATCCGTCTTTTTCACAACAGCCTTAAGCTCTGCCGTATCAAGATACCTTTGAAGACATTCGTCATAAATTTCCGTCAGTGCTTCACTTACAATTTCTGTTTTGCAGCCCATAAAGCGAAGAGCCTGTTTTTTATCAACTTCAATCTCTTTTACATCCTTGAACAAAAGACTTAACATGTTATACCTCAATCAAATATTGCCACGTCAATAAAGACGTGGCTGTTTTTATTTTTCAATAATTGCGCTGATATTATCATAAATCTTTTTTGCAACGTCAGGCTTATTCATGGAATAAACATGAACTGCGCTGATACCGTTTGCATAAAGGTCAATTATCTGCTCTGTTGCATAAGCGATGCCAGCCTGCTTCATGGCTTCGGGGCTGTCACCGTAACGGTCCACTATTCTCACAAAGCGCTGAGGAAGTGCAGTGCCTGAAATTGAGCAGATTCTTTTGATTGACCTGGGATTGGTGACGGGCATTATGCCTGCAACAACCGGCACATCTATGCCTGCCTTTGCCGCTCTGTAAAGAAAGTTATAAAGCACATTATTGTCAAAAAACATCTGTGTTGTGAGAAATTCGCAGCCTGCATCAACCTTCATTTTAAGATACTCTATATCCTTGAAGGAATTTTCACTTTCAGGGTGGGATTCGGGATAGCATGCACCACCGATACAAAAGCCGCCGTATTCCTTAATCTCTTTTGTAAGCTCATAGGCATAATGATAATCAAGATGCTCCTTGCTCATGCCCTGAGGGATATCTCCTCTTAATGAAAGAATGTTTTCAACACCCTTCTGCTTCAGAGAATCAAGCTGAAGATGGATTTCATCCTTGGTTGAAGAAACACAGCTCAGATGTGAAAGCACAGGGACACCTGTTTTTTGCTGAATATTCTGTGCAATTGATGATGTGAACTCTGAGGTGCCACCGCCTGCACCGTAGGTTACACTCATGAAATCGGGCTTGAGTGCAGCAATTTCTTCAGTTGCAGTTTTCACAGATTCAAAATTATCACTTGTTTTAGGTGGAAAAACCTCAAAGGAAAGTGTGGGCTTTTCCTTTTTTATGATGTCAATGATTTTCATTGAAAGTACCTCTTTTAAATGCAAAATTCAAAACACAGAATGCAGAATTATAATTGCCGGTAGCTTAATATTTAACAGTCAGCTTCGACTTGCACAAAACATCTTTGTGTCATTTTGAAGAATTATACCGGATGCATCTATTTGATGCATAAACTGACCTTAAAGCCATCCGTCAGTTAACCCAAGTGCAATTTTGCATTCTGACGTCTTAGGAATCAGTTCTTGAGTGAATGCATGGGAGCAGGAATTCTGCCGCCGCGGGAAATGAAATCAACACTTGAAAATTCATGAACGGGCATTACGGGAGCTGAACCGAGAAGTCCGCCGAATTCTATGATATCCCCAACGCTTTTGCCCACTGCGGGGATAATTCTCACGGCTGTTGTTTTTGTGTTGACAACTCCGATTGCTGCCTCATCTGCAATAATTGCGGAAAGGGTCTCTGCCGATGTATCACCGGGTACGGCTATCATATCAAGACCTACGGAGCAAACACAGGTCATTGCTTCAAGCTTGTCAATTGTGAGTGCGTTTTTCATCGCAGCTTCAATCATACCCTCGTCCTCACTTACGGGAATGAAAGCACCTGAAAGGCCGCCGACATGGTTACTTGCCATAACTCCACCCTTTTTAACAGCGTCGTTAAGAAGGGCAAGTGCAGCCGTTGTGCCATGTGTACCGCAGCATTCAAGCCCCATTTCTTCAAGTATTCTTGCAACACTGTCACCCTTTTCAGGTGTGGGAGCAAGCGAAAGGTCAACTATGCCTGAGGGTACGCCGAGACGCTCAGATGCCTGTGATGCCACAAGCTGACCCATTCTTGTAATTTTGAAGGCAGTTTTCTTGATTGTTTCTGCAACAACATCAAAGGGCTGACCCTTACATTTTTTGAGTGCATGGTGAACAACACCGGGTCCGCTGACACCTACATTGATAACACATTCTGCTTCACCGACACCGTGAAAAGCGCCTGCCATGAAGGGGTTATCCTCAACAGCGTTTGCAAAAACAACAAGCTTTGCACAGCCGAAGCCGCCCTTGTCTGCTGTCATGTCTGCAGTTTTTTTGATTATTCTGCCCATGAGTGCCACAGCATCCATGTTTATGCCTGCTTTGGTGCTTGCAACGGAAACAGATGAACACACCCTTTCGGTTTTTGCAAGGGCAGAGGGAATTGAATTAATAAGATTAATATCACCCTTGGTCATGCCCTTGTGAACAAGAGCTGAAAAGCCACCGATGAAATTGACTCCGCAGGCTTTTGCTGCCTTATCAAGAGAAACGGCAATGGGTGTATAGTCTGTCTGCTTGCAGGAGGCTGCAACAATTGAAATTGGAGTTACGGAAATTCGTTTGTTGACAATAGGAATACCGAATTCCTTTTCAATGTCCTCGCCTGTTTTAACAAGGTCCTTTGCAAGACGGGTGATTTTATCGTATATTTTTTCAGCCGTTACATTGACATCATCACTGCAGCAGTCAAGAAGAGAAATACCCATTGTAATTGTTCTCACATCAAGATGCTGATGGTCAATCATGTCAATTGTGGAAAGAATTTCTTTCTGTGTATGCATCTGAAGACCTCCTTATATTCTGTGCATGAGGTCAAAAATATCTTCACGCTGAATTCTGATTGAAAGTCCGAGTTCCTCACCTTTTTTTGAAAGGGAATCACTGACCTCGGCAAAAGCCACTGTGCTTTCCTTGAGGTCCACAAGCATGGTCATTGTGAAAAAGCCGTCCATAACTGTCTGGCTGATATCAAGAATATTGATTTTCTTTTCAGCAAGAAGAGTGCATATTGCAGCGATGATACCTGTTGTATCCTTGCCGATTACTGTTATAATTGCTTTCATGTTTATCATTCCTTTATATCAATAATAATCTATTGTATATTTTATAACTATTCGAAGACAAATGTCAATAGCAGAAAAAAAGCTTATAGAAATTGACGAAAAACATTGACCTTATTTCTTTAAATTGATAAAATAAAGCAAGTGTTATAAAAGGAGAAATAAGATATGCTGAAAAAAGATACATTTGCTCCCCGCCCGCCTATGGGCTGGAACAGCTGGGACTGCTACGGTGCAGCTGTTAACGAGGAGCAGCTTTTAGGTAACGCTCAATATGTTGCAGAAAATCTCAGGGACTACGGCTGGGAATATATCACCTGCGACATTCAGTGGTATGAGCCGAAGGCAACAAGTAATTTCTATAACAATTTCACAGAGCTTTGCATGGACGAATACTCACGTCTGATACCTGCAGTTAACCGTTTCCCCTCTTCAGCAGACGGCGCAGGCTTCAGACCCATTGCAGATAAAATACATGCCATGGGATTAAAATTCGGCATACATATTATGAGAGGCATTCCCCGTCAGGCAGTGCATCAGAACACCCCTATCAAGGGCACAGACCGCACTGCAAGACAGATTGCCCACGGATTTTCCCTTTGCCTGTGGAATACGGATATGTACGGTGTGAATTCAAGAGCCGAAGGTGCTCAGCAATACTATGACAGCCTTTTTGAGCTTTATGCTTCGTGGGGAGTTGACTTTGTTAAAGTTGACGACATTGCAAACACTGAATTCAAGCCCCATGACCCCTACAGTGCAAGAGAAGAAATTGAAATGATTCGGAAAGCCATTGATAACTGCGGCAGAGAGATTGTGCTTTCCCTTTCCCCCGGACCTGCTGTTATAAATGAGGCCTTTCACCTTTCACAGAATGCAAACATGTGGCGTATGACAGGTGACTTCTGGGACCATTGGGACAAGCTTAAGGGTATGTTTGAGCGCTGTGAAAAATGGGCACCCCATGTCAAAGCCGGCTGCTGGCCTGACTGCGACATGCTGCCCCTTGGTAAAATCAGCAAAACCTGCACCTGCCTTGGTGACCGTGACCGTTACACGAACTTCACCCCCGACGAACAAAGAACAATGCTCACCCTGTGGAGTATCTTCCGTTCACCCCTTATTCTTGGCGGTGAGCTCAGGGAAAACCGTCCCGAGGACCTTGAGGTTATCACTAACCGTGACATTATTGAAATCAATCAGTATTCCTCAGACAACAGACAGCTTTCAAGAACTTCTCAGGAGGCATTGTGGTATTGCCTTGACAAAAAGGGTAATCCGGTTGTTGCTCTTTTCAACCTCAGCGATGAAGAAAGAGAAATTTCTGTTGACCTCATAAAATACGGCATGGACAAAACCTACTCCGGCTTTGAGCTGTGGACAAAGGAAGAAACAACAGAAATTGCCGGCTGCTTAAAAAAGAAGCTTCCACCCCATGCATCATATATTATCCGTCTTGCTAAAGCAGACTAAACAACAAAAAACAGGCATCAGAAGATGCCTGTTTTTTTTATCAGTTTTCTTTGTCTGTTCCTGCAAGCTGCTTCACAATTCTTTTAAGGTCGAAATTGGGCTCAACAAAGAATCTTGTAAGCTTTCTTACGGGCCCGCTTGCAAGAATAAATGCAAGGGGTACACCCGAGAAGCAATAGGCAAGAAGAAGCCACTTGTTTGTGAGAACACGGAGAATGTCATATTTTGCATCGATATCTCTGAGTGCAACAATGATGAAGCAGTGAAGGGCATAAACGTAAACAGAGTTTATACCGACATATGAGAAGAAGGTCTTTTTTGTGGGCATGAGTCCCATTACAATGAAGAATCCGAGGAAGCCCATTACATATCTCAGAAGTGTGTGGGCAAGTGTTTCTGCCATTGACCAGTGCATATAATCTGCAACATAGCTGTAGGTCTTGTTCATACAAAGAAGATTGAAGCTTACCTGACCTGCGTTAAACAGCACATAAAGTCCAATTGCACCGAAGGAAACAAGGCTGAGAAGCCTGAAGGGTATTTTCTTGCAGAAGGAGAAATCGTACTTCTGGGTATAATATCCGAACAGGAAGAAGGGGTAAAAGCACACAATTCTGTATGCCGCACCGTAAAGAGTGCTGTAGCCGAAGCCCACAAGAAGCGCCGCAACAACAGATACGGGCATGAGCCACTTGTACTTTTTCAGATGTGGTGTAATAAGCGAATAAACTGCTATATTAAGGAAATACCATAAACCGAAATATGGCTTGAAGTAGCTGAAATCGGAGGGCTTGTCGCCAAGGAATGAGAACAGAAGCAGCATAAGGGTCTGCAGAACAAGATAAGGCACAAGGACCTTTGATATAACTGTTACCCAATCACCTCTGTCAATTCGTTTTTTTGCGAATCGGCCTGAGATTATAAGAAAAACAGGCATATGATAAACATAAATGAATTTCTGAAGTGCTACCACCCAGCCTGTGCTTGTTGAGAAAATTCCGTTGGCAAGGTGTCCAACAACAACACAAATTATTAGAAAGGCCTTGGCATTGTCAAACCAATAATCTCTTTCCTTCACAAGGGGGCTGTTTGCCTGAGTCTGTGACATGTTTTACCTCCTGATAATTGAAGCTTTTATATGCGCATTATAACTTTTTATTTCCATATTGTCAAGTTGACCGCTGTTGACAAACAGGAGCTCTGCTTGATATAATCAATGAGTAAGCTTTAAAGGATGTGAAAATATGCATATACCGAAAACTGCCTCTCAATTGGTTGAGATTGAAGAATTTTATAAGTCACTTAAAGAAAGTGAAATACAAAACCATATAGAATATAATGTTGAGGACTGGATTTATGTTCCCAATCATTACAGCGAATACCGTTACATTCTAGGCACAAAGGGAAAAAATCCACTCATCTGCATTGGTATCAACCCTTCAACAGCCGCACCCAACGACCTTGACAACACCCTGAAATCTGTTGAAAGAATTGCTCTCCGCAACGGCTATGACAGCTTTATTATGTTCAATGTTTATGCTCAGCGTGCCACAAAGCCCGATGACATGGACACAGAGCTCAATGAGCTTTTACACAAGGAGAACATGAAGGCCTTTGAGTACATTCTCTCCCTTTACGAAAGCGAAAAGCCTTCAGTGTGGGCAGCATGGGGTACTATTGTTGAAATGCGCCCCTATCTCAAGGATTGCTTAAGGGAAATGGTTGATATTTCAATGAAGTATCAGTCAAAATGGTACTCCTCGGGAGCAATTTCAAAAAAAGGACATCCACATCATCCGCTGTATCTGAAAAAAGACAGCGGGCTTGACGAGTTTGATATGGAAAAGTATCTTTGTGAAGTATTGTAATCAAGATCAAAAAACAGCCCGTATTAATACGGGCTGTTTTTACATTATTATGCATCTGCACAACATTTATACTCTGACTGTGTAGCCACCGAAATGATGAAGCAGACAAATTTCAAAAGCTTTGCAAAAATGCTGTCATTGTGGCAAATGCAATCACATTTTTCTTCTTCCACCACTTTCAACACAAGATGAAGTGTAGACTCTTTCTGAATGTTGTAATCAGACAGTGTTTTGCCTTCTTCAAGCTCTTTACCAGCAAAAATCAGGCGCTGTCGGTCAGGTGAGATTCCTTCTTTTTCCTGTATCTTTACCTTTATGGCATCAATTGAGTCATTTGGCTCAACCTCAAGGGTTATTGTCTTATCCTGAAGGGTTCTGACAAATATCTGCATGGCTGAAGCAGACATTGCAAGAGTTGAAAAAAGCATAAGAACAGTTAAAAGAACGGCGATGAATTTTTTCATTTTATTATATCCTCCTCAAATTTTTTATAGACAGATAATAACATAAATACACCTTTTAAGTCAATCTTATTAAAAAAACAATGTATTTTTATTTCACCGAACACATCCAGAGGTTTCTTATCTGGTTTTTTATTCTTTCATATTCCCAACCTTTACCCGAATTTTCATAGCTGTTTGGGTCGTTCACCCAAATTTTACCGTCTTCATACTTAGTCATAACAATGAAATGCCCTGTGGTTGTGAAATCTCCTTTTCCCATAACACAGATTATCGGATTGCCTTTTTGAAGACTGTCAATTATTATACTTTCCCCGAGTGGCAGCTCCTTAATGCTCAGACCTAATTTTTCTCCTCCCTCACTGATAAGCGTCCACAGTGAGCCGTAGCCCTCCTGATAATAACCGTTATCAGAAGCAAATTCAATGATTCTGTCAGGTGACATATCCACATCCCCTGTCAGATAAAAACCAACCATTGAAAGGCATAATGGACCGCAGCCCGTTATTGCAACACAGTCGCCGCTGTAATCCATATATCCCCACCTTTTATCCCACTGCATAAAAAGGGGTACTTCATCGGATTTCCGGTATTCGGACAAATCAATCTTACCTTTTGTGCCCTGAAGCTCATGATAAGAAAAAACGAAGTCTTCCGTGTCGGGATTACCCTCATAAAGCTCACGGATGTTTTCGGGCAGAGAGGATAAATATTCCTGCTTGTCTCTGTCATTTTTAAAAAAGCTGTTCTGTGCCGGGATGTCACTCAGGCTTATTCCGCCGCAATAATAAAAAATTGAAAGTCCACCAACGATGATAACAGTCAACAAGGCAAGCATGGCTTTTATTTTATTCTGCCCTGATTCGGTTTTTCTTTTCATATAACCACCCTTTTTAACTTTGTGGTTATATTTTACAACTTTTCTTCTGTCGATTTTTTAAGATTTACTTGAGAAAAGCTGAAGGTTTTCTTAAAAAATTAATTCAATTTTATTATTGACAGTATAACTTTACTGTGCTATTCTATGTATAGAGCACCGATGCATTTGTGTTCTATACTTATGAAACGAGGTGAAAATATGAACATCAAAAAGGAATTGACCAAAGGCAGTTCTGCCCTGCTTGTACTTTCTGTGTTGGAAAAGGGTGATATGTACGGCTACAAGATAATCAAAGAAATTGAAATACGCTCAGAATTTGTTTTTTCTTTGAAGGAGGGCACCCTCTACCCTATTCTCCACGCCTTCGAAAAGGACGGTTATGTTGAGTCATATTGGGAAGGCAAGGAAGGTGAACGCAGAAGAAAATACTATCACCTGACAAAAAAAGGCATCAAGGTGCTGGAAGAAAACAGGCAGGAATGGGAGTCCTACTCCAAAGCAGTGGGCAAGGTTATCGGAGGCGTGGCGAATGCAACAGCGTAAAATTGTTGAAGATTACCTGAACAATGTTATTCCCGATAAAATATCCGACAGCACAAAAGCAGAGCTCAGAGCCGAAATTGAAAGCCATATTTATGATAAGGCTGAGTTTTATATTGAAATCGGCTATGATGAAGAAACAGCCTTTAAAAAGGCAATTGTGGAAATGGGCGAGGCTGAGCCTGTCCGTGAGGAGTTCAGCCAGATATATAAGGCAAAGCCCCATATATTTTTCGTCATTTCTGCTTTTTTCGCAACAGCTTCAATATGCCTTTATTACTTATTGTTGATTCTTATAATTTCAGAGTTGGAGTTTGAGGACCTGTTTTTTCTTCTGCTTTCGGCAGAAATTACACTGCTTCTGGCATTGATTTTCGCAGTGAGCACCCTAATTTCATTCCTGCGTGTTACCGATGAAAAGAAGCTGAGAAAAAATGTTACAAAGCTTGTGGCTTGCGTTCTGCTTTGTTCCGCCTTGTTCGGCACATACGGATATATTGGTTTTTATAATTTATATGAACCGGCTATGTATGCTGAAAATCCCGGCGAATATCTGCAACCCTATTTCCCCTTCCACGATACAACTGACGGCGAAGACGAATTTGCCGATATTGAAGTTTCACACTTTCCCGGAACCGATCTTGTTGAAATTTCAGCCATGGGTAGCTATTCGTCGGAGTATCCCGCTGATTATAAATTGAGATACCTTGAGTCCTACAGTCCGTTTTTAAATAAAAAGTTTTCCTTTGAAACACGGTACGCCGAAAAAATTTTCCATAACTTCAAGGATTTTCCTATCGACGAAGGTGAAAAGGCTGAATTTGAGGGTGTCACATATACACCTTTCATTGACGAAGACTTTTACGGAATTGTTATTTCAGGTACCTTTCATACCTGTTTTATCAGCATAACAGATATTTCAAAATACGATATGACCTTTGACGATTTCATAAAGGATGCCATAGAGCAGTACAAAGCTGTGAGAAAGGCAACAAAGGAAAAGTTTTTTCTTGATATACCCTTTGAAGAACAGCTCGAATATGTATTGTCTAATTTTTAAAAAAGGAGAAAGAAAAAATGGAAAATGAACTTAACAAATCAACCTCTCAGGCACAGCCCAATTACGGGCTGAATCCTGTATTTCCGCCACCACCGTCGCCGCAAATGAGCTATCCCGCACCGGACAGTCCCTTGAAATGCCAGATCGAAAGCAAGCTTAAGCTTTCCTTACTTGTTCTTTCAACAATTGCTATTTCCTTTGCTGTAGGTACAATAACCTTAAATCTTTCATATGTATTCGAAAGTCTTTATGACAGCGGTTTATCCGCTCTTATAAACAACCTGGTAACATTATCTTTTAACTTTTTCATAGGCAGATATATTTATAAAAACAATGTCGGTGCCGCCGTTTTCATGGGTCTTTTATACTTTTCAGGTACAGTTGCATCAACACTGTCATCCGCTATTGTCTCTCCGGCATTTTTGTTCTCAATGGATCCTTCCGGTCAATCAATGACTGAGTCTATATTATCCGATGTCCTGAAAGCAGTTTTTTCGGTTGCGGTTGTGCTTTTATTCAACAGATTTACGGAGAAGCAAAATGATTATCAGGGCGAAATCACAGAAAATTACCCGAAAAATCCACCGTTATATATGTTTCTTCTCTATCTGGTTTCCGGTTTGCTTATATCCATTCCACTAGATATAATAGGTATGTTTACTGCATTTGTTGAAACTGAAGGTTTCTATGACTCCACTATGCCAGCACAGGCAATAAACAACTTTTTACCGTTATTATCAGCACTACTCACATTTTTTCAGATTATAATATATTACTTCATGCTGAAAAGACGCTATGGAGCTCATAACAAAACATTAGGTATGCTCTCAATATTCTATTTGTCAACAGCATTGGCTACACCCTTTTTATCCTTGTGTATCCTTGCGCAGTACCTTATATCAAGCTTTGTGACTTTAGACGAACTGGTTGTTAATCTTATTTTCAACAGCCTTTTATCCATTGTGATGCTTGTCGGCAGTATAATCTTTATTATTCTTCTGACAAAAAAGCTTGAGCCGAAAATCAGAAACGCATAATTATAGGGACACGGCAAGCCGTGTCCCTGCTGCATAACAAATAAGCATATAACAAGCAAAAAACAGCTCTCAGGAAACTGAGAGCTGTAATTTTATACATTTGAATTAGTCGTTGATAGCAATAACAACGCCTGAACCAACTGTACGGCCACCTTCACGGATAGCGAAACGAAGACCTTCTTCGATAGCGATTTCTGTGATAAGTTCAACGTCCATTTCAACGTTGTCACCGGGCATACACATTTCTGTGCCTTCGGGAAGCTTGATGATGCCGGTTACGTCAGTTGTACGGAAGTAGAACTGGGGACGGTAGTTGTTGAAGAAAGGTGTGTGACGGCCGCCTTCATCCTTGTTAAGAACGTAAACCTGACCGCGGAACTTTGTGTGGGGATGGATTGAACCGGGCTTTGCAAGAACCTGGCCACGTTCGATTTCTGAACGCTGGATACCACGAAGAAGAGCACCGATGTTGTCGCCTGCTTCAGCGTAGTCAAGGATCTTACGGAACATTTCGATACCTGTGCAAACAGTCTTTCTCTTTTCGTCTGTAAGACCAACGATTTCAAGTTCTTCACCAGTCTTGAGCTGACCTCTTTCAACTCTACCTGTTGCAACTGTACCACGACCTGTGATGGTGAATACGTCTTCAACGGGCATAAGGAAGGGAAGGTCTGCCTTACGGTCGGGAGTGGGGATGTAGCTGTCAACTGCAGCCATGAGTTCCCAGATGGGAGCAAGTTCGGGAGCGTTGATGTCGCCGCCTGTGTATTCGAGAGCCTTGAGAGCTGAACCCTTGATGATGGGTGTATCATCGCCGGGGAATTCATATTCGTCAAGAGTTTCTCTGATTTCCATTTCAACGAGTTCAAGAAGCTCTTCGTCGTCAACCTGGTCAACCTTGTTCATGAATACGATGATGTAGGGAACGCCAACCTGACGAGCAAGAAGAAGGTGTTCTTTTGTCTGAGCCATGGGGCCGTCTGTTGAAGCGATAACAAGGATAGCACCGTCCATCTGTGCAGCACCTGTGATCATGTTCTTGATATAGTCGGCGTGGCCCGGGCAGTCAACGTGAGCGTAGTGACGTGTATCTGTCTCGTACTCAACGTGAGCTGTGTTGATTGTAATACCTCTTTCTCTTTCTTCGGGAGCCTTATCGATGTTAGCGTAATCGATGAAGTCTGCGCCGCCCTTCATAGCGAGGGTCTTTGTGATAGCTGCTGTAAG
>JAZUNJ010000023.1:0-24423 GCA_045604105.1 Acutalibacteraceae bacterium | reverse complement strand
GAGCGCTTGTGCCGCTTGGGCACTTACTTTGGCACAGTCGGGCGCCAAAGTAAGCAAACCGCCCTTTTGCTGTACGTAGGGTTCTTCCTTATGCCTTATATCCGCCACATTCACCGCATGCGCCTTCGGCTTGCCTACGTGTAAGCGTCGTAAATGAAATTGTTTATCGGGGACAATAAGGGAAATATAGTGCTGACTTCCAGTTACCTGACCCTTACATTCCGAACACCCTTGACGGTGAAGGAAGGGAACGCGGCCTGCTGTTTGGCGAAGCCAAATTGCTTAGCGTCCGTCTTGAATCATATACCCTTGATTGAATCAACTGCAACGCTATAGATGGGTGTCAGCAGACAGTAGCAATGTTTTTTTACGATAGCATAGGAAGCTTACGGTTACTTCCCTTGCTTCACTGAGGTGAAAGAAAAAAGATTGCCGCAAGGATAGCTCGTAAACAAAACCTTCTTGCGGCTCTGTAGCACAACAAAAGCGTGCTTTTGCATACTTTTGCCACAATCGGCAAAAGTATGTGCCAAGCGGCACAAGCGCTCCGGGGAAGAGTGCGGTGAAAAGGCACATAGCAAAAGGCAATCACTTGCTTACTTAAACAAGCACAAACAAAATAATACGGATAAAATAAAAAGGCTACAGAACTCAAAAAAAACTCTGTAGCCTTTACTTTTTTTTCATGCGCACTCGCCGTGCAGGCGTTACTTTTCCTCAAAGAAAAGTAACCAAAAGAACTTTTATGCTTCGGTAAACCTGGCGGGAAGAGATTTCTTTTTACCTCTCAGCTTTCCCGCAATTGAGAATAGCGAATTTATTCAGCTTTCCTGCCATTTTCCGACAGATATTCTGTGCTATCATGTTGCTCATATCCCTTTTTTGTGCCCGAAAGAATTTAAAAGCTCACTTTTTGGTAAATTTTTCTAACAACTTGCACAAAGAGTATTGCTGTTTTTTTACCAACTTGTAACAGAATAACAAAAACTCTTGAAAAAATAATTTCACAGTGCTATTATGGTATATGTATAAAACTATAATTAGCCTTATTGTGCCCGTAAGGGGCATTCGTAAGGCAAGAAAAGGGGTGTATAAATGGCAAAAGAGAAACGCTTGGGTGACGATGTTGCTCTTTACCTCTTCCACCAGGGAAACAACATGAAGGCCTATGAATATATGGGCGCACATAAGGTAGAAGGCGAAAAGGATCTGTATTCCTTCAGAGTCTGGGCTCCCCATGCAAGAAGCGTCAGTGTTGTGGGTGATTTCAACCACTGGGACGAAAACGCCGCTGTGATGAACAGAATCAATGATGCAGGCATGTGGGAATGCTATGCTTCAGGTGTGAAGCAGTATGATGCCTATAAATTCCTTGTAACAGGCTCTGACGGAAAAAAGATTGCAAAGGCTGACCCCTATGCCTTCCACACGGAAACAAGGCCTGCAAACGCTTCAAAATTCTATGACCTTTCGGGCTACAAATGGAAGGATTCCAAATGGCAGAAGCTGAAGCAGAGCACAAATGTGTATGAGTCCCCCATGAATGTGTATGAGGTTCACGCCGCATCCTGGAAGCAGCATGAGGACGGTAACTTCTATACATACCGTGAGCTTGCAGACGAGCTTGTGCCTTATGTAAAGGATATGGGCTATACCCACATTGAATTCATGCCGCTTTCCGAATATCCCTTTGACGGCTCATGGGGATATCAGGTTACGGGTTATTTTTCCGCAACCTCTCGCTACGGCACTCCACATGACCTGATGTATCTTGTTGACAAGTGCCATCAGAACGGTATTTCAGTTATTCTTGACTGGGTACCTGCCCACTTCCCCCGTGACGAGCACGGTCTGCGTATGTTTGACGGTGAGGCATGCTATGAATACAAGGACCCGAAGAAGGGCGAGCACAAGGACTGGGGCACAATGATTTTCGATTTCGGCAGAAACGAGGTCATCTCCTTCCTCACATCGTCAGCTGCCTTCTGGATGGACAAGTATCACATTGACGGCCTGCGTGTTGACGCTGTGGCTTCAATGCTTTACCTTGATTACGGAAGAAAAGACGGCGAATGGATTGCCAACAAATACGGCGGCAATGAAAACCTTGAGGCTGTTGAATTCCTCAGAAAGCTTAATTCCGGAATTTTCCGTGAGTTCACGAATCCTCTTATGATTGCCGAAGAAAGCACAGCATGGCCGCTTGTAACAAAGCCCACTGATATCGGCGGTCTCGGCTTTAACTTCAAATGGAACATGGGCTGGATGAACGATGCACTGAAGTATTTTTCAATGGACGGTCTGTCAAGAAAGTATAATCACAATCTTCTCACCTTCTCCTTCTTCTATGCTTTTTCGGAAAACTTCATTCTTCCCATTTCCCACGATGAGGTTGTTCACGGCAAGTGCTCACTCATAGGAAAAATGCCCGGTGAATATGATGACAAGTTCAGGGGTATCCGTTCATTTTTGGGTTACCTTATGGCTCACCCGGGCAAGAAGCTGACCTTCATGGGTCAGGAGTTCGGTCAGTTCATTGAATGGAAATATGACAGCGGACTCGACTGGCTGCTTCTTGATTACGAAAAGCACCGTCAGCTTAAGGAATACACAAGGAAGCTCAACCACATTTATCTCAAAAATCCTGCACTGTGGGAAATTGATTACAGCTGGGAAGGCTTCAGATGGCTTGTCAGCGACGATAAAAACAACAGTGTTATTGCTTTTTCACGAATGGACAAACAGGGCGAAGAAATTGTCACTGTCTGCAACTTCACACCCGTTATGAGAGAAAAATACTCCTTCGGTGTTGAGCGTGAGGGCGTTTATGAGGTAATAATCAATTCCGATGCTCAGAATTTCGGCGGTGAAGGCAGGGGCACAAAAACAAGGGTTACATCAAAGAAGGCAGGTATGCACGGCTTTGAAAACAGCATTACCGTTGATTTGCCCGGACTTTCCGTGATTATGCTCAGATTCAAGCCCAAAAAGGCAAGGGCAAAAAAAAGCTGAATAATTTTTACAATATAAATATACAGGAGGAAATACTTATGGTCAAAAAAACAGAATGCCTTGCAATGCTTCTTGCAGGCGGCCAGGGCAGCAGACTCGGAATTCTCACAAAGAATATTGCAAAGCCTGCCGTTCCCTACGGCGGAAAATATCGCATCATCGACTTCCCGCTTTCAAACTGCATCAACTCGGGAATTGAAACTGTTGGTGTTCTCACCCAGTATCAGCCCCTTGAGCTGAACGATTACATCGGTAACGGTCAGCCCTGGGACCTTGACCGTGCATACGGCGGTGTTCACATTCTCTCCCCCTATCAGCAGATCAAGGGCACAGAATGGTACAAGGGAACAGCTAACGCAATTTATCAGAACATCAATTTCATTGACCGTTATAATCCCGAATATGTGGCAGTTCTTTCAGGTGACCACATTTACAAGATGGATTACAACAAAATGCTCCAGTACCACAAGGAAAAGGATGCAGCCTGCACAATTGCTATGCTCGAGGTACCCTGGGAGGAGGCATCACGCTTCGGTCTGATGTTCGTCAACGATGACGGCTCAATCAGTGAATTTGAAGAAAAGCCGAAGAATCCCAAGAGCAACAAGGCCTCAATGGGTGTTTACATCTTCACATGGAAGAAGCTTCGTCAGTATCTCATTGACGATGAAGCAAACCCCGATTCAGGCAACGACTTCGGTCATGACGTTATTCCTGCAATGCATGAAAACGGTGAAAGAATGTTTGCCTTCAAGTTTGACGGCTACTGGAAGGACGTTGGCACAATCGACAGCCTCTGGGAAGCAAACCTTGACCTTCTCAATCCCAGAGTGGACCTTGACCTTTCCGACGACAGCTGGAGAATTTATTCAAGAAATCCCGTTGCACCTCCTCACTTTGTTGACAAAAATGCAAAGGTTGAAAATTCAATGATCGGTGAGGGCTGTTATATTGCAGGTGAGGTTGATTATTCAATTCTCTTCTCAAACGTTACCGTTGAAGAGGGCGCAACCGTAAAATATTCAATCATCATGCCCGGCACAACAATCAGAAAGGGCGCAGTTGTTGAATATGCAATTGTTGCAGAAAATGCAGTGATTGCTGAGGAGGCTCACGTTGGTGAAAGCCCCGAGAAGATTGCTAATCTTGAAGACTGGGGCGTTACCGTTATCGGTGAAAAGGTAACAATCGGCACAGGCGCCGCAGTAAAGGCAAAAGAAATGATTGACACAGATGTAAAGGGGGTTAAATAATGGCTGCTTCAAACGTACTCGGTATAATTTACTCAAACGCTTATGATTCACTTCTCAGTGAGCTTACAAGCGTCAGAACAATGGGCTCCGTTCCCTTTGCAGGCAGATACAGACTCATTGACTTCGTGCTTTCAAGCATGGTAAACAGCGGTATCGGTAAGGTTGGTGTTTCCACAAAGGCAAACTACCAGTCACTTATGGACCATCTCGGCTCAGGCAAGCCCTGGGACCTTTCAAGAAAAAGAGACGGCATTACCTTCCTTCCTCCCTTTGGCGGTGAGAAGTATAGAAACCGTATTGATGCCCTTGAAGCAATGCTTCCCTATATTTCAAAATCAACAAACGAATATGTTCTTATGGCAGACTGCAATGTTGTATGCAACCTTGATTACACAGAAATAATTGACGGTCACATCAAGTCAGGTGCAGACATCACAATTGCCTATAAAAGAGGCATTGCTCCAAAGCTCAGCCACGTTATGAGCTTTGACATGGAGGAATGCGGAAAAATCAAGGCTGTTAAAATTGGTGAAGCCGGTGAAAAGGCATGCGATTATTCCCTGAATATTATTGTTATGAGCAGAGTTCTTCTTGAAAGACTTCTCCGTTCTGCAATTGTTATGGGACTTAAGAATTTTGAATTTGACATCATTGGCGCAAATGTTAATTCACTTAACATCAGAGGCCATAAAATCACAGACTATGCAAAGGTAATCGATTCACTTCAGAGCTACTATGACATCAGCATGGAGCTTCTTTCAGGTGAATACAGAGAGCTTTTCAACAAGGAAAACCCTGTATACACAAAGGTACGTGACGACATGCCCGCAATTTACGGCATCTGCTCAAAGGCAACAAATTCACTTGTTGCTGACGGCTGCATAATCAAGGGTACCGTTGAAAACTCAATCCTTTTCAGAGGCGTTTATGTTGCTGAGGGCGCAGTTGTTAAAAATTCAATTGTTATGCAGGACAGCTACATCAGCGCAGACGCAAAGGTCAACTGTGCAATCCTTGACAAGAATGTTGTCATCAAGCCGGGCAGAGAAATCAGCGGCGCACCGACTTATCCCTTGTATATCGGCAAGGATATTACTGTTTGATTCGCAATTCGCAATTGCGGGAAAGCTGAGTAAATTCCGAATTCAAAAAAATTCCTTAAGAAAGGATTCATCTGAAAACTATGAAAGTATTATATGTAACCAGCGAAGCACTTCCCTTTATGGCCAGCGGCGGTCTTGGTGATGTTGCAGGGTCACTCCCCCAGGCACTCCGTAAAAGACTTATCGGCTGCCGTGTTGTTATGCCCTTGTATGACACAATCAAGGAAGAGCTCAAAAACAAAATGACATTCATCACAAACATATCAGTGCCCGTTGCATGGAGACGTCAGTATTGCGGCATTTTCCAGGCAAAGCACGAGGGAGTGATTTACTACTTTATCGACAATCAGTATTATTTCAAAAGAGATACCATCTACGGACACTATGATGATGCTGAACGCTTCACCTTCTTTGCCCGTGCTGCTCTTGAAATTCTTCCTGTTGTTGGTTTTAAGCCCGACATTATCCACTGTAATGACTGGCAGTCAGCTCTCACACCTGTTTTCTATTCAACCTTCTATTCAAAGGACCCCTGGTATCAGGGAATCAAAACTGTTTTCACAATCCATAACATTCAGTATCAGGGCACCTACGGTATGGAGCTTGTAAATGATGTTATCGGACTTAATCCCGAAGACACCTCAATTGTTGAATATGACGGTGACGTAAACTTCATGAAGGGTGCAATTGAATGTGCCAACAAGGTCACAACCGTTTCGCCCTCTTATGCAAATGAAATTCTTGACCCCTGGTACAGTCACGGCCTTGACACAATTCTCAGGGAGCGTCAGTGGAAGCTTCAGGGCATACTCAACGGCATCGACGTCAAGAACTACGACCCTGAAACAGATCCGAATATTGCAATGAACTACACAGTTAAAAATGTCAAAGAGGGTAAGGCAGAATGCAAAAAGCAGCTTCAGGAAAATCTCGGTCTTCCTCAGCGTGCAGATGTACCCGTTATCGGCCTTGTATCACGCCTTGTTTCCCACAAGGGACTTGACCTTATCAAGGGTATTCTTGATGAGCTTCTTGCAACAACAGACGTTCAGTTTGCAATTGTGGGCTCAGGTGACTGGCAGTATGAAAACTTCTTCAGAGAAATGGCTGATAAATATCCCGAGAAGATGGGTATCCGCATAGGCTTTGTGCCTTCTCTTGCAAGAAAAATCTATGCAGGCTCTGACCTTTTCCTCATGCCTTCAAAAAGCGAGCCCTGCGGCCTTTCACAGATGGTTGCTCTCAGATACGGCACAGTACCCATCGTGCGTGAAACAGGCGGTCTGCGTGACTCAATCACCGACAGCGGCGACGGAGTGGGCAACGGCTTCACTTTCAAAACCTATAACGCACACGATATGCTCGGTGCAATCAGACGAGGCACAGATGCTTACTGGAACAAGGAATACTGGGACACACTTGTTACCCGTGCAATTGAATGTGATTACAGCTGGGGCAAGAGTGCAAACGAGTATATCAGAATGTATAAGCAGGTTATCAAGGAATAAAAGGTTATATAATAAAAAGCAGGACTTGAAAGAAAGTCCTGCTTTTTTGCTGCAGAAAACCCCCGGCATTGCCGGAGGTTACTTTTTTATAAATCTGACTTTCACGAAAATCAGTCAGCGTTTTCCTCTTCAATCTTGTCGATGATTTCCTGAGGAACAGCCTCACCGTGCTTAACGAACATGATGAGTATAATTGCACAGGCGAACATTATCGGGCTGTAATAGAACAGGGACATGTATGTGCCTGCAAACATTCTGATAAAGCCGTAAACGATGGGTGAAGCAATCTGTGCTGAGAAGGTTGCTGTGTAGTAGTAGCCTGTGAAGGTACCAACCTTTTCAACACCGCCGATTTCAAGAACAAGGGGAAGAGTGTTAACGGTGATGAACATGTTTGCAGCACCGCCAAGAACAAGAACGGGATAAATAAGAACTCTGAGGATTTTAGTAACACTGTCAACGGTGTCAATAATTTCGGCAAGAGCAGCTTCAAAGCTGTCAGTGCCGGTTTTAAGCACGCTGTTTGCAACGGCTGTGATTTCTTCAAAAATACCTTCGCCAAGTGTTTCTGTAAGGTGTGCTTCATAGGTTTCGTATGCTTTTTCAACTGCACCTGTTTTTTCACCGTTTCTGTATGCGAGATAGCCCTCAATGCTGAGAACCTCTTCGTCTGAAAGAGCTCTGCCCTCTGCCTGAGCGGCATCACTTACCTGAGCGTTATAGGCGTTGATGTTTTCGTCAACTGCAATGTATGCGTTGTTGACTGTAACATAATTGTTGATTGAAAGATTCTTTCCGCCAAGCATACCAACGAACACACCAAAGAATACGATGAATGCAACAAGGAAAACTGCAAGGCCGCCGATGATTGTCTTCTTTCTGCCGAATTTTGTGCCGAACTTACCTGCAGGGATAGCAGCCACACCTGAGCACACTGCAAAGATGAGCATGATGAAGGTAGCCTCTGAGGTAATCATGTGAAGGATTTCCTGAGCAAAAAGTGAGAAGAAGGTTGTGATTGCGTTTGATGCACAGAAAAGGAAGAAGAGTGTGCCGAGCATGAATACAAGGCTCTTTCTTTCACCCTTTGAAAGCTTCATAGCCTTAAGCTCTGCCTTCTTTTTCTTAGCCTCTTCCTTCTGAGCCTTTTTAAGGGCCTTCTGGTCGGCATACTGGTTTGTTTCGCCCTTGATACGGATGCTTGTATCCTCTTCCTTAACGAAGAACAGAAGAACGAGCATGCCGACAATCATAACAAGTGAGCCTACGATAAATACATAGGGGAAGGAAACAGTTTCGTCTGCCTTGATTTCAGCCTTGCTGTAGCCTGCAAAAAGAGTACACAGTGCAATACCGATTGTACCTGCAACCATACCTACTGCTGAGCCGATACCTCCCATGAGGTTGATGATGGCATTACCCTCTGAACGAAGGTGAGGCGGAGTAAGGTCGGGCATGAGGGCAACAACGGGAGCTCTCCACAAAGACATTGAGAAAACAAAAAGGATAACTGTAATCATTGTCAGAGGAAGCTGAAGTGAGCCCTTTGTGTTGAGTGCCACAATGGGAATGAGAGCAAACAGAACTGCTGAAATGGGAGCGCAGCTTACAATGAAGGGGCGGCGCTTACCGAGCTTTGAGTGGCAGTTGTCTGAAAGCTTACCGAAGGTGGGCTGGAAGATAACACCGAAAATGTTATCGAAGGTCATGATGATACCGATGAAAAGGGGTACCAGTGAGAAGCCGCCTGTGGCAGAAATTGTGCTCTGACCCTGAGCCTCGGCAAATTCGCCAATCCAGGGAATTGCCTTTGCCAGTGAAGCACTGAGGTTTGTGATAAAATCGCTTTCGGAAAGGATTTTGTTAAGGATTTTTGTGATGTAGGGGTCATAAATCGCCCATGCAATTGAGGTTGCCAAAAAACCGAAGCCGGTTAATATGGTCTTTTTGACATTAAGCTTTTCGGCTTGCTGTTGCTTTGCCATGTCAAAGCTCCTTTCTTTGTTATATTATAGTATTCGCAGAAAAAATCCTGCTATCTTACCAATTATATCTTTTTGATTTACAAAAAGCAACATAAAGATTATTTTTTGGCAATGTGTACATTCTTTATCAATTAAAATTATGCAAAAAGCTATTCTTATGAATAAAAAGTTTTTCATGAAATCTAAAAAAGCAAAGTTCAACTTGACCTTGGCTTTTTATTGTGATAGAATTAGCCTGTAAAAATGCCGTTTGAATAATATTACGGCGGAACGGAGAATGTAATATGAAAAAGATTTTCACATCAGTAGTGGCAATTTGTCTTTGCCTTTGCCTTACCTTTTCAAGTGCAGCTGTTGCAGGCGTTGAAAAAGATAAGGAAAGCTACATTTCCTATTCAACTGTTGAAAAAATGTTTTTCAACATCGTTGACGATGTAGTGGATGTTCTCATTAAGGCAATAGCTCATTTTATTCCCACTCCCGCATCATGGGAAGAGGGCTATGTGGCTGAGGGCTTTATGGAAGGCACAAAGGATTTCCTTGATGCTCCCGATGCAAAGGGTGTGTGGAGCCTCGGCTATGATAACAGATCAATCCTTCCCGAAAACAAGGATGATGTTCTCGGCAAATACTATGTTGCAGGCACAATTGATTTTGCTCCCAAGTATGCAACAAAGGTTTATGACGACCTTAAGGTAAGAACTGTTGTTATGAATGACGGCAGCGGCAGAGGCTCAGCAGTTTTCTGCGTTGTTGACTCCTACGGTCTTTCACTTGCAGATGTCCGTGAAATCAGAACAAGACTTGCAGCATGGTCTGAAGAAAAGGATATCAACTCCATCACTGTTTCTGTTATGCATCAGCACAGTGCTGTTGATACCTTCGGTATGAACGGTAACATTATTGAAATGGTTCTCTGCAATCCCCTTTTCACAATGTTCGACCAGGAAACCGTAAACGGTAAGAATGACGAATATATGGAAAATCTTTTCAGTCAGTGCACAGCTTCAATCATGGCTGCTGAAGAAAGCATGACCGAGGGTGAAATGTACCTTGGCACTGCAGATGCTTCAAAGTATACATATGACAAGCGTCAGCCCTACGTTATGGATCCCAACTTCAACAGACTCCGCTTTGTTCCCTTCGACGGCTCAAAGGAAACCTGGCTTGTTTCAACTCCCGTTCACTGTGTAGGTAACGGTGCAGGCGGCACAGAAATCACAGGTGACTATCCCTATTATGCAGAGCAGGAAATCGGTGCAAAGGCAAATGTAATGTTCTACCTCGGTGCTGAAGAAGGCACAACCCAGGAAAAGAACGAGGACACCGTTATCGATTACACAACAGAAGAAACAGGCATTGAAAACACAATCGGCTTCGGCAAATCAATTGCAAGAGAGCTTATGGCAATTACCGAAGAAACAAAGGTAGAGCCTCTTCTCAACATCAGATATAAGGAAATTGCACTTCCCATTGACAACCAGGTGCTTGTTGTTGCGGGTAAGGCAGGCCTTTTTGAAAACTGCGTTAAGAAGATCGACGGCGTATACAATGTTGTTACGGAAATCGGTTACATGGAAATCGGTGAAGACCTCAGCTTTGCAATCGTACCCGGTGAGCTTGCTCCCGAAATCGCATACGGCGGTTACCTTGAAGGCGACTATGCATGGAGCGGCAAAAACTTTGAATGCCCCTCATTTCAGGACATCGTAACAGAAAATGCTGAGGGCAGAACACTTCACGTTCTCGGCCTTGCAAATGACCAGATTGGCTACATTGTTCCTGATAACGATTACATGCCCATGCTTCATGAGGACAGCAAGAGCCTTGAATTTGTTTCACTGGGTGATTCAACAGCATCAAAAATCATTGCTGATTTCTCAAGTCTTATTTTAGAGATTAAATAAGAAAACAACAACGAACTTCCGGTTAGCTGCCGGAAGTTTTTTGTTGAAAAGTGTTTCTCGGGGTGGTATAATCAACAGTACACAGAAAAAAGGAGCAGACAAATGCGGAATTATCAGAAAGAGCTTGACAGTATAATTGAAAAAAATCAGAAGGCGGGAGTTGTTCCCACCCTGCTTCTGCATGCCTGCTGTGCCCCCTGCAGCAGCTACTGCCTTGAATATCTGAGTGAATACTTCAGCATAACTGTTTTCTGCTATAATCCTAACATATATCCACATGAGGAGTATGCACACAGGGTTCGGGAAATCAAAAGGCTGATAGCTGAAAGTGAATATAAGCACAGGGTTACGGTTATTGAGGGCGAATTCAACCCTGATGAATTCTATCAATGTGTCAGGGGAATGGAAAAGGAAAGGGAAGGCGGCACAAGATGCTTTTCATGCTATGAATTACGTCTTCGCAAAACGGCGGAGCTTGCAAAGGAAAAGGGCTTTGATTATTTCACAACAACGCTCACAATCAGTCCTCTTAAAAATGCAGGGAAGATAAACGAAATCGGTGAAATGCTTCAGCAGGAATACGGTGTTCCTCACTTGCCCTCAGACTTCAAAAAGAAAAACGGCTATAAAAGGTCAATTGAGCTTTCAAAAGAGCACAATCTTTACCGTCAGAACTACTGCGGATGCGGGTTTTCAATTCGCGATTCGCAATTGCGGGGAAGATGAGCAAAAGAAAGAACAATCTGCCCGCTGAATTTACCGAAGCATAAAATTCTTTTGGTTACTTTTCTTCTAAGAAAAGTAACGCCTGCACGGCGAGTGCATGTGAAAAAAAGTAAAGGCTACAGAGTTTTTTGAGTTCTGTAGCCTTTTTATTTTATCTGATTATCTTGTTTGTGCTTGTTTAAGTAAGCAGGTGATTGCCTTTTGCTATGTGCATTACCACCACGCTCTTCCCCGGAGCGCTCATGCCGCTTGGCACATACTTTTGCCGATTGTGGCAAAAGTATGCAAAAGCACGCTTTTATTGTGCTATTGAGCCGCAAGAGGTTTTGTTTACGACCTTTCCATTGCGGCACTCTTTTTTTCTTTCACCTCAGTGAAGCAATGGAAGTAGCCGTAAGCTTCCTATACTATCGTAAAAAAACATTGCTACTGTCTGCTGATACCCATCTATAGCGTTGCAGCTGATTCAATCAAGGTCACATGATTCAAGACGGACGCTAAGCAATTTGGCTTCGCCAAAATGCAGAACGCGTTCTCTTCCTTCACCGTCAAGGGTGTTCGGAATGTAAGGGACAGGTAACTGGAAGTCAGCACTATATTTCCCTTATTGTCCCCGATAAATAAATTCATTTACGACGCTTACACGTAGGTAAGCCGAAGGCGCATGCGGTGAATGGGGCGGATATAAGGCATAAGGAATAACCCTACGTACAGTAAAAAGGGCGGTTTGCTTACTTTGGCGCCCGACTGTGCCAAAGTAAGTGCCCAAGCGGCATGAGCGCTCCGGGGAAGAACGCAGTGGCAATGCACATAGCAAAAGGCAATCACTGGCTCACTTAAACAACCTCGAAGAATACAATAAAGATAAAGTAAAAGGTTACAGAATTTAAAAATTCTGTAACCTATTCATTTTAATTTAAATGAATTGACCTTTGCTCATGAAGTGTCCGCTCTCACATCAAAGCAAAAAGTGTCAGTGCCTCCTCAATGCCTTCATAAACATCATAAAGCTTTGTATAGGGTGAATTGCACCTTTCACTATGTATTTTCAGGCTGAATCCGGGGGAGCTGAATTCATCAATAAACCAGTTTTTAAAGCCGTCAGGCTGTGATGGGTTATCCTTGCTTTCAAGACTATAGCCGCAGGAATCAGCAAGAATTTTTGCCATCATTGAGCTTTGCCCGGGTGCCTTTTCGTTATATTGCCAATGAAGCTCGCCGTCTCCGGGGTGAAGAGAGAGGCACTGACGAAAGTGTCGGAGCCTGCAAAGCCTTGAAAGCACCTTTGTTTCGGCTTCGCTTTCGGGGAATTCACCACAGTATCCCTTTGCCGAGGGGCCTCTTATGCCTTGCTCATTTTCCTTTTTGTGATGCTCATTCCATTGGGGAGAAAAGTTGCGGTTTATGTCAACACCGAAAGCATTGGTGCTCCATTTTCTGTGGTCCTCACAGCCCGATGAAAGAAGAAATTCCTTCATGCTTTTTCCGCATTCAAAGCCGTTTTGTGCAATTTCAATCCCGTCGGGATTAACGCAGGGAACAACGGTGATGCCAAGCTGTGTCAGTGCTCTTTTTATGTCAACTCCGCAAAGAAGACAGCTGTGCTTCACAGCGTGGCACATCTTTTCAACAAAAAGCAGAAGCAGCTCACATGTGAGTCCGTCAGTGCCGCAAAAGCCTGCGGTAAAGATGACAGAATTGCTCTGATTTCCGACACTGAGTGAAAAAACACCCCTGTTAAGGGCACTTCTTCCGATAATTTCAGCGTTAATAAACGGATATTCTTTAATCAGCTCTTCAACAAAACGGATTTTTGTGTTATAATCAAATGGTACGGGCTTTATAATACAGTTCATTTTTAATCACCTGTGTGATATATATTAAAAAAACAGGTGCAATATACCCTTGGAAGGAGAATTATTATGAGCGAAAAAACACTCAATGAAAAAAATATTTTTGACGGTAAAATTATCCGTGTGCATGTGGACGATGTTGAGCTTCCGGACGGCTCAAAAAGCTACAGAGAGGTTGTTGAACACAGCGGCGGAGTGTGTGTTGCCGCTTTGACAGACGGCGGCAGACTCTTTTTTGTAAGGCAGTACCGTTATCCTTTCAAGCGTGAGCTTCTGGAGCTTCCTGCAGGTAAGCTCGAAAAGGGTGAGGACCCCCTTGAAGCAGGCATAAGAGAGCTTGAAGAGGAGTGCGGAGTTATTGCTGATAAGGTTGTGTCCCTTGGCACAATTTATCCAACAGTTGCATACTGCAGTGAGATTATTCACCTTTTTGCTGCAACGGGACTTCACAGCACAAGTCAGAATCTTGATGAGGGTGAATTTCTCAGTGTTGAAAAAATCCCTCTTGAAAAGGCAGTGGGTATGATAATGTCAGGTGAAATATCTGATGCAAAAACCGTGGCACTTGTGCTTAAGGTTGCAAGGCTCAGGGAAGAGGGTAAGCTGTGATGAAAAAATTTATTGTAGCCTCGGCTTCACCAAGGCGGCGTGAAATTCTCAATAACGCAGGCTTCAGCTTTGAGGTTATACCATCTGATGCTGACGAAAGCATAGCTGAGGAGCTTTCACCTGAGGAGCTTGTTTGTGAGCTCAGCCGCAGAAAAGCACGTGCAGTGCTTAAGAAAAACAAGGACAGTGTTGTTCTCGGCTGTGATACCGTTGTTGCCTTCGGTAACGAAATATTAGGAAAGCCCGAAAACGACGAGGATGCAAAAAGAATGCTCAGACTTCTTTCGGGTAAGGTGCACACTGTTTCAACGGGTGTGTGCATTGTTGACGAAAAGCGTGAACAGACATTTGTGAACACAACAGAGGTTGAGTTTTATGAGCTGAGTGAGGAAACAATTGAAAGCTATGTTTCAACGGGTGAGTGCAGTGACAAGGCAGGAGCCTACGGCATACAGGGCTTCGGCTGTGTGCTTGTCAAGAAAATCAGAGGTGATTATTTTTCTGTTATGGGGCTTCCCGTAAGTGAGGCTGCAAGGGTGCTCAAAGGCTTCGGAATAGAGGGCAGAATAAAGCTTTAAAAAAAGATGTATGGCAGTGCCATACATCTTTTTTTATGAATTGCCATGGATTTTAAGTGTTTTCAGGTAAGCCTTTTTACTGTCAGAAATACGGTAGCTTTCAATTGCCTTCTGAATGGTTTTGTTGTGTATCCATTTCTGAAGCCTTTTTTCTTCAAGGTAGGGCACGGTGCTTTCATATTGAGAGGCTAATGCCGTTGCAAAAAACCATGCACACATCATTTTTACATAATAGTCGCTGTGGTCGATGAGTGAAACGGTTTTCAGGATTTCTGGGGAAAAGCCTTCATCAAGATAAAAATCCATAAGGCATTTTATTGCAAAGCGTACCGTGTATGTGTGCTCACTTTTAAGCCACTGATTGATTTTTATCATGAGAGAATCGGGATTCCTTTTAAGTACCTCAGGACGCATCATATCGCAGGTTGCCCAATTGTCAACAAAGGGAAGAAAGCGATCAAGCTCCTTTATGCAGCTGTCATAATCCCTGATATTTTTTATAAAAAGAGCGTGCAGATTATCCTCTTCATAATATCTGTGAGGAAGAACAGATATGAATTCTTCCCTTTCTTCTTTTGTCATGCTTTTGAACAAGTGCCTAAGCTCAGGCGTTCTCACACCGATTATTTTGTCTTTACTTACGGTGGGCATAAGCTTCGACTGAAAGTCCTTATAAAAGGGATCCTGCAGAGAAAAAAGCTCAGGCAGTATTTTTTGTGTCATGCTTCTATCACCAGTCCCACATAAAGCTGAATTGCCTTTTCTCCAAGTTCCTGCTTCAGAATTCCGAAGGCCTTGTCACCCGTGCAGTGGCCTGTATAGATTTTTTCAATGCCTGTGCTTTTTATTCTTTCTGCAAGCTGTCTTACCTCGTTTTCGTCGGAGCGGTACAGATGAAATCCGCCGACAAGTGCATATATATGCTCGTCGGGAAAGGCAGAGGACACTTCATTAATAATGTTGTCTGCGCCGCCGTGTGAGCAGCTGTTGAAAATTACAAGCCCCTTGGGAGCTTTGATAACAAGGCTTTGCTCGTGGGAAAAGCTGTCGGGCACACACTTTTTGTTTTCTTTTATAAAAAGGCCTGCTTTTTTACTGATAAGCTCAATGTTTTCGGTGCTGTGGCCAAGAAGGAAAACGCCCTCTGCAAGCCTTTTTGTATCCTTAACATATTCAATTC
This sequence comes from Acutalibacteraceae bacterium, assembly GCA_045604105.1. Classification (GTDB taxonomy): domain Bacteria; phylum Bacillota; class Clostridia; order Oscillospirales; family Acutalibacteraceae; genus UBA6857. Next base: position 8,709 of record JAZUNJ010000023.1, on the reverse strand, counting down.
TGTTTTTATATTTTTCGAGAATACCCTTTTTAATTCCTATGTAACGGCTGAAAATCCAGCGCTTACCGTAGCAGTTTTCCCTGCACTCAGACCTGAGGAAGAATTTTGCCTTGCTGTTTATTTTGAAAAAATCCTCCATGCCGTCGGAATGGTCATAGTGTGCATGGGAGAGTATTCCGAAATCAACATCGTCAAGGCTGACTCCCATTTTTTCGGCGTTTTCCGCAAACCTGCGGGACGCACCTGTGTCAAGAAGAAGGCTTTTGCCCTCATGCTCAATGTGTATGCACAGTCCCCATTCATTTTGGTATTTTTTGTCTGAAATGTTATCAATCAGAACCCTTGCAAGCATGAAATCACCTCATTTAAGCTTTTAATTAATTATATTATCTGTTTTCTTTTCTGTCAAACACTTTTGCAGGAGGCTTTGATTTAAAGGCCTTCTTTAAGGTAAAAATAAAAAAAGAAGTAAATTTTTTTCTATTGGTATTGTATGTAAAGTTCTTTTGAGGTATAATATTATATCTTATAATGTCTTATTGCGCCTATTTATATAAAACACTTTCTGAAAGGGGAAAGAAAAATGCTGTTTTCACAAGATATAGGAATAGATCTCGGCACTGCCAACACTCTGGTTTTTGTCAAGGGTAAGGGAATTGTAATCCGTGAGCCCTCTGTTGTTGCGATCAATGTAAGTGCAAGGCCTGCAAAGGTTGTTGCCGTTGGTGCAGAGGCCAAGGAAATGATAGGCAGAACACCCGGCTCAATCACTGCCATGAGACCTCTTCGTGACGGTGTTATTGCTGACTTTGACATTACCTGTGAAATGCTCAAAAAGTTTATCCAGAAGGCTTTGGGCGGCTCCTTTCTCACAAAGGCAAGGGTTGCAATCTGTATTCCGTCAGGTGTTACAGAGGTTGAAAGAAGAAATGTTCATGACGTTGCAATTGAAGCAGGTGCCAAGTACGTTTCACTCATTGAAGAGCCTATGGCTGCTGCAATCGGTGCAGGTCTTCCTGTAAGTGAAGCAATCGGCAGCATGATTGTTGACATTGGCGGCGGTACTGCTGAGGTTGCTGTTATTTCATTGGGTGACATTGTAACCTCACGCTCAGTCAGAACTGCAGGCGACAGCTTTGACAGTGCAATCAGCCAGTATATCAAAAAGAAGTATAATCTTCTTGTTGGCGACAGAACTGCCGAGGATATCAAGGTTAAAATCGGCTCTGCAATGGAATATGAGGGCGAGGGCAAAATGGAGGTCAAGGGAAGAAACCTTGTTGACGGTCTTCCCAAAAGCATTACAATAACAAGTGAGGAAATCCGTGAGGCTCTTTCCGACTGTGTGAATCAGATTCTTGACGTTGTAAAGGCCACTCTTGAAAAAACACCTCCCGAGCTTTCAGCTGATATTATGGAGCACGGAATTACTCTTTCAGGCGGCGGAGCGCTTCTTCGCGGAATGGATAAGCTTATAGCTGAGGAAACAGGTATGCCGGTTAATGTTGCAGATAATCCCCTTGACTGCGTTGCAGACGGAACAGGTATTTATCTTGAATCTGATGTCCTTGGCAATCTCGGAAAAAGAATATAAAGTTTTTTACAAAGGTGAATTAAAATGCTTCAGTTTTTAAAAAGCGGCAAGTTCAAAACCTTTTTGTTTGTAATCGCTGCCCTTCTTGTGGGTGCTGTCATCGCAGTGGGTACCCACGGCTCATCATCACCGGTTACCGATGCTGTGGGAACGGTGTTCAGACCGCTTCAGAAGGTATCGGCGTATGTTGCCGAAAAGGTCAACTGGTTTGAAGACAGCTTTGCTTCGGCAGGCGATTATAAAAAGGAAGTTGAAAGATTGCAGCAGAAAATAGCCGAGTATGAAAATCAGCTTGTGGATTACAATGAAATCCAGCACAAGCTTGAAAGCTATGAAACCATGCTCGGAGTTAAAGAAACCAACCCGGATTTTGCTTTGCAAAGAGCAAATGTTATCGGAACAGACAGTGCTGATATGTTCACATCTCTCATAATCGACAAAGGAGAAAATTACGGAATCAGCGAAAATGACCCCGTGGTTTACGGAAACTATGTTGTGGGCATTGTAAAAAAGGTTCACCCCTCATACAGTGTGGTTGAATCAATACTTAACCCCGATGTTAACATCAGTGCAATGGAAAGCAAAACAAGGGAAACAGCTTACCTCACAACAACAATTGAGTATTCCCAGAACGGAAACTGCCTTCTGTCGGGTCTCAGCCGTACCACATCGGTTACACCCGGCGGAATCATACTCACATCCGGTATCGGCGGTACTTACCCCAAGGGTCTTATTATAGGAACTGTAAGTGAGGTTAATGAAAGCAAGTATGACCTTTCAAACTATGCAGTTGTTGAGCCGGGCACAGACGTGAGAGAGCTTGAAGACGTTTTTGTAATCACTGACTTTGAAGGTCAGGGCATTGAGGAAATTGCAGAATAAAATCAATTAAAAGGACGGTGAAGGCAATGAGAGTTTCAGAAAATTTCATAAGAAAATCACTTCTTGTGTGCCTTGTTGCCGTCACGGCAGTCTTTCAGCATACAGACGGGGCAATACCCTCGCTGTTCGGAGCAAAGGCAATGCTGCTTGTGCCCCTTGTTGTGGCAATTGCAGTGCATGAAAGAAGCATAAACGGACTTTTTTTCGGTGCCCTTGCAGGCATTCTGTGGGACTTCGCAACAGTAAGAGGTGACGGCTTCTTTTCCGTTTTTCTTGCCTGCGTAGGCTTTTTCAGCGGCTGCCTTGTAACATATCTTATGCGCAACAGTGCTTTGACAAATTTCATTTTAAGTCTTGTTGCCACAGGCACTGTTAATGTGGGATACTGGTTCTTCTTTATTTTAAGAAGAGGCTATGAGGGCTCGGCTGATGTGCTTTTCGGCTATTACCTTCCTTCGGCTTTATATACGGTGCTTTTCGCCGTTGTTTATTATTATATTGTGGGCGCAATACACAAAAACACGCTGAAAAAGAAAAAAATATAACTGATAAAAACAAAGGAATTTTTTGTGAAAGGAGAATGAAGCATGCCAAATAAAATGAGCAGAAGAAGATATGTCATTATTATATCCTTGTTTTTTGTGCTTTTCTCCGTTTTTGCAATCAACCTTTTCAACATACAGGTTATTAATCCTCAGCAGGACCGGGGTGCTGCTGTTTCAAGCATCAAGGTGAATGTTGATGCCATCAGAGGGGATATACTTGACAGAAACGGCTTCCCTCTTGTAACAAACAAGCAGGTCAACAAAATTGTTTTCAATTACACCAACTTCCCCAAGGATTATGAGGAAAGAAACAAAATAATTCTTGAGCTTATACGCTTATTCGACAAAAATGACACTGAATGGCATGATAATCTGCCAATAGAAATAAAAAAAGGCAAGCTTGTTTTTTCTGAAAAAAGGGAAAACGAGGTTGCATATCTTAAAAGTGAGGCCTTCCTTGACCTTAACCATTATGCAACGGTTGAAAACTGCTTTGATGCCCTTGTGAGCAGGTATAAGCTTTCCGCAATGAGCATGAAGCAGGCAAGAAATGTTGCTTCCGTATATTATTCAATGGTGAAAAACGGCTTCAACACGGGCAGAAATTATGAATTCGCATCGGATGTTTCAACGGCGCTTGTTTCAGCCATTATGGAAAGAAGCGACCTTTTCCCCGGTGTTGATTTGCAGATTTCCACCGAAAGAGCCTATGCAGACGGCTCTGTTGCTCCGCACATTCTCGGCCGTGTTGGCGCAATCAGTGAAAGTGAATATGAAGCGAACAAGGAAAATGGCTACACAATCAACGATGTTATCGGCAAAAGCGGAATTGAATCTGCAATGGAAGCAGAGCTCAGAGGCTCAAACGGAGTCAAGCTCATCACCACTGCCGCAGACGGTACAAAAACAGAGGAATATATTGTTGAGCCCGTAGCAGGTAACACGGTTATATCAACAATTGATTACGAATTGCAGAAGGTTGCTCAGGAGGCTCTTGAGAAAAGAGTCAAGGAGCTGCAGACATCAACCTCACGAATTTATCCCATGTCCGGTGCCGTTGTGGTTATGAACACAAGAAACAATGAATGCCTTGCAGTTGCCTCCTATCCCACCTTCAACAATGATACTTATGTTGAGGATTCGGCAAAGCTTAACAGCGACGAAGCAACTCCCTTGTGGAACAGAGCACTCAGAAGTACCTATACCCCCGGTTCAACAATCAAGCCTGCAGTTGCAATGGCAGGCCTTGAAGAGGGGATTATAACCTCTTCAACAAAAATCAAGTGTAAGGGTATTTACACCTATTACGAGGACTATCAGCCCGGCTGCACAGGTCAGCATTACTATCAGGACGTTATTGATGCTCTTTATAATTCATGTAACATCTTTTTCTATGAAACCTCAAGACTTCTCGGCATTGAAAAGCTGAACAGGTATTTCACAATGTTCGGTCTTGGTGAAAAAACAGGCATTGAGCTTACCGAAAGTGCCGGCACGGTGGACTCCGTGGCGCTTCGTACAAGTAAGGGTGAATTGTGGACTCCCGGTCTCACAATTCAGGCCGGCATCGGTCACGGTGACAATCAGTTCACACCAATTCAGCTTTGCTCCTATGTTTCAACAATTGCAAACAAGGGTGTCAGATATAAGGCAAGCATTATAAAAAGCGTTAAAACCTCTGACCTTTCGCAGACCATTAAGGAAACAGAGCCTCAGGTGCTTTCAAAGGCAGACTTCAAATATGAAAACTGGGACCTTGTTCACAGAGGTATGCTTCTTGTCGGTACGGAAAGCTATGCAGACTTTTCGAAGGTGCCCGTAAATGTTGCCGCAAAAACAGGTACCACCACAATTGAAAAGAGAGTAAAGGGCAGAAAAATTGAAACCTACAACGGCTTCATTATGACCTTTGCACCCTATGAAAACCCGGAAATTGCAATTGCTGTTGCCGTTGAAGGTGCGGGAAGCGGTGGCTCGACTGCTCCCATTGCTTCAGCGATTATGGAATACTATTTCCGTGAAAAGGATTTAACCGAATATGAGCAGAAGGAAAACACTCTGCTTCAGTAAGGAGGAAAAACAATGGCAGAAAAAATTGTTGTTGCGTCAGGAAAAGGCGGAGTGGGCAAAACCTCGCTGACTGTCGGAATAGGAAAAGCACTTCACGCCATGGGCAAAAGGGTTCTTATTATAGACTGCGATATTCTCAGAAGTGTTGACCTTCTTACGGGAGTTACCGAAAGGCTTCTGTATGACTGGGGCGATGTGATTTTTTCACGCTGTGCCCCGGAGGATGCTGTTTATTCCTCTGAGGATGTGAGTGTTATCACCTGTCCGGCTGATTATGACGGTGTTACCCGTGAAAAAATGAAGCAGCTTATATCCTTTTATGAAGCTGATTTTGATTATATTCTTTTAGATGCACCTGCAGGAATTGACAGGGGACTTACCGTTTCCTGTGCCGCCGCAGACAGAGGCATTGTTGTTTCAACACCTGACCTTGTTTGCGTAAGAAGTGCCTGCACAACAGGTGTTCAGATGAATAAGCTCGGAATTGACGATGTACGTCTCATTATCAACCGTGCAATGAAGAAGGATATAAAAAAGGGAAGGCTTCTTAATGTGGATTCTGTTATAGATTCAACTCAGGTTCAGCTCATCGGTGTTGTGCCTGAGGACCCGAAAATCCGTCTTGGAGCAATGGGAAAATCCGTCTATAAAAAAGGTCAGGCATCATACATACCCTTTACAAATATTGCAAAGAGAATTGATGGAGATTATATCGCTTTAAAGTTGTAAAATCTGCTGAATCGCTTTGTTGATTTTTCACAAGACTTATAGTTTTCACGCTTCATTTTCCGAAAATCTATTGCATTGTGACAAAAAATTTGTTATTATAAGTTGAATTTGTAATAGAAAGGCGGAGAATGATTTGAACATTGCTCTCATTGCACACGACGCAAAAAAAGAACTCATGACCCAGTTCTGCATCGCTTACTGCGGAACACTCAGCAAACACTCACTTTGCGCCACAGGAACAACAGGCAAAATAGTCAGTGAAGCAACCGGTCTTGATATCACAAAATTCTTATGCGGCTACCAGGGTGGCGAAGAACAGATTGCAGCAAGAATCGCCTGCAACGAAATTGACCTTCTTCTTCTTTTCCGTGACCCCCTTACCGCAAAGCCCAACGAGCCCAACGAAGCAAATCTTCTCAGACTTTGCGACGTTCACAATATTCCCGTTGCAACAAACATTGCAACTGCGGAAGCCCTTGTTCACGCCCTTGAAAGAGGCGACCTTGACTGGAGAGATATTGTAAATCCCAAGGCGTAAACAAAAAATCAATACCCTAAATGCTATGACGGAAAAGAGTAATCGGTTTTCCCGTTCAGAGAGAGGTGTCACGGCTGGAAGCACCTTACGAAAGAAGACCCATGAAGACATTCCCGAGCAGGCGAAAGCCCGTTTGCCGCGTTAAGGCATCGAGAGGGACGCCCTGTGCGTTCAATCGGGGTGGTACCGTGGAGTTAAAGCTTCATCCCCAATGCGGAAGCATTGGGGATTTTATTTTTTAATTTGTGGCAGCGGCAACCGTAACGGTTTTCCCTGCTGCTTACTACTCATTAAGTTACTTATTTTATTATAAAACAATTGGAGGTTTACTATGGCATTGGTAACAAAATCAATCAAGGGTACACAGGATATCCTGCCGCAGGAAAGCTATAAGATTCAGTTTGTTGAGCAGACTGTTCTTGAAACTGCAAAGAATTACGGATATAAGGAAATCAGAGTTCCCGTGTTTGAACACACAGAGCTTTTCCAGAGAGGTGTGGGTGACACAACTGACGTTGTTCAGAAGGAAATGTATACCTTTGAGGATAAGGGCGGACGCTCCGTAACTCTTCGCCCCGAGGGTACCGCCAGCGTAGTAAGACAGTGCTCCGAGCACGGACTTTTCGGCGGACTTATGCCTCTTAAGCTGTTTTATTTTATTTCCGCTTTCAGATATGAAAAGCCCCAGGCAGGCAGATTCCGTGAGTTCCATCAGTTCGGCGTTGAGGTTTTCGGGCCTTCCGACCCAAATGCAGACGTTGAGATCATCACTCTTGCAGATTCCTTCCTGAAAGAACTTGGAATTAAGGCTAATCTGTACGTTAACTCCATAGGCTGTCCCACCTGCAGAAAGAGATATCAGGAAGCTTTGAAGGAGTATTTTGCGTCCAAAAAAGATGACCTTTGTGAAACCTGCAAGGGACGTCTTGAAAGAAACCCCATGAGAATTCTGGACTGCAAGAGTCCCGTTTGTCAGGGCATAGGAGAAAATGCTCCCCTTATTACCGACTTTCTTTGTGAAGAGTGTGAAGAACACTACAGCGTGCTTCAGAAAGAGCTGACCGCCGGTGGAATATCCTTTACAAAGGATCCCCGTATAGTAAGAGGTCTAGACTATTATACAAAGACCGTATTTGAGTTTAAGGATCCCGTTAACGGTCTTGCAATCCTTGCAGGCGGACGTTACGACGGTCTTGTTAAGGAAATAGACGGTAAGGCAAACGTTTGCGGCCTTGGCTTTGCTTCCGGCATGGAAAGACTTGTTTCCACTATGGAAAGAGAAGGCCTTTCCTTTGGCGAAGAACCCAGACCAAAGGCATTTATAGCCGCTATTGGCGAAAAGGGTGCCGCAGAAGCAAGACGCATCGTTTACTCTCTCCGTAAAAACGGCGTGTTTGCAGAGTTTGATATAATGGGACGCTCCTTGAAAGCCCAGATGAAGTACGCCGATAAAATAGGCGCCGTTTATACGGCAGTTCTCGGCGACAACGAGGTTGATAACGGCAAGACCGTTCTTAAAAATATGACTACAGGCGAGCAGTCTGAGATAACTCTCACAGATCTTGCGGAAGGCAATTTTTAATACTGAGTTATCGGCAAAAAAACAAAATTTTGATACTAATATAAATTAAAATGAAAGAAAAGGTTATTGATATGGCAGAATTTTTGACCGCAGAAGACAAAAGATCTTGTTATTGCGCAGAAATAAGCGAATCCGATATAGGCAAAGAAATTTGTGTTATGGGTTGGGTTCAAAGACAGAGAGACCTTGGTGCCCTCATCTTTATAGATCTCCGCGACCGTACCGGTATAGTACAGCTGGCATTTGACGGCGATACCGACAAGGAGGTTTTTGAAAAGGCCTTTTCCTGCAGAGCAGAGTACGTTCTTGCCGTTCACGGTACCGTACGTCCCAGAGGCGAGGCCGCAATTAATCCCAATATTCCCACCGGTAAGGTTGAAATATACGTTAAGAGTATGAAGATCCTCTCCGCTGCTCAGACCCCTCCCTTTGAAGTAAACGATGCAAAGAGGGTTAAGGATGAAACAGCACTTAAATACCGTTACGTGGATCTTCGCCGCCCCGAGCTTCAGAGAAATATAAAGATGCGTCACGATATTGCACGTGTTGCACGTCAGTATTATTACGAGAACGGATTTTACGAGATTGAAACTCCCATGATGATAAAGGCTACCCCCGAAGGTGCCCGTGACTATCTCGTTCCTTCCAGAATACACAAGGGAAGTTTCTACGCCCTTCCCCAATCTCCCCAGATATACAAGCAGCTTTTGATGCTTTCGGGTTTTGACCGTTATATTCAGCTTGCCCGTTGTTTCCGCGACGAGGACCT
>JAZUNJ010000022.1:0-38089 GCA_045604105.1 Acutalibacteraceae bacterium | reverse complement strand
AAAAATCTCTCACGCTATAAGAAAAGGTGCTAACGCCTATCTAAAGCGTCAGTACGCTATTGTGCTTATATTCTTCGGCGTAATGTTTGTTGTTCTTGGCACTTTAGCCCTTGCAAAGCTTTTAACCCCGTTCGTTCCCTTTGCTTTTATTACGGGTGGATTTTTCTCGGCTTTGTCCGGCTTTATCGGAATGAAAATTGCAACCCTTGCCAACGCAAGAACCGCTAACGCCTGCACTAAGGGACTTAACAACGGTCTTCGCGTAGCCTTTTCGGCAGGTAGCGTTATGGGCTTTACCGTAGTAGGTTTGGGACTACTCGATATATCTATCTGGTTTGCTCTTTTAAAGTTTGTATTCAAGCTTCCCGTTAGCGAAATTACCTCGGCAATGCTTACCTTCGGTATGGGCGCTTCTTCAATGGCTCTATTTGCCCGTGTGGGTGGCGGTATATTTACCAAAGCCGCCGACGTCGGCGCCGACCTTGTAGGTAAGGTTGAGGCAGGAATTCCCGAGGACGACCCCCGCAACCCCGCCGTTATTGCCGATAACGTAGGCGATAACGTGGGTGACGTTGCAGGTATGGGCGCAGACCTTTTTGAAAGCTATGCAGGTGCCATCATTTCAGCTATTACTCTTGGTGTTGTTGCTTTTTCAGATACAGATAATTCTGCCTTCGGTGCTGTCTATCCCTTGATTGTTTCGGGCATAGGTGTTCTTGCATCAATTCTCGGAACATTCTTTGTACGTGGTGAAAAATCCGATCCTCACAAGTCACTCAAAACTGCAACCTATGTTGCTTCTGCTGTTGTTCTCATTGCAGGTGTTGCTCTGAGCAAGGTGCTTTTCAATTCCTTCAGCTACGGTCTTGCAATTGTTGTTGGTATTGCTGTGGGAACACTCATCGGTATGATTACAGAGCTTTACACCTCGGATCGCTTCAAGTCTGTTCAGAAAATTGCTGAGCAGAGTGAAACAGGCACTGCAACAAACCTTATTTCAGGCCTTGCTGTTGGTCTTAAGTCAACAGCCTTCCCTATTCTTCTCATAAGCATCGGTATTTTCGTTTCTTACTATGTGTGCAGAAAAGGCGGCGACGGCAGCGGTATTTACGGCGTTGCACTTGCCGCAGTGGGTATGCTTTCAACAACGGGTATAACCGTTGCAGTTGATGCCTACGGTCCCATCGCAGATAATGCAGGCGGTATTGCTGAAATGTCAGGACTCGACAAGTCTGTAAGAGAAATTACGGATAAGCTTGACTCAGTGGGTAACACAACGGCTGCAATCGGTAAGGGCTTTGCAATCGGCTCAGCAGCACTCACTGCCCTTGCTCTGTTCTTCTCTTATGCTGAGGCAGTGGATCTTGAGGCAACAGGTATCAACCTTCTTAACTATCAGGTTGTTATCGGCCTTCTTATAGGCGGTATGCTTCCCTTTGTTTTCTCGGCACTTACAATGGAATCAGTAAGCAAGGCTGCCTATGAAATGATTGAAGAGGTACGCCGTCAGTTCAAGGAAATTCCCGGCATACTTGAAGGCAAGGCAAAGCCCGACTACACAAGATGCGTTGCAATTTCAACAACGGCAGCTCTTAAGCAGATGATTGTTCCCGGTCTTCTTGCTGTTGCTTCTCCCATAGCTGTGGGTGTATTATTCGGCACAGCAGCCCTTGGTGGTCTTCTTGCAGGCTCACTTATAACAGGTGTTCTTCTTGCCATCTTCATGTCCAACTCAGGTGGCGCTTGGGATAACGCCAAAAAGTTTATTGAAACAGGCGTTCACGGCGGTAAGGGCGGTGACCCTCACAAGGCATCTGTTGTTGGTGACACTGTTGGTGACCCCTTCAAGGATACCTCAGGTCCTTCAATTAACATTCTTATAAAGCTTATGACCGTTGTTGCACTTGTTTTTGCTCCACTGTTTATGATGATCAATGAGGGCGCAGGCATATTTATGTAAAAAAAGATTGTAAAATGGGCGACACTCCCTTTCGGAGTGTCGCCCGCATTTTTGTTAAATCGCTGTTTTCATTTCAAGACGAAGCTTATCACTTATCATTGCAATAAATTCTGAATTAGTCGGCTTACCACGGGAAATCTGAATAGTGTAGCCGAAATAAGAGGAAAGCACATCAACGTCGCCACGGTCCCAGGCAACCTCAATGGCATGACGGATTGCACGTTCAACTCTTGAAGGAGTTGTGTGGTTATTCTTTGCAACAGTGGGGTAAAGAAGCTTTGTGACAGCGTGCATCAGCTCAGGGTCACCCACAGTGAGTATGATGGATTCTCTTAAATACTGATAGCCCTTTATGTGAGCAGGTACACCAATCTGCCTCATGATTTCCGAAACAGTAAGCTGCAGGTCGCCTCCGTGAGCGTTGCGAGCCTCTTTATCGTGCTCACTGTTGTGCCATTGAGAAATTTGTGAAAGGCGTTCAGCAAGAACGTTTAATTCAAAGGGCTTGAGAAAGTAATAGTCTGCACCCGCATTCAGAAGAGTTTCTTCAAAACGGGGGTTATCAACTGAGGACATAAGTGCAAACACGGGACGCTTTTCAAGGGTGACGTTTTTTAATTGTTCAAGAACACCCAGTGCATCTATTCTTGGCATGAATGCATCCATCAGAACAATGTCGGGCTTGATTTGCTTGATTGATTCAATAATTTTGGAGCCGTCCTTCGCAACCGATTTTACATCAAAGCCGTAGGCAGACAGAAAAGATGCACAGTGAGTTGCATAATCGTTGCCCTCCTGAGCTATCATAATTTTTGTTCGTCTTGTCATGATATGTATCTCCTTTTCTTACATAAATGTGTAAATTCATCACTGTGACATAATATCACATGATATATGGAAAATCAATAGGAAACTTGTCGAATTGCTATAATTTTTTCACATTTTACGTTAAAATAAAAGAAATATAATAAAGAACAGATGATTAGAGAATCGGAACTAAGTGAAATATAATCACATAAATACACAAAAAAATAAAAGGTCATACCCTGAGGTATGACCTTTAGCCTTTTAATCTATTGAGCTGAAAAGACCGACTTCCTTTTTTGCATAGTCATTTTCATCGGAACCATCTTCCTCAGCTTCATTTTCGTATGAAGAGCCATCTTCAGCTTCTTCAACTTCCTCTTCGATTTCCTGTGAATCGTCTATGGTGTAAGCAGACTTGCTTCTGAAGGCAAGAGCGATTACAAGAATAAGAATGAGAGAGAGGGCAACAAGTGCAGAAACAACAATGATGAAGTTATCCATCAAAATTCCGACAAAGGCACCGACGGTGGGAATTGCCTTGATAACAGCACCCTTTACATTGTTTTTGTAAACAAGCTCAACCTCGTTGTCGCTGTGAGCCATGAAGCGCTCAGAATCAATCTGAATACCCTTCACTGCAAAAACGGTTTCACCTGAGCCGGTTTTTGTATAAGCAAAGCTGTCGTTCTGTGCAAAATCCTTGCTTTCTGTAATTACGAGGTCGCCTTCGTTAATTTTAGCCTCAGTGAAGCTTTGGTCTGCTGTGAACACATAATACTTATCCATAAATGCGTTGCCTGAATCAACACCCACAACAACCTTCATAAGACCGACTGTAACAGCGCTTACAAGAACAACAAGAAGAATGAGCATGAGGATTATCTGCAGGAAGATTTTTTTGCCCTTTTTTGCGGGAGCAGGCTGAGATGCTTCCTCAGTATTCTCTTCCGGCTCAGCTTCTTCCTCTTCTTCCTCCTTGTAGAAGGAGCTGAATTCCTCTGCTTCATTTTCGGCAGACTGCACTTCAGCATTTACAGCTTCGTCAGCTTCTGAAGGAAGCTCTGTTTCATCTTCCCCGGCATCCTCTTCGGCTATGGGCTCTTCCTTTTTTTCTTCAAAAAGGGGACTTCCCTGATGCTTATCCTTTTTGTTCTTTTTCTTTTTCTTGACTATATTCTTAAGAAACTCCATGTCATCGTCTTCATCGTTCATTATCTTCATGTAATCGTCAAGAAGCTCTGATCTTTCGGAATTTCTCATAAGCACAGGCTTTTCTTTTTTTGCAGCGGGTGCATCCTCCTGTGCGCTTTTTGTTGTATCAAGCTTTGATACGGGGTGTTCCGCACTTCTGTCGGGCTTATTGCTTACGGGTGTGCTTGGCTTTATCACCTTTGCAATGGGTAAGGGTTGACGGACTGCCGACTTTTCCTTGTCGGATTTGTCGCTTTCGCCAAAATTCTTTATAAAGTCACTAAGGGCATCTGAAAGCTCGTCTGAGGCAATCTGAGCAGCAGTTTTTTCCTTCGGCTGCAAATCCTCAGCATAAGCCTGAGAATAATCCCTTTCCTTGTCTGAACCCGAATCAGTAATTGCGGAGCCGTTGTTTTTGATGGCGTTTTGTGCTGCCATGGACTTGCCGTAAAGGTTATTAAGTTCATTCAGACTTTTTGGTCTGTAGCTTGCCAATCAAATCACTTCCTTTAATTATTTCGTCGCTTATTACTGGATTCCCTTTTCAAGAATAACATCAATCATTTCACTGATGCTCTTGAGGTTTTTCATGATGGTGATGTTTTCAGTTCTGATTTCAACTGAATTTTCCTTCGCTCTTCTCACAATTGAAGCAGCCTCATCCTTTGCCTGAGCCACAATATCCTGTGCTCTCAGCTCGGCATCGTTTTTAACCTTTTCGATTGTGCGGGTAAGCTTTTCAAAAACCTCCTTAACAACCTCACTCTGGTTTTCCTCGTCAATTGTGAAGCAAAGTCCCTGCTGTTCAAGGTCAGCTTTCATTTTTTCATATCGTGCTTCCGTTTCTTCGCCCCATGCAACGGCGTTTTCATATTCCTGCTGAAGCATTTCTATATATTGGTTTACCTGTTCGATGTTGTATCCGTTTTCTTCCGTGTTGAAGTTAACAGAGGACATAGCATTCACCTCGTATAATAAAAATTAAAATACCAATTCATTAAAATTATACCTTATCCAATGTCAAAATTCAACCTAATTAACACATTTTTTACATGGATATTAAAAGAATATTTTATTCCACGGTAACGGACTTTGCAAGATTACGGGGTTTGTCAATTTCGCAGTTTCTTATCAGGGCAGTATAATAGGCAAGAAGCTGCAGCACAATCACCTCAACTGAGGGCAGTGTAAGGCTTTCACAATCGGGCAGAATAATGCTGCTTCTGAACTCTGCAACCTCGTTTTTATGCTTTTCGGTGGTTATGGGAATTATTGTTCCATGGCGTGCAGCAACCTCCTTGACATTGCTCAGTGCTTTTGTGAAAACGCTGTTGTCACACATAAGTGCAACGGTTACGGTGCCCTTTTCAATAAGGGAGATTGTGCCGTGCTTGAGCTCACCTGCGGCGTAGGCTTCGCAGTGGATATAGCTGATTTCCTTCATTTTAAGGGAGCCCTCCATGGCAATGGGATAGTCTGTGGCTCTGCCGATGAAGTAAGCGTTGGTCAGCTTTTCAAAAAGGGCGGAAAGCTCCCTTGCTCTGTTCAGCGTTCTTTTCAGGGTAAGGTCAATTTTTTGAGGCAGCTGAAGTATTTCATCTGTCAGCTTTTTCTTTTCTTCAGAACTGATTTTACCCTTCAGCGAAGCAATGTAAACGGCAAGGCAGTACATAACGCTCAGCTGTGCAGAATAAGCCTTTGTTGTTGCAACGGCAATTTCTTTTCCTGCCCTTGTGAAAATCGTGTGGTCGCTGATTCGGGAGATGGTGCTTGTTTCAACATTCACAATTGAAAGCACGGGAGCTTTTTTTCTTTTGGCTTCATGAATTGCGGCAATGCTGTCTGCTGTTTCACCGCTCTGGCTGATCACAATACACAAATCCTTTTCTGTAAGGGGAGGGTTACGGTAACGGAATTCACTTGCTGTTTCGGCATGGGTTGGGATTCCCGTAAGCTTTTCGAGAATATATTTACCAGAAACACCAACATGATAAGCTGAGCCGCAGGCAACGATGTATATGCTTTTTATTTCCTCAGCCATTTTTGGGGAAAGACTGAAATCGGGAAAGGCAATGCTTCCGTTTTTTATAATTTCCGAAAGGGTGCTTCTCACTGCCTGAGGCTGTTCAAAAATTTCCTTGAGCATATAATGGGCATAACCCTTTTTGCCGTCAGACTTTTCAGTGCTTTTAATTTTTTCTGACTGCTTTATGATTTCTTTTCCGTCCTTGTCATAAAAGGATACCTTGTCGGCTGTGAGCACTGCAGCTTCACCGTCATACAATGTGAAAAATTCCTTGCAGCTTTCAGAAAGTGCAGTGATGTCAGAGGATACAAACAGTCCTTGATTTCCCCTTCCCACAACAAGAGGATTGGCTTTTTTTGTGCATATAATTGTGTCAGGAAGGTCACGGCAAAGTATACACAGTGCAAAGGAGCCTTCAAGAAGACCGATTGTTTTTAAAACGCAGCCAAGGAAGTCTCCGGTGTAATTTTTGTGAAGAAGCTGAGCCACAGCCTCGGTATCGGTCTGTGAACGGAAGGTATAGCCCTCATCTGTAAGATCTTTTCTGAGAGCTGAATAGTTTTCTATTATCCCGTTGTGAACAACGGAAAAGAGATTGTCCTGGCTCATGTGAGGGTGACAGTTTTCCTCGGATACCTCACCGTGAGTTGCCCAGCGTGTGTGACCGATGCCTGAGGTGCTGAAAAGTTCAGACCCTTCAGAAAGCTTTTTCTGAAGAAATTCAGGACTTCCCACAGATTTTACCGTCTTTATGCCGTCTTTATCCTGAATTGCAATTCCCGAAGAGTCATAGCCTCTGTATTCGAGCTTTTTCAGACCGTCAATAAGGTAGGGAACAGCATTTTTTCTTCCGACATATCCGATTATTCCGCACATAAAATACCACCTTAAGATTTTTTGAGTAGTAAAGCAAAAAACACTTTCTCTTTATGATATTTTATGTTATACTGATTTAAATTATTGAATAAACTTAAAAAAAATGAAGGTGAAGCTATGATATATATTGTTGTGTCGGCAGTGCTTGCTGTTTTTTTAGGCGTTTTCTTTCATAAGCAGACCGTAGAAGGCAGAGGAACTGTAAAGGAAGCTCCTGATGTGCTTCTTATTCTTGGCTGCCGTGTGAGAGGTGAAAAGCCTGAGCCCACGCTTCAGATGAGAATTGACAAGGCCGCTGAGTATCTTCTTGAAAACAGAAAAACCGTTGCCATTGCCTGCGGCGGTATTGTTCACGATGACCAGGACATAAGCGAAGCAAGGGTGATTTGCGACATGCTTACTGAAAAGGGCGTTGAAAAGGAAAGACTCATTATGGAGGATAAGTCCCTTACAACGGTGCAGAATTTTATCAATGCAAAAAAGATAATGGAGGATATGGGCTTTGACGAGGGTGCAACCGTTGGGATTCTTTCAAGTGATTTTCATCTTATGAGGGCAAGTGTCATTGCCCAAAGGTGCAGCTTTGAAGCAGAAACCCTTGCTGCACCGTCACCCAAAAATGAAAAAATCAAAAACTGTATAAGAGAGCTTTTTGCCTTCCCCATGGCATATACGCAGACAAAAGGAGTAAAATAATATGGCAAACGTAGAAATGAAAGCATATAAGGTCAGTGAAATCGTTTTTAACAACAGAGTAAACGGCAAGGTTCAGCTTAAGCTTTCAAATAAGCTGTCCCATAATGTGAGATACAACAAAAACGGCGGCTGTGAGGCTTTTTTAACCGTTGAGGTTTTTGATAAAGCCAACAAGGATGTGCTTAACATCAAGGCCACGGTTGTGGGTGCCTTCACTGTGAAGCAGAATGTGGAAAAGGAATTCATACACGTTGAAACCTTCAAGGAGCTTTTTCCCTTTGCCAAGGCACTTGTCACAACTGTTTCGGCAAATGCAGGCATACCGCCCATTTATGTTCAGAACGTTGACATTGAAAAGCAGGAGATTTACCGCTTTGACATGAACAGTGCAAGGGAGGATGAATAAGATGTCACTTCTTCTTAACCAGCTGAAGGATGAGGAGCTTGACTCCACCGTAAAATTCACCGATACCGACGGCAACAGAGGCGTATACGAATTTCTCGACATTGTTTGTTTTGAAAAAGAGGAATATGTTGTTGTGGCACCTGAGGAAAATGACGGATATGTTGACATATTCAGAGTGATTCCTCAAGGCGACGCTGAGCTTTACGAAAGGGTAGAGGATGAAAGGCTTCTTGAAAATGTTTTTGAAATTTTCAGAATAAAAAACGAGGACGAATTCGACTTCGAATGACAAATAAAAAGGAGATGTAAATTTTTACATCTCCTTTTTTAAGGCTTTTTTTCAGTTGTTGATAACATCAATTTCGAGCTTGTTGTTAACATTGAAGCTGATGTCTGAGTTGAAGTTGAACAACATATACGTAAGTTCAAGGTTTGTGATTGAAATTGAAATATTCATATCGTACATTATTTTTTCAACATTTCCCGTAAGCTTATCAATTGAAACCGTAACGGAGCAATTGTTATAGTATTGAGAAATGTTATTGTAAGTAACATTTGCAGAGCCGGAATTGTTTATATCGTTTATGGCAGTGCTGAGATATGAATCAGACAGTATGTCGAAAACCTTACCGTGGCTTGTGCTTGTGTTTGCATATGTGATGCCGGGTATGCTTTCACCTTTAAGTGTGAATCTGATATCATAGGTGGGCTCGTTGTTGTCGATGTATTCAACCTTGCTTATTTTATCAAGGGTGAGTCCGTCAAGCACAGCCTTCGGCTGATTAGCAACGGGCATGCTAGCAAGGTAGTTGCTGCGTGCTGTGGCATAGTCTGAGCTGCTTGCAAAGTCAGATGCCTTCACTGAGGATATTACCGTTGCAGTGGGTCTTGTGTACTGTGAGAAAATGTCCATAAGGTCATCTGCAGTAACCTTATCACTTGAAACAACAAAATTCGAGAAGGTTGAAGCAGTGGAGCGTATGAAGGTTGGCATTTCGGTTTTCACAAGGTTCATTTTTGCACTTGCAAGTGTGAAAAGAGCATCCTCTGATTCGTCGGGCTTTTCCCAGTCTTCAGTTGTGAAAATCACACTCTGGTTTGCCGATTGAGAGGACACAAGCACAATGCAGGTGCCTTCGCCGACGATTGTAACCTTGCTGTCGGATACGGTTGCAATTTTCTCATTGAGGCTTGAAACTGTGTAAGCTGCCGATGAGGGCTCAACCTTAACGGGAATTGTGTAGGTGTTACCGATTTCGCACGAGCTGTAGAAACGGTTCTCAACACTGAGCTTCGGTGAAATAACAATTGAGAATGAAGCGCTGTGCACCTTGTCGGGGGAGTAGGCTGTGATTGTGACAGGACCTGTGCCGACACAGCTTATAAGACCGTTTGAGGAAACAGTTGCAACAGAGGTGTCACCTGACTCCCAGATAATATCGTCCTTTGTGAAGCTGACGGTGGAGCTTATTTCTGAAGCCAGCTGAACCTGACTTCCGTAAATCCACTGTGCATTTTTTGTTGCGCAGTAAATTTTAATGGGCCTTGTGATTACGGAAAGCTTTGAGGTGTCATAAACGCCTGTATCATTTGCCTTCACTGTGATTGAAAAGCTGAAGCGCTTGCCTGTTTCGGGCTCAATTGTAAGCTTTTTCGGAATAATCTGTCCGTTTTCGGTAACTGTCACATAGTCGCTGAATTTGCAGGTGCCTGTTATGGTTTCAAGGTTAAGGAAGCCGCCTTTATATGTGTAGGTGTAATCCTTGCCTGTGACTGTGAAGCTTTTGTCTGTTGTTTTCTTGGGGTCAAAGGTGGGGGTCAGGGTTGTTGCTTCGTCAAGATAAGCATTGATGCTTGACGGAACAGTGATTGACTTTGACTTAAGGTTTTTGATTGTGACCTTGAAGGTGTCCTTATAGCCGCCGTCCTGAGTTTTTACGGTGATTGTTGCAGTGCCCGCCTTGAGACCTGCAACTCTGCCGTTGCTGTAAACCTTGGCAACGGCAGGGTTGCTTGAAGAGAAGGTTACCTTTTTGTTCTTTGCATAGGAGGGCTCAACCCTGACCTCGAAAAGGTAGGTATGGTCAACATAAATGGAGCTTTTTGTTTTTGTGAAGCTTACTGAATCAACCCTGCTGTCGTCGGTTACCGTTGTTTTGCCCACACGGTCGCTTCTTGTGGTGTTGCCGCTCTTGTCGGTATAGTAGGCACGGATGTAAAGGCTGTAATCCGTAAGCTCGGAA
Source organism: Acutalibacteraceae bacterium (assembly GCA_045604105.1). Taxonomy (GTDB): domain Bacteria; phylum Bacillota; class Clostridia; order Oscillospirales; family Acutalibacteraceae; genus UBA6857. The sequence goes on along the minus strand of JAZUNJ010000022.1, from coordinate 27,884 downwards.
AGGCCCGTGAAGGTGTAGGAGGTTTTGCTTGCGGGAAGTGTTGCAACAAGGCTTGCAGAGGAAACCCCTTTTTTGCGTGAATAAAGGTAATAACCCGTAACGCCTGACTGTGCCTTCCAGGTAACTGTTGCAGTTGAGTTGGTGGTGCTTGTTATTTTAAAGGATGAAACCTTTGCTATGGGAGTGAAAATCAGCTTGCTTGAGCCGTATTTTCCGTAATAATTCTTTGAATCGGCACCTTTATACTGAGGAAGAATTCTGAAGCCGTAATGACGGCAGGAATCCAGTCCCTCCACCTTGAAGCTTGTGCTTTTTGTAAAGTACTTTTTCTCATATTTGATTGAAGACTTCGGGTTTTCCGTTTTGCCGATGTAAATGTAATATCCCGTAACTCTGGGCACCTTTGTCCATCTGAGCGTTGCCGTTGAGGAGGTGAATTGAGTAACCTCAACGGTTTTCACCTTTTCGGGCTTTGTTGCCATAACGGCAACAGATGAATATTCACCGTAAACGGTTTTCGGTTTTTTGCTGTTATATGCTCTGATTTTAACCTTATAGGAGGTTGCGCTTCTGAGGTCAGTTATTGTGGCCGAGTTTGTTTTTACCGTCTTTTTTCTTTCCCACTTGGATTTTTCGGTGTTATATATATACACCTGATAACCTGTGGCATTTTTAACTGACTTCCAGGTAATTTCAGAGGAGTTCACAGAAGCAGTGAACTTAAGGGAGCTCACCTTTCCCACAGTTGTTTTTGCAGTAAGGCTTGCATAGGGTGAATAGAGAATTTTTGAGCTCTTCTTATAAGCTCTCACTCTGATTTTATAGCTTGTGCCCGGCTGAAGGCCGCTGATTGTTGCAGATGTACCCTTGACGGTATCCTTTTTATCCCACTTTTTTGTTTTTGAGTTATAAAGGAAAATCTGATAAGCGGAAGCACCTGTGCACTTGCTCCAGCTTACGGTGATTTTTTCGGGGTAAGCCTTTGCCTTAACCTTTTTAAGTGCGGCCGGTGTGATATAAAACTTCTTTGAAGCAGTACCCGTATATTTGCCCTTACCCTTTACCGTTACCGTTGCAGTGCCCACGTTTTTGTTGTTCTTATAGCTTACGGTATAATCAGAGGAGGAAAGGGCTTTGTTTTTCAGCTTCACCTTTACCTTGGGCTTTATGTAAGAGCCGGTGTAGCTGTAGGATTCAGTGCAGGTGATGGCTGCTTTTGAAATTGAGGCAGCTGCACTTGCGGGAATAACCAGCAAAGCAGTGAGAAGAAGCACTGTGATTGCTGCAAACAGAATTGAAAGCAGTTTGTTGTTTTTCATAATTCTCTCTCCTTAAAAGCCTAAGCTTTCGCCAACAAGAATAACATGGATTCTGTCTTTATCCCTGCTGCGCCTTGTCACAACAATCTGGCTGCAGATGCAGTCATCACACAGACAGTTGCCGCATTTGCCCGTTGCAGCACAGGGTGTGTTCTTGCCGAGTCTTATGGTGTTCGGCGGTGAAGCAATGTTACGGATACGATCATAGGCATCCTGAATTTCTGAAACAACCTTGTTCATTCCTGTTACGATGATAACCTTATCGGGGCCGAAAATGAGGCTTGCAACTCTGTTGCCGTTGCCGTCAATGTTCATAAGCTCACCGTCAAGGGTGATTGCGTTTGTGCTCATAAGATAATAGTTTGCACAAAAGGCCTTTTTATAGTAATCCTTCATGCTTTCGGGTGCGAAGGCGGCTCTGTCAATTACGGTGCATTTTCCGCTTTCTGAAAGCCTTTCGGGAATGGAGCATTCCTTTATGCTTTCTGTTCCTCCCCAGGTTACGGTGGAATTATCTTCAATCATGGACAAAACAAGCTCACAGCAGTCTTCCTTTGTTTCGCAGTAATATCCGTTCATGTTACGCTTTTCAAGGGCATTGATGATTGACTGAGCCTGCTTTGCATAAGCTTTCTTTAAAGGATTCATTACATACACTCCTTGTCAAAAAAATAAAACAAATTTATACAATTATATATTATAGCAGAAAAAGTCTGTTCTGGCAACAGCCACTTCTGCTTTTTGAATTTTTAATCTGTCAAAAATTTAAAGATATGAAAGAAGCTTTAATGCGAACAATAATTGATAAGAGCTCTGTTTTTGGTGATAAAATTGGATAATCCTTATAAAAATAACCTGACGGGGGATTTATTTAGTAAGTTTTTTCACAAAAAACAAAAAAAGCCTTTTATTTTTTGTCTTTTAATGTTATAATACGTTAGTTGAATAGCGACTATATATCTTCATGGCTTGAAGATAATCTATATATTGTGGAATTATTGCTTCCGAAAAAAACGGAAAGAGGAGAATGATTTTGGAAAAGCTCGTTATCCATGGCGGTAACAGACTTTGCGGTGAAGTGGATATCAGCGGTGCAAAAAATGCCGCCGTTGCAATTATACCTGCAACACTTCTTGCTCAGGATGTATGCCGGCTTGAAAATATACCGAACATCAGCGACGTAAGTTGCATGGTAAGAATACTCAGCCAGATGGGTGCACAGGTTAAGTATATCAACAAGCACACCCTTGAAATTAACACAAAAACCGTAAATTCATATATTGTACACCACGAAATGACAAAGCAGCTCAGAGCATCCTATTATCTTATCGGTGCTCTTCTCGGAAGATTCTGCAGGGCAAAGGTTGCACTTCCCGGCGGCTGTAATTTCGGCGTGCGTCCCATTGACCTTCACATAAGAGGCTTTGAGCTTCTCGGTGCAGGCACAACGGTTGAAAATGCAATGATCAATGCATCTGCAGACCACCTTACGGGAAGCCCCATTTACATGGACAAGGTTTCCGTCGGTGCAACAATCAACATCATGCTTGCAGCAGTTAAGGCGAGAGGTCTCACAATCATTGAAAATGCGGCAAAGGAGCCTCACATTGTTGACCTTGCAAACTTCCTCAACGCTATGGGTGCAGATGTAAGAGGTGCAGGTACAGACGTTATTAAAATTCACGGCGTGTCTGAAATGCATGGCTGCAGCTACTCAATCATTCCCGACCAGATTGAAGCAGGAACATATATGGTTGCCGCCGCTGCAACAGCAGGTGATGTGCTTGTTAAAAATGTTATTCCAAAGCACCTTGAATCAATCACTGCAAAGCTTATTGAGTGCGGTGTTAAGGTTACTGAATATGACGATGCTGTGAGAGTGCAGTCAGACGGCAAATTCAGAAGATGCAACATCAAAACAATGCCTCATCCCGGCTTCCCCACAGATATGCAGCCCCAGATGGCAACTCTTCTCACAGTTGCAGACGGAACAAGCATTGTGTCTGAGGGCGTATGGGATAACAGATTCAAATATATTGACCAGTTTATCAGAATGGGCGCTAATGTTCAGGTTGACGGCACAATTGCTGTTTTTCAGGGCGTTCAGGAGCTTACGGGTGCTCCTGTAAGAGCTGATGACCTTCGTGCCGGTGCGGCAATGATTATTGCAGGACTTATGGCAAGGGGCACAACTGAGGTTGAAGACATAATTTATATCGACAGAGGATATGAGGACTATGTTGAAAAGTTCAGGGCTATGGGTGCAGATATGTACCGTAAGCAGATAAATGATGAAAATGTAAAGCCGGCAACAGCAGGCTGATGAGAATGTTAAAAAATCCGGTTTTGCCGGATTTTTTATTTGAAAGGAAGTATAGGCCTTGGCAAGATATTGCTCACTTTTTTCTTCGTCGTCGGGTAATTCAACCTTTATCGGCTCGGCAAAAACGGGAATACTTATTGATGCGGGCGTGAGCGCAAAAAGGCTAAAGGAAGCACTTATTGCAAGGGAGATCGATCCGTCAGACATCGGTGCAATTTTTCTTACCCATGAGCACAGCGACCATATCAAGGGCATGAGGATAATAGCCTCAACCTTCAGAATACCTGTTTATGCCACGGAGGGCACCATGGATTTTCTTGAGCAGAACGGTCATGTGAACGGAAAATTCCCCTTTGAGATTATGCCGAGAGAGGGCGTTGAAATAGGCGACCTTTTCATAAAAAGCTTCAGAACTCCCCATGATGCCGCTGAAAGCTGTGGCTATCAGATTACCTTTCCCGATTTGCAGAAGGCTGCCGTTGTTACGGATATCGGCCATGTTACAAAGGAAATATGGGAAAACATAAAGGGCTGCAGCTGTGTTACAATTGAGTCAAACCACGATGTTGGTATGCTTCAGAACGGACCTTATCCCTACAGTCTCAAAAGGCGTATACTTTCACCTGTGGGACACCTTTCAAACGGTGACTGTGCAAAAACGGCAGCAGAGCTTATCAAAAACGGAACCACCAGAATTTTTCTGGGACACCTAAGTGATGAAAATAATTTTCCGAAGCTTGCGTTTCAGGAAAGCTATGCGGCAATAACGGAAACGGGAGCTGTTTTATCAAGGGACTATATTCTTGAAGTGAACAAAAAAGAAAACGATATGGGAATCATCAGATTCTGAGGTGAATAATGCTTAATATAACTGTAATATGTATAGGTAAGCTGAAGGAAGCCTATCTCAGAGATGCTTCAGCGGAATACATAAAGCGCCTTACGGGCTTGTGTAAAATGAATGTGGTTGAGCTTGCGGCAGAAAAGCTAAGTGATAACCCTTCTCAGAAGGAAATTGACAATGCTCTTCAGAATGAGGGGAAAAGGATTATTGAAAAAATCCCAAAGGGCAGCACTGTGTATACCATGTGTATTGAAGGAAAGCAAAGAACAAGTGAGGAGCTCAGTCGTGAATTTGAAGCTCTTGCTGTTTCGGGTGTCAGCAGTGTTGTGTTTATTATCGGAGGCTCCTTCGGGCTTTGCGATGAGGTTAAGAATTTAAGCAGCAAAAGGCTTTCCATGAGCAAAATGACCTTTCCTCATCAGCTGGCAAGAATCATGCTTCTTGAGCAGATTTACAGAAGCCTTCAGATTTCAATGGGTACGAAGTATCATAAATAATATTTTTTAAAATTATACGGATTTGTTGCTTCTGTTATGAATACAATAAAACGGTTTGAAAAATACGGAGGTATCATAAATGGAAATTTTCGGCATGACTCTTTTTGGTTCTCTTTCAGGGGCAGCGCTCATGGCAGTTTCTGCAGTGCTGTTCATAGTGGGACTCATTTTTATAATTAAGGGCGGCGACTGGTTCGTTGATTCTGCTTCATGGTTTGCAGAGGCAACAGGTATTCCTAAGTTTGTTGTTGGTGCAACGGTGGTTTCCTTTGCAACAACTCTTCCCGAGCTTCTTGTTTCTGTGAGAGCTGCAATGAACGGCTCAGCACAGCTTGCAATCGGTAATGCCGTAGGTTCAGTTACGGCAAACACAACCCTTATCATGGGTGTTTCACTTGTTGCAATGGCGGGCACAGTTAACAGAAAAAGCTTTTCTCTCAAGGGAGGCCTCTTGCTCGCTTCTTCAATTGCTCTCACACTTCTTTCAATAAGCGGAGCTCTTCCAACCTGGTCTGCTTTTATTCTCTGGGCGATTTTTCTTGTGTTTATGGCAAGCAACCTTGTTGAAGGCAAAAAGGCCTCTGCTGACGATGAAATTGACGCATATGAAAAAAAGGAAATTCCCCGAAAACTCCTTTTCTTCATTCTGGGCACAGCAGGCATTGTGCTTGGTGCTGAACTCCTTGTAGGCTCAGGTCAGACAATTGCGAAAGGCTTAGGTATCAGTGAAGCAATTATCGGCTTTACTGTTATTGCTCTCGGCACATCCCTTCCCGAGCTTGTAACAACAATCACTGCAATCAGAAAAAAAGAAGCAGGTCTTTCTGTGGGCAACATTGTGGGCGCTAACATCATCGACCTTACTCTCATTCTTCCTGTATGTGCAATTATCGAGGGTAAGCCTCTTCCCGTTACAATGACAAACCTTACCTTTGACTTTCCTGTTTGCATTGCAGCATGCGCCGTTGCGGTTGTTCCCACGGTCATTACGGGAAAATTCAAAAGGTGGCAGGGCTTCGCACTTCTTGCAATGTATGCCACATATATGGCTCTGCTTGTGCTGAACGAGGTCGGCGTTGTGGCGCTGTAAGACTGCTGCAATGTGATTTCACAAAACAAAAAGGTCATCTTTCCTTGAAGGGCAAGATGACCTTGATTTTTTTTGTGATACTATCCTTTGAGTCCCACGTTTTTGCAGTTCTGCTGATGCTCCTTATAGGTTTCGGCATAATAGTAATTCCAGTCCTTGTCTGTCACAAAGAAGAAGTAGTCTGTATCTGCGGGATAAAGGGCAGCCTTTATGGCGTCAAGTCCCGGGTTGCAGATGGGACCTGCGGGAAGACCGATGCATTTGTAGGTGTTATAAAGCTCTGCATATTTTTTTGTGTCACCTGAGATATAAGGTGAGTCTGTGATGCAGTCATTGACATAATTGATTGTAACATCACACTGAAGTCTGCCGTATTCAGGGCTGTTGATACGGTTGTGAAGAACAGAGGACACAAGAGGCATTTCCTTACTGTCGCCGGCTTCCTCCTGAATGATTGATGCAAGGGTGATAATTTCATCCATTGTGTAGCCGAGCTCCTCAGCTCTGAGACTGAATTCCTCCGTTAGCCTTGCATCTGTATTTCTCAGAAAGCGTGACAGTGCATTTGCGGCGCTTTCTCCCTTATAAAAATCGTAGGTGTCGGGGAAAATATAGCCTTCAAGCACAAAGGCCTTGTCTTCTTCATTTTTTATTGAGGGAATAAAGCCATAGGATAAGGTGGTGTAGTAGTCACCCTGAAGAAGCTCCATGAAGTCTTTGGCAGAGCATACGCCGTTTTCCTCAAGCCTTTCGGCAATCTGCTTTGCCGTATAGCCTTCGGGAAAGGTTACCCGGACCGTAAAATCCTCGGTCGTTGTGGGCGAAGCTGTGGTAACAGGCTCTTCGGGTGCTTCTGACCCACATGCGGAAAAAGCAAAAAGCATAATAACTGCAAGAATCAGTAAAAGCACTTTTTTCATTTTTATCACATCCTTTTTCTTTCATGCTGATTGTATCATAAAACTTAACAAAACTGAATAGTCAAAAGCATAAATTATGAAAATTGTAAGAAAATAGACATAATAAGGATTAAAAGGTGGCGGATTTTCAAAAAAGACTTGAAAAATACAGAGTTTTAGTATAGAATAGGTGAGTAAAAATAAAATCTTTTTTATTCGGAGGAATATAAAATGGTATCAGCAGGCGATTTCAGAAACGGCGTTACATTTGAAATGGACGGAAACGTTCTTCAGATTGTTGAATTCCAGCACGTAAAACCCGGTAAGGGCGCAGCTTTTGTTCGTGCAAAGGTTAAGAATGTTATCACAGGTTCAGTTATTGAACGTACCTTCAACCCTAGTGAAAAGTTCCCCACTGCTTTTGTTGAAAGAAAGGATATGGAATATTCCTACAGCGACGGCGGTCTTTACTATTTCATGGATCCCGAAAGCTATGAGCTTGTTCCCATCAACGAAAGCGAGCTTTCAGACAACTTCAAGTTTGTTAAGGAAAACATGACCTGTAAGATTCTTTCCTACAAGGGCAACGTTTTCGGCGTTGAACCCCCCAACTTTGTTGACCTTCAGGTTACAAAAACAGACCCCGGCTTTGCAGGCAACACAGCAACAAACACAACAAAGCCCGCAACACTTGAAACAGGTGCAGAGGTTAAGGTTCCCCTTTTCATTAACGAAGGCGAATACATCCAGATTGACACAAGAACAGGTGAATATCTCGGCCGTTCAAAGGCTGACTAATTTCAGAAAGGAGATACTACCATGTCAGTATCAGAAAAAGTTGCATATTTAAGAGGTCTCATGGAAGGCCTTGACATTGACGACGATAAGAAGGAAGGCAAAATGTTTGCTGCTATTATCGACGCACTTGACGAAATTGCTTCAGAAATGAGCGATATCGACGAAGATCTCATCGACCTTCAGGATTACGTTGAAGAGCTTGACGAAGACCTTGGTGATGTTGAAGAATTCGTTTATGAATGCTTTGATGACGATTGCGACTGCGATTGCTGTGACGATGATGACTGCGATTGCTGCTGCGACGATGACTGCATTGAGGTTGAATGCCCTGCATGCGAAGAAACAGTTTGCATCGGCTTTGACGAAATTGACGATAACGGCGAAGTAGAATGCCCCTGCTGCGGTGCAGTTCTTGAGTTCGAAATCGAAGAGGAAGAAGAAATCGAAGAATAATTCAAAAAAATCACAGCTCCCCGACCTTTGGGTTGAGGAGCTGTTTTTTTAGCAAAGGACACGGAAATGATAATAAGAAAGCCGACAAGGCAGGATATTCCTGCTCTTCTTGAAATTTATAATTATGAGGTTGAAAATGGTGTTGCAACACTTGATATCAACAATAAAACTCTTTCAGACTGGACTGAGTGGTATGACGGTCATAACATAGAAAATCACCCTTTAATTGTGGCAGAGCATGAGGGCGTTGTTGCAGGCTATGCAACACTTTCGTCTTACCGTGCCAAGGAGGCGTACAGGTCAACGGTGGAGCTTTCTGTTTACGTTTCACCCCACTTCAGACAAATGGGCGTGGGCACGGCTCTCATGGAAAGCATAATCAATCTTGCCAGGGAGGATGACAGCATACACACTGTTGTGTCTGTTATCACAAGCGGAAACAAGGCATCATGCCGTCTTCACGAAAAGTTCGGCTTCACCTTCTGCGGCACAATCAAAGAGGTGGGAATGAAATTCGGAAGATATGTGGATATTGATAACTACTGTCTGATAGTCTGATTTTCAGGTAATTATTAAGATAAAAAGGGTGTCAGTGTAAGAATTCTCAGCCTGAAAACCGAAAATGCCCTTTTTATGGCATAAAGGACGGCGTGATTCCTCATTTTTTTCTCAAAACCCCTTGATAAATGCTGACAAGTGTGGTAAAATACAGATAATCCGTAATGTTCGAGTGGGCTCAAGCGAGTCCGCTCTTCTTTGTTGCTTTTTTAGCTTACGGAGTTTACAATTGAATATTATTTAAGGAGTGATTTTAATGGCAAAGGGCGGAAACACCGTAAAGGCCGTGTGGGAAATCGTTGAGCCTTACGCCGAGGAATTGGGACTTCGTATCTGGGATGTCCGTTTTCTCAAAGAGGGCGCATCATGGTATCTTCGCGTTTTCATCGATAAGGACGGCGGTGTTAGTATTGATGACTGCGTTGACCTTACCCATCTGATCAACAAGCCTCTTGACGAGGCAGACCCCATTGAACAAGCCTACTTTCTTGAGGTGTCCTCACCGGGCGTTGAAAGAGACCTTGTTAGAGACGAGCATTTCACTGCTTTTCTCGGTGAAAAAATCAAAGTTAAAATGATAAGACCCGTTGACGGAAAAAGGGAATTTTTCGGAATTCTTGATTCCTATGACGACGGCAATATAACAATCCGTCTTGACGATGAAGGCGGCTTCACCTTTACAAAAAAGGAAGCCTCCTGGATTAAGCTTGACGATTTTGAAATGTAATAATTAAACCATATAAATGTAATGAATCAGAAAGGATGAGTATCAAAAATGAATAAGGAATTTTTTGAAGCAGTGAAGATGCTTGAAGAAGAAAAGGGCATCTCATCAGAGTACATCTATGACAAAATCAAGGCAGCAATCATTTCAGCAACAAGAAACAGCTACGGCAACAGAGACAATGTTGTTTGTGAAATTGATGCCGAAAAGCAGACAATGAATGTTTATGTAAGAATTGCAGTTGTTGAAGAGGTTCTCGAGCCTGCAGCAGAAATGACACTTGACGAGGCAAGAAACTACGATGCAAATGCACAGATAGGATCCTTTGTTGAAATTACACTTGAGCCCAAGAAGTTCGGCAGAATTGTTGCACAGACTGCAAAGAGTGTTATCCGTCAGGGTATCAGGGAAGCAGAAAGAGAGCTTGCAACAAAGGAATTCCAAAACAGACATCAGGAGGTTATAACTGCAAAGGTTAACATTGTTTATCCTGAAACCGGTGACGCCTCAATTGAAATCGGCAGAGCAAACGCAATTCTTCCCAAGGCAGACCAGATTCCGGGCGAAAAGCTTACTCCCGGTCAGCTTATCAAGGTTTATGTGGCTTCAATCAAGGAAGAAAACGGAACAAGCTATGCAAACATTTCAAGAAGACACCCCGGTCTTGTCAAGAGACTTTTTGAAACAGAGGTTCCCGAAATTTATGACGGTGTTGTTGAAATTGTTTCCGTATCGAGAGAAGCAGGCTCAAGAACAAAAATTGCTGTTAACAGCCATGACGAAAATGTTGACGCAGTTGGTGCATGTATCGGCCCCAGAGGTCAGAGAGTAAGCAACATTGTTGAAATTCTTTGCGGTGAAAAAATTGATATCGTACGCTACAGCGAAGAGCCCGAAAAGTATATCGCAGCAGCACTTGCTCCTGCAGAGGTTCTTTCTGTTATGGTTGAGGAAAGCGGCGCAAAGGCCTGCAGAGTAATCGTGCCCGACAGCCAGCTTTCACTTGCAATCGGTAACAAGGGACAGAATGTACGCCTTGCTGCAAAGCTTACAGGCTGGAAAATTGATATCAAGCCCTTAAGCCAGGCAAACGATTGATAACAGGGTGACGCTTATGGTAATGAAAAAAGTACCCATGAGAAAGTGTCTCGGATGCGGAGAAATGTTTCCTCAGAAGCAGCTTGTCCGTGTTGTGAAAACAAAAATCAAAGCAGAAAACGAGGGCGAAGAGGAAAGCTTCACAGTAAGCCTCGACCTTGTCGGCAAGAAAAACGGCAGGGGAGCATACATCTGCAAAAAAGCCTCATGCTTTGAAGCGGCACGCAAGGCGAAAAGATTTTCCAGGGCACTCAGCTGCGAAATCCCTGAAGAAATATATGACCTTATGGAAAAGGAGCTGAAAGAAAATGAATGATAAATTTCTTTCACTTCTCGGCATGGCAAGAAGGTCAGGAAAGCTTTCCCTCGGACACGATGCGGCAATAAGCTCAATTGTGAAAAACAGAGCAAGGCTTTGCATTTTATCCTCTGAGGGCTCACAGAGGCTTCAGAACGAAATGACGCACGCCTGCACCTATGAGGGCAAAAAAATCCCCTTGCTCATCACTGAATATACAACAATCGATATTTCTTCGGCAATAGGCTCAAAGGCGGCGGTTGTAACCGTTGACGATGAGGGCTTTGCCGGGGCACTGATAAAAAGATACGCAGAAAAACAGAAAGACAATACAGGCAGAAAGGAATGATATTCATGCCAAGAGAAAAATATAAAATTCACGAGCTTGCAAAGGATTTCGGTCTTAACAGCAAGGCTGTAATTGAAATTCTGGCAAAGCTTTCCGATGAACCCAGAAAGCATACAACAGTTCTTGATGACAGACAGCTTGATTTTGTTTTTGAAACCCTGACTCAGCAGAGTGAGCTTGAATCCTTCGATGCATATTTTGCTGCAGGCGAAAAGCAGAAGGAAGAAAAAGCAGCCGAAGCCAAGAAGGAAGAAAAGACAGAAGTAAAAGCTGAAGCCAAGGAAGAAAAGAAGGAAGCCGTTAAGGATTCCCCGAAGGATAAAAAGGCTCGCCCCGAGGCAGCACCTCAGAAGGCAGAGAGCAAGAAGGAAGAAAAGAAGCCCGCAGCACAGGCAAAGCCTCAGGCTCCTCAGCAGCCTAAAAAGGAAGCCAAGGAAAAGGTTATGCAGTCCCGCACAAAGGGTGAAAAGAGACACGTTGACACAAGAAGCAGCAACGTTGACCTTGAAAAGTATAACGAAAAGTATGACGAGATGGCTTCCCAGGGTGGCAGACGTGACAACGACATGGGTGCAGGCAAGCAGAAGCTCAAGCAGAAGAGCCAGCAGTACAGAAAGCAGGGCATGCGCTCATCAAAAAGAGAAACAGAGGCAGAAAAGCTTAAGAGAATTGCCGCTGAAAGAGCAAAGAAAACTCTTACCGTTAAAATTCCCGAGGAAATCACCGTTGGTGACCTTGCAGCACTTCTGAGAAGAACAGCCGCTGAGGTTATCAAGGAGATGTTCAAGCTTGGCACAATGGCAACTGTTAACCAGACCATCGACTTTGACACAGCAGAAATTGTTGCAACAGAGCTTGGCGCAAAGGTTGAAAAGGAAGTTGTTGTTTCAATTGAAGAAAGAATTATTGACGACCACGAAGATACAGAGGATGATCTTCTTCCCAGAGATCCCGTTGTTGTTGTTATGGGTCATGTTGACCACGGTAAGACATCAATTCTTGACGCAATCCGTAACGCTTCCGTTACTGCAACTGAAGCCGGCGGTATCACACAGCACATCGGTGCTTACAGAGTTGACCTTGACGGTCAGATGATTACCTTCCTTGACACACCGGGTCATGCCGCTTTCACATCAATGAGAGCAAGAGGTGCAATGGCAACAGATATCGCAGTTCTTGTTGTTGCTGCCGATGACGGTATCATGCCTCAGACAATTGAAGCTATCAACCATGCAAAGGCTGCAGGCGTACAGATTATTGTTGCCATCAATAAGATGGATAAGGAAGGCGCAAACCCCGACAGAATCAAGCAGCAGCTCACAGAGCACAGCCTTGTTCCCGAAGAATGGGGCGGTGAAACAATCTGTGTTCCCGTTTCTGCAAAAACACACATGGGTATTGACTCACTTCTTGAATCAATTCTTCTTGTTGCTGAAATGGCAGAGCTTAAGGCTAACCCCAACAGAGCAGCAAAGGGTGTTGTTATTGAAGCTAAGCTTGACAAGGGCCGTGGTCCCGTTGCAACACTTCTTGTTCAGAACGGTACTCTCAATGCAGGCGACATTGTTGTTGCAGGTCAGTCAGTAGGCCGTGTAAGAGTTATGTCCAACGAAAGAGGTCAGAGAATCAAGCAGGCAGGTCCTTCCGTACCTGTTGAAATCACAGGCCTTGACGTAACGCCCAATGCAGGTGACAGCTTTGACGTTGCATCTGATGAAAAGCTTGCAAGAGAGCTTGTTGAAAAGAAGAAGCACGAAGCAAAGCAGGCAGAGTGGGGCGCACAGCAGAAGGTTACTCTTGATAATCTCTTCTCCTCACTTAAGGAAGGCGAAATGAAGGAGCTCAACATCATCGTTAAGGCTGACGTTCAGGGCTCAGTTGAAGCTGTTAAGCAGAACCTTGAAAAGCTCACAAATGAAGAGGTTAAGGTTCGTGTTATCCATGGCGGCGTTGGCGCAATCAATGAATCAGACGTTCAGCTTGCAGGCGTTTCAAACGCAATTATTGTCGGCTTCAATGTCCGTCCCGATGCAAATGCAACATCACTTGCAGAGCGTGACAGCGTTGAAATGAGAATGTACAGAGTTATCTATGACTGTATTGAAGAAATTGAAGCTGCCATGAAGGGTATGCTCGCCCCCAAAACAAGAGAGGTAGCTCTTGGCAGAATTGAAGTACGTAACGTTATGAACCTTTCATCTGCAGGTAAAATTGCAGGCTCCTATGTTCTTGAGGGTAAGGTTACAAGAAGCGCACAGATCCGTGTTGTACGTGACGGCATTGTTATTGCAGAGGATGCAATTTCATCACTTCGCCGTTTCAAGGATGACGTTAAGGAAGTACAGACAGGCTTCGAATGCGGTATCGGACTTGAAAAGTTCAACGACATCAAGGAAGGCGACATTTTCGAATGCTTCATGATGGAAGAATACCGTGATTGATATAATAAATGCTACTTACTACTCAAATATTTTCAGAAAGGCTATATATAAATGGCAGGATTCAGAATTAACCGTGTATCGGAGGATATCCGACGTGAAATAATAGCCATCATCAGGGAGCTTAAGGATCCCAGAGTGATGGGAAAAATGCTTACGGTGGTTCGTGTTGAGGTAAGCTCCGACGCTTCCTTTGCAAAGGTTTATGTAAGTGACCTTAAGGGTATTGAATCAGCAAGGGAGGCTGTTAAGGGCCTCACCTCTGCAACGGGATATATCCGCCGTGAGGTTGGGGGAAGACTTCACTTAAGAAAAACCCCCGAGCTTAAATTCATTGCCGATGACTCAATTGAGCAGGGCTTCAATATGTTTAAAAAGCTGGAAGAAAACAGAGGTGAATAAGATGAACATCGAATTTTCTCAGGCAGTAACTGAACTGAAAAATGCAGATAATATCCTTATTTTAACCCATATAAATCCTGACGGTGACACCCTGGGCAGCGGCTTTGCTCTTTTGCGTGCGCTTAAGAAAGCGGGCAAAAAAGCAAGACTTATCAACGGTGACAAAATCAACGGAAAATACGGCTATCTGTATGAAGGCTTACAGGAGGATTCCTTTGAAGAGGAATTCATTGTAAGCGTTGATGTTGCCGAAAGGAAGCTTCTTGGTGACACCTTAAGTGAAAAATACGGTGACAGGGTGGACCTTTCAATTGACCACCATGAAACCTCACGTCACTTTGCAAAAAAGACCTATTGCGAGCCTGACAGTGCCTCATGCTGTGAGATAATTTATCTTCTCATCAAGGCAATGGGTGTGAATATGGACAGTGACATTGCAGACTGCATTTATACGGGCTGCTCAACGGACACAGGATGTTTTAAGTATTCCAACGTAACCGTAAGAACACATCTTATTGCAGCTGAGCTTATTGCCCATGGAGCAGACCACAGCAGAATAAACGTGAGAATGTTTGACACAAAAAGCATGAATAACATTATGCTCGAAAGAATGTGTCTGTCATCTCTTGAGTTTTTTGCAGACGGCAGGGTTGCGGTAATTTCCGTAACACAGCAGATGTTCCGTGAAAGCGGAACAGACAAATCTGCCCTTGATGCCATAAAGCCCATAACACGTCAGATTGAAGGTGTTAAGGCAGGTGTCACTCTCAGAGAGGAGGACGACGGCGTTATCAGCATTTCTGTGAGAACAGATGAGGATGTTGATGCGGCGGCAATCTGCGCCAATTTCGGCGGCGGCGGACATGTGAGGGCTGCAGGCTGTGAGATGAAGGGCAGGTCCATAGAAGAAGCAAAAAATGCCGTTGTGGATCATATCGTTTCAGTTCTCTGAGCAGAAGCTGACGGTGCGTTTCTGAGCGGTAAACAGTTAAGAAAGGAGTGTTAATGTGACTGGCTTTGTATTTTTGGATAAGGGAGAAGGAATGACCTCCTTTTTTGCAGCATCAAGGCTGAGAAAAATATTCTCAATAAAAAAAATCGGTCACACGGGCACTCTTGACCCCATGGCGACGGGCGTTCTTCCCATTGCTGTTGGCGGTGCAACAAGGTTCATTGACCTTATACCGAATCACGATAAGGCATATGTTGCAGCTTTTCGCCTTGGTATTACCACCGATACCCTTGATATAACGGGAGATGTGCTGAAAACCAGCGAGGTAAAAGCAAAAAAAGCAGATGTTGAAGCCGTTCTTCAGAATTTCCGCGGTGAAATAAGTCAGCTTCCGCCCATGTACTCTGCAATTAAAAAAGACGGAGTACGGCTTTATGAGCTTGCAAGGAAGGGCATTGAGGTTGAAAGGCAGGAAAGGCAGGTTACTGTTTATTCCCTTGAGCTTACAGACAGCCGTGAAGCAGAAAACGAATATGAAATCACCGTGGAGTGCTCAAAGGGTACTTATATCAGAAGCCTGATTTCAGACATCGGTGAGGCTTTGGACTGCGGAGCTACCATGACCTCTTTAAGAAGAACCAAGGCTAACGGTGTCACAATTGACAGGTGCTTCACTGTGGCTCAGCTTGAAAAAATGAAAGAAAACGGAACACTTTCAGATGCACTGCAAGGTGTTGACAGTTTCATTTCTTATGATAAAATAAAGGTGAGTGAAGCCCAGGCAAAGCGCTTTTCAAACGGAGGCGCCCTTGAATGCAGGCGCTTCGGAGGAAAAAAGGAAGAAGGACTTTATTGTGTATATTCCCCATCGGGCAAGTTCCTTGGTGTGGGAGAAATTGACGAAAATAAAGAAGAGCTTAAGGTTAAAAAAGTATTTACGGAATAAAAAGGGAGGTGCAGGATTATGTTCTGTCTTGACGAAAGAATTAAAAAGCAGGGCACAGCCGTTGGTCTCGGATATTTTGACGGTATCCACAGAGGTCATCAGGCAGTTCTCAACAAGGCTCTTGAAAAGGCAAAAAAGGAAAATCTTGTACCTGTTATTATGCTGTTTGATATCCACCCGAGAAAGCTGATTTCGGGAAAGGTTCCGCCTATGCTTACAAGCGAGGCAAGAAAAAGAGAGATTCTCAAGGAAATGGGCTTCAATGTTGTTGATTTCAATTTCAGGGAAGCAATGGACTATTCACCCAATGAATTCATTGAAAAAATACTTGTTGATAAGCTTAACGCAAAGGTTGTTACCTGCGGCTACGATTACCATTACGGTAAAGGCGGAAAGGGTAATGCGGCATCACTTCACGATGAGCTGAAGGCAAGGGGAATTGAATCCTTTTCAATTGACCCCATTCTTCTGGCAGGTGAGGTTATCAGCTCAACCAGAATAAGACAGCTTATCATGAACGGTGAAATTGAAAAGGCAAACACAATGCTTGGCAAGGATTTCACCTACGATTTCATTGTTAAAAAGGGTGACGGACTCGGCCACAATCTTGGCTTTCCCACAATAAATCAGTATTTCCCTCAGGATTTCATTGTGCCGAAATACGGCGTTTACCTTTCAAGAACAAAGGTTGGCTCAAGATATTATCCTTCGGTTACAAATGTGGGAATAAGACCCACCGTAAACAAGGATTCAATGAGAAGTGAAACCTGTATTCTCGATTTTTCAGGTGACCTTTACGGGCAGAAAATTGAAGTAAGCCTTCTGAAATATCTCAGAGGTGAAATTAAGTTTTCAGGCCTCGGGCAGCTGAAAAATCAGATTGCAGAGGATATAAAGCATGCAAGATGTTTATATAACGAGGCTGTTAAAAACAACAGATTTATTTGATTTTTTGAAACCATAAACACAGGACGGCAAAGGAGAAAGAATATGATTTGTAGAAACTGTGCAAATATGTTTGACGATTCACTGTCAAGCTGTCCCGAATGCGGTACTGCTGCAATTTATGAAAATGAAAAGCCGCAGACCGAAAATGAAAAAAAGAGCTTTGTTCTCAATATTCCTGAAGAGGAAATTGAAAAGCCTATTGTTATCACTGCAGTGAAAAGCTCTGCAGTGGATATAAAAGCAGAGGAAGGTGCCAAAGCACACGAAAATAAAGCACCTGTCCGCACAAGAACAAGGGTGATAAAAACTCCCGAAGCAGGCAGAAGACCTGTGAAAGAAGCTTCAAAAAGACCGGTACGAAGGGCAGTAAAAAAAGACCCTATCGGTGACAGGTCAGCGGCAACGCTCATTGTTTCAATTATGTGCATTCTTTCCTGCATGATGGCCGTGCTTACCGTTGTCAGCGTTACCAGTGACGTCTTCAAGGCAGATGACGATGTGAGAACAGTGGCATTAAGTAGTCTTTCAGGAGAAGAAGCAGGAAGCCTTGAAAAGTGGCTTGTTAAGGTTGGCGGACTTTGTGACAGTGAATTTGACTGCACAAAAAATACTGTCGGTGAGCTGTTTTCATTTGTAAAGCCTTATGATTCCAAGGGACTTTACGGCTCATTTTTCTCAAGTGCAAGGCTTATAACAGATACGCCTGACCCTGCACAGCGCTTTTCAGACGAAAACGGAGGCTATGCTTATTTCAGGCTTCCCGAAAATGAAATTGACAGCATTGTTGAATTCTGCTCTCTCACCGTGAACCATACGGTGAACACGGAAGAATGCTATTATTATGACGGATACTATTATTTCGCTCATGTTCAGCAGCATGAAGCTGAGGGCTCATATATAGTTGATGTCAAAAGCGGCAAAAAAATACAGGACGGAAGCTATTATGTGGACTGCAGTCTTCTTCAGCAGAACAATCTTTCAGCCGAAACAAAGGAAAGATATATGATTGTTGAAAAGGCATCTGACAAGGCTGATGAAGAAGATTGGATAGTTAAAAGAATAAGCAGTGAGCCTATTTTCGATTCAAACGGAGCCCTCGTTAAAGCTGAAGATGAAATTTCCTATGAAATGAAAAAGGAAATTATTGAAAAGAAAGCCAAGGACGGCACTGTTTATCACAGATATATCATTGAATATCCCATATTCTCAGGTGAAGCTGAGGGCGTCAAAACTGCAAATCAGCTGTTCCTTGATACTGTAAGCACCATGGGAGCCGATGACGCTGCCGTTCAGGCTGATTATGAAAGATTCACAAAATTCGGTGGCAACACAACAGAGCTTCCCCTTGTTACCCATGTTATTTCAAGGGTGACATATAACAAAAACGGATACATCAGCGTTCTTGAGGAAAAGGCAGAATACACTCCCGAAAGCATGCCTCCCGAAAATATAGAGGAGCTTCTGGAAAAGGGTGAGTATGAACCGGAGGAGAAGACAGATGCTCCCGCAGGTCTTCCCGTAAGAACAGTTGAGGGCTATAATTTTGACGTTGAAACCGGCGATTTTGTGACCAAGGATGCGATTATAGGAAAGCAGTACCAGCTCATTTCAGAGCTTCTTTACCGCATTTACGGCGGCTACAGCTATGATGATATAGAAGAGGAGCTCAGACAAACGGCAGCTGAAGCTGAGGAAAATGAGCAGCAGGAAGAAGGCTCTGAAGCTCAGCAGGGACTCACAAGCTCTCTTGCCGAGGATATTCTGCAGACAGAAATTCCCGAAGATGAGCTTGGAACAGGTATAAAAATATATGAATCAGCAAGTGCAATCTGTGAAAAGGGATATATGTTCTGTTATGTAACAGAAAAAGGCTATGCAAAAGATATTGTTATTCCCTTTGAAATACCGAATCTCTTTTTAATTGAATTAGCAAAATAAAAGCAGTTTTCGACAAGCAGGCAGACTGCCGAGAAAGTTGCAAGATGCTCTTTTCTTCATCCCGAAGGCGTACAAAGGCACTCCGAGAGGGTGAAAAAAGGCAGATATATGCGAAAATCCGGAGGAATTCGATGTTCCTCCGGATTTTATTACCAATGTAAGCATTTACTTGTTTTAAAAGTATTATTTGCATTTTCGCATATATGTTCTTGTGACTTTATCGACAGTCCGGGGCGACACAAAGTGTCGCCCTTTTATATGTCCTGTAAATCTGCCTCAGGAATATCATTTTGCAGATTATCAATTGCAAGCTCAGTGTCAATTGCAGGATAAGCATCGGAAACGGGTATATCATTTTTGTCATCCTTAAAGGGCTCGGTGTGATATACCATAATGTCGTTTGACCTTGGCCCTGCAATAATGGGATTCACTTTCTCGCTACTGTTTTTTGCCTTGCCCTGAATTTCGGGAACAAGGGGCTCTTTTTTCTTCTTTTCGTCCTTTTTGTCGGGCTTTTCGTCGGGATGCTTCATGCCTTGCTTTGCCATAATTAAATCACCTCAAATGTAGTATATCCCGTTTTTCTTTTTATATTTCAAGGTTGCCGTTTGCAGGGTTTTCAATAAGAACGCCCTCTTCACTGAAACGGGAGCCGTGGCAAGGGCAGTCCCAGCTGTGTTCGGCAGTGTTATATTTCAGTGCACAGCCAAGGTGTGGACAGCGCTTTTTGGTGGGCGTGAGAAGATTAATTGCAGATTCGGCACCGTTGAGAAAAAGCTGAGGCTTCAGCATGCTTCGTGAGGGGCTGTAAAGCTCTGCATATTGGTTTTTCTTTTCCGTAACAAGGTCTGAAAGTACCGTTGCAGAAACCATTGCGCCCGTCATACCCCATTTGTTGAAGCCCGTTGCAGTGTAAAGGTCGGGAGTTGTTTTCGAATACTGACCGATATAGGGTATGCCGTCAAGGGTCATGCAGTCCTGGGCCGCCCAGAAGTATTTTTCTCTCCCTTCAGGGTAATGTATTGCCGCAAACCGTCTCAGCTCCTCCCAGCTGCCGCCTTTTTTGCCTGTACGGTGTCCTCCTCCGCCAAGAAGCAGAAGGTCGCCGTAGCTTCTGAAGGACATACCCTTATCCGATTCATCAACATACATACCCTTAACCTGACCTGCGTTTTCAAGTGACGTTACATAAGAACGGTGCTGATAAAGCTTCATGAAAAACATGCCGTGCTTATTGATGAAAGGAAAATGAGTTGCAACAATCACCTTTTTTGCACGGATTCTGCCCTTGTCTGTCAGTGCCACTGTGCCAACCATTTCACGCACAAAGGTGTTTTCGTAAATTCTGAGGTTTTCTGAAGCAGCACAAAGGAACTTCAAGGGGTTGAACTGAGCCTGATTCCTGAAGCAGACTGCACCCTTTGTATCAAAGGGAAGGGGTAGCTTTTCGCAGAAAGTCGCCTTATATCCGATTTTTTCAAGGGCTCTCATTTCATCTTCAAGCTTCTGCCTTTCGGAAAGAGAATAGACAAAATTGTCTTTTAATTCAAAATCACAGTCAATGCTTTTTGAAAGCTCTGCATATTTGTTTAATGCATCTTCGTTGGATTTCAGATACATCTGAGCTTTTTCGATGCCCTCACCTTTCAGGATTTTACTGTAAATGAGTCCGTGCTGAAAGGTGATTTTTGCAGTTGTGTTGCCTGTTGTAAGACGGCAGATGCGATTTTTTTCTGTGAGGACACAGTCAACTCCTTTTTCCTTTAAGAAAAAGGCAGTAAGTATTCCTGCAATTCCGCCGCCGATTATAAGAACATCTGTTGTGATGTCTGATTCAAGAGAGGGGAACGAGGGCATTTGTGTTGAAGAAAGCCAAAGTGATTTCATAAAAAACAACTCCTTAACAACAATAATTTTCCCTTTTTCAATCAATTTATCCAAAGGGTATTGACAAATGCTGTCTAATGCATTAGACTAAAGGTGGAGTCTAACGTGTTAGACAAAAAGGAGGTAATTTTATGGGAGTTCCTAAAATTTTCGAAAGTGAATACCGCTTTTGCCTTATTCTTTGGGAAAACGAGCCACTGACAAGCAGCGAGCTTTGCAAAATCTGCAAGGAAAAATTGGGCTGGTCAAGAACAACCACCTATACGGTTATAAAAAGGCTTTGTGAAAGGGGAGTTGTAAAAAACGAAAATTCCCTTGTTTCATCCCTTGTTTCAAAGGAAGAAGCCCAGAAGGCAGAAATTGACGAGCTTGTTGAAAAGAAGTTTGAAGGCTCACTGCCTGCGTTTATTGCCGCCTTCACAAAGCATAAGAAGCTGTCAGACAAGGATATTGAAGAAATCCGCCGTATAATAGATAAATAAAGGAGGATGCTGAATGGAACAGATGTTAACAGATGCTTTTATGAAGCTTTTGAATCTCAGCATAAGTGCATGCTGGCTTATTGCCGCAGTTTTGCTGCTGCGACTTGTTTTCAAAAAAGCACCCGGATGGATAAGCTGTCTTTTGTGGGCAATAGTAGGAGTGAGACTCGTTCTGCCATTTTCCTTTGAAAGTGTGTTGAGTCTTATACCCTCAGCTGAAACGGTACCGCCTGAAATTCTGTATGATACCACACCGCAGATTTACAGCGGAATAACGACCTTCAACAGTGTGGTAAATCCAATAATAGGTGAAGCCCTTGCACCGTCTCAGGGTGCAAGCGTAAATCCTGTTCAGATAATTACAATTATCGGGGCTTATCTTTGGGCATTCGGTGCTGCTGTGCTTTGTGCTTATGCTTTGATAAGTTACCTGAGCCTTAAAAGAAGAGTTGCAGCTGCCACAAGGCTGACGGATAATGTTTTTCAGAGTGAGGCTGTGAATTCACCCTTTGTGCTCGGCATTATAAAGCCGAAAATTTACCTTTCCTATAACATTGCTGAGGGTGAAGCAGACTATGTGATATCTCACGAAAAAGCCCACATAAAACGGGGAGACCATCTGATTAAGCCCCTGGCATACCTTCTTTTGTGTGTTCATTGGTTCAATCCTCTGGTATGGCTCGCCTATGCGCTTCTTTGCCGTGATATTGAAATGGCCTGCGATGAAAAAGTAATCAGAGAGCTTGATGAGAAGGGCAGAAGGGATTATTCCGAAGCACTTCTTTCCTGCAGCATTAACCGAAGAAAAATTGCCGCATGTCCCATTGCCTTTGGTGAGGTTGGTGTGAAGGAAAGAATAAAGGGAGTAATGAACTACAAAAAGCCTGCCTTCTGGGTGATTGCTGTTGCAATTTTAAGCTGCATTATAACAGCAGTATGCTTTCTGACAAATCCCGTAAGAGATGTTCAGCTTTTCGGTGCTGCTTATGACAAGGGAACTGTTGTATATACTCACATGGATGCTTCATATCTCACTTCTGTTGAATATTACGAAATCAGCGAAAAGGGTGATTTGTGGCAGATAAAAGAGGACGGAGAGCAGACCTGGTCGGGAGTTCTTGTTGAATCGGACATGACAAAGGAAAAGCTGTTCGGATATATTCCCGAGGAAAAGCAGAAGGATGTGAGCATTGGCAGAATAAAAAGGTCATATGAGCTTAAATCTGAAGGCGTGATTGACGAAGGCAGTGATGTAAAAAATCTTTTCCTTGTCACCTCTGACGGAAAAATTTATCAGGCGATGATTATGAATGCCGGAGAGGAAGAGGTTCTGATGACACTGCTTCGGCATGAAAAAACAGACCGTGAGCTTCTGACAGAGCTTGATGGTTTTTCAACTGTTATTGATACTGTCACTGCAGATATTGACTCTGACGGCAAAAAGGAAAACTGCGTCCTGACCTACGGACCTACATCGGGGCTTTATACCGTTGTTTTCACTGCAACAGAGGTGGGCAGTGAAAAGGCTGAATATATCAACACCTTTAACCTTATGTACACAGGAGGTACCGAATTTCATGTGACCTCTGACGGTAAGGTGCAGATAAAATGCGGAAACACCATTTGGCAGAACGGAGAAACAGTGAAAACAGAGGATGTTTACCTCAATATTAAAATTGAAGACGGTAACATCGCTCTTTATGACGGTGAAAGCATGGTTTCCTATTGGGGCGAACAGGGTATAAAACCAAGTGAGTTTTTAAAAAAAATAAATGCACTTGAAAATGCAGTCAGTGAAGCTGTGCTCAATAAGCATTACACAAAGGGCAACGACAACATACCCTTTGAAAGCCATGAGATTCTTTTCAGTATTAAGGATGAGGAGAAAAACACTGTCACTGTGTATGCATTGATTCACTATGAGGAGTTTTCCTATAAGTTGGGTGAGATTACAAGTGAAGGTGCCATGGGAATGCAGGTGGAAGTGAAATTCAAGGGATATGACACAGATGGCTATGAGCTAAAAAAATACAGAGTTCTGGGAAAAGACGATGACATAGAAAATTATCTTCCCGATGATTATGAATATAATGACGCAGAGATAGCGGAAGATCTTCAGAAGCAGACTCTTGAAAAGGCTGTGAGACATTTCGGTAAGGATTACGTTGACGGACAGCTTGAATATGCCGTTGTGGATTTTCTTCTGAAGTATAGTGATGAAAGGGTTGATACGATTTCAGCCGATATGGTAAAAACAGTTGATGCAACTGACGATTATTTCGATTTATGGGACAGTGACGGCAGCTCTGTTTTTTCAACGGAAAGAAAAGATTTTTCCGAAGTTTCTGCCGAAGAAATAATAACAAAGCTTAAAATTGCACATAACGGAAAGAATATCGACACAAGCTTTTTATCATCAGATTCTCTTGAGGCAGTTTTCTATATCGACGAGGAAACCGATGAGGTGCGATATACGGCTTACTATCAGGACTTTATGCCTGTTCTTCTTGTTGAGGGTGATTTTTCCGAGGTGTATGCCGTAGTGCCCTTGACGGAGCTTGTAACCGACGAAGTAGCGGTAGGAGAAGTAAAAAAATCTCTCACCTACACTATGAGGGTTGAAAATAAGGATAAAAGTGATTTAACACTGCCTAAACTTCACCTTGTTGAAGGAGAGAACAGAAATACCTTTGTGCTGACATATGATTTGCTTTCCTCGTATATGATTTGTGGTGACTATAAAATAAAGGGTAAAACGTTGAAGGCGACACAGGATAGCGGAGAAACTTATATTTTCAGAATAAATAATGACGAAACCCTTTCCTTCAACGGAAAAAAGTCAAGTCCTTTGCCGGCTCTTACAGACGAAGGCTTTGGCTGTGAAATAGCTGACGGTGATGTTTTTGTGCTTTCGGCACAGTCAGAGGTGTAACCGTTGAAGTCGAAAATCGACAAAAACAGGGGGATTGCAAAATTTTCCTTTATGTGTTAAAATAAAGCTGGCAGAGAAGTCTGTCAGAGGTAACAAATATAAGGAGGAAGAAAAGATGAACGAGCTTATGGAAATGGAATGGTTTCAGGAATTGATGGAAAGACTTTCACAGGTGTTCACAAAGCTCCTTGTGAAGCTTGGACTCAAGCTCATTTTCTGATAAAGACAAGCTGAGAGTAACCGCCCCAAGTAGTGAAGCTTGAGGCGGTTGCTTTTCTTCATAAGAATAATAAAAGTCGGTCGCTCTTGACAATTACATGTAAGGCATGCTAAAATCAAATCAATAATTTTAATGAAAGCGAGGATAAATATTATGAATCGTTTAGAAGGTAAGGTTGCACTCATTACAGGAGGTAACTCAGGTGTTGGCGCAGCAACAGCAAAGAAGTTTGCTGCAGAGGGCGCAAAGGTAGTTATTACCGCAAGAAGAGAGGCTCAGCTTCTTTCAGTTGCTGATGAAATTATTGCTGCAGGCGGTGAGGTGCTTCCCGTTGTAGGTGATATCTCAAAGGCAGAGGATGCAGAAAGAATGGTTGCAGCAGCAACCGAAAAGTTCGGCAAGCTTGACATTCTTATCAATAACGCAGGTGTGCTTGACACAGGCCTTAAGGGAATTGATAAGTTCAGCGAAGAGGATATAAACAAGGTGCTTGACATCAACACAAAGGGCACAATGTATATGACAAGAGAAGCTTCAAAGGAAATGGCTAAGAACAATTACGGCTCAATTGTCAATGTTGCTTCTGTTGCAGGTGTTATGGGCTGCGGCGGTGCTGCTTATGTAACATCAAAGGCTGCAGTTGTGGGCCTCACACGTCACACTGCACTTCGTTTCTGTGGCACAGGTGTGCGCTGCAATGCAATCTGCCCGGGCACAATTGTAACTCCCATGGTTGCAGGCATGGCTCCCGAAAACATGGATATGGACGTTTTCGGTCAGATGATGAAGCACAATGACCTCAAGGTTAACCCCTGCATGCCTGAGGATGTTGCAAACATGCTTTTATTCTTCGCATCTGATGAATCAAGAGCAATCACAGGCCAGGTTATCGTAACAGATTTCGGCTCAACACTCTAAGATAAAAGCCTGTGCATATGGCATAGGGCAGCTAAGACAAGAAAAAGAGGCAATGCGGAAAAAACGTGTTGCCTCTCATTTTTTTGCCTTCATTGCAGAGACAATAAAACTGCCAAGTGTCCTTACGAACACTTGGCATGTGAATCAGTTATATAATTTCTATGCTGTAGGAGTAGCTGTAGGGAGTACCCTTGTGCATGATGTAAGGATCTCTCAGGCAGGCACTGCCGGGCATGTCACCGCCCACACCTCTTTGCATAAGGTCAATGCAGACTGTTGTGATATCCTTGTGCTTGAGGGAGTGGATATGGGTTGCTTCGTCAAGGTCAGCCACTGTGTAGTGGTGGCAGTTGATTGCAAAGGGCTTTTCACCGATTGCAGTGAAGCGAAGACCCTTGCCTTCACTGTTTTTGACCTCAAGCATTCTGACATCGGTTCTGTGACCGTTTTCCTGAGGTCTCATGTAATGGTGCTCCATATCCTCAACGGACATTTCGTGAATAGCAATTCTTGCACCTGTTTTACGGTCAACATAGTTTTCGTGAGGACCGCGGCCGTACCACTTGACCTGGTCATATTCCTTGTCAAGGGTAAGCACTGTGCCGAAGCGGAGCATATCCTGAACATTGGGTATACCCTCGTGTGTAACTTCAATTTTACCGTCAGGATATACAGTATAGGTCATTTTTGCATCCTTAAGGCCAAGCACGCTGATTGTGGTTTCAATGTAAGCGCTGTGGTGGTAACGGTGAATGAGAGTTGCCTTGGTGGAAAGCTTATCTGTTGCAAGCTTCCACATGTAAAGGGGATGAACGGGAATGAGAGGCGGAACGAAGTTGAGATAGTCAATATCGTTATCTGTAAGTGCTCTGTAATAGTTAGGCTTGTGAGCACCCTTGAGAAGCTCTTTTCCGTCCTTCTTCATTGAGGTGAGCTGACCGTTCACAAAGGTGTATCTGAAGTCCTCGCCGATTACGGTGAATTCCTTCTGATCGCCTTCAATTTCAACATCCTTTTCATAGCAGACAGCTTCCTTTTCTTCAGCCTTTCTTAAGATGAACTGGTCAAAGCCCTGCTCATAGCCTGCCTTTGCAAAGCGGCAATCTTCACGTCTCACATAAGAGAAGGTGAGGATGATTTCGCCCTTTGCACTTTCGGGAATGCTGCAGTTGAAGTTGAATTCCTTTTCTGAAAGGGGAGCGAGGCTTTCAAAAATTCCTCTGTCAAGCATACCCTCGGCAATTTTTTCACCGTCGTTTGTAACAAGATATCTGATATCAAACTTTGTAAGGTCTGAGAAGAGCTGCTTGTTTTTGAGAAGGTATGTGTTGTTTTTTGCATCAATAAGCTTAATCTGGATTTCGCAGTAAACCTTTCTTACCTCATGAATTGAGGGATGCACCTTTCTGTCGGAGGCAATGATGCCGTTTGCGTTGAAGAAGGTGTTACTTCCCACAATTGCGCAGGTGTTGTAGGGAGGCTGAATCCAGCAGTCTTTTTCGTTATAGTCTGTGCCGTAAAGCCAGATATCGTTGCCGTCCTCATCGGTCTTATGGATGGCCTGGTCAACGAAGTCCCAGATATAGCCGCCGCAAAGGTTGTCATATTTTTCAAAAGCGTCCATGTATTCCTGGAAGTTGCCAAGTGAATTTTCCATTGCATGGGCATATTCACAGAAAACAACGGGCTTTGTGTAAAGGTGCTTGGGAATGGGCTTACTGTCTGCAGCAAGGGAGTTTGCAATGTTGTCAAACAGTGTGATTGTGAGAGGCTCCTTCTTACCGAGCTTTTCAACCTGGTCCTCTGTGGGATACATACGGCTGATAACATCACTCTTGGTGAAGTCAAAGTCGCCTTCATAATGGAACTGTCTTGTGTTATCAAGCTTGAGAGCAGCTTCCTTCATTCTCAGGAAGTTTGTGCCGTCGCCTGCTTCGTTACCAAGGCTCCACATGAATACGCAGGCATGGTTTCTGTCACGAAGAACCATTCTTTCTGCTCTGTCCTCAACAGCTTCTTTGAATTCGGGGTTATCGCCGGGGCAATTTTTGCGGCGTACGCCGTGGCTTTCAACGTCAGCCTCATCCATAACGTAGAAGCCGAGCTCGTCGCAAAGATCATAGAAAATCTCTGCATCGGGATAATGGCTTGTGCGGATGGCGTTGATATTTGCCTGCTTCATCAGGTGAAGATCCTGATAATATCTTTCAAGCGGCACTGCCCAGCCGTTGTCGGGGTCAAAATCATGGCGGTTAACGCCCTTGATAACAACTCTTTTGCCGTTCATATAAAGAACGCCGTCAATAATTTCAACCTTTTTGAAGCCGATTCTGATACACTTAACTGAAAGAACCTTTCTGCCGATTCGAAGCGCAAGTACAAGTTTATAGAGATTCGGCTCTTCGGCGGACCACGCCTTGATATTTTCTTCAACGTAACTGAAATTGAGAACGGTTTTGCCGCCTTCTGCGGTCACCTTTTCAACGGCAATTTTTTTGGGTTTGCCGTCAACAATAAGTGCAGCTTCAAGGGTGCAGGCCTGAGCCTCTCCGTAATTCTGAAGGGTAACCT
>JAZUNJ010000021.1:0-1897 GCA_045604105.1 Acutalibacteraceae bacterium | reverse complement strand
TGCAAGGTGTTACCGTGAGGTCCAAGATAAAAGAATGAAGGTAACAGCACTTACAAAGGCACTTATGGAGCCTGAGGGCAAGAGCATAAAAGAGCTGTTCGGGATCCTCTTCAATGAGCTTATCCCTGCACTTACAAATGACGTGACGGGCAGAAAGATAAAAGAGGGTGCCGGCTACAGCCTTGTGACGGGCTCGAAGAAGCTGACACAAAAAGAAATAAAGGAGATACAGAAATGGTACCCGTAAAGTTAGGAATGAGTGAGCAGGATGTTACAGACTATCTGACTCAGTATTATGGTGAAGAAACAGTAAAAGGTATGATTCGGGCAGTGAAGAGGAACGGAATGAGTGCATACGGCAGTTTTATTCTGAGAGAAGCTTCACTGATAAAAGAAATTGACAAGCCCTACAACCTTTTCAGATTACCCGGTTATATTCCGCAGAAAAGGAGTGAAGTCAATGCTTAACTGTGCAGTACTTATGGGAAGGCTAACAGCTGACCCTGTTTTAAAGACAACACCTGGCGGCAAAGAGGTTTGTACCTTCTGCATCGCAGTTGACAGAGCTGTAGCAGTAAGAGGACAGAGAGCAGCTGATTTTATAAACATTGTTGCCTGGGATAGCGGCGCAAGGTTTGTGTGCAATTATTTCAAAAAAGGACAGATGATATCTGTTCAGGGAACTATCCGAACCCGAAGCTATGAAGACGGCGCCGGCAATAAAAGAGCTTCTTTGGAAGTTGTTGCGAGGGAGCTGAGCTTCTGCGGAAGTAAGAACCCCTCACCCCTTCGGGGAGCTCCCCTTTCAGGAGAGCCAAGCTCAGTTGAGACTGAGGGCATAGGCTATTACAGTAATGCCACGGCGGCGGACTTTTCGGAAATTTGTTACGACGATGAGGATTATGTGGAGGTATGAAAACTTTACTTAAGTATCCTGGTGGAAAGTGGAGAATTGCCGAATGGATAATATCACATTTCCCTGAACACAAGGTTTATTGTGAGCCTTTTTTTGGCAGTGGTGCTGTTTTCTTTAAAAAAGAACCGTCTTACATAGAAACTATAAATGATTTAAATGGAGATGTCGTTAATTTATTCAAAGTATGCAGAGACTTCCCGGAAGAACTAGCAGAACAAATTTCGCTGACACCATTTGCGAGGGATGAATTTATTGCTTGCTATGAAAACACAGACAATCCTATTGAAAGGGCAAGGCGTACAATTGTCAGGTATCATCAATCGTATGGAACAAGCAACAGCTCAAAAAATTCTTGGAAGAATACTCAAACCGCTGGAGGGCCTCGTTGTGCAACGATGTGGAATTACCTCCCTGAAACAGTTTTAGAGGTCTGTCATAGATTAAAAAATGCACAAATTGAAAATATAGATGCTTTGACATTGATTGAACGATATAACAATGAAAATACGCTTATATATTGCGATCCTCCATATCTTCAAAAACTAAGAAAAAGAAACATGTATGTTGTTGAAATGTCAGACGAAAAACATAAAGAAATGTTACAGATTCTAAAAAATAGCAAATCAAAGGTGATTCTTAGTGGCTACGATAACGAACTCTACAACAATGAATTATACGGATGGTTTACTGATGAAAAAGAAACGACTGCTCAGATGGGATTACATAGAACTGAGAAAATATGGATGAACTTTCCACCACAAAAAAGTTTATTTGATACAAAGGGTGGTCTGTTATGAGCATCTACTGCATAAAACTCGACTGCCCATACAAGGATTGTGCTCTTCACGATTGCAAGTCAAGAAATGACAGAAATGCACGGTACAGAGATTTTGAGGGCACATCTGAAAGCTGTGTTAAGGTTCAGCTGTTCTTTGAGGGCAGGACCACACAAAAGAAGAAGCCTTCAGAGCCTCCGGTACC
>JAZUNJ010000020.1:0-20935 GCA_045604105.1 Acutalibacteraceae bacterium | reverse complement strand
TGGCGACCCGGAACGGGCTCGAACCGTCGACCTCCAGCGTGACAGGCTGGCGTTCTAACCAACTGAACTACCGGGCCAAATGGTGGGAACAACAGGGCTCGAACCTGTGACCCTCTGCTTGTAAGGCAGATGCTCTCCCAGCTGAGCTATGCTCCCATTCATACGCCATCTCTCAACAGCGCTCACATATAATAGCAGAAAAGTTTCGGTTTGTCAATGGTATTTCAAAAGTTTTTGAAAAAAATTTTTAAAACCAGGGAAATAATCCGTCTGACTCTTCTTTACTTTCTTCATCGGGCAAAAAAGATTCTTTAAGATAATTAACAACGGCTTTCATTCTTTCTATCCACTGTCTCATAAAACTGAGTATTATCTGCAAACCGTCCATCTTTTTCGCCTCCTGTTACATGAGTATTCAAGCTATTTTAAATATAGTACACTATGTTGCTGAAGTTGTCAACAATATTTAAACATTATATAAACATGACAAATCTAAAACGGTATCAGCATAATCCGATACCGTTTCATAAGTTTAGACTACACAATATTCAATAGCACTAAAACGAAAATTTTAATACAGCTCAGCCAATTCATAAATAAGACGCTCTGTCTTATCCCAGCCGATACAAGGGTCTGTGATACTTTTTCCGTAGCAGCCTTCACCGATTTTCTGAGCGCCGTCTTCAATATAGCTTTCGATCATCAGACCCTTTACCATCTTGTCAATGTCTGCATTGTGGCGGCAGGAATGAAGAATTTCCTTTGCAATTCTGGGCTGTTCAAGATACTTTTTGCCTGAGTTAGCATGGTTGGTATCAACAATAACCGCAGGATTCTCAAGGTTTCTCTCTGCATAAAGCCGGCAGAGATTAACAAGATCTTCATAATGGTAGTTTGAGAATGACTGCCCCCTGTCATTAACATAACCACGCAAAATTGCGTGGGCAAGAGGATTGCCCTTCGAGCGCACCTCCCAGCCTCTGTATATGAAATCATGGCTGTGCTGTGCTGCCGTGATTGAGTTCATCATAACTGAAAGATCACCGCCTGTCGGATTTTTGAGTCCCACAGGAATATCAAGTCCGCTAGCAGTCAGTCTGTGCTGCTGGTTTTCAGTGCTTCTGGCACCTATTGCAACATAAGAAAGAATATCAGAAAGATAACGGTAGTTTTCAGGATAAAGCATTTCGTCTGCACAGCAAAGACCTGTTTCATTTACAGCACGCATATGCAACTTTCTGATTGCAACAATACCCTTGATAAGGTCAGCTGCAGAATTCGGGTCAGGCTGATGAAGCATTCCCTTATATCCGTCACCTGTTGTTCTTGGCTTGTTTGTATAGATTCTGGGAATAATAAGAATCTTATCTTTTACCTTTTCCTGCACGGGTGCAAGTCTTGAAATGTAATCCATTACACTGTCTTCATTATCAGCTGAGCAGGGGCCGATTACAAGAATCAGCTTTCTTTCCTTGCCTTCGAAAACAGCTTTGATTTCAGCATCCTTTTTTTCCTTGATTTTCTTTGCCTCTTCTGTCATGGGATACTGCTCTTTAATATCCTTAGGTATAGGCAGCTTGCATACGAAATCCATGTTCATCATTTAAAAAATCCTCCTGATTATTTATCAAATTGTTTTCTGCGTTCTGTTGATGTTTTCATCATGTCTGTAAGTCCGTCACGGTCATCATTTTTAAGATAATCGTGCATTTTCTGAAGCTGTGACTGAAACAGCTCCATTTCGCCAAGCAGAGCCTCTTTGTTATCGAGAAAAAGCTCAGACCACATCTTTTCATTTATCTTTGCAATACGTGTAAGGTCTCTGAAGGAGTCTGCTGTGTACCTTTCAAGGCTTGCATGCTCATAGCAGTTCATGAGTGCAACAGCAATGCAGTGGGTAAGCTGTGACACAAAGCCGATCATTTTATCGTGGTTTTCGGGTGTGATTTCAGAAATTCTGCCAAAGCCCAGAATCTCACCGATTCTTTTGCAGGCTTCAATGCCCTCTTCGGTGTTTCTGTTTGTGGGTACAACCAGATAGTTCATGCCGTAAAAGATTCTTTCATCACTGTTAACTATGCCTGAGGTTTCCTTACCTGCCATAGGATGTGCTGAAATGAATTCAACCATCGGAGGCAGAAGCTGCTGAATTTTATCAACTATACAACCCTTGACACCTGTTACGTCGGTTATAATGGTGCCAGGCTTAATCAGATGTCCGTTTTTTTCAATCCATTCAACAAAAACACCGGGATAAAGAGTGAAAATAATAATGTCGGCGTTTTTAATCATTGCGGAATCAACCTCAGTGCTGACCTTTTGCACCATGCCATGCTCAATGGCATACTGCTTTGCTTCTTCATTATCGACTAAAGCCTCAACATAGTAGCCCTTACCCGTAAGTCCTCTCGCATAGCTTCCGCCGAGAAGCCCAAGTCCTACTATAAGAAATTTTGTGTTTTTATTAATCGTCATATTCTTTTACCTCCAGGCCCAGATGCCTTGCCTCAGTGAAAAAGCCGGGATAGCTTTTCTTCACAGCATCAGCACCTTCAATTGTACCGCCATACTTACTCAGAAGCACCGCAAGGCTCATTACAACACGGTGGTCATTGTGAGAACAGAGAGCTTCCTTGGACTTTCTGAGTTCGCTTTTGTTTATTACTATTTTATCCTCATAAATTTCTATGTCTGCACCGAGCTTTGACAGCTCCTGCTTCATAACAAGACCACGGTCGCTTTCCTTGATTTTAAGGCGTTTTGTTCCCGTAAGAACAGCACCGTTAAGCTCCGAAGCAAGAGTCATCAGCACAGGTGCAAGGTCGGGACAGTTTGTTATATCAAGGGTAGGCGTTCCGTCTTTCAGAAGTTCAAAATACTCCTTGTAAATCTTATCACCCTGAATGGAATCCATCTTTAGGCCTTCGACCTTCACGTTGCCACCAATCATATTAAATGCATCAAGAAAGGCTGAATTGGACCAATCGCCCTCAACAGTGAGGCTTTGTGCTTTATATTTCTGCGAACCTTCAACATAAAGTATATTGCTGCTTTTCCAAACAACCTTAACTCCGAAAAGGCTCATTGCATCTATTGTCATATCAATATAGCTTTTGCTTTCAATGCTGCCGCAAAGCTCAATTTCACTGCATACGTCGCACAAAGAAAGAGCGAATAGTAAGCCTGAAATGAACTGACTGCTGACATTGGCGGGCACGGAATATTTTCCTGAAGGGAGCACCCCGCCGACGTATATACCTTCGTCCCTTTTTTTATAATTAATCCCCTTTTCACGGGCAATTGCTTCATAGATTTCCATTGGTCTTTCCATGAGTCTGCCATAGCCCTTGAAAAGCTTTTCATTTTCGCTAAGCATTGCTATAGGTACAAAAAACCTGAGTGTGCTGCCGCTTTCACGGCAACAATAGGAACAGGCAGCCGATTTAAAAGGATTCGTGCCCTCAATTTCCACATAATCAGTACCCTTTTTAATTACTGCTCCCATTGAATTAAGGCAGTCGATTGTTGCAAGGATATCCTCACTGTAATCTATATTTTTAATTATGCTTTTTTCTTCAGAAAGCCCTGCACAGATAAGAAGTCTGTGAGCCATGCTCTTTGAAGCGGGAGCCACTATATTACCTTTAATAGCTGACGGTAATACTTCTATATTCATAACATCACTTCTTTATATATTCCGCTAAAAAATCAATTCCTCTGAGATATCCGTCGGTACCGAGTCCTGTAATCGTTTTTACGGCGGCCTGACGGATATAGCTTATTTGTCTGAACTCTTCCCTTTCCTCAAGCTTTGAAATATGTACTTCGACAGTGGGAACAGATACAGCCTTCACTGCATCAAGAATTGCAATTGAGGTGTGCGTATATGCACCGGGATTTATAACAATACCGTCAAAATTGTTATAGGCTTGCTGAATTTTATCAACAAGACAGCCCTCATGATTTGACTGATAGCACTCACAGTAAATTCCTTTATCGGCACAATAGCTTTCAATTTTTTTCACAAGGTCACCATAGGTTTCCCGTCCGTAATGGTCAGGCTCTCTGATGCCGAGCATATTAAGATTAGGTCCGTTTATAACAAGAATTTTCATTTTAGCTTCTCCATGATTTTTTTGACGGAGTTTTCTATAATACCGTCAACAAATATTTCTTCTTCAGCAGAAGAAACATATATATCATATCTTTCTTCAAACCTTTTTTTAAGAGTTTCAAAATTATTTGACAGAGGTCTGTCATCTGTGGGAACAATATCCTCTATAGGTCTGTTTAAAAAGAAAATTATTCCGTTCTGCTTAAGTGCAGTAACATTTTCCCTTTTAAGCACAGCACCGCCACCTGTTGCAATTACCGTACCGTTGAGCATTGCAGCTTTTCTAACCTGCTCGGCTTCAACCTCTCTGAAATAAGCTTCACCTTTTTCGGCAAAAATATCACTTATAGCACCGTGCTCCGAGACAATCATATCGTCAGTATCAATAAATTCCTTTCCGAGTACTTTTGCAAGGTGCTTTCCTATGGTGCTTTTGCCGCTACCCGGCATACCTATAAGAACAATGCTCTGTTTTTCTCTGACAATTTCAGAAAAAATTTCGTCTGCTATAGCTTTTGTATCAAGCTTTTTATCCGTAAAATATTCACATGCAAGAACTGCCTGGCAAACAAGCATATAAAGGCCGTTTACACTTTTGATACCCATTTCTTCACCCTCAAGGCAAAGAAGGGTTTTAAGCGGATTATAAACAACATCAACTATTCCCTTAAGCTTTGAAAAGCGCTTCACATCAACTGCAGCCGAATCACAGTCGGGATACATACCCACGGGTGTGGTATTTATAATATAATCTGCATCGCCGTGCAATGAATGGATGTTTTCATAGTTAACATCGCCTTTTCTTCCGACAATAACAATTTCTGCAGCAGATAAAGCTTCTGCAACAGCCCTTGCTGTTTTTGAAGTGCCGCCGGTACCGAGTATAACAACCTTTCTTTCCTTAAAGCTGAAGCCACTTTTCTGAATAAGCATTTTAAGTCCGCCAAAATCAGTGTTGTAGCCGTAAAGCCTGCCGTTTTTGTTCACAACTGTGTTAACAGCACCGATTTTTTCTGCAACAGGGTCAATGTAATCCAAATAAGGTATTACTTCACTTTTATAAGGAATTGTTACGTTTATGCCCGAAAAGCTTTTTTCAAGCATAAAAGAATCGAGCTCATCTCTTTTCAATTCCTTTATTTCATATTTATAGCCAGCAATTTTTTCGTGAATGGGCTTTGAAAAGCTGTGGCCTAATTTTTCTCCTATAAGCCCGTATTTCATTTTATCACTTCCCGAGATAATCTGTTCCGAAGCGTGTTGTGAGTAAATCGCAAAGCACAAGTGCAGTCACAGAGTCAACAACAACCCTTGCCCTGTGAATAATTGCAGGGTCATGTCTACCTTTTATGCAGAGGGTGGCATTTTCCTTCTGATTCATGTTAACCGTATCCTGCATTTTATAAATTGACGGTGTAGGCTTAATTACAACATTAAAGGTTATGGGCATACCGTTTGTTATGCCACCGTTAATTCCTCCGTTGTTGTTTGTGGCGGTTATAATTCTGCCGTCTTCAGCCCTGAAGGGATCATTGGCTTCACTGCCGAGCATTTCTGCAAAGCCGAAGCCGCTTCCGAATTCAACTCCCTTAACTGCAGGAATTGAAAAAAGTGCGTGACTGAGCATACCCTCAACAGAATCGAACCATGGCTCACCGACACCTGCAGGCATACCCGTTACGGCAGTTGAAAGAACACCGCCTGCACTGTCACCCTCAGCACCGGTTTTCCTAATAAACTCGAGCATTTCCTTACCCTTTTCCAAGCACAAAACAGGCATTTCAAGGCTTTGCAAAAGCTCAATATCGTCATTTATATTTTCAAATTCTCTGTCTTTTATTTTGCCGCAGGATTTAATATGAGTGCCGATTAAAACACCTTTTTTCTTGAGCGCCGAAATTGCTATGGCACCTGCTGCCACCAGAGGTGCAGTTATTCTGCCTGAAAAATGGCCGCCGCCTCTGTAATCCTGAAAGCCTTCATATTTACATTCGGCAGTGTAATCTGCATGACCGGGACGGGCAAGATATCTTGTTTCGGAGTAATCCTTGCTTTTTGTGTCACCGTTTTCAATCATAAGACAAATAGGTGTTCCTGTTGTTTTTCCTTCAAAAACACCGCTGAGAATTTTCACTTCGTCCTTTTCTCTTCTTTTGGTTGAAATTGAATTGATTCCCTTTCTCTTTTCCATCTGAGAATATATAAATTTCTTATCTATCACGATTCCAGGTGAGAGTCCGTCAAGCACACATCCGATTGAATTGCCGTGACTTTCGCCGAAGAGAGTTACAGTAAGACTGTTACCTATGGTGTTTTTCATTTTTTCTCACACCCTTTATATAAGATTCATAATTTCGTCTGTTGTAAGCTCTTCAAAAAAGAAGGAGCCGATTTCATTGCATTTCACAACGGTGATTTTGTCACCGCCTGATTTTTTATCGTGAGAAATAACCTTTCTCACCTTTTCTCTGTTGATTTCGTATTCCGTGGGAAGGCCGATGTTTTTAAGAACAGAAATTACCTCTTCCCTTATGCCCTCACCGCACATGGGAGGAATACCCAAGGCAACACATTCACCGTGATACAGCTCTTCAAGGTTTGAAGCACCCTCAATGCCGTGACCGATTGTGTGGCCGAAGTTCAGGCACTTTCTGAGTCCCTGTTCCTTTTCATCCTCTTCCACTACGTGCTTCTTGATTCTGAGTGAAAGCTCAATAATTTTTTCAATTTCAGACATATAGTCTTCCTTTTTGAAAATTTCAAAAAGCTCTTTATTGAAATTCAAGCCCATTTTAAGGCTTTCTGCAAGCCCGTTTTTTATAAGGCGGTCAGAAAGAGTAAAAAGAACATCAGGGTCAATTATTACTTTTCGGGGCTGATAAAAGGCTCCGATAATATTTTTCACACCGTCAAGGTCAATTGCAGTTTTCCCGCCGATTGATGAATCGACCTGTGACAACACGGTGGTTGGTATGTTATAAAAATCAATGCCCCTCATATAGGTTGCAGCTGCAAAGCCTGCCATGTCTCCGCAGACTCCGCCGCCGACGGCAATAACTGCGTCTTTTCTTGTGAAGGAATGCTCAAGAAGCTTATGACATATTTCCTTATAAGTATTGAAATTCTTACTTTTTTCTCCCTGCGGAAATATGAAAATGTAGCTTTGGGCAAACTGTGAAGCCACCTTTTCGGAATATTCACGGGGTACGCCCGAATCTGTAACTATAAGCACCTTGCCTTTAATACCGAAAAGCTCGGATGCTTTATTCAGAGCGCCTCTTTCAAGAACAATATCGTAGCTGTCTGCGCCAAGATTTATGGGTATTATCATTATTTACACCTCAGATTCTGCAGTTATCCTCGAATGTGCCGACCATTTTAAGATTGTCACAGCATTCGGAAAGCTCGTCCAACATATACATGCCTCTTTTGCTCTGAAGGTCGCCTGTAAGCTCAACATAAAAATAATAAGTCCACATAAGGTCCTTCATTGCACGGCTTTTGATTGACTTCATTGAATATCCGTGATGACCTATAACATTGATTGCATGGGCAAGCGCACCTGCCTTATCGGGTACTGTGAAAACAATAATTGAGTGGTCCCTTTTTTCTTTACACAAGGTACGTGAAACCACAACAAAACGTGTTGTGTTGTTCGAAGCCTCATTGATATTTTCTCTGATAACGGAAAGGCCGTATAATTCTGCCGTTTCACGGCTGGCAATTGCAGCAAGGCTCATATCAGCTGTATCTGCAACATATTTTGCAGCCCTTGCAGTGTTTTCACAGGCCTTGCTTCTGTAGCCCTGATTTCTGATGTATGCAGCACATTGATCCAATGCCTGCTGATGAGAAATAACCTCTTTGACATCGCTTTCCTTTACACCGGGAAGACCGATGAGATTATGTCTTACATCAAGGGAATAGACTCCGTTTACATAAAGTGAGCCGGAAAACAGAAGGTCAATTGTCTGACCCACCTCACCTGCTCTGCTGTTTTCAATGGGAATAACTGCACAGTCACACTCCCCTTTTTCAACAGCTTCATACGCAGCCTTGAAATCAGGATAAGAAATTCTGTTGCCGTCAGGAAAAATTCTGCCCGCGGCAATGTGAGCAAATGCGCCTTCAACGCCGCTGTATGCAACATTGGTTCCTTCCAGTATTCGATGCTGGAAACGCTTTGAAATGTTCATTGTGTTTCTTATAAAAGGAACATAGAATTCCTTGATTACTTCATCCTCAATAAAGGAAATATTCTTTTTTACAACCGTATCTTCCCTTGAAGCATCAAAGACAGGAAGACCTCTTTCCTTTTTGTATTCGGCAATCATTTTTACCGCTTCCATTCTTTTTTCAAAAAGAGCGGCAATTTCCTTGTCCGTTTCGTTTATAATTTCTCTTGCTTTTAAAAGCTTATCCATTGTTTACACCTCAGATCAGACCGTATTCCTCAGCCAATGCTCTGAATGACGGCAGACTCTTTTCAATCATAGCAGTTGATACACAATATGAAAGTCTTACATAACCCGGGAAGCCGAAGGAATCACTGGGCACAAGAAGAAGTTCATATTTTTTTGCCTTTTCGCAAAATGTGGCTGCATCCTCTTCAGGACTTTTCATAAAAAGATAAAATGCACCGTCAGGCTTTGCAACCTTGAAGCCGTATTCATTGAAGGCATTCACCAGCAAATCTCTGTTATGCTTATAAACAGAGATATCCCCTGTCTGACCGACACATTTTCCAATTACAAACTGCATCATAGACGGAGCGCATACATAACCGAGAGAACGGCCTGCACCGCATACAGATTTATAAATAAGTCCGAAATCCTCAACTTCATCAGGAACAAGGATATATCCGATTCTGTCACCGGGAAGAGAAAGGGACTTGCTGTAGGAATAACACACAATTGTGTTTTTGTAATATTTTGTGAGGAAGGGAACCTTGACTCCGTCATAAACAAGCTCACGGTAAGGCTCATCGGAAACAATAAAAATCGGTTTTCCGTACTCCTCCTGCTTTTTTCTGAGAATATCGCACATGCCTTTGATTATATCTTCAGAAACAACAACACCCGAGGGGTTGTTGGGCGAATTCACAACAACAGCCTTTGTGTTGCAGGTGATTGCCTTTTCAAAAGCAGCAAGGTCAATCTGCAAGCTTTCAGCATCACATTTAACTTCAACGGGAACTGCACCCTGAGAAGAGATGAACACCTTATATTCGGGGAAATAGGGAGCAAAAATGATGATTTCGTCATCCTTTTCAGCAAGGGCCCTGAAGGTGATGCAAAGTGATGCAGCAGCGCCACAGGTCATATAAAAATTATGCATGCCGAAGGATGTCCCGAAACGCTTGTTAAGGTCGTCTGCAATTGCCTTACGGGTGTCATTATCACCCACTGCGGAGGTATATCCGTGAAGAATGCAGGAATCCATGTTAAGTGTGAAATTCCTGATTGCTTCGTTCACTGTTTCCGGAGCAGGCACGCTCGGATTTCCGAGAGAATAATCGAAAACATTTTCTGCACCGATTTCTGCCTTTCTTTTCTTTCCGTATTCAAAAATCTCTCTTATTACAGAACTTTTTGCGCCTAATTCATACATTTTTTCTGATACCATAACTTTCTCCTGCTGATATATAAAAATTAAAGATAATTAAGTATTATACACCTATAAAATTACAAGGTCAATCATTATTTCAAACTTTTGTGTATAAAAACCCACCTACGCTTTATCTGTTTAAAGTTTTAAATTAATAAATCGAACTGATTATAGCATAGTGCATATTTTTTGTCAAGAAAAATCTACAATTTGAATATTTACCGTGATTGTTATATGTGATATAATGAAAAAAAGATGAAAAAAGGAGAAATCAGTATGTACGAAAGCTTAATGACAAACATTGAAAGCATGACAACCAGTCCATTGTTTTATGTATCTAACATTCTCGGACTTGTTGCAACAGGACTTCTTTTTGTTTATATGTATTTCACCTCTAAGCACAAAAACCAAAAGCTTGGCTTTGGCTGGTATATCTGCGGATACTTTTTCCCTCTTATTACAGCAATTGTTTTTATTAAAAAAAGCAAAAAATTCCCGGGTCCTGACATGAAGGTATGCCCTGCCTGCGGAGATAAATATCCGAAGGTATATGAGGTGTGCGGACGCTGTCTTGCTCCCCTGCCGGAAGCAAGCGAGGAAGAAAAAAACAAAAACAAAAAGCTTTCAAAAATAACCGGCATTGCCTTCTGGATAGCCTATGTAATAGCAACAGCAGTTACCATCGCCTGGATGGTTATGCTTTGCAGCATTATGATTGATGCTTTTAAAGGTATCATGGACGGCTTCGGAGAAGACAGAATCGGTATTACATCAGATTCCGGTGACACGTTTTTTTACGACAAAAAAGGAAATTCATATGAAAACGCCGAGGATGTTATAATTTACGGCAAAGACGGCAAGCAATACACCTATACCGTTGACACGGTCACAGACCAGGGCTATGAATTTGAAGAGGATTTTTATATTGATGAAAAGGGCAAAAAATATGATTATTACAACTGCTATGTAAATGAAGACGGTTGGTTTGTTTACGACGAGGATGAGGAATTCGATTTGTCTGAAGAATATTATGAAGACGAAGACGAGCCCTTCCATTATGACGAAAAGGAAGACAAGTATTTTAAGGATGACGGCACGGAAATGTCCACAGATGAAGTTATAGCATACTATTCCGATCAGGCCGCAAACTACAAATACTATGACGAGCCTTATTATGACGAAGACGGTAACATCTATTATTGGGCTGCAGAAGCCAGCTGGAACGAAAAGGGTGAGCTGATAACGGCAAAGAATGACCCCACAGTTAAATAAAAAAAGATATGCCATCAGTATTATGCCGCCACCCGAGAAGGAAGTATTTCTTTAAAATGTGAACTAAGCACACAATAATGCGTTAAAAATCACCGATATGCGTCAGCATTATCGGTGATTTTTGCCTTTTCTTGCATACTTATTTCGCATTTTAAAGTGCTTCGCAGTTTCGTAAGAACTAAGAATTTCTTGTATTGAAGCCACAAAACGCAGCAAGGCATTTTTGCAATATCACAAGAAATTTTGTTCGAGAAACAAATACTGCCTTATCGGGTGTCGGCATACCGATGGCATTTTTTTAAAATATATCCGAAAGAAATGTGCCAAGTGCCTTTATGTAGCCTTCTCCGCCAGTCATGAAGGACTGAGCATGGTCTGCACCTTCGACTATGAGTATTTCTTTTTTCTCACTACCACAACTTTCATAAAGCTGTGTTGCCATGTAGCTTGGCACCAGAGCATCCTTATCTCCATGAATAAACATCATGGGTACAGAAGCACTTCGGACACTGTCTATGGGTCGAAGGGAATAAAAATCAAAGCCGAGTCTTCTTTTGTTTACTGTATTCACGGCTTTTATAAGGCTTTTCTGAGGCACGCCAAGTGCTTTAAGCTTGAACTCAAACAATTCCTCGGCTGTTGAAAATCCGCAATCGGCAACCGTTGCTTTAACATTTTCGGGAAGTGATTTTTCTGCACTCATCATCATAACAGTGGCAGCACCCATTGAAACACCGTGAAGAATGATTTCTATATCGCTGCCGAAATTATCTTTTAAATATGAAAGCCACTTGAGGCAATCCATTGTTTCATAATGTCCGAAGGTGCAGTGAGTCCCCTCGCTTTCCCCCGAAGCCACATGGTCAGGAAAAAACACATTGAAACCGTTTTTTAGGTAATACTGCGCCACACCGCTGAATTCCTTTTTACCGTAGCTTCTGTAGCCGTGGGCAGCAAAAACATATTTTTTGCTTTCCTCTTCGGCTTTCATGAGATAACCCGTAAGCTTCTGGCCTCTGTCAGAAATAATATAATGCTTTTCATAGCCGTAATTTTCAACCCATTCAAGATTGTTTTTAAGAAAATCTCCATGGTGACTGTTATCACAGCCCGATATCTTTTGTGAAATTTCCGGCGAAGGCACCATATTACGGTTAAAAAGTAATTCATCAATCAGGCAGCACAAGCCATAGCACGAAGCTGCGCAGACAGTACCTGCAGCAAGACCTGCAGCAGCTTTTTTTACAATGCTCACAGTAATCACTCCTAAAATTTCTTTTTTTATATTATAACATCTGTTGAAAAAAAAGCAACAACTTGCTATAATGTCAATAATTGATAAGAATTTCAGGAGAAAGCATAATGGGTTACGATGTTTTTATAAGCTATAAATCCGATGAAATTAATGAGGCCTTACGGGTAAGGCACAGCCTTGAAAAAAAGGGGATATCCTGTTGGATGGCTCCCGACGGTATACCCGGGGGCTCAAGCTATGCTGTTGAAATACCAAAGGCTATTAAAGAGTGTGCGGTTTTTGTTCTTGTTTTATCCCATAAAACGCAAGCTTCAAAATGGGTACCGAAGGAAATTGACCAAGCAATAAACCTTGAAAAGGTTATTATGCCCTTCATGATTGAGGACTTTGTTTTAAGAGATGACTTCAGCTTTTACCTTTCAAATGTTCAGCGCTACAACGCTTTTGAGTCATGGGAGGAATCTATGGCTTTAATGGCTGAGCGTATACTTCAGATAACAGGAAAGGTGTCTTATACATCGGCACCGACAGTCTACGGTCAAAACACACAGACGGATATGACAGCTCATACCGTGGGCAGAACTGTAAATCATAATAAACCAACAAAAAGAAAAGAGAAAACACCTGAAGAAAAAAGAAGATCCGTTTGCTTTATCTTATGTCTTTTCTTCGGCTGGATGGGAGCTCACAGATATTACACCGGACAGATTTTTACAGGTATCGTCTGGCACTGCTCCTTCGGATTGTTCGGTGTAGGCTGGTTTTTCGACTTAATCAGAATACTGATGAGAAAGTTCAATGATAAAAAAATAAAATCAAATGATCCATAAGTTAAGTGACCTGACTACTTTGTCAGGTCACTTCTTTTTATAATGATTTATATGCTTTTACCCATTTTTCAATTTTTTCACTGTCATATACCGAAGGCATTTTTTCGGCTACGGTTTCAATAAAGGGTATGAACTTCA
Organism: Acutalibacteraceae bacterium; assembly: GCA_045604105.1. Taxonomy (GTDB): domain Bacteria; phylum Bacillota; class Clostridia; order Oscillospirales; family Acutalibacteraceae; genus UBA6857. The sequence goes on along the minus strand of JAZUNJ010000020.1, from coordinate 7,719 downwards.
GATTCTTTACAAGAGCGGGCACAAGACCGATAAGAGGCAGAGAAACTGTCATGATATGACGGATATATTCAGGCGTTATTTCAATTCCGTTTTCACCGTCAAAATCAAGCTGCTTTGAAGTGAGAATTTCTTTTTCCAGGAAGAAATCCACATGCTCACCTGTAACATAAGTGAAAAAGTTTTTCAGAATGTCAATCATTACAAGACCTTTGCCGTATTTATGGAAATATTCATATTCATACTTCCACAGCGTTTCCTTTGTCAGTGGCTTATCCCCTGCGTTAATTACTGTATCTGCAAGAATTTTACCTGCCTTCATGCTGAGATTTATTCCGCTGCCGTTAAGTGGCACCGTCATGCCTGCACTGTCGCCCACTGCAGCATAACCGTCACACACAATAATCGGAAGCATTCTTGTAAGAGGAATTTCACCGCACTGTCCGCCTCTCAGAATCTTGTCCCCAATGAAGGGATACTGCTTTTTCAGCTTTTCAATTGCAGAGTCAATTTCATTTTGTGTGAGCTTTCCGCTCATTCCGAATTTTCCGATTAATATATCGACCTTATCTTCTTCAGTGAGAACCCAGTCAATACCGGGTCTGTTCATGTGAAACAGCTTTATGACATACTGAGGGTCAAGAAGCTCACCCGTTTTGTTTTCAAAATATACTCTGTAAACATAAAATATATCTCTTGCAGGAAGCTCCTTTTGAATTTTGCAGGATGCGGGAAGACTTTTCCTAACCTTTGAGTGCATACCTGCAGCGTCAATAACAAGGTCACCGAAGATAATTTCGTCTTCTCCCTCTTTTTTATATCTGATTCCGACTACCCTTTCACCTTCGTTGAGTGCAGATTGAACCTCCGATTCAAAGATAAATTTAACTCCGGCTTCTTCTGCAAGGCTGACAAGGTATTTCACAAGAACCTTTCTGTCCATATAAATTCCCTTACCTTCAACAAAGGGAATTTTTAAAAGCACTGTTCCCGAAGGGTTTTCAAAGCCTGACGGCACGCCCTTTGAGTACATTTCTTCTGACGGTCTTGGTAAGTCAGACTCATCAAAGGCAGATAAGTCCATGGCGTCATGCCAGTCATGTCCCACAGATTCTCTTTTTCTGTTTTCAAGCACCGTAACATCAAAGCCGTTTTTTGCAAGGTGATATGCCGCAGTAAGACCGCCGTGTCCTGCACCTGATACAATTATCTTTTTCATACTTAATCCCCTTTCCATGCTGTTTTATTTATAAATTATTGACCTAACGCTTTGTTTCTATCCTTTAAAAAATATAACATAAAATTAGAAAGTGTGTCAAGAATATGCTTTTTACGGTGTGCATCGGCTTTACAAATACTGATTGACTTATGATGTAAATACTGTTAGAATGTAATTGTGTATTAACGCAAAGTAAAATGACAGGAGAAAGAAAAAATGAGAAGACTTACAATCAAACGAACAAAAAGCTTTGTTGCATCCTTAATTAAAGTGCAGGTCTTTATTGAAGACCCCTTATCAAATGAAATTGCAATTAACGATGTACCCTGCAGAAAGCTGGGCACACTCAAAAACGGTGAAGAGGCTACCTTTGATATCAGTGAGAATTCTGCCAGAGTTTTCGTCATCTGTGATAAGCTGAGCAAAAATTACTGCAACGACTTCTATCAGCTTGAAGCAGGTACAGAGGATATATTCCTTTCAGGCAAAAGCAAATATAATCCGGCAAGCGGAAACGCATTCCGTTTTGATAACAACGACAACCCCGAAGCTTTGGCAAACCGTAAAAAAGGCACAAGGAAGGGTCTGATTGTTCTCATTCTTGCCGTTGTTGTGGGTGCTGTCTGCGGATTTTTAAGCGGATACAATTCCGATTCGCCTACATCTTCAACACCTACCCCCAAAAGCTTTTCCTGTGAGGGAATGTCCATTTTGCTTACAGATGAGTTTTTTGAATCCGATATGGAAAGCAGCTATACAGCAGTATATGATTCAGAAAATGTTGCAGTGTTTGCTCTTAAAGAGGATTTTTCACTCATTGAAGGTGCTGAGGATTATTCAATCGAGAAATACGGTGAGGCTGTGCTGACTAATAATACCTTGACCGACACTCAATTAAACGAAAAAGACGGTCTTACTTATTTTACCTATGAAGCTGCAAACCCTGAAACGGACATTGAATACAGCTATTATTCCTTTGTTTTTAAGGGCACCGATGCATTCTGGCTTATTCAGTTTGCAACTCTGTCAGAAAAAGAAGAAGCTTATTCCTCTCAGATATTTGAATGGGCAAAAACAATCAGCTTTACCGAATAAAGATTAAAAGCACACGGCAAATTCCGTGTGCTTTCTTGTTACATAATAAGAAGCTCTATGCTTTTTTCAAACAGGTCAAAAAACCTTTCAACAATTATTTTATCTTCCTCATTGCCTCTTACACACATTGACATTGTGATTTCATTACGCATGGAGGTTGCTGAAAGAAGTACGTATGGCTTATACTTTACTGCACCCGTCATAAAGCCGTCAAAGGGCTCATTTGATGAAAGAGCAAGTGCTTTATGGTCAAGCACGCCAATGTTACTCATGGCAAGAAGAGGATTTGAATAACCGATTTTGATGATTTCCTCACTTGCGGCATGGGGAAGAATACGGTAACCGAGCTTTAAAAGAGGTAAACCGTAAAGGCCCATGAATTTATCCTTTTTATATTTGTTTGAGCTGTTTATAACATATCTGAGGGTTTCGAATATATCTCTTCCTCTGTGAGGAATATTGCACTGCATAAAGGCAGTGTGATTTGTTATACCCTGCCCCTCGTCATCCTTGAGATGACGGCGAAGGTCAATGGCACAGGAAATTGTTACGCTCTCGTCCTCACCGTAGCCCGCCAGCTCATAAAGTGCATAGAAATAGGCTGCAACAAGCATATCGTTGATTGTTGCTCCCTGCTGTTTACCGACAGCTTTGAGCCTCATAAAGGTGTCAGCACTGATTTTTCTTCTTGCGATAAAGGAATTATCATCCTTTTTGCTTTCTGTTAAGGGGAATTTGTGCTTATCCTTTGCACAGACATTTCTGTAAAGATTCCTTGCCATTTTTTCCTGTGTTTTTGAAAAATCTGAATACACAGAATCATAGGCCCGTGTTCCTTCTCTGAGATTCAGAGGAGGAATACCCTTTTCGTCATAGTCGGTATAAGCCTTGCAGAATTCCCTGATGAAATACTTGAAGTCTCCGCCGTCCATGCACATGTGGTTTTCAACAAAGCAAAGGGCTGTTTTACCTTCATAATAGAAAACTGCAACCTTCATCTGCAAATCGCTCTCAGGAGGTATGTACTGTGTCAGAAATTCATCAATGGCACTCTGAACATCCGCAGGATGAGCAACAGTGAGCACCTGCTCAATGTTATAAGGCATTACCTCCCAATAGGGGCTCACATGATTATCAACGAAGCGTGAATGAAGCACAGGTGCCTTTTCAAAAAAGCATATAAGAACTGTTCTGAGCTTTTCAATATCAATTTCAAAATCGTAATGAAGCTCAAGATGAACCATACGGTCGTTGAAATCACGGAAAAGATAATGCATCTTATCCCATAATTCAGCCTTTAGTTTTCTTCCCATTCTTCATCTGTCTCCTCTTTGATTTTTGAAGATTTCACTATAGCTCCGCCTGCGATAAAAATGTCAGCAACAACAGAAAGAACTATAATCATCCAGCCGGGATGCCAGGGAATGATATGAAGAATGCCTGCTATTACATAAAGAAGTGCACCGATTGCAGGCACATATAAAATCAATGAAAAAATTGCTGTTTTCTGCTTTGCTGCAAAAGCCATTGCAGCATCAACAGCAAGTATCATAACAACGGCAAAAAGGAAGAAGAGCCAGGTTTTAGGCATAGTGGTTAAAAATGTTGCAGCAAGGAAAATAACAACAAAAACAATCATAATTGCTGCAGACATCATAAACCTTGAAGCAAAGTTGAAAACAGCTTTTTTACCGCCGATTTTAGCACTTGAAGCGAAAAGGCCTGCCGCTATGGGAAGAAGAATACCTGCAACCATAATAAGCCAGGTTTTGCTCCATGCTCCGCTTAAAAAGCTTACACAAAGGAAAGACATAACAAGTACAAGTATGTATGCAAAGCAAGCAAGAACAGACACCTTTCCTGCAGTTTTTTTCTTATTCTTTTTCTGCTTTTCCTTTTGTGATGAGTAATATTCCTGCTTTATATTTTTGAATTCATCAATAATAAGCCGGTTTATTACATTGTTATCCTTGATGCCCATTTCAACAAGAGCATTGGCTCTTTCTGTCATTTTTGCAATAACCTGCTGTTTATAAAGATAAGCTGATTTTGTATTCGGAAGGTCAGCAAGCTCCTGCATTGCCCAATCAGTATAATTCATTTAACATTCCTCCTGATTTTTCTTTTTGTTAATTATATTCTAAAAAGTTAAGAAGTAGTTTAATAAAGTATAAACATTTAACTTCTGCAGTTCATCACATCGTATAGTTGTTGTTATATTTTTATTAATACAGTTTTTTATTGCGAATTTTGGCTAGAAAGACGTATCAATACACAAAAAATCCGTTCCCGTGAAGAGAACGGATTTCAGTTGTCTATTCCTGAGAGGTCTGCTCACTCTGAGGAGGCTCTGCTTCAGGGCTTGTTACAGGCACCTTGTTTACATCGTTCTTTATCAGTCTGTAAAGAGCTGAGGCAACAGGAACACCTAAAAGCATACCCAGAATACCGAACATTCCGCCGCCTATAGTTACCGCAGCAAGAACCCACAAGCTGGGAAGGCCCATTGAAGAGCCGACAACCTTGGGATAAATGATATCACCCTCAAACTGCTGAAGAAGAACAATAAACACAAGGAATATCAGAGCCTTTGTCGGTGATTCCATAAGAATGAGAAATGCACCGATACCGCCGCCGATAAATGCACCCACAACGGGAATAAATGCGCTTACGGCAGTTACTGCGCCAATCATTGCAGCATAAGGCAGACGAAGTATCAGCATACCGACTGTGCACAACAGACCGAGTATAACAGCCTCCGTGCACTGAGCAACAATGAACTTATGGAAGGAATCGTCTGCAATTCCTGCAACATATGAAATTTTTTCAATATATTTTTTCGGAACATAGCGATTCATTACCCTTTTAAGCTGAGAGCCAAGCTTTTCCTTACCTGAAAGAACATAAATTGCAACAATCACTGCAAGGAATGCCGTTGTAACACCTGACACAACAGATGACACTGCACCGATTACAACACCCATCACACTGCCGACGCCCGAAGTGATTTCCTTGAGGTTTTCCGTAATCTTTGACTGCCAGTCAATTTTGGAAAGCTCTGCAATAATATCCTCAGGCACAAAATCGAACTCACTGAGCTTTGCAACAACGCCGTTGAAAAAGGCGGGGAGCTCTGCAATAAGAAGCTTGATACATGAAGTTAGCTGAGGCACAACAAGGGCAATAACCAGAGCGACAATTGCCACCAAAGTGAGAAGGGAAGCTATTATACTGAATCCCCTTCTACCTTTTTTGATAAGCTTGTTTTCCGATTTTGCAAACAGATGCTTTTCGTAAAAGCTCATAAGAATGTTGAGCGGATAGGCAACAATAACACCAATAAGAAGAGGCAGAACCGCGCCTATCATCGTTTTTATAATTCCTGCCGCCTGAGGCCAATAGTTAATGCACAAAAACAGGGCAAATGCTGTTATGCCGATTTTCAGACAGCTTTTAAAATCAACCTTTTTCATCTAAGGTTCTCCCTGATTTTCAGATTCTTGCAACGCCACTGTCTCTTGCAGCCTTTGCAACTGCTGCTGCAACAGTGGGACCTACTCTTTCATCGAAGGCAGCCGGAAGAATATAATCAGGCTTAAGCTCTTCGTCTGAAACAAGTGAAGCAATAGCCTCAGCAGCAGCCATTTTCATTTCTTCATTGATGTCACTTGCTCTTACATCAAGTGTACCGCGGAAAATTCCGGGGAAAGCAAGAACATTGTTAATCTGGTTGGGGAAGTCACTTCTGCCTGTACCCACAACAAGTGCACCTGCTGCAAGTGCTTCGTCAGGCATAATTTCAGGTGTGGGATTGGCCATGGGGAACACGATGGGATCCTTAGCCATGGAACGCACCATATCTTGACTCACACAGCCGGGAGCTGAAACACCAATGAAAATATCTGCACCCTTAAGAGCGTCGGCAAGAGTTCCTGTTTTACCTGATTTATTTGAGAAAGAAGCAAGCTCAAGCTTTGCAGGGTCATTTTCAATACCCTCTCTGTTTTTGTGAACAACGCCCTTTCTGTCGCACATGATAACATCCTTGATGCCCATTGCAAGGAAAAGCTTTGCAATTGCAACACCTGCTGCACCTGCACCGTTGAAAACTGCAACACAGTCTTCAATTTTTTTACCTGAAAGTTTGAGCGCATTAATGAGAGCAGCCGAGCAAACAACTGCTGTACCGTGCTGATCGTCGTGGAAAATAGGAATATCAGTCTTTTCCTTAAGCTTTCTTTCGATTTCAAAACATCTGGGAGCGGCGATATCTTCAAGATTTATACCACCGAATGAGCCCGAAATAAGTGCAATCGTGTCAACAATTGTGTCAACATCCTTTGACTTGATACAAAGAGGAATAGCATCTACATCACCGAATTCCTTGAAAAGAACGCATTTGCCTTCCATAACAGGCATACCTGCTTCGGGACCGATATCACCAAGACCTAAAACAGCGGTACCGTCAGTTACAACAGCAATTGTATTCCAACGTCTTGTGAGCTCATATGATTTATTGATATCCTTCTGAATTTCAAGACAAGGCTGTGCAACACCGGGAGTATAAGCAAGCGAAAGAGCTTCCTTATCCTTTACTTTTGCTCTTGCTACAACCTCAATCTTTCCTTTCCACTCACCGTGGAGTCTCAATGATTCTTTTGCATAATCCATTTTTTCTTCACCTTTTCCTTCTTAAGCATTATTGCCGACGAAAAATCTTCCGTCGGCATATAGTCAGTAAATTATTTCTCCCAGGGGAATGTATACTGTGTAAGACCGAGATCATCACGAACCTTATTCATTTCAGCCTGAACAGATTCATTGATGGGTACACCGCTATCTTTTCTCTGCATCCAGATATCGTATTCCTTTTCACCTGCTGTGTAAATTCTTTCTTCGCCGGGAGCCTTCTTTGATGCTCTCATTGAACGGAGAATGTCGCCTGCTTTCTTTCTTGCAATTTCTTCACCCATAAAGTGTTCAGTATCAATTGCAATAAAGAAATGTCCGAGATGATAAGGACGGATATTGCCTTCTGCATCCTTACCGTCAAGATCCTTACCGTACATACCGTCCTGAAGAATAGAAGAAAGGAATTCAACGAAAAGAGCAAAACCATAGCCCTTATAACCGCCTAATGCTTCACCGATACCACCAAGAGTAGTAAGAGCAGCAGTACCCTGACGGATTTTCTTAAGAGCAACACCAGCATCACCTTCAACAGGGTTACCGTCAAGGTCAATAACTGTACCGGGATGAATTTCTTCGCCGATTCTCTCGTAATATTCAACCTTACCGTTCTGTGTGATTGATGTTGCACAGTCGAAGTTGAAGTCAAATTCTTCATCAGTAGGAACGCCGAGTGTGAAGGGGTTAGTACCGAACATACCCTCAACGCCGAGAGTAGG
>JAZUNJ010000019.1:0-93870 GCA_045604105.1 Acutalibacteraceae bacterium | reverse complement strand
ATGTGCGCTTTTTTTCAATTCTGTTTCTAAAATATCCGCTGTTATAACGCAGCTGCAAAGACTGTTGCAGTTTTCGGGATATAACCACTCAATGTCAAAGCCGATTTTTGCCGTGGCGAAAATGAAAGCCTTATGAGCATTTCTACCGGCTAAAATATAGGGTAGATGTGACGAGATCTTTCTGTTAATAAAGGCTAGGTGGAGCATTGCATTTATTGACTGACTTGAACCGCCTGTTGAGTAAAGAGTAGCCTTTGTGCCGAAAAGTCGGGCAGCATTTTCCTCGCTTTGTTTTATTATACCGTCGGGGCAAGAAAGGTCGTCGGCACCCTTTATTTCGGTTATATCAAATTTTTCAAAGCCAAAAAAAGACACACCCTTATGACCCGGCATGTGAAAGCGGGTCACATCTGATTTTATATAATCATTTACAAAATCAATAATGGGTGTGTTCATAATTACTTCCTTTTATTCCGCCTCGGCAACCTTCATCATAACGGCACATTCAATTCTTTTTCTGAAAAGCTCACAGCCATATTCATAAACGCCCATAATGTCACCTGTGGCATGATATGAATTGGCAGCACAGCCACCCGAGCAATAAAGCTTTGCCCAACAATCCTTACATTCTTTTCTCGAATAAGCGTTACAATGTCTGAATTTATCCTGAACCTCAACATTGGTTATACCGTCAAAGATGTCACCAAGCTTATATTTTTCATCACCGACAAACTGATGGCAGGGGTAAAGAGCACCCCAGGGTGTAACAGCAACATATTCAGTTCCTGAGCCACAGCCGGTAATGCGCTTATAAATGCAAGGACCGTTAGTAAGGTCAAGCATATAATGATAAAACGTGAAGCCGTCCCCTGCTTTTTTACGGCGTACCATTTCTTTCGCAAGTATTTCATACTGCTCAAACAGCTTCGGCAAATCCTCTTTTGTGAGAGCATAGGGGTCATCAGGCGGACAAACAACCGGCTCCATGCTTAATTCCTTGAAACCGAGATCGGCCATGTGAAAAATATCGTTTGTAAAGTCAACATTGTTGTGGGTAAATGTACCTCTCATGTAATAATCTTTACCGCCGCGTTTATCCACAAGATTTTTAAATTTCGGCAAAATTTTGTCGTAGCTTCCGTTGCCTGCATAATCAACTCTGAAATGGTCGTGAATTTCTTTTCTTCCGTCAAGAGACAGAACAACATTACACATTTCTTTATTAAGATAATCAATTACATCATCATCGAGTAAAACACCGTTTGTTGTAAGAGTGAATCTGAAATTTTTATTATGCTCTTTTTCAATTTTTCTTGCATATTCAACTAATTGCTTGACAACCTCAAAATTCATAAGAGGCTCGCCACCGAAAAAATCAACCTCAAGATTACGTCTTGTACCTGAATTGGCAACAAGAAAATCAAATGCCCTCTTACCTGTTTCAAAGCTCATGAGAGCTCTGTCACCCTGATATTTACCCTGACTTGCAAAGCAATATGAACAGTTAAGGTTGCAGGTGTGCGCAACATGAAGACACATGGCTTTGATTACCTTGCTGTTATTTTTATAATCAATGGCAAGGTTTTCGTATTCATCCTCAGAAAACAGCTTACCTGCCTCTTCAAGAGCCTTGATATCATCGAGGCAAAGAAGAACATCATCTCTATTAACATCGGGTAAATGGCTGTATTTCCGAAGAATCTGACTTACTATCTCTTCTTCAGAGCAGTTTTTATACATTGAAATGATGTCATATGCAACCTCATCCACAGTGTGAACAGAGCCGCTGCAAGTGTCAAGAACAATATTATATCCGTTTAATTTATATTGATGCACCATTTTATACTCCTGAATTTTAAATAAAGTAAAACGCCACCTGACAGGCAGCGTTTTTTTAATTTAAAGAATTATTTGTTCTTGTTTTCACACTGCTGATTTGCAACACCGCATGATGTCTTGCAAGCTGACTGACATGATGTCTGGCATTCACCGCAACCACCGTTAGCAACTGACTTTTTGATATCTCTTGTTTCAACTGTCTTAATTCTGTTCATTGTAATATCCTCCATATAATGTTCAGGTGCCGGGCACCGTAAATTTACTTAAATATAATATCACACAGAATATTAAAAGTCAATACAAAATAACTGTTTAAAAATAAAAAAGACCGATGAATTAACATCGGTCTTTTAAGCTGAAATTAGTCAGCGATTGTTGTGTACATGAAGTACTTGTAGCCAAGAGGATTGCTGAAGTAGCCTTCTACTGAATCATTGAGCATGTAAATGTCAGTGTAGTAGTAGATGGGAGTTACGCAACCTGTTGACATAAGAAGGTCTTCTGCAACGTGCATAAGCTCATAACGTCTTTCAGCATCTGTGCACTTCTTGATTTCGGAGATAAGAACATCATAGGTTTCTGTCCATGTGCCGTCTTCTACCTTAACATCAATGCCGTAAGCTGAAAGGTCAAGATCATATGCCTTAAGAGCAGCGTGTGCGCCCTTACCGTACTGGATGTCGTTGTTACCTGATACAGTTGTCCACATGTCAAGGAATGAGATGGGATCGTTGTAGTCTGCAAGCCATCCGTTACGTGCTACTGAATAGTCGCCGTTCTTACGTGTGTTAAGGAATGTGTTCCATTCCTGGTTTTCAAGGTTCATTGTGATACCAACAGCAGCAAGAGCGCCCTGGATGTATTCAGCAATAGCCTGATGAGCATCATTAGTGTTGTAGATGTAGTTGAGAGTGGGAACATCTGTGAACTTAGCTGTTGCTTCATCATATGTGTAGTACTTCTTAAGAGTTGCGATAGCTGAATCGTAGTTTGCTTCAAAAGCATCCTTAGCTGTGTTGAAGTAACCGTCGAAATCATCTTCAGTTGAGTTAGCTACCTTGTAGAACTGAGTGCTGCCATCAGCTTCAGTAAGACCCATAGCTACGAATGATGAAGCGGGAACTTCACCGGCCTGTGAGATCTGTTCAACGATGTGGTTACGGTCAAGGAGAAGACCGAGTGCGCTTCTGATTTCAGCCTTAGCTTCTTCAGCTGCTGCACCTTCAAGTGTGCTTGATTCGGGAAGAAGATCTTCGTTGATGTTCCAACATACATAGTATGTGCCGAGCTGGCCTGTAACTACGAATTCTTCAGGATACTCAGTCTTGAGTGTTGCGATTTCGTTTGTGGGAACGTCATCAATAAGAAGCCATTCGCCGTTCTTGTAGTTTGTGAGCATGTTGTTAGCATCGTCTGAAAGATAGAACTTGATTTCAGGCATTGTAACCTTTGCTGCATCGTGATAGTTGTCATTCTTAGCAAGAGTGATAACGCTGTCGTGTTCCCAAGCTGAGATTGTGTATGCACCGTTACATACGTATGTTGAGGGATCTGTTGCCCAAGCTTCGTTTGCAACTACATCTTCACGTACGGGATAGTAGTTGGGGAATGCAAGGAGCTCGTTCCAGTAGTTAACCTTGTTGTTAAGAGTAACTACAAGAGTTCTGTCATCCTTAGCTTCAACTGCAAGCTTAGCATCGGGATTCTTAGCTTCCTGAACGGGGTTGCCTTCTTCATCCTTAACAACTTCGCCGTTTTCGTCAAGCTTATCCTGTGTTTCCCACATTTCTGCATAGCCCTTAACTACATCGAACATGTAGTTGTAGTCAGCAGCAAGGTCGAAGGAAGCTGCACGGTTCCAAGCGTATACGAAGTCACCTGCGGTAAGAGCCTTACCATCGGACCATGTGAGACCTTCCTTAAGTGTGTAGGTGTAAGTAACTGTACCGTCTTCGTTTTCTACACCTTCAACGAGTGATTCAGCAGAGTCTGCAACGATAACGAGAGCGCCGCTTTCGTCCTGAGCCCACTTAGCAAGACCTGAGAAAAGGTGTGCTGTAAGTGTAGCACCGTCAACTGCTGAGTTGAGAGCCGGATCGATTGTGTCAGGCTCTGATGCAAGACAAACAGCAAGTGAATCTGCAGCATTGCCGTCTGTTGATTTGTTTCCGCCGCAAGCAGCAAGTGTGAAGAGCATGATTGCAGCAAGAACAATTGCGAGAACTTTTTTCATAGTTTTTCTTTCCTTTCGAAAAATTTTTTATTATTTCAAAGCACACTTGAGTACTTTTGAAACCTTAGTTAATTTCGTCAACTCTGTGACATGCAACAAAATGTCCTGTTGACACTTCCTTGAATTCAGGCATTGATTCAGCACATTTATCGGTTGCATACTGACAACGTGTGCGGAAAGGACAGCCCGAGGGGGCATTCAAGGGACTCGGAATGTCACCTGCTAATGCAATACGCTGATTTGCCCTTGCGATTTTAGGATCGGGAACAGGCACAGCGGAAAGCAGTGATTTTGAATAGGGGTGAAGAGGATGATCATAGATTTCACCTGCATCTGCAAGCTCAACCATTCTGCCAAGGTACATAACAGCGATTCTGTCACTGATATGACGGACAACAAGAAGGTCATGAGCAATGAAAAGATAGGTAAGACCTAACTGCTCCTGAAGCTCACCGAACATATTGATAACCTGAGCCTGAATTGAAACGTCAAGAGCAGAAACAGGCTCGTCACAAACAATAAAGTCAGGGTTAACAGCAAGGCTTCTTGCAATACCGATTCTCTGACGCTGTCCGCCTGAGAATTCATGAGCATATCTTGAAGCATGCTCACTGTTAAGGCCAACGTGACTCATAAGCTCAAGAATTCTGGCTTCTCTTTCAGCTTTATCCTTACACATCTTGTGAACATCAAGAGGCTCACCGATGATGTCAGAAACTGTCATTCTCGGGTTAAGTGATGAATAAGGATCCTGGAAAACCATTGTAGCTTTTTTACGGAACTCTTTTATATCAGCACTTGTTTTGATAAGCTTACCGTCATACCAGATTTCACCGGCAGTAGGCTTATAAAGATTGAGTATAGTTCTGCCGACAGTTGTTTTACCGCAGCCTGATTCACCAACAAGGCCGAGGGTCTCACCTCTTTTAATTGAAAATGAAACATCATCAACAGCTTTTAAAGGCTTGGATTTAAAAAGACCTACATTGATATCAAAATACTTTTTAAGACCTTTGACCTCAATCAAGTTTTCGCTTTTTTTGATTTCGCTCATTGGTCTTCACCGCCTTTACTTTCATCTTCAGAATCTGTCAAGGTAATATCACCGTTCTCAATTCCTTTTTTAACACACATCCAGCATGAAGAAGTGTGAACATCACTTACAGAAATTTTGGGTGCTCTTTCAGTAATACAGATTTTCATTGCTGCATCGCATCTGGGAGCAAAGGGACAACCCTTCGGCATGTTCAGAAGGTCAATTGGTGTACCGGTAATAGGCTGAAGCTTTGTGCCTGCAGAGGTAGCTGAAGGAATTGAACGCAACAAACCTTTTGTGTATTCATGCTGAGGATTATAGAAAATTTCGTCTGCTGTGCCCTGCTCACAGATTGAGCCGGCATACATAACGATAACCTCGTCGCACATCTGTGCAACAACGCCAAGGTCATGAGTAATCATAATAATTGCCATGCCAAGCTCCTTCTGAAGGGACTGCATGAGCTCAAGAATCTGAGCCTGAATAGTTACGTCAAGAGCTGTTGTAGGTTCATCAGCAATGAGAATATCAGGTTCACATGCAAGTGCCATGGCAATCATTACCCTCTGACGCATACCACCCGAAAGCTCAAAGGGATACTGCTTCATTCTTTTCTCAGGCTCATTAACATTAACAAGCTTGAGCATTTCAACAGCACGCTCTTTCGCCTGCTTCTTATCACGGTCAGTGTGAAGAAGAATGGCTTCCATAAGCTGCTTGCCGATTGTATATGTGGGATTAAGAGAAGTCATGGGATCCTGGAAAATTATGGACACCTTGTTGCCTCTCACGGTTTTCATAACCTTTTCACCTGCATCAACAAGCTCCTGTCCGTCAAGCTTTATTGAGCCGCCGACAATTTTACCTGTACCTGCAAGAATCTGCATAATTGAATATGCTGTAACAGATTTACCGGAGCCTGATTCACCAACAATACCGAGAACCTTACCGCGTTCAAGATTGAAGGAAACTCCGTTTACTGCTTTAACCTCACCTGCATCAGTAAAAAAGGAGGTGCGCAGGTTATTAACTTCTAATAATGGCATTAATTATGCGCTCCTTTCTCAGTTGTTAAGTTTGGGGTCAAAAGCGTCACGAAGTCCGTCACCAAGAAGATTAAGGGACAGAACAATAAGTGAAATTACAATTGCGGGAATTACCAGACGGTATGCATAAGAATTGATACCGTTAAGTGCCTCCGAAGCAAGTGAGCCAAGCGAGGGCATCGGTGCATTAACACCAAGACCGAGGAATGAAAGATAGCTCTCAGTGAAAATAGCATTCGGAATCTGAAGTGCTGTTGAAATAATTACAACACTGATTGAGTTGGGAAGAAGATGCTTTCTGATAATCCAGCTGCCCTTTGCTCCTGTTGCTCTTGCTGCAAGAACATACTCCTGCTCACGAAGAGAAAGAATCTGACCTCTGATAAGACGGGACATGGACACCCAGTACAAAAGAGCAAAAACAACAAACAAGCTTATAATGTTAGTACCTATTTTAGCAAGGGGCGTTCCGTCAATAACAACTGCGAGGGCCGTATTAAGAACAGATGCAAGCAGAATAACCATAAGCATGTCGGGAAGAGAATAAATAATATCAACTATTCTCATGATTATTAGGTCAACCTTACCGCCGAAATAACCTGCAATAGAGCCGATTGTCATACCGACAATAAGAACAATGATACTTGCAAAGAAGCCGACTGCAAGAGAAATTCTTGTTCCGTAAACTACACGGATGAAATAGTCACGACCCTGAGGGTCTGTTCCGAAAATATGCGGGAAAACACTTTCACCGGCATCAATTTTTTCTTGCTCGGTTGCGCCGTATTCAAAAGGTGCAAGGTTTGCATATGTGGCATCAACGGGCTTACCGGGCTGAATACCTAACTGTGCATCGTATGCATAAGGCCAGAACATGGGAATAAAAATTGAAGCGAGTGTGATTACAACAACAATGATGAGTGAAAATGTTGCAACCTTGTTTTTAAGAAGTCTCTTTACACCGTCCTTAAAAAAGGTTGATGAAGGGCGCATCTGCACCATGTATTCCTTTTCCTGCTCTGTTGCGGGAATAAATGAATCTAAGTTTACATGGAGGCTGAAGGGTGTCTTTTTCATTCTGTTTTACCTCCTATATTATTCAAGGTTAATTCTCGGGTCGATAACCTTATAAAGGATATCACTTACAAGGTTCATAACAACAATCAAGATTGCAAGAACAATTGTAGTGCCCATGATAAGTGTATAGTCACGGTTTGTGATACTGTTAACAAAGGCTCTTCCGATACCTGAAACCGCAAAAATCTGTTCAACAACAAGTGAGCCTGTAACGATATAAGCAAGCATGGGTCCGAAATAGGTTACAACGGGGATAAGTGAATTCTTGAGTGCATGCTTGAAAATAATGTTACCGCCTGAAACGCCTTTAGCCTTTGCAGTTCTGATATAATCCTGACCGAGAACATCAAGCATTGATGATCTTGTAAGTCTTGTGATATAAGCCATTGGGTAAAGAGACAAGGTAATAACAGGCAAAATAAGACCTTCAGTGGTCGTGCCGTTAGCGGGTACAAGCTTTAACTGTAGTGCAAACACAAGAAGAAGCAAGGTACCCATGATAAAGGATGGCATGGAAACAAAGGCTGTTGTTATAACCATAATTACCTTATCGATCAACTTATTTCTTCGTAGTGCGGCAACAGCACCAAAAACAACACCTGAAATAAGAGCCATAAATGCTGCAATTACACCTAACTTTGCGCTGGTTTTGAGACCATCAGTAATAATATCGATAACCATACGTCCGCGCTGCTTAAGTGAAGGACCGAAGTCAAACTTGGTTACAATATCCTTGAGATAGGTAAAATACTGTTCAGAAAGGGGCTTATCAAGTCCGTACTTTGCTTCAAGAGCAGCCTGAGCGGCAGGAGTAGTAGCCTTTTCACCCATGAAAGGACCGCCGGGTACCATTCTCATAACAAAAAATGTTACGGTAATTACAACCCAGACTGTCAGAATAGCAAGTCCTATTCTTTTCAGAATATATAAAAATGTTTTTGAGTTCACGTTTATACCACCTTATTATATCAAATAAACATCCTGAGTATTCTTATTGCAGGATTAACATTCAAAATCAAACAATGCTGTCACAAGCGAGAATTGCGTGAATAAGAATTCTGACAGCGTTGAAGAAAGCTTCAATATCAATCATTTCATCACGCTGATGTGCTCCGCCGTGTCCGTCAGGCATTATAAGCTCAGGAGCTTGTCTTTCTTTTGTGAAAGCATAGGTACCAATGGAAAATGCATTTTTTATCCTTCGAGCATAAGTGCCGCCGGACATAAGAACACGTTCCTTTTTCTCCCCGGTAATATCTTCATAAATTTCTTCAAATATCTGAGGAAATTCACTGTTTTCGTCAATTGCAAAGCCGGGACTGTTGTTTTTGTCGGTAACAGAAAAGCCTTTTTCTTTAAGAACCTTTTCTGAAGTAGCTTCAAGATAATCACTGTCAAGTGTACTTCCGTATCTTACATCGAAGCTGACACATACATGACCGTTTTCAGTTTTACAAAGTCCGTTTACACTGGTCATTTTACCAAAGCGCACGTCTTCATGAACAACTCCGATTCCATGTCCGTAGTCAGATGACAAAATATCTTTAACAGAATTCAGAATTTTTCTATCTTCCTTACAAAGTGAATTACACCTGCAAAGAATTTCACATGCTGACAAGGCTGCATTAACTGAGCCTTCGGGAATGCTTGCATGCTTTGAAACACCCTTTGCCTTAAGTGTAAGCTTTTGAGAAGATGTAGCAACATTGCTGTTCGGGTCATTTTCAGTTAATTCTCTGAGTTCTTTTTCAAGCTCTTTGCTGAATTTAATATCAACAGTAACATCATCAAGAACGATGTTGTAGGCCTCACCGCCGTAAAAATCAATAATATCAGAAAAAGCTGAATCCGAAACTGCAAGGAAGTGAAAAATTCCTTTTTCACCAACGCTGCAAGGGAAATCAGCATCGGGAACTATTGACATATCAGGAACAGTATGCCTTTTCAGATAATTATCCATATCCTTCATACCGCATTCTTCATCAGAGCCGATAAAGGTTTCAAGGCGGTTCTTAAGCTTATAGCCGCTGTCTTTAAAAAACTTATAAGCACATAAGGATGCGATAATACCGGATTTGTTATCTTCAACTCCCCTGCCAATGAGAACGCCTTGTTTAATAACAGGCTTGAATGGCTCAGTAAAAATCCATCCGTCACCAACCGGTACAACATCACTGTGGCAGAATAAGCCGATAGTCTTGCCGTCACTTCCGTATGAGGCAACTGCATAACCTTCATCAGAATAAACTTCACAATCAAAGCCTGCATTTTTAAAAAGGTCGCCTGAAAATTCAAGTGCACGTGCGCACTCGGTACCGAAGGGAGCTCCGGGGTTACTTTCACCTGTAATTGAAGGGATTTCGGCAAGCTTTATCCAACTGTTTATGATGTCTTCTTTATTAAGGTTAATCCAATTCTTGATTTTTATATCAATGTCTTTATTAATCACAAAATCAGCCTTTCAAAAAAATGAAGTTATCTAAGCAACATGTTACCATAGTGTTGCGATAAAGTAACCACACTATAAAAAAAGGCTATAAAAGCCTTTTTAATTTAAAATTCTCTTTATTATAGCACATTAAACAAATTTATGCAAGTTAATTTAAGCAAATTACATGAATTTTCTTTTCAGTCAGAAAATTCATGTTTTGTTCTCTGATTTCCATTTTTTAAAGACAATATTTCTTATAATAATAAATGATATAAAATGAGCTGTCAAAGTAACAATCCAGCTGAGAGGATAAGTGAAATAAATTGTCTCAATTTTATGATAAGCATCAATCTGAAACACAGTTGCAAGCCAAATAAGACGCAATGCGCAAATACCGATAACAGATACGGTCATTGGCACAAAAGAATAACCAAGCCCACGCAAAGAGCCTACAAACACATCCATCATACCTGCAAGAACATAAGATAAAGCAATAATTGTAAGCCTTGTGACACCTGCATTAATGACATCAGCGTTATTTGTATATAAGCCGATAAGCTTATCACCGAAAGAAATATAAATTACACAGAAAAGAGCACCAACTAAAAAAGCATATAAAAGTGCCGTTATCAGAATTTTATTGATTCTTTCTTTTTTTCTTGCACCGACATTCTGACTTGTGAATGAAATTGCAGCCTGATGAAAAGCATTCATTGAAGTGAATGCAAACCCTTCAACATTAGCTGATGCGGAGTTACCTGCGATTACTGTCGTACCGAACGAGTTAACGGATGACTGTATAAAAACATTGGCAAGTGAAAAAAGCATACCTTGAAAGCCTGCAGGCAGACCGATACGAAGAATGTTCGCAAGTTTATTTCTGTCTATCCGTAATTTTTTAACAGAAAGCTTTATCTGACTGCTCTCTTTCATAAGGCAGATTACAGTTAACACTGCGGAAACAACCTGAGAAATCACTGTTGCAAGACCGACACCGAACACATCAAGATGGAATACAATAACAAACACTAAATTAAGAACAACATTGATTATTCCGGCAATCGTAAGAAACCACAACGGTCTTTGAGTGTCCCCTACTGCTCTTAAAATTGCACTGCCGAAATTATATACCATAACCGCAGTCATACCCATGAAATATGTTCTGAGATAAATAACAGCAAGCTCTTTTACTTCATCCGGTGTCTGCATGAGTTCAAGCATGGTCGGTGCGCAAATCAATCCAACCGTTGTTAAAAGAATGCCGCTTAAAGCACTGACCGTCATTGCAGTGTGAACGGTAATTTGTATATCTTCATCCTTTTTAGCACCGATGTAATTAGCAACAAGCACATTTGCCCCAACAGACAAACCAATAAAAAGAGTAGTTAAGAGATTAATAATTGAAGTTGTTGCACCAACAGCTGCCAATGACTCATCACCGGCAAACTTACCGACAACGATTATATCAGCAGCATTAAATAACAGCTGCAGAATTCCCGAGAACATGAGAGGAATCGCAAACCTAAACATTTTTGACGGTATTGAACCGTTGCACATGTCTATTGTATGTTTATTATTCATAACAGACTATCCTTTTTTTAAAATTAACAGTTATACATTTTATCACTTACTTCAAAATATGTAAAGTATTTCTTGACAAGTTGGTATATCAATAATATACTTTATTAAAAAACTCATATCAGTAAGAACGGAGGCTATTATATATGAAAATAGGTTTTATCGGATTAGGAATCATGGGTGAATCAATGTGTGAAAACATTGTAAAAAAGCACAATGATACGGTTTATTGCAACGATCACAAGGAAAGTCAGGTTTTAAAGCTTGAATCCTTTGGTGCTGTCGGTTGCAAAACAAATGCTGAAATTGCAGAAAAATCAGACGTAATAATAACCATGATACCAACTTCGAATCATGTAAAATCAGCTTATAAGGAAATGCTCCCTTTTCTTAAAGAAGGCAAAATTTGTATAGATATGAGTACCATTGAGCCTTCTGTCTCTGTTGAAGTTGCTGATTTTGTAAAAAAGACCGGAGCACAGTTTGCGGATTGTCCCGTTGTACGTTCAAAAACAGATGCAATTGCCGGAACTCTCGGCGTTCTTGTCGGTTGTGACAAAAAACTGTTTTCAGAAATTGAACCCATTCTTTCTTACATGGGTAGCAAGGTTATATACATGGGTGAAAACGGTAAAGGTATAACTGCTAAAATCTGTCACAACACTCTTGTTGCCCAGATTCAGAACGGAGTTAACGAAACCCTTCTTCTTGCTCAACGACTAGGTATTTCTGTCGATGATTTTGCTGATGCAGTCGCAGCCGGCGGCGCACAGAATTTCTATCTTAACGCACAAAGAGATAAGCTTAAAAACGAGGATTGGTCAACAGCCTTTTCCATGGAAAATATGCACAAAGATATTTCAATTTGTGCAAAGCTCAGTGAAGACGAAAATTTTGATATGCCGGGTATGAGGGCTGCAAAGGCTGTTCTTGACAAAGGCATGGAAAAAGGCTGGGGCAAGCAGGACTTCAGACAAACCTACAAAATTGTCCGTGGTGATAAAAACTAAAAAGTTAAGGTTGTGCAACGTAACATCATTTGCACAACCTTGTTTTTTAAATTAACTTTATTAAATACATAAAAGCAAGCAATATAATCAAAAATCCAAAATTAAACAATGAAAACATGCCAATATAATAACCTGTTTTACCCGGGTTATGTTTAACATATTCACGGAAAGTAATAAGACTGGCAAGTGACGAAATAAGAGTACCGACACCACCGATATTTACACCAACAAGCAAATCGGCATAATTCTGTGTAAACTGTGAAAGCAGAATTGCACTGGGCACATTACTGATAAACTGACATGAAAGCGAGCTCACAAGAAGAGTATCTGTGTCAAGAAGATTTGAGAAGAAGTCTCTTACAATATCAATTCTACCCATATTTCCGGAAAAAATAAAGAAGAATACAAAGGTTAAAAGAAGAGGATAGTCTACTTTTTTCAACGCACTTCTGTCAACAAAAACCAAAACAGCCGGTATAACAATTAAGCCAATCCAATAAGGAATTGTTCTGAAAACAATTGCAATAGAAAGAAGAAACAGTATGAGATAAAGAGCTGTTTTTGCAACGGGAAGCTCAATTTTCTCGTCCTCAAGCTTCAACGGCTCTGCTTTTACAAATAAACAACACACTGTTATGAGGATAATGGACACAACAAAAGGCGGAGCCATTATAGACATAAATTCAAGGTTCGGTATGTTGAACTTTGTGTAAAGATAAAGATTTTGCGGATTTCCGAAGGGTGTCAGCATACCGCCAAGGTTTGCTGCAATATTTTGCATTATAAAGGTAAACGCCATATATTTTTCTTTACCTGTTGTTGTAAGAACAAGAAATCCAAGGGGCAAGAAAGTTAAAAGTGCCATATCATTTGCAATGAGCATTGAGCCGATAAATGTTATGTAAACAAGTGCAAGTATACTCATACGCGCATTTTTGAACATTATGACTACTTTTCTTGCCATAAGATAAAAAAATCTTATATTCTTCAGGGCACAAACAACCGCCAGAACGCAAAACAAACATGTCAGGGTTTTAAAATCAAAATATCCGATATACTCTTTATCGGGAGGAACAATAACACTTGTTATGATTGCAGCAAACAAAGCTACAACCATAACTACGTTCTTTTTCACAAAAGCTGTAAAGCCTTTTACAATTTTATTAGAATTTGCTTTTTCCATTTTTCAATTACTCTTTCTCTGTGATTCTTTCACAGTGAATACCATTGCGATAACAATATTCTTCTGCCGTCGAGCCTTCGTCACAATATACTGTGACAACATTTTCACAGCCATCAAAAATTCCCCAGCCGAGTTCAGTTACAGAGCTTGGAATGACAACCTTTTCAAGTGCTTCACAGCCTCTGAAAGCGCAGTCATCAATTTTAATAACACTGTCAGGAATTTCAACCTCGTCAAGATGATTGCAGTTGCAGAAAGCACCTTCACTGATTTCATAAACACTGTCAGGAATTGTTATACGGTTAAGCTTCTTACATTCACTGAAAGCCCATTCGCAAATTACAGTAACACTGTCAGGAATATCATACTGTACTTCACGGCTGCTTGCGGGATAAGCAATAATTTTTGACTTATTCTTGTTAAACAGAACATGGTCACTGCCCTCACGCTTGTTAGGCTGAGATTTGAAATGCTTATTTTTAGGGTCAACCTTAATAGTTCTGAGCCCGTCACAGCCTCTGAAGGGAGCTTCACTGATATTTGAAACAGTTGCAGGAATAACAATCTGCGTAAGTGACTTACAGTTTTTGAATGCGCCTTTACCAATTTTTCTCAAGCCATCATAAAGAGAAATCTTCTTTAGCCTGTCACATCCGTTAAATACAAGATCATCAATTTTTGTAACAGACGCAGGTATATCGATTTCCTCAAGACCTATGCAATCTGAAAAAGCACTTTCACCAAGAATTGTAAGTTTTTCAGGGAGCTTGATGCTTGTGATGCTCTTACAGCTGTTAAAAACACCTCCATAAATTTCGGTAAGCCCTTCCGGAAGAGTAATATCTGAAAGATGAGCGCAGTTTTCAAATGCACGCTCACCGATTTTAATGCAGTTATTACGCACAACTAACTTCTTCATATTTACACAATCTCTGAATGCACTGTCACCTATTTTAATTGTGTTAAGAGGAATGTTCATTTCTTCAAGATTACTGCAGCCTCTGAAGCTCTCAAGCTCAATAACCTCAAGGCTTTCAGGAAGATTGATTGTGTGAAGAGCACGACGGCTTTTGAACGCTTTAGAGCAGATAACCTTAATGCCTTCATCAATTGTAATTGTTTTACCGTTATCTTCGCATTTTTTAAGCAAATCATTTTCAGTTGTGAGTCTGTCCATTGCAACTGCAGGCAGGTCACGCACCATTGTTTTAATAAGCTTATCCATGTTATTCGGTGTGCTGTGATGTGTGTTCTGAAGGAGAATTTCAAATGCAGGAGGCACTGCCTCTTCATCAAGATAAATGGGATACAGACGTTTTCCGTTTTCCCTTGCAACAATAATTTCCATGCCACAGAACGGAGATGCCATTGATGATTTTGAAACAAATAAAATAACAGCTTCGCAATTTTCAATACGTGTTCTGAGTTCAGAACGGAAATCATTTCCGTTTTCACAGGACTCGTCATACCAGATTCTGTATTTCTTTTCGTACAAAGCATCCAGAATAGGATATACAACAGCTGTATCTCTGTGTGAATAGCTTACAAATAGATAAGGCTCATCTCCTGTGTATGCTTCAAAAGATGTCTGCATATCGATATATTCTTCGATTGTTTCCTGATCAAAAGCTCTTGACTTATTATCCATAAAAAAGGCCCTCCTGTTTTTCTTAATATCATTAATTATATATAACGCAAAATCTTTTGTCAATATTTGTAAAATAAAAAGACCTGCCGTTTCAGACAGGTCTTTTACATTACAAAAGGTTAAATAATCGAAATTATTTAAGAGTTGCCTTTGCACCAGCTTCTTCAAGCTTCTTAGCAGCAGCTTCAGCATCGTCCTTTGACATTGCTTCCTTGATAACCTTGGGAGCGCCGTCAACAGCTTCCTTAGCTTCTTTGAGTCCAAGGCCTGTGATTTCACGAACAACCTTGATAACAGCAATCTTGTTGCCGCCAACTTCTGTGAGTTCAAGGTCAAATTCTGTCTTTTCTTCTGCAGCAGCAGCTTCAGCAGCTACAGGGCCAGCAGCAACAACTGCAGCAGCAGCTGATACGCCGAATTCATCTTCTACAGCGTGTACGAGCTCTGAGAGTTCGAGCACTGTGAGAGTCTTAAGTTCTTCAATGATAGCAGTAATTTTTTCTGATGCCATGGTATTTTACCTCCAAAAATGTAAATTTAAATTTGATTATGCTTCAGCAGGAGCTTCAGCGGGAGCAGCTTCGCCGTCTTTATCAACAATAGCCTGGATAGCACGAGCAAAAGCTGAGATCGGAGCCTGGAATGCACCGAGAACGTTTGCAAGAAGGATTTCACGTGAGGGAAGCTTTGCAAGGCCTGCAATCTTATCAAGACCGATAACTTCCTTGTCGATAAAACCGTTCTTAATTTCGAAATTTTTGTGTCCGTCTGCGTACTTGCTTAAAATTCTTGCAGCAGCGACGTAATCATCTGCACTTGTAGCGATAGCGGTTGTTCCTTCAAGAACTGCATCAAGACCGTTAAGCTCTGTGTTTGCAATTGCAAGCTTGAGAAGTGTGTTCTTAACAACAGTGTATTCAACACCTGCTTCACGAAGCTCCTTACGAAGAGCTGTGTCGTCAGCAACGTTGATACCCTTGTAGTCAACGATAATACCTGCGATTGAATTGTTGAGTCTTTCAGTAAGTTCAGCAACAACAACTTTCTTCTGTTCTAAAACGTTAGCGCTGGGCAAATGAATTCACCTCCTGTAATATTTTTGATACCCTTGGTGTCAGAGATAAGAAAAACCCTTTCCCTCAAACCGAGAGAAAGGGTGACATAGTTAATATAGATAGATATCTAAATCAATTATGCTCCGTTCCTCGGCAGGCGGCTTACAGCCTTTAAGTCTCACACCTGCTGTCTTAGGGCTGGACAGCTTTGATATAATACCACAAAGAATACTCTTTGTCAAGCATTATTTTTTAAATTATTTAACTTCCGCAGCAGCTGAGCCAACCTTGTTGGGGTTGATCTTAACGCCGGGGCCCATTGTAGCTGTAACTACACATGAACGGATGTACTGACCCTTTGCAGCAGCAGGCTTTGCTTTGATAACAGCATCAAGAAGAGTTGTGAAGTTTTCCATAAGCTTTTCTGTGCCGAATGAAGCCTTACCGATGGGACAGTGGATAATGTTTGTTTTGTCAAGACGGTACTCAATCTTACCTGCCTTAGCTTCTGTAACAGCCTGAGCAACGTTAGGAGTAACAGTACCTGCCTTGGGTGAAGGCATAAGACCACGGGGGCCGAGAACCTTACCGAGACGACCAACAAGGCCCATCATGCTGGGATGTGCGATTGCAACATCGAATTCCATCCAGCCTTCGCCCTGGATCTTTGCAACGAGGTCTTCTGCGCCAACAACTTCTGCGCCTGCAGCCTCAGCAGCTTTTGCTTCTTCGCCCTTTGCGAAAACAGCAACACGTACAGTCTTACCTGTACCGTTGGGAAGAACAACTGCGCCACGAACCTGCTGATCAGCATGACGTGAGTCTACGCCGAGACGGATGTGAGCTTCAATTGTTTCATCAAATTTTGCGGTAGCAGTCTTACAAGCAAGTTCAAGTGCTTCCGCAGGATCATAAAGATTTGATTTGTCGATAAGCTTTGAGCCTTCAACATATTTTTTACCATGTTTCATTGTCTTTCATCCTCCTATAGAGTGGTTAATCGGATTTTTCCTCCCACCCGGAAGCATTAGTCAGCGACTACTATGCCCATTGAGCGAGCTGTACCGGCTATCATACTCATAGCTGCTTCAACTGAAGCTGCATTGAGGTCCGGCATCTTCTGCTCAGCAATTTTTCTAACCTGCTCACCGGTAATTGTTGCGACCTTAGTCTTGTTAGGTACGCCTGAACCGCTTTCGATTCCGCAAGCCTTCTTGATAAGAACAGCAGCGGGCGGTGTTTTTGTTACGAATGTGAATGTACGGTCTGCATAAACTGTGATAACAACAGGAATGATAAGACCGATATCATTCTTTGTGCGCTCATTGAATTCCTTTGTGAAAGCCATGATGTTTACACCGTGCTGACCGAGAGCCGGACCAACAGGCGGTGCCGGAGTAGCCTTACCTGCAGGAATCTGGAGCTTGATTAAACCTACAACCTTTTGAGCCATTTTTTTGCACCTCCAAATTTATGTGGTTGATGGCGACTTGCTTTGAATAGAATTAGCAAATCTCCCACAGGGAACTGAAGTTCCCCACATAATGAACGGTAATAACCGTAAATTATCGTTTTTAATCTTAATCCTGAACCTCAATCTGATTAAGTCCGAGTTCGACAGGAGTTTCTCTGCCGAGCATGGAAATCATAACAACAACTACTTCCTTAACAGTGTCGATACTGTCAACAACACCGCTGTAGCCGTCGAAGGGTCCACTTAAGATGTTTACGAAGTCTCCTACCTTGTAGTTTACTTCGACTGTTCTCTTTTCGATACCGAGGTTAATAACCTCTTCATCGCTAAGAGGTACAGGTTTGCTTCCGGGTCCAACAAAGCCCGTAACACCGCGAGTGTTTCTGATTACATACCAAGCTTCATCAGTCATGGAAAGCTCTTCATCTTCAAACTCACTGCGTCTTTTGTAGATACAGGCAACCTTGACCATAACATATCCGGGGAAAAGCTTACGCTCAATTTCCTTTACCTTATCGTCTTTGATTTCCGTAACAGTCTCCGTGGGGATTCTTACTTCGAAAATCTGATCCTGCATCTTACGATTTTCAACAACCGTTAAAATGTTGGAAGCTACTTTGTTTTCGTAGCCGGAATAGGTGTGTACTACAAACCATTTGGCATTGTCTGCCATCGTGACACCTCCTATAGATTGCAATTATTCTTCTTTTGTTGCTGCTGTGGTTTCTTCTTTCGCAGCTTCGGTTGTGTCCTCATCAGCTTCATCAGATGTGTCTGCAACATTACCTGATGTTACCTGTGAGGTCTCACCTCTTGCGAGATTCTTAAGCCCTGTCATACCCTGTTCAAGACCGAAGTCAATAACAAAAACTACTGCTGTAACGATTGTAACAACAATAAGTACTACGCAGGTACTCTTAAGAACTGTTTTGGCATCGGGCCAAACGATCTTCTTGCATTCACCTTTGAAATCCTTGAAAAAGCGTTTTGTACCCTTACCGGCACGAGCGAAGAATCCAGGCTTATCACTTTTGCTGCCCTTTGCAGCCTTAGCAACCTTAGCTGCTGCTTTGCTTTCCTCTGTTGTGGCCTTATCAACATCGGAATTCTGGGCAACCTTCTTTTCTTTGTCAGCCATTATTCTACCTCCCGTTTTATTTTGTTTCTTTGTGGAGAGTGTGCTTCTTGCAGAATCTGCAATACTTATTCATCTCCAACCTATCAGGATTGTTCTTCTTGTTTTTCATTGTGTTGTAATTGCGCTGTTTGCACTCTGTACAAGATAAAGTGATTTTTACTCTCATGAACGGCACCTCCATCATAGGAAATTTACGATTATCACAGATGCAACACGATCATCTGTAACAATCAAGCAAGGCCTCCCTCTATTTTCAGGGCACAAAAATAAAGCCCTCTACAGAGGTACAAGTATTCTATCACACATAAGTACCGCCGTCAAGAGCTTTTTGATAAGTTTTTTTCAATTTTTTAAGTTTTTTACAATTTTTTACCCGATACAGCAATTAATCAATAACTGTCATTGACTTAATACGGATAGGTTCAACAGGTGCTGCCTTTTCACCCATGGAATTATAAGTTCTCTGAACCTGACAGAAGGCATCACATACCTCCATACCTTCAATAACCTTGCCGAATGCGGCATAATCACCGTCAAGTGCTGAGCAGTAATCGGAATAACAGATGAAGAACTGGCTAGATGCTGAATTGAAATCCATGCTTCTTGCCATAGACATAACACCTCTTGAATGAGAGAGTGTGTTCTGCTTCCAGCCGTTTGACGCAAACTCACCGAAAACAGTTTCGTCGCTACCCCCTCTTCCGGTTCCTTCGGGGTCACCACCCTGACACATGAAGTTGTCAACAACTCTGTGGAAGGTAAGTCCGTCATAGAAGCCTTCCTTGACAAGCTTTAAAAAATTAGCAACTGTTTTGGGAGCATATTCAGGATAAAGCTCAATTATGAACTCTCCGCCGTTTTCCATTATAACCTTTACCTTTGAATCTGCCATTTTATTATCCTCCTCGGAAATTTTTTCGTTTTCTTTTGTTACAACACTGTAAGCAGTTGTGTGATTAATATCTGTTGAGCTCGTTTCAGCACTCTTACTGCACGCCGCAAAGCAAAACACTAAAGCTATTATTAAAACAACCACAGACAGTAATCTGATATTTCTTTTCATATGCATTACCTCTTATAAGATATAAAAGCAACAAGTAAATTATATTCATTTAAGATTTTATGTCAAGACTGTTGTGAAATGTATTTTAAATATTATTATTAGTATTGACTTTTTGTTTTCCTGTAAATATAATTATAAAGCACTATGAATAGATGCAGTATATACGCGGGTATGGTGGAATTGGCAGACACGCAAGATTTAGGATCTTGTGCCCACAAGCGTGCAGGTTCGACCCCTGTTACCCGCACCAACAAAAAAACACCGATTTTTTTCGGTGTTTTTTTGTTTTACAGCATTCTTTTAAGATAATGACCTGTATATGAGTTTTTGTTTTCTGCAACCTCTTCAGGTGTTCCTGTTGCAACAACAGTTCCGCCACCGTCACCACCTTCAGGTCCTAAATCAATGATATAATCAGCACACTTGATTACATCAAGATTATGCTCGATGACAACAACTGTGTTGCCATTATCGGCAAGTGACTGCAGAACACTGATAAGCCTATGGACATCAGCTGTATGAAGACCCGTTGTCGGCTCATCAAGTATATATATCGTTTTACCGGTTGCAGGCTTTGAAAGCTCAGTTGAAAGCTTCACTCTCTGAGCTTCGCCGCCTGAAAGAGTTGTTGCAGGTTGACCGATTTTAATGTATCCGAGTCCTACGTCATAAAGCGTTTTTAGTCTGTTATAGATTTTCTTTTGATTTTCAAAAAAGGCAATACCCTCTTCAACAGTCATCTCAAGAACATCGTAAATTGACTTTCCTTTGTATTTAACACTGAGTGTTTCACTGTTATATCTCATACCCTTACAAACTTCGCAGGGTACAAATACATCGGCAAGGAAGTGCATTTCAATCTTAACAATACCGTCGCCCTGACAGGCTTCACAGCGACCTCCCTTTACATTAAAGGAAAATCTGCTTGCATTATAGCCCTTTGCCTTGGAATCAGATGTTGTAGCAAACAGCTCACGTATATCAGTAAACAACCCTGTGTAGGTTGCAGGATTTGAACGTGGTGTTCTGCCAATTGGTGACTGATCAATGTCAATAACCTTATCAAGATGCTCAATGCCCTCCATCTTTCTGAACTGACCGGCTATCTTTTTTGAGCCGTTCAATTCATTTGAAAGATGCTTAAAGAGTATTTCGTTAACAAGTGAAGATTTGCCTGAGCCAGAAACACCTGTTACACAAACGAACTTTCCTAAAGGAATTTCAACATCGATATTTTTAAGGTTGTTCTGTCCTGCCTGATAAATTTTAAGCATTTTGCCGTTTCCGGCACGGCGTATCTCGGGCACGGGAATCTTTCTTTTACCGCTGAGATACTGTCCTGTAAGCGATTCTTTACAATTCATAATATCGTTGACAGTACCGTGGCAAACAATATTGCCTCCGTGTATACCTGCACCGGGACCGACATCAACAATGTAATCAGCCTCAAGCATGGTGTCCTCATCATGCTCAACAACAATAAGAGTATTTCCGATATCACGAAGGTGCTTAAGTGTGCCGATAAGCTTTGCGTTGTCTCTCTGATGCAGACCAATACTCGGCTCATCGAGTATATATAAAACACCGACGAGAGAAGATCCAATCTGTGTTGCAAGACGAATTCTCTGACTTTCACCGCCTGACAGTGAACCGGATTGCCTTGAAAGTGTAAGATAATTCAGACCAACACTTTCAAGGAAGGTCAATCTTTCTTCAATTTCTTTAAGAATAAGCCTTGCAATTAGCATTTCTCTTTCGGTTAATTTATCGTGAAGGGATTTAATAAACCTGAGAGAATCAGAAACAGACATGGAGCAAACCTCATGAATGTTTTTGTCGCAAACGGTAACAGACAAAGCTTCCTTGCTGAGTCTTGCACCAGAGCACTCCTTACATTCATTTGTCAACATGAGAGATTCAATCTCACGTCTTGAAAGCTCTGAAGAGGATTCGTTATATCTTCTCTGAAGATTATTTACAATACCTTCAAAGGCTGTGAAATAAGTACCTCCGCCATAGCTTGTTGTACGCTCCATCTTAAGCTTTTCACCGTTTGTACCGTAAAGCAGTGCATTATATGCTTCAAGTGAGAAATCTTCAATCGGTGTATCAAAGTCAAAGCCGAATTTTTTACCGAGAGCATCATAATACATACCGGCGATGCTGGAAGAATCCTTTGCAGACCAACCGAAGGCTTTTATTGCACCCTGTCTTATCGAAAGCTTTCTATCGGGAATAATCATTGATGGGCTGATTTCCATATATACGCCTAGACCCGAGCATTTTTTACAAGAGCCGTAGGGACTGTTGAACGAAAACATTCTCGGTGTAATTTCACCGAAGCTTACACCGTGGTCAGGGCAGGCATAATTCAGTGAAAACATCATTTCATCGCTTCCCTGAACATCAACGAGAAGCAGACCTTCCGAAAGCTTTGTTGCTGTTTCAACTGAATCACTGAGCCTTGATTTAACAGAATCTTTTACAACAAGTCGGTCGACAATGACCTCAATGTTATGCTTTTTGTTCTTTTCAAGCTTGATTTTATCTGACAGGTCATAAATTATACCGTCTATTCTGACTCTGACAAAACCGGACTTCCTGATGGATTCGAGCTCTTTGACGTATTCACCCTTTCTGCCTCTTACAATCGGTGAAAGCAGTTGGATTTTTGTTCCTTCAGGCAGCTCGAGAATCTTATAGACAATCTGGTCAACAGTCTGCTGTTTAATTTCTCTTCCGCAAACAGTGCAGTGTGGTATGCCTATTCTTGCATAAAGCAAACGAAGATAATCATAAATTTCTGTTATTGTACCGACAGTTGAACGAGGATTTTTTGAGGTGGTTTTCTGATCAATTGATATTGCAGGTGAAAGACCTTCAATATAATCAACATCAGGCTTTTCCATCTGACCGAGAAACTGTCTTGCATAAGAGGACAAGGATTCGACATAGCGCCTTTGACCCTCTGCATAAATTGTATCAAATGCAAGAGAAGACTTTCCCGAGCCTGAAAGACCCGTGAAAACAACAAATTTATCTCTGGGAATGGTTAAATCAACATTTTTGAGATTATGCTCCCTTGCACCCTTGATAATCAAATCTTTCTGTGACATAAAATACCTTTCCGATGTTACATCATGGATTTAAGTTTTTCAATTTTATCTCTTATCATTGCCGCATATTCAAATTCAAGAATTGCAGCTGCTTCCTTCATTTCAACGGTGAGCTGCTTGATTGCCTTTTCTTTTTCAATTCTTGACATTCTTCTGAATGATTTATCGTTGTCAGTATTCTTGGTTGAAATTTCAAGAACCTGACGTACATTTTTAATTATCGTCTTCGGAACGATACCGTTGGCAACGTTGTACTCGTGCTGAATTCTTCGTCTACGTTCAGTTTCGGTTATAGCATATTCCATCGATGCAGTTACACAGTCGGCATACATTATAACCTCACCCTCTGCATTTCTTGCAGCTCTGCCTATTGTCTGAACAAGTGAGGTTTCTGAACGGAGAAAACCTTCCTTATCGGCATCAAGAATTGCAACAAGTGACACCTCTGGAATATCGAGACCCTCACGAAGAAGGTTAATGCCCACAAGAACATCGAATTCACCAAGGCGCAAATCATGGATAAGTTCCATTCGTTCCATTGTATCAACATCATAATGCATATATCTTACCTTAATGCCGAGATTATCCAGATAGTCAGTTAATGATTCGGCCATTTTTTTGGTAAGCGTTGTAACCAACACTCTTTCATTGCGCTCTGCACGGATATTGATTTCACTGACAAGGTCATCAATCTGACCGTCGGTGGGCTTAACCTTGATTACAGGGTCAAGAAGTCCTGTCGGGCGTATAATCTGTTCAACTATCTGTTCACTCTTTTCTTTTTCAAAGGCACCTGGTGTTGCACTTACAAACACCTTCTGACCAACCAATGAATAGAACTCATCGAATTTAAGAGGCCTGTTATCATAAGCTGAGGGCAGACGGAAGCCGAATTCAATAAGGTTTTCTTTTCTTGACCTGTCACCGCCGTACATTGCTCTGAGTTGAGGAAGCATAACATGGGATTCATCAACAAACAAAAGAAAATCATCAGGAAAATAATGCAAAAGCGTATAAGGCGCAGCGCCTTCAGGTCTTCCTGACATAATGCGTGAATAGTTTTCAATGCCCTTGCAAAAGCCAGTTTCCTTCAGCATCTCGAGGTCATACAATGTTCTTTCTCTTATTCTTTGTGCTTCAAGAAGCTTACCTTGTTTAGTAAACTCAATGACCTGCTGTTCCATTTCATACTTGATTTCAGCCATTGCTGCCTCAAGCTTATCGGGTGACACTACATAATGGGAAGCAGGATAAATTGCAACATGGGTAAGATTATTCTTTATTTCACCTGTCAAGGGGTTTATTTCTGAAATTCTGTCAATTTCATCACCAAAAAATTCAACTCTGATTGCAGTATCACTTGTATATACGGGGTAAATTTCAACAACATCACCACGAACTCTGAATTTGTTACGAATGAAGTTAACATCATTTCTTTCATACTGAATTTTAACAAGCTTTGAAATCAGGTCATCACGGTTTTTCTCCATTCCGAGCCTTAAAGAAATTACCATATTACGGTAGTCAATGGGATTACCAAGAGAATAAATGCAGGAAACACTTGCAACAATTATTACATCACGTCTTTCGGAAAGAGCAGATGTTGCCGAGTGACGAAGCTTATCAATTTCATCATTTATTGCTGAATCCTTTTCAATATAAGTGTCAGTTGTAGGTATATAAGCTTCGGGCTGATAATAGTCATAATAGGACACAAAATATTCAACAGCATTTTCAGGAAAAAATTCTTTAAACTCACTGCACAGCTGACCTGCAAGTGTTTTATTATGTGCAAGAACCAATGTAGGTCTGTTTACCTCAGCAATAATATTCGCCATGGTAAACGTTTTACCTGAACCGGTTACGCCAAGTAGAGTCTGCTCCTTATAGCCGTTGTTGATTCCGTCAACAAGCCTTTTAATGGCTTCAGGCTGATCCCCTGTAGGCTTAAAGGGAGAAACCAACTTAAAACGATCCATATCCGCCCTCCTATCTCAGAACATTTGTTCTTATTATATCACTAAATTTAATTTTTTTCAAGCATTATGATGAATAAACTGAGAATATATACTGAAAAAACAAAAAATCCCGAATGAGCATCGGGATTAATGGTTTAATTTACGCATCAGGAAAAAGTGGTCCCAAGCCGTAAAAAATGTGAGCAAACCTCGGCATATTAATCATTGAATTATATGAAATTTCGGAAACGATTATATGATCAAGCAAATCAACCTTAAGGGTTGAAAGCAGCTTACAAGCTCTTTCGGTTATATCTATATCTTCCTTTGACGGAAGAGTTATGCCGTGGGGATGATTATGAGAAATAATTACAGAAGCGGCATTTGTTTCAAGAACAAGAGCAGTGAGCTTTCTCAGGTCAAACATTGAAGAGGATATATCCCCTTCATTAAGCATTCTGCAGGCTATAAGATACCTTTGCTGATCAAAGCACAAAGCATAAACACATTCATTTCCGACACCGGCATATTTTGCCCTGAGGAAATCGACAATGTCCTCCGTCTTTGTAAAAAACGGCTTTCTTGATGCAACATCTTCTATATACCTTCTGTTTACAGGAAGCATCATTTTGATAAGACATGCAGCGTTTTCTGTCATACCCTTAACAGTAACAAGATCTGCAAGGCTTGCTTCAAAAACACCCGAAAGAGAGCCGAAGCGCTCAATGAGGTCATGTGCAATCGGATTTGTGTCCTTATAGGGTATGCCGAAAAACAAAAGAAGCTCAAGCACTTTATGGTCAGGCATATTCTGAAGTCCGCCTGATAAAAACTCGCCCTTCAGACGAATGCGATGTCCTCTATGAATATTTTTATCAGTATTCTTTTCCTTATTCTCCATGCTTACACTCCATAAAACGTCAAACAAAAACAAAGAGCCTTAATTAAAAGGCTCTTTGTTTTGCTGTTAAATTATTTAGATAGAAATCTCAAGAGCCATCTTATACATATCAAGATCAACTGAATTTTTCATGTTAAGTGCTTCGAAGATATCGAAATCAAGAATTTTCTCTTTCTGCATTGCAACAACTCTGTTGCCAATGCCGTCTTTAAGAAGTTGAACAGCATGATATCCCATCTGGCTTGCAACGATTCTGTCCTTTGCAGTGGGTGAACCGCCACGCTGAACATGACCGAGAATTGTAGCTCTTGCCTCAACGCCTGTTTCAGCCTGAATTCTCTTAGCCATTTCCTCAACACCGCCGATTGCTTCAGAAACGATGATGACAAAATGAACCTTGTTGCTCTTCTGAGTTCTCTTCATTCTTTCAATAACGTCACGGTCAAAATCATAGGGAACCTCAGGAAGAAGGATTGATGTTGCACCACAAGCAATACCTGATGAAAGTGCAAGGTAGCCTGCGCCTCTGCCCATAACCTCAACAACTGCACAACGGTCATGTGATTCAGCAGTATCTCTGATTCTGTCAACCATCTGCATAATTGTATTCATTGATGTGTCATAACCGATTGTATAATCACAGCAGCCAATATCATTATCGATTGTACCGGGAATAGCAACACAGGGAATACCGTGAAGTGAAAGGTCTCTTGCACCTCTGAAGGAGCCGTCACCACCGATAACTACAAGACCCTCAATACCTCTTCTTTTACAGGTTTCAATTGCATCGTTCATACCCTCTTCTGTTTTGAAGCGTGAGCTTCTTGCAGAATAGAGAATTGTGCCGCCTCTGTTGATGATATCAGATACGGAACGAAGATTCATTTCATACATGTCATCTTCCATAAGTCCGTTATAACCTCTTCTGATGCCGTAAACCTTCATGCCAAGCTCGCAGCCTGCACGTACAACAGCTCTGATGGCAGCATTCATACCGGGTGCGTCGCCGCCGCTTGTCAAAACACCGATTGTCTTAATCATTGTAACATCCTCCTAATGGTGCGTATATCAATTTAAAAAATCAAAATATACATTTGTATAAAATAATCATCATAATTATACACAATTAGACATAAAAGTCAAGTTATATTAACAAATTATATAACAAAGCGTCATTTTCTGACAACAACATTTTCAGTGCCGAGAATATGCTCTAATTCTGCAATCAACGGGTCATTCAAAGAAACATATCCGTGCAAAAAATATGCCTTACTGTCAGTATAGTAATAATAGACAGGAAAGGTTCCCGGGAAAATTTCTTCAAGAAGTGCAACCTTTCTGTCTGACCTGAGATCATCTGAAGAAATTCTGAGAAAAATTCCGTTTCTCTGCTTTTTCTGCTGTGGCTTTCTGACTGTTTCTTTATATATGTTTGACGGATTGGGCTCAATGGATTCACAAATAATTGTAGGCTCCTTGTCCTCACGCATACTGAGTCTTCCGTTAATAAGAACAATGTTACCAACCTGCAAAAGCATAGCCTTATCCGCAAAAAGCTTAGAAAACACAAGACATTCAATTGAAGCTGAAATATCTTCAATTTCGACAAAGCACATTGTTGAATTGTTCTTAGTTGTTTTCTTTTCAAGGCGTGAAATGATTCCCATAATTTTAACATTACAGTTATCCTTATATTTTGAGCCGAAGGAACCGTCACTTTCAAGGATATCTGAAATGCCGTCTGCTTTTATTTTGCCGTAAAGCTCTTTATATTCATCCATCGGGTGACCTGATATATACAGTCCCGTTATGTCCTTTTCAAATCTGAGCTTATCAAGATAAGGCATCTCCTCAAGCTCGGGACAAGAAATTTCATTAAGATGTGAAAACTGTGAATCCTCATCAAAAAAGCCGATCTGACCGATAACATTTTTGTTTTTGTCCGCTTCAAGCTCAGATATAATAATCGGAAGCATATAAAGCATCTGACGTCTGTTAAGATCAAGTCCGTCGATTGCACCGCACTTAATAAGACTTTCAACAGCTCTCTTATTAAATTCTTTGCCGTAAACACGTTTGCAGAACGAATAAAACGTTGTATATTTTCCACCCTGCTCACGGTTGTCAATAATTGCCTTAATGAATCCCCTGCCAAGGTTCTTAATTGCAAGAAGACCGAAGCAGATTGCATCATTTCTTACTGTGAAGCCTTCAAAGCTTCGGTTAATATTCGGTGAAAGAACCTTTATTCCGAGCCTCGTGCATTCGGCAATGTAGGTTGAAACCTTGGTTGATGAATCAAGCACACTTGTAAGCGTTGCGGCAAGAAGCTCACAAGGATAATGAGCCTTAAGATAGGCTGTCTGGTAAGAAACATAAGCATAGGCTGCTGCATGGGATTTATTGAAAGCATACTTTGCAAAGTTTGACATTTCGTCAAAAATTGAATTTGCAACCTCAGCACTCACACCGTTTTTAACAGCACCGGGTACACTGCCGTCTTCAAGACCGTAAATAAAAATCTGACGCTCTTTTTCCATAACATCAGTCTTCTTTTTGCTCATGGCACGGCGGACAAGGTCTGCTCTGCCGTAGGAATAGCCTGCAAGCTTTCTGCAGATTTCCATAACCTGCTCCTGATAAACCATACAACCGTAGGTAACATCAAGAATATCTCTCAGCAGCTCAGACTTATACATTGTATCCTCGGGGTTGTGTCTGTTATGAATGTATTTATCAATTGAGTCCGCAGGTCCCGGTCTGTAAAGTGAAATAACAGCAATAAGGTCTTCAAGGCTCTGAGGCTTAAGCCTTGAAAGAACGCTTCTCATGCCTGCCGATTCATATTGAAACACACCGTCTGTTCTGCCCTGAGACAGCATGTCAAAGGTGAGTGCATCATCAAAATTAATCTTATTAATATCAAAATCGGGGTTACTGCGTTTAATCATCTTGACGGCATCATCAATAACAGTCAGAGTCCTCAAGCCGAGAAAATCCATTTTAAGAAGGCCAAGCTGCTCAAGAGTGACCATTGTATACTGAGTTACAATACTCTCATCATTAAGTGCCAATGGTACATATGA
Source organism: Acutalibacteraceae bacterium (assembly GCA_045604105.1). GTDB lineage: Bacteria > Bacillota > Clostridia > Oscillospirales > Acutalibacteraceae > UBA6857. The sequence goes on along the minus strand of JAZUNJ010000019.1, from coordinate 64,998 downwards.
TGAAACAGGATCACGTGTGATAACAACGCCTGCCGCATGAGTTGAAGCATGACGGGGCATACCTTCAACCTGCTTTGCAATGTCAATAAGTTTTTTAACGTCGTCGTTGGAATTATATAATTTATTCAATTCAGGTGACTTCAGTGCCTTATCAATTGTAATTTTAAGCTCGTTCGGGATAAGCTTTGCAACCTCATCAACAGTGGCATAAGGAAGTCCGAGAACTCTTCCGACATCACGTATTGCAGCCCTTGCCGCCATGGTTCCGAAGGTGACAATCTGCGCCACATGGTCAGCACCGTATTTTGAAATTACATAATCTATAACCTCCTGACGTCTGACATAACAAAAGTCAACATCAAAGTCAGGCATGCTTACTCTTTCAGGATTTAAAAAACGCTCAAAAAGCAGATTATACTTAATGGGATCTATACCGGTAATACCAATGCAGTAAGCCGATAAAGAGCCTGCACCTGAGCCTCGGCCGGGTCCTACGGGAATATTTCTGCTTTTAGCATAACGTATAAAATCATGCACTATAAGGAAATAATCAACATATCCCATTTTGTTGATTACATCAAGCTCATAATTCAGTCTGTTAACATATACATCTGACGGATTATCACCCACTAATACACTCAGACCGTAAAAGCACTGATTCCTGAAATATTCAAAATGGTCCATATTATTCGGCACTTCAAAATGGGGAAGCTTTGTGTTACCGAATTCAAATTCGACATTGCACATATCGGCAATTTTCTGTGAATTATAAACTGCTTCAGGAATTTCAGAAAAAAGCTGAAGCATTTCCTCTTCGCTTTTCACATAAAACTCGTCTGTGCTGAATTCAAGTCCTGTGCTTTCACCAAGCACATGGTTGGTCTGAATACAGACGAGCACCTGCTGAACTGAGGAATCCTCTTTTCTGAGATAATGAGCATCATTTGTTGCAACAAGACCAATCCCTGTTTCCCTTGATAAACGGATTAAATCAGGAATAATTTCAAGCTGCTCTCTTAAGCCGTGATTCTGGATTTCAATGAAATATCTGTCCTCACCAAACAGATTTCTGTACCATAGAGCAACTTCCTTAGCTTTTTCATAGTCCCCTCTCATGAGCAGCTGAGGTATTTCACCTGCAAGGCAGCCGGAAAGGGCTATAAGACCCTCATGATGCTTTTCAAGAAGCTGACGGTCAATCCTAGGTTTAGTATAAAAGCCTTCTGTCCAGGCACTGCTTACCATTGAAATCAGGTTTTCATAGCCTTTGTTGTTTTCACAAAGTAAAACAAGGTGATATCTTTCATTATCAATGCCGTGCACCTTGTCATGTCTTGTTCTTTTCGCAACATAGCATTCACAGCCGATAACAGGCTTGACACCCTTATCCTTTGCCACTTTATAAAAATCAACAGCACCGTACATAACACCGTGGTCAGTGATTGCAACACTGTTCTGACCAACCTCAAGCACTCTGTCCATAAGCTTATTTATTCTGCATGCACCGTCAAGAAGACTGAATTCAGTATGAAGATGAAGATGTGCAAACGACATTGAAATCCCTCCTTTTACTTAACTTTTAATCTTTCAACAAGCTCACTGTCAGGCTTAACTATAATTGTCCAGTACTCATGATATATTACCATACCGGCTTTTGCACCGTTTGGCTTTTTCAGCTGCTTAACTCTTGTATAATCAACAGGCACAAGAGATGACTCCCTTGCCTTGCTGTGGTAAGCTGCAATTATGGCAGCCTGCTCTATTGACAAATCAGACACTTCGTTACCCTCAGCACAAATAATAACATGTGAACCGGGTGTTTTCTGTGTGTGTAGCCACATGTCAAATTTGCCTGCGGTTTTAAGTGACAGTCTGTCATTCTGAATATTATTTCTGCCAACAAGAATTCTGTAGCCGTCATCACTTCTGAATTCTATCGGTGGCAGCTCCTTAGGAGGCTTGTGTTTTTTACCCTTTGTATTTTTGATATATCCCCCGTCGGAAAGCTCTTTTCTTATAAGGGCGATTTCGCTTTCGGTATTTGCTCTTGACAGCTCATCAAGAACTGATTCAAGATAAACAACTTCTTCTTCGCCGTCTTTTATAAGGTCGACGAGAAGCTTTTCTGCTGTCTGTGCTTTTCTGTATTCTTTATAATACTTTTTCTGATTTTCCTGCGGTGACAAAGCAGGGTTACAGGGAATTTTAATCATTTTACAATCGTCGTAATAATTCTGAACCTCATAAAAGCTGACACCCTTAGTGAGACAATGCATGTTTGCAACAATCAATTCCCCGAAAAGCCTGAGCTGATCCTTGTCTTCACAGCGCTTAAGCTCTTCTCTTTGAATTGCGAGCTTTCTTGTTGTTCTGTCAATAAGATTATTAAGAAGCCTGATGAGCTCATATCCACGATGATTAATTCGGTTGATTCTGTCTCTTTCATAATAAAAATCATCAAGAAGCACAGAGCATGATTCGTATTCCTTTACATTAAATCTGCCACCATACTGCTTTATGTCAATATGAGCAATATCCTTGGGCTTTCCTTTTTCATCTGAAAGCAGATAAACCGAAGCTTCAGCATCAAGATTGTCTTTAATTTCACTCAATTCAGCCTTAAGTGCATCAACCTGCTCATTTGTAAGAGTTCTTACAAAAACGTCTTCAAAGGCTGTTTTGTGGGCAATTTCACGTGCTATGACAGGAGAAACACCCTGAATTGTTCCAAGAACAGCAGATGAAAGATAGGAGTCTTTTTTATTCAGTATTTTTTCACAAAGAGATGAAGCTGAAACATTTTCAATGGAAGCTTTATCCTGCTCAGGCGGGAACTTATATACAAGTCCGGGGAGAATCTGTCTTACAGAAGAGGTTGTGAAATCCACCCTTTTGATTGAATCAATAATTCTGTCACCTGAAATAAGGATAAGATTTGAGTATTTACCCATGATTTCAATGCACACGGTAAGCTCAATTCTGTCACCTATCTCATTTGTTGCATCAAAATCAATAAAAAGAATTCTGTCTGTTTCATGCTGTCTTACATTTTTGATTAATGCACCCTGAAGATATTTGCGCAGAAGCATGCAGAACATCGGTGGAACGGGCGGATTATCAATTGCATGATTTGTGAAATGAACTCTTGGACTATCTGCACGGACACAAAGCAAAAGCCTTTTATTTACGCTTTTACCCCTGAGATTCAACACAATTTCATCTTTTGTGGGCTGATTCACTCTGTCAACACGAAGCCCGACTGCTTCTCGAACCAGCTCATTTCTGACTTTTCTTAAAAAAATTCCGTCAAACGCCATAATTCACCTTTATCCTATAAAATTAACAGGGTTTGACTGATTCAGAACAGTGCACTCAAGCTCAGGATATCTGTTCATTATAATATCCATGAGCCTTATCATTGACGGCATTTCAGTTTCAAAATGACCTGCCGCAATAACGGTAATACCCTTTTCTATTGCATCTAACATCTGATGGTGGCTGATATCTCCCGTTACAAATGCATCAGCACCGGCTTTAATAACATCGTCAATAAAATCCATGCCTGCGCCGCCACATACCGCAACAGTGCTTATTTCTTTATCACAATCAACAACTCTGCAGACAGTGTTAAGCCTTCTGCCGACTTCAAGTGCAAAGCTATCAGAATCCGTTTTTTCAACAGTACCGATTCTTACCATCGGTACTGTGCATTCATCAGAGGGTACAGCCTTAACCTCATTTATACCGAGAATTTCGCAAAGCACAGCATTTACGCCGAAATCGGCACAATCAAAGCACGTATGAGCTGAAATTGCACTTATACCGCTTACGGCAAGCTCATATGAAAGGTCACCTTTTATAAATTTTTTCTGAGCTTTGAAAATAATCGGATGGTGAGTTATGATAAGGTCTGCATTGAATTCCTTTGCCTGAGACAGTGTTTCAGAGGTTAAGTCGAGGCAAAAGGCAACTTTTTCAACCTTCTTTTCAGCATCACCGACAAGCATTCCGCAGTTATCCCAATCACACTGAGTGTTATAGGGGGCAATTTCATTTATGTAATCGGATATATTTTTAACAGTTAACATCAATATACCTCCGCAACTTTCATCTTTATTTCGTTCAGTAATTCAGCTAAATTTTCTTCATCCGGAACACCTGCATTATTTAATGCATTCAGCTTCTTTTCAAGCGTAAGAATCACTTTTTCAACATATTTTTTAGAAATTTCATCACTGTTTTTAAGAAGCTCACCAAGATAATAATAAGATCTTGGATAGTTTACTGTTTCTCCTGTGTAAGAAGCAGACACAGCAACATAAAGCCTTTTTCCGTCTGTTGCCACGACTTCTCTGTTAATTCTGAAGCCGTTTTTACAAAAATACTCACGAAGTATTTCAGCATGTGTCATCGGCTGAGCTATAATATTAATTTTTTTATTTTTTAACCATGGTGCATTTTCAATAATTTCTGATATAAGAATTCCGCCCATGCCAGCAACGACTATGTCGTCGGCAGAATTTTCAGGTACATTTTTGAGTCCGTCTGATAAAATGAGTCTGACTTTATCGTAAATATCGCACTCAATCACTGTCCTTCTGGCATTTTCAAGAGGACCTTTATTAATGTCGGCAGCAATTCCCTCAGGGCAAATATTATTCTCAATAAGATAGCAAAGAAGATAGGCATGGTCTGTACCAATGTCTGCCGTAACACTCCCGTTTCTCACAAGACAAGCAACTGCCGAAAGACGTGCATCAAGCTTAATTTTACTCATTTTAACCTCCTGAACTCAATTTAACAAACAGAGCCACCCGATTATACAGGTGGCTCAAGTTGAATAGCTTTATTTTGAAGCAAGGTATTCGTTGATTCTTTCAACGAGAGCATCTACACTTACACCGTGCACTGCACATGCTTCTTCAACACTTTCGCCTCTTGATGCAGGACAACCAAGACAATGCATTCCCATTTCAAAAAAGAACATTGCTGTGCCGGGCTCCTTATCAAGAATATCACCGATAAGCATATCTTTTGTAATTTCTTTCATTACATAACCACCTTAAAATTATTTTGCTAATCTTTTCTTTAATTCAAAAGCTTCCTTAGCCTTTGTTACAATATTATCCGCATCAAGGCCGTAAATTTTGAGAAGCTCAAGTGCAGGACCTGATTTACCGAACGTGTCATTGACACCAAGGCGTACAACGGGTACAGGGTATTCTTCGCAGAGAACCTCAGAAACCGCACCGCCGAGTCCGCCGATTACACTGTGCTCTTCAGCAGTAACAATGGCCCCTGTTTCCTTTGCAGCCTTGATAAGAATATCCTTATCGATAGGCTTGATTGTGTGGATGTTGATAACTCTTGCATCAATACACTCTTCCTTAAGCTTATCAGCAGCAATGAGAGCCTCGTTTACCATAAGACCTGAAGCAACAATTGTTACATCAGCACCGTCTTTAAGCTGAATGCCCTTGCCAAGCTCAAACTTGTAGCTTTCCTCATTAATGCGGGGAACTGCAAGTCTTCCGAATCTCATATAAACAGGACCGTCATGCTCAGCTGCAGCAAATACAGCCTGCTTTGCTTCAACGTCATCAGCAGGGTTAATGATAACCATGTTGGGAATTGAGCGCATAAGAGCGATATCCTCGCAGCACTGATGGCTTGCACCGTCTTCACCAACGGAAATACCGGCATGAGTTGCACCGATTTTAACATTCAGCTTCGGATAAGCAATTGAGTTTCTGACCTGCTCGAAGGCTCTTCCGGCAGCAAACATGGCAAATGATGAAGCAAAAACAGTGTAGCCTGTTGTGGCAAGACCTGCTGCAACACCCATCATGTTACCTTCAGCAATACCGCAGTCAATGAATTTTTCAGGAAATTCTTTTTTGAATGTTATTGTTTTTGTTGCTTTTGCAAGGTCAGCATCAAGAACAAGAATATCATCTCTTGCACCAAGCTCCTTCAAAGCAGCGCCGTAAGCATCTCTGGTTGCACATTTAATTACATCAGCCATAATTACACCTCCAATTCTGCCATAGCGGCATCAAGCTCAGCCATAGCCTGAGCATACTGTTCTGCATTGGGTGCTGAACCGTGCCAGTCACACTTGTCTTCCATAAATGAAACGCCCTTGCCCTTTACTGTGTGAGCAATAATGCAGGTGGGCTTATCCTTGCATTCATCAGCTTTGTTGAATGCGTCTTCAATTTCACAGAAGCAATGTCCGTTGATTTCAACAACATTCCAGTTGAATGCTTCAAACTTTTCCTTGATGGGATAAGGTGAGTTAACTTCATCAAGTGAGCCGTCGATCTGAAGGTTATTGTAGTCAACAATAGCAACAAGATTGTCAAGCCTGCGGTTGCCTGCAAACATTGCAGCCTCCCATACCTGACCTTCTTCAATTTCACCGTCACCAAGAGGAACGTATACCTTGAAATCCTTACCCTTGAGTTTTGCACCGAGAGCCATACCGCAGGCTGCTGAAATGCCCTGACCGAGTGAGCCTGTACTCATATCAACACCGGGAGTGTATCTCATGCTCGGATGTCCCTGAAGAATAGAATCGGGCTTTCTGAGGGTTTTAAGAAGCTCAACAGGGAAAAATCCTCTGTGTGCAAGTGCTGCATAAAGAGCAGGAGCAGTGTGACCCTTTGAAAGAACAAATCTGTCTCTGTTTTCATCATCAGGATTCTTCGGGTCCACATTCATTTTTTCAAAATACAGATAAGTTACGATATCTGTTATTGAAAGAGAGCCGCCGGGATGGCCAGACTTGGCGTTGAATGTACCTTCAATTACTCCTTTTCGTACATTAACAGCGATTTTCTTCAGTTCTTTTTTTCTGTTTTCTTCCATTGTAATCCTCCTTAGAAGTTTATGTTATTATCAATAATATACTCAATAAGATCGGCAACTGCACCCTGATTACAGTGACATGTGATCAGCTTTGCAATTTTTTTCATGCCCTTGGGTGCCTGACCGCAGCATGCAGGCAATGCAACCTGCTTAAGCATTTCATAATCGTTATAATAATCACCGATTGCTGCTGTTTTTTCCTTATCTACACCGAGAATTTCAGCAAGCTTAAGCACTGCCTTACCCTTATTTGTGTCTTCATTTACCATCTCATAGCTCCACTGAGATGAAAACATAAGATTTTCGGTGGTGTTGGACATGCTTTCAATGAATTTATTGACAGCCTTCAATGCGGGAGGAATTCCCGTATAAATAACCTTATACCAATTTTCCTTAGGAATAGCTTCAAATGAATAATAATATTTCACCGGAAGCCTTGCATTGATGGCAAGTATTCTTGAAGACAGTGTAGGTCTGAAAATATAAACATTCTTATCAGAAATCACCTGAAAAGATATGGTTGGAAACTTTTTAACAGTTTTTCTTATCATGTCTATGCAGTGGTCATTGAGAGGACTTGCCCATATCATTTTTTCCTCAGCAAAATCATATATACCTGCACCATTAATTACAATTGCTTTTCCGTCAGGAATGTCAAGTCTTTTAAAATGCTTTCGCATTGAAAGAGGCGATCTGCCTGAGGCCAGGGTGAAATTACCCTTATATTCATTTATAAACCTGTGAACAGCGTCATAATTACGCTGCACGAGCTGTCTTTTTTTATTATTAATTGTTCCGTCGATATCTGACACAACAAGCCAGTCAGATAAATCCTTCTGAATATCACTCATTTTTTGATCCTCCTAAGAAAATCATTGAAGTAATCTGGGAGCTCACTTTCAATTTCAACATACTTTCCTGTTCTCGGATGCTTGAAGCCGATAAGTCCTGCATGAAGGCACTGACCTTTAAGATAATCAATTACCTTTTTCGGACCGTAGACAGGGTCACCTGCAACAGGGTGTCCGATGTATGACATATGAACACGGATCTGATGTGTTCTGCCCGTCTCTAATTTAAGGCTGAGATGTGTGAAGCCGTCATACTCATTTATAACTTCATAATGGGTAACTGCGTTCTTGGAGTTTTTTGCCGTTACAGCCATTTTCTTTCTGTCAACACTGTGTCTTCCGATGGGTGCATCAACGGTGCCCTCACGGCTTTTAAGACTGCCGTAAACAACACTCTGATACTTTCTTGTGAAGGAATGAACCTTTATCTGATCGGCAAGTGAAATGTGTGAGAAATCATTCTTAGCAACTATAAGAAGTCCGCTAGTATCCTTATCTATTCTGTGCACTATACCGGGACGGATAACACCGTTTATGCCTGATAAGCTATCCTTACAATGATAAAGAAGTGCGTTTACAAGAGTGCCGTCATAATTCCCTGCAGCAGGATGCACAACCATGCCCTTCGGCTTATTCACAACCAGAAGGTCATCATCCTCATATCTTATATCAAGAGGAATATTTTCAGCTTTAACTTCAAGCTCTCTGGGCTTCGGCACAACAACAGTGATTCTGTCACCTGCTTTTACCTTGTAGTTTTTAGTAACAATTATTGAATTTACGGTTACATTTCCATCTTCAATAATCTTCTGTGCGGCAGAGCGTGATGTGAGCTCACACTCACGGTAAACAATCTGGTCTATTCTTTCGCCTGAAAGCTCGGGAGTAACAGCAATAATACGTGCATCAACCATCCTTCAACCCTGCTTTCTTTTCATTATGCTCAACATAAATGAGATAAAGCTGATTAAAGAACAAAAGGAAAGCTGAAACGGTTATCAGGCAATCTGCAAAATTGAAAACATAAAAGTCAACAAAAAGAACCTCGATATAGTCAATTACAAAGCCTCTGAATATTCTGTCAATTATGTTTCCGACTCCGCCTGCGCAAATCATCACAAGAGACACAAAATCAAGCTTATTCTTTATTTTGCCCGAAAAAATCACAAATGCCACTGCTATGAAGCAAATTAATGAAAGAGCAGTCATAATTTCGGTTTTGCCTTCCATGAAGCCCATCATTGCGCCGTTGTTTTCAACATAGCGCAGCTGAAGAACATGTGGAATCAGCATATAGCTTTCAACAGGATTTAAAAACACATCAACAAGATATTTAATTATTTGATCGACAATAACAAGAAATAATATTACCGAAAAGCTTATGATGTTTCTTTTTGTTTTAGTGAATGTATTACTCAATTTTTCCTCACAATAGTTTTATGTAAAATAATTAATCGTTGTATGATTCGGAAATTAGATCACCGAAGCCGAAATCAGAATCAGAGCTTTCTTGCGAATCAAAGATTTTGGCAAGATATGAATTAACGTCGGGAATTTCCGCCTTCTGCTGTGCCTTAGCTTCTGTAGAATGTGAGAAAAGGTCAATATCCTCGACTGCAGCCGGAGCATCAGCTTCAGGCATTTCATAAATGATAACATCATCGTCAACAGGTGCTTCTTCAGCTTCAGCTTCTTCTGCTTCAGGCTCAGCAAGAGCTGAATCAAGGTCAAATTCAGGAACAGACACAACAGCCTCGTCCTCTGCTTCAATAACAGCCTCCTTCTTTTCAAGGGGCTCAATTTCAGCTGAAGAATCAATCACACCCTCTGCAAGCGAAACAAGCTTTGCAAGGTCCGCTTTGATTTTTGATGTTTCTTCCTTGATTGAATTAAGCTCTGCATTTGCACGGTCAATGATTTCATCTGCTCTTTCTCTTGCAACTCTTGCGTCCTCATAAGCCTTTGCTACAATAACAGATGCCTTTTCGTTGGCTCCTGCTATAATTTCATCAACCTTGTTCTTAACATCTGCAAGATACTTTTCCTTATAAGCATCAGATTCAGCCTTGAGCTTAGTGTAGCTTCTCTGCAGCTCGGCAAGCTTTTCGTCAGCTTCATGAGTTTTTTCAATATAGTAAGCCTCTGCATCTGCTGCTTTTTCATCATATAGGGCCTGGGCCTTTTCTTCAGCCTCTTTAAGAGCAGTTTCTGCAGCTGCGTTGGCACTTTCAAGCTTTGTGTCAGCAGCAGTCTGAGCAGAGATGAGAGCATTTGCAATAGCTGCCTTGTTTCTGTTATATTCGTCAATAACAGGTGTTATTGACGAAAGTCTTTCCTTAAGAGTATTGTTGTCATTATAAAGCTTATTATAATTTGCAACAACCTTCTGAATAAAAGCATCAACCTCAGAGGCCTTATAGCCGCCCTTTCCTGTTGCTGTAAAGCGCTGAGAATTAATCTGCTGCGGTGTCATCATTTTTATTTCTCCCCTTTTTTAATTCTTATTTGAATGAATCCATATCAATCTGGCTGAAAAAGTCACCGAAGAGCTCAACTGTTTCGGGTACAAAAGCACAGATGTTTTCGGCAAATCTTGCAAACACAGACTTTGTTACAAATTTTGCACCGTCAAGAAAGTCCATTGCTCTTACCTTCTGGTCATCAGTGAGAAGTGAAAGGTTAACAACAACAATTGTATCCTTTTCCATCATAAGTGCTGCAACATTCTTCGCATCGTAAATGTCACGAAGAAGAATGGAGTTAAGCTTGAATTTGTTAACAGGTCTTGCGGTATTCATGTTGTATATGCTTGCACCTTGCTTGGGAACAGAAGCGCCTGTGGTTTTGGATTCATTGGTTTTGCCTGAAAAATTATATTCGGGAATATTCATGCCGCTTTTTGGAGAATAGCTGAAATCGTCAGTTGAGGGTGATTCGGGCTCGCTGTCATAAATGCTGCCCTGCATTTCCTCATCCTCGCCACCTTCATAATCGTCATCGCTGATTGCTGAATCGTAATCGTCATAATCGTTTGTAACAAAGTGCTCACTGAATTTATCTTTAATATTTTTTACAAAGCCCATTTTTTCTGTCTCCTTAAAAATTAATATATTCTGCGTCCGAAAAGAGCTGTTCCGACTCTGACGAGTGTTGAGCCGTTCATAACTGCAGCTTCATAATCGGACGACATACCCATAGACAACACAGTCATATCTATATTATCTAACTTTTTATCACGTATGTCAATAAATATTCTGTGCATTTTAGAAAAATATTTATCAAGAAGTCTCTCATCATCACAAATCGGAGGAATTGTCATAAGGCCCTTGACCTCAATAGAACCAAGCTCAGATATCTCATGAAGGAGCTCAATAACCTCTGATTCATCAATACCTGTTTTACTGCTTTCCCCACCGATGTTAACTTCAACAAGGCACGGCGTTACAATTCCAGCATTTTCACTTCTTTTTGAAATTTCACTTGCAAGCCTCACACTATCGACCGACTGTATCATTGAAACCTCACCAACAATCTGCTTAACCTTGTTAGTCTGAAGATGTCCTATAAGGTGTGCTTCACAGCTTTCAAGCTGCAGATGCTCCTTTTTGGAAAGAAATTCCTGAACCTTGTTTTCACCGATAAGGTCAATTCCGTTTTTAATTGCATGATTTATAAAAATCGGTTCAACGGTTTTTGTCACAGCCATAAGACGTACATCGTTTTCATTTCTGCCGCTTCTGATGGCTGCTTTTACAATTTTTTCCCTGATTTTATTAACATTGTATTCAATATCACTGAAGCGCTCATTAACCGATAACTTTTCCATCTGTAATGTTATTTCCTTTCACGATTATTCTGTCATAAGCCTTGATTTTTCGGTAAGAAGCAGTAAGCTCCTCATCAACAATTTTGTTGCCGTCTTTATCAGTCTTATATGCAACATACTCACCCGCAACAACAAAATCCTCACCGTAATAAAGAATGTTAAGCGGAGTAAATTTTGCCACATTACCAGCAAGCACATGAACGCCTTCAATGCCTTCATCATTCTGAATAAGAGCTGCTGAGCTTATTCTGAATCCTTCATACTCCTCGATTGTTATTGAAAGGCTTTCCTTGCGAAGAACTGAAAGCTGATCGTTAAGATATTTACATTTAAGTGTAACCGTAATTTTATCATCCTTACGCTCTGTTACATCATAAACCGTCATCGGTACGTCGTAAATACTTCTTTCCGGGAAATCAACACTTACCTGCTTACCTGTTTTAATTATGGTTGCAGTATCAAGCGGTACATCAAAGAGCATGAACCATGTGTGCTGACCGATTATTTTTCCGTAGGCGTCAGTAATTTTTTCAGCCTTTGAGGAAATAAGCTCCGTAGCTTCAGAGGATGCAACCTTTTTATCCTTTACATCTTCGTAGGATTTTTTGTTTTCGAAGCCGTCAACCTGGCTGACAAAATAGCCCGCATAGGGTGACCTTACATATTCGGCAGCCTTAATTCCTGCTTCTAGCTTTTTGATTCTGTCGTCATATGACTTTATTAGAGCTGTGTAATCAATGCTTTTACCTGTTACAATCTGCTTTGAAGTCATGCTTTTTGAAAAACTTTCAATCACCTCAGGCAATGCAGATAACTTACCGTTTGACAGCACCTCAGAATACTTCTGTGCAGTCAGATAAATCTGCGAATTAAGATACAGAACATTGACCCTGCTCATGTTTTCCTGACTTTTGAGCCTTTCAAGTGCTTTTTTCTTTTCTTTACATTCCTGAATTTCAAGATATGCATCAGCCTGAGATTCATTCTGAAAGCAAACGGCAATAACGTCATTCACAGCCACGTTAACACTGTCAGACACAACAGGAACATATACCTTGTCGGTTTTTTTATATAAAATTGAAGAATTTTTTCCGTCTGAATTTCTGTTCTCGTCTCTTACTGCATATCCGTTAACACTTAAAACCTCCTTCTGAACAGTTTTGAGTGCAAACTCAGTTTCAATCTTTCCTGTTTTATCAAAGTAAATACCCTGAACAATGTAAAGAACAATTGAAACCGTAACAAGAATAAGAACAGCAACGGAAAACCTCTGACCTTTTCCCTTATTCATTCTTTATCTCCCGAATTCATCTATAATATTCATCGCTTTATCAATGATATCATCCTTTGATGCATCATCGATATAAAGCCAATTGATTTTTTCATTTTTTCTGAACCAGGTAAGCTGCCTTTTTGCATACCTTCTGGTTTCCATTTTAAGCTTTTCAAGAGCTTCATCAAGTGAAACAAGGCCGTCAAGATAAGGCTTCAGCTCCTTATATCCGATAGCCTGCTTTGCAGTGGAAGAATAATCTGATTCAAAAAATTCAGCGGCTTCCCTGATAAGTCCCATTTCAACCATAATGTCAACTCTTGAATTGATTCTGTCATAAAGTATCCGTCTGTCATGGGCATTGATACCGATGATGCACCAATTATATTCGCTTTCATTGATATGTGAAAGCTCACGCTGCTCGCTGATTGTTTTGCCTGTCAAAGAAAAAACCTCAAGAGCACGGATAATACGCTTTGTGTCATTTATATGAAGCTTCTGTGCAGTTTCAGGGTCTATTGAGGAAAGCTCATTATATAAAGCCTGAATCCCCTCATTTTCAAGTCTTAGTTCAAGCTGCTGCCTGATGTCACTTTTCTTATAATCGAAAAACTCAGTGTTATTTATGAGTGTGTCAACGTAAAGGCCCGTTCCCCCAACAACAATCGGTTGCTTGTTTCTTTTTAAAATATCCTCAATTGCCGAAATAGCACGCTCTTTATACGCTGCAACAGAAAAGCTTTCACCAACGGGCAGAAAATCCATAAGATGATGGGGTATCCCCTGCATTTCCTCTTTGGAAGGTTTAGCCGTTGCAATATTCATATCACGGTAAATCTGCATTGAATCGGCAGAAACAATTTCACCGTTGAGCCTTTTTGCAAGCTCAACTGACAGTGACGTTTTTCCCGATGCAGTGGGACCTACAATTACAACTACCGTTGGTTTGTTCATTTCAATTTCTCCGTATTACTGAATTCTTCCGAACTGTTTTTCAAGCTCATATTTTGAAAGCTCTATGAGAACAGGTCTTCCGTGAGGACAATATCTTACCTCATCGTCATAAAGCACCTGCTCTGCAAGGACCTTCATTTCTGCAGTGGAGTTCTTGTATCCTGCCTTAATTGCCGCTTTACATGCAGCGGTATGACGGATTCTGTCAAGCTTTTCAGGCTCCGTATTGGTACGGTTTTCAGAAAGATATGAAGCAATTTCAATAACAGTGTCTTCAATATCGTCGCCTGAAATAAGCATAGGGCATTCTCTTACTATAACAACACCGTCGCCGAAATCCTCAACAAGATAGCCTGCCTTTTTAAACACAAATCGGTTAGACAGTACTATATCGTATTCATTCTTCGGCAGTGTTACCGTAACCGGCGAAAGAAGCACCTGCGAGGCTACATTTTCCTCTGAGTTCTTTTTCATTTTGTTATAGATTATTCTTTCATGAGCGGCATGCTTATCAATAAGACAAACCTTACCGTCATATTCACAGATAATATATGTTTTAAATGCTTCACCTAAAAGCCTCAGAGGCTTCGGAGGTAATTCGCTTTGTTTCTCTGCCCTGATTTCAACTGAAGAAGGTACGGGAGCTTTAATCTGTGAAGGCGTGGCTTTAACATCATCTACCTTCTTATATACAGCTTGCTCTGATGGCTTGTGTTCAATAATAACAGGCTCAGCAGGCTTAGAAGCAATATCTGTTTTAGTCTTCAGGGACCGATTATTTATAATAGCACTATTTTCTTTCTGCTGCTTTTTAAATGTGGATATAAGATCAGGCTCATCGCTGTTTGAAAAATTTGTGTTTTTGCTTTTAGGGGCAGACACAATACCCTGCTGATATTGTGAGGATGTCATTTTGCTCCAGAAATCATCAGGCTCCTTTTTGACTTTAACCTGCTCTGCCTGCTTCGGCTTTTCGGATTCCGGAGCCGTTTCAACCATTGTTAACTGAACAGCTTCAGGCCTTGCCTTTTCCGTAAGCTTATTAAGCTTTGAAAGGTCAACCTTAGGTGCAGTATCAACCTGCTCAATTGCACTTTTAATGGCATAATACACAGCCGAGGATACACGCCTTTCGTCACTGAAGCGCACCTCTGTTTTCGCAGGATGTACATTAACATCAACAGTGTGAGAAGGAACTGTAATGTTCAGCACACAGCTTGGGAATTTACCTACCATGATTGAATTTTTATAGGCATTTTCCATTGATGCAATGCATGAGCGTGACTTAATAAAGCGTTTATTAAGATAGAAAAACTGCATTGAACGTGAAGGTCTTGCAGCAAAGGGTTTACAAGCATAGCCTTCAACCTTTATTCCGTCAAGCTCATAATTTACTTCAAGAAGAGAATCAGCAAATACCTTTCCGAACACTGAATAAATTGTTGAAATAAGCCTGGAGTCACCGGGCGTAATCAGTGTCTGCTTGCCTTCACGGATAAATCTGATGCTGATTTCAGGGTGTGACAAAGCAATTTTATCAACAACATCGGCAACAGCATTTGCTTCTGAAACGTCCCTTTTCAGGAATTTCATTCTAGCTGGTGTGTTATAAAAAAGATCTCTTACAACAATTGTTGTTCCGTTGGGACAGCCTGCAGACTCATACTTTGCCTGAACTCCGCCGTAAACAGCATAGGATGTTCCAACATCCTCATTTTCAGCTTTAGTGAGAACCTCTGTTCTTGACACGGCAGCAATTGAAGCAAGTGCCTCTCCCCTGAATCCGAGAGTTAAAATTGAATTCAGGTCACTTTCATCACAGATTTTACTTGTAGCATGGCTGAGGAATGCCTTAGGCACATCATCACGCTCAATACCGCAGCCGTTGTCAGTAATGCGTATGTAGGTAACTCCACCGTTTTTGATTTCAATGGTAATTGCAGTGGCACCTGCGTCAATTGAGTTTTCCATAAGCTCCTTAACAACAGATGCAGGCCTTTCGACAACTTCACCGGCTGCTATCAATTCGGCTGTATGTTTAGATAAAATATTGATTTTTGCCATAAAGCTATCTCATCCTTTCGTGATTTTATACTTCAGTACCACTTGCCTTGTTCACAAGCTCATGAAGCATTGTGAGTGCTTCAAGAGGAGTAAGTGTGTTGACATCTATATTTTTAATGCTGTCAATAAGCTCATCATCAACAGTAGACTTCAGAGACAGCTGAAGCTCCTGCTCGTCTTCGGGCACTTCAATGCCACTCATAATAACTCGTGAGTCGGGAGCATTTTTTTCAAGCTCATTAAGAATTGTTCTTGCACGGGAAACAACAGGATTCGGAATACCTGCAAGCTTTGCAACCTCAATACCGTAGCTTCCGTCTGCACAGCCACGGACAATACGTCTTAAAAAGGTTATTGTGTCGCCTCTTTTTTTAACGGATATATTATAATTTTTGACACCGTCAACAGTGCCTTCAAGCTCTGTCAATTCATGATAGTGGGTTGAAAACAAAGTTTTCGCACCGATTCTTTTTTTGTCAACGATATATTCGAGAACTGCTCTTGCAATACTCATACCGTCAAAGGTTGATGTGCCTCTTCCAACCTCATCGAGAATAATCAGACTTTTACTACCTGCATTTTTGATTATAGTTGAAACCTCATTCATTTCAACCATAAATGTTGACTGACCGGTTGCAAGGTCGTCAGATGCACCGACACGGGTGAAAATGCTGTCTATGATTGAGAGCTCTGCCCTCTTTGCAGGAACAAAGGAGCCAATCTGAGCCATAAGGCATATAAGGGCAACCTGTCTCATGTAGGTTGATTTACCTGCCATGTTAGGTCCTGTGATAATTGAGCATCTGTTTTCACCGCAGTCAAGGTGAGTATCGTTTGGAACAAAGGGCATATCACCGAGCATAGCTTCAACAACGGGATGTCTGCCGTCAATAATATCAATTGAAGTTCCGTCAAGCATGGTGGGACAAACATAGTTGTTTCTCACAGCAACATTTGCAAGTGAGCAAAGAACATCGGTTACGGCAATTGCAGCTGCCGTTGACTGAATACGGTTAAATTCTGCTGATACAGATTTTCTTATCTGGCAGAAAATTTCGTATTCAAGCTTAATAATCCTTTCCTGAGCCCCGAGCACCTTGCTTTCAAGCTCCTTGAGCTCCTGAGTGATATATCTTTCGCAGTTTGCGAGTGTCTGTTTTCTTATATATTCATCGGGAACAAGCTCTTTATAGGAATTTGTTACCTCGATATAGTATCCGAAAACTCTGTTATAACTGATTTTAAGCTTCGGAATACCTGTTTTTTCTTTTTCGCGGGCTTCAATTTCGGCAATGTATTTTTTGCCGTTATTCTGGATATCACGAAGAGTGTCAAGCTCTTCATTGAATCCGCCGTTTATAATATCGCCTTCACGTATACTGAAAGGTGCATCGGGATTAATTGCAGCCTCGATAAGCTCTTTAACATCAGAAAGGACATCAAGGGATGCGTGCTGCTGCTTAAGATAAGAGCTGCTGCAATCACAAAGAAGCTCCTTTATGTCGGGAAGACGGTCAATTGTCTGTTTTAAAGCGTTGAGATCCTTAGCGTTGGCAGTTTCAAAAACTATTCTTGTAAGGAGTCTTTCAACATCAAAAATGTTAGTTAATGCACTTGTAAGCTCTGACAGCTTTATACTGTTATCACAAAGCTCACCGACTGCATTGTGTCTTCTTGTAATCTGAGCATAGTTTACAAGGGGTTTTTCAAGCCATGAGCGAAGAAGTCTTTTACCCATTGAGGTTTTTGTTTTGTCAAGCACCCATAAAAGAGAGCCCTTCTTTTCACGGCTGCGCATAGTTTCAACAATTTCAAGGTCACGTTTTGTTGAATAGCTGATTTTCATGTGCTGCGTTTCAGAATAGAGATTGATTTCTCTTATATTCTGAAGGTCATTTTTCTGAACATTCATAAGATATTTGATTGCAGCACCCACAGCAATGACTGCATTGGGAATTTCAGAAAGCTTCAGTTCATCAATTTTTTCCTTTGAAAAATGATTTTCACAAACAGAAAGACAGTTATTGTAATCAAAATAGCTGTCATCAGGCATTTCGCAGGAAGCTTCAATTCTGCAGCTGATAAATTCTGATATTGTTTTGTTTTTAGCACAATGTGAATTAAGCACAATTTCACTCGGTGCAAAAACACCAAGCTCATTTACAACAGATGAGGCAATATTCTTGCCGTCATCAATAAAGGTAAGATTCAGTGTGCCTGTTGAAACATCAACAAAGCAGATACCAGCACCCTTACTATCAAGATAAATTGTTGTAAGATAATTGTTTTTTGCTTCATCAAGCATGTTGTTTTCGATGATGCTGCCCTTAGTGATAATTCTCACAACGTCTCTTTTAACAAGGCCCTTGGCAGTTGCCGGGTCCTCTACCTGCTCACAGATTGCAACCTTATATCCGTTTGAAACAAGCTTTGCAATGTAATTTTCAGCTGAGTGGAAGGGTACGCCGCACATAGGGGCTCTTTCACCGTTACCGCAGGCTCTTCCCGTTAAGGTGAGTTCAAGCACACCTGATGCTGTTTTTGCATCGTCGAAAAACATTTCATAAAAATCACCGAGGCGGAAAAACAGAATAGTGTCCGGATATTCCTTTTTGATTTCAAAATACTGAGCCATCATAGGTGTCATTTCAGACATACTGTTTTTCCTCCTGAGATTTTAATAATCACTTGTTTGTTAAAATGATAAAATTCTAAAATTTATCAGTGGCAACCGCTGCAGGATGAGCATGAACCGCCGCATTCATGGTTGTGCTCTGCTTCGGGTTCACAGGTCATTGGGTCTGCACCGTTAACACAAAGGCCGAGAATCTGCATAATGTAGTTCATCATAGCATCAACTTCAGTTCTTGCTGCATCATAAGCCTGCATCTTTTCGTTATCCATAAACTTAGTGTAAACATCGTTGAACTGCTCTTCATATTCCTTCATCTTTGCTGAATCGGGTGCTTCCTTTGATGCTTCCATCTGATAGTTCATCTGTACCATCTGAATCTGACCCATAAGCTCATTGAGCTCATCATCATTTTCATTGGCCTGTCTTGCTTTTGTGAAAGCGATGTAGCGCTCGTCCTGCTGGATTGCTGCACCGAGTTCACGTGTGAGTTTAATAATGTCCATTTTGTACACTCCTTAAAATTTATTTATAATAAAACTATTATTATACTTTTTCACCGTAAACAATCCACGTTCTGGGATTGGTTACTTTAACATCCGCGAAGTCTCCGATGAGACTCTTATCACCGGGAAACTCAATTATTACATTGCCTTCAGTTCTGCCAGAAAGCATTCCGTCACCCTTTGCCTCAGCTTCAACAAGAACTCTGAACACCCTGTCCTTCATGGAGGCAGTGCGCTCTGCTGCGATTTTCTCCTGAAGGTCAGTGAGCTCCTTGAACCAGACTCCCTTATCACTTCTTGATACGGGATCAGGCATATCATAAGCCTTTGTACCGGGCCTCGGAGAAAAAATGAAGGTGAAAAGAGAAGTATATTTCACTCTTTCTATAAGTGAAAGCGTGTCCTTGAATTCATCATAGCTTTCACCGGGGAAGCCAACAATTACATCACTTGTAACTGAAAGCTCAGGCATTTTGCTGTATGCATAATCGATAAGCTCAAGATATTTCTTTCTGTCATAATGCCTGTTCATTTCCTTGAGCACTCTGTCATTACCCGACTGAAACGGAAGATGAAGATGCTTTGCAACCTTGTCACATTCTGCCATGGCATCAAGCAATTCAATGGTGCAGTCTCTTGGATGAGATGTCATGAAACGGATTATAAAATCCCCTTCAATTTCGTTGATTGCTCTTAAAAGAGCAGGAAAACGCTTATTCTCAGGCAAATCCTTGTTATATGAATTTACATTCTGACCAAGAAGAGTAATCTCCTTATAGCCCTGAGCTATTACTTCTTTCACTTCAGATAAAACAGCATCAAAATCACGGCTTCTCTCACGTCCTCTGACATAAGGCACAATACAGTAGGAGCAGAAATTGTTGCAGCCGTACATAATGGGGATCCATGCCTTGAAGCTGCCGTCACGTCTTACGGGGAGACCTTCAACAATATTTCCGTCAGAATCAGTTATGTCAATCACACGCTTTTTTGTGCAAAGGCATCTGTAAATAAATTCGGGAAGCTTATATGAAACATGTGTTCCGAATAAGAGGTCGACAAAAGGATAGCTGTTTCTGATTTTTTCAGCAACACTCTTTTGCTGAGTCATGCAGCCGCAAAGAGCAATTATAAGGTCAGGATTGCTTTTTTTATATTGCTTGAGTGCACCTACATTTCCGAAAACTCTGTCTTCGGCATGCTCTCTGATTGCGCAGGTGTTATATAAAACAAGGTCTGCATTTTCAGGCGAATCCGTAAAGTCATAGCCCATGCTTTCAAGCATACCCTTAAGCCTTTCACCGTCAGAAACATTGCCCTGACAGCCGTAGGTATGAACAAATGCCTTTAGAGATTTGGTAAAGCGTGAGGAAATCACGGTTTTCACCATTTCGGTATATTCTTTTTGTTTGTTTAGCTCCTTTTCAGGAACAGAAAATTTATTCATCGGTATTATTTCCTTCTTCTTTCAGCTTATCTGAAATTGAAATAAGCCTTTTAAGTCTGTGGTTAACGGCGGAACGGCTCATGGGCGGTGAGCACATTTCACCAATTTCACGAAGGCTGGAATCTACATTATCGATTCTGAGCTGAGCCACCTGTCTGAGGTCATCGGACAAGGTAAGAAAGGCTCCGCTTTTTTTCAGGTGCTCTATAGCTGAAACCTGGTCAAAAGCAGCGTCCGCAGTTCTAATAAGATTTGCACTTTCAAAATTATTTCGTCTGTTTGTAAGGTTCCGGATATCCTTATATATTTTGATGTTCATTATTTCCATTGAGGAATTTGTAGCTCCCATGATTGTAAGTAGATCTTCAATGCTTTCACTATCCTTGATGTATATAACATTCACGTATCTTCTCACCATGTGCTTTGCTTTAAGACCGTAGTCAGTGAGAAGCTTCATAAGGTCAAAGCTGAGCGTTTTGAAGGGTACAACAAACTCAATGTGATAGCTTTTGTTAGGGTCTGATGCAGTGCCGCAGGAAAGAAAAGCTCCTCTTATGAAGGCTGCATCACAGCATCCGAAGCCGTTTTCAGTGTCAGAGCCTTCATTGGAAAGGTTGCCTCTGTCAATGCGCATTGTCCTTTCGTTTCCGGACGAGGAAAACGCAGACAGCACAGCTTTTCTTTGCTCACTGTCGGAAAAATCAATTGTGATTTTTCCTGCCTCCGATACTGTTTTACAGCCCTTTATTCCTGAAGCCTTTTCGATAATATCAACATACTTATCGGCAACTCCGTTATGGTCTGTCATAAGTGAAATGCCGTTAAGATTAAAGCTTCTGCTGAATAAAAGCATACCGTAAGCCATTGAATGAATGCAGCATTCGGGCATGTCTTCAATTTTAATAAGCTCATTTTTTATATCTGATGAAAAAGACATATTATCCCTCCTGCAGAAAAAATTTAAACGAAATATTATTTTATAAACTTAATTTCTGTTTCAAGCTTCACACCGAACTTTTCCATAACGGTGTCCTGACAGTGTCTTATAAGATTCAGCACATCAGCTGATGTTGCATTATCATAATTAATAATGAAGCCTGCATGCTTTTCACTGACCATTGCACCGCCGATTGACTTACCCTTAAGACCGCTTTGTTCAATGAGAGCTCCTGCAAAATAACCCTCAGGGCGTTTGAAAACACTGCCTGCACTTGGATATTCAAGGGGCTGCTTGTCAATACGCCTGCCCATAAGCTCACGCATTTTGCCCTCAATTTTTTCCTTGTTGCCTTTGCTGAGCCGAACAACAATTGAAGTGATGATATATTCAGAATCAGTATAAATGCTGTGTCTGTAGGAAAGGTCAAGCTCACCTGAAGAAAAGCTACCTTTGTTTCCCTTAAGGTCAACATGATTACACTTAAAAAGCACATCCTTCATTTCACCTCCGTAAGCGCCTGCATTCATATATGCAGCACCGCCACAGGAGCCGGGAATACCGAAGGCGAATTCAAGGCCTGTCAATTCACAGGAAAGCGCATAATTGCAAAGTGCAGTAAGACTTGCACCTGCACCGGCCTCAATTGTGGTTTCATCAACATTTCTTATAAAGCTGAAGGCTTTTCCGATGTGGATAACGGGTCTGTTTCTGATGCCATCATCACTGACAAGAACATTGCTTCCATTGCCAAGAATGAAGGACTTCATTGAAAATTCCCCACAAAGCTTAAGCACGGAACTCAGTTCATCTTCATCCTTCGGTATAATAAACACTTCAGCGTTACCGCCTGTTTTGAAGGAGGTATGGTTTTTTAACGGCTCATTTTCGATAAATTCAATACCTGAATTTCTTAGTAAATTGATAAATTCTGTCAAGAGTGTTCCTCCAAATCAATACTTAACAAGTGCTGCGCCGATGATACCTGCATCGTTTCCGAGGGTTGCTCTGCAGATTTCGGTCTGAATTTCATGATTCTTTGAGTATCTCATGGCTGCAACATGCCTTTCAAGGGGTTTGAGAAGAGTGTCACCCTCATTGCAGATACCGCCGCCGAAGCAAAGCATATCGGGCTGAAAGATATTAACAACATTGGCAGCACCTACTGCAACATAATAAATATAATTATCGCAGACCTCTTTTGCATACTTATCGCCTGCGCGCATGCCGTCAAAAGCAGTTCTTCCGCCTGCATTTTCAATGTTGCCGCCGCAAAGCTCCCACATGATGCTGTCCTTATGCTCGAGCATTGCAGCCTTGGTCTGATTAACAAGAGCAGTTGCCGAAGCATATCTTTCCCAGCAGCCGACTCTGCCGCAGTTGCACTGTTCGCCGTCAAATTTAATTGCGATGTGACCGATTTCACCGCCTGCATCGTTACAGCCTGTGAGAAGCTTACCGTCAAGCACAACGCCGCCGCCGACACCTGTTCCGAGTGTTACGGCAACAAAGCTGTTCTTACCTTTGCCTGAGCCTGCAAGAGCCTCGCCGAGTGCAGCGCAGTTGGCATCATTTTCAAGATATACCTTTATACCAGGCAGCTGACTGTTGATCATTTCAACAGCAGACACATTAAGGAAGTCAAGGTTGTTTGCATACATTATAACTCCGCTTTCCTTATCAACAGAGCCGGGAGTGCCGATACCGATGCATTCAATATCACTGAGGCTGATACCTGCATTTTCTGCTGCAGCCTTGACACACCTTACAATATCATCAAAAATTTCTTTAGCAGGACGGGGCATATTAGTTTTAGCTTTGCCCCTGCCGATGATTTCATACTTATCGTTAATAACACCAACGGCAATGTTTGTGCCGCCTAAATCAACTCCAACTTTATACATAATTTTCACCTCTTAAAAATTTCCCCACAGCTTGATTTCATCTTCCCGAGGGATAATATCGTCATCCATGCCTAGATTGTGCATAAGCTCTCTTGCTGCATTATAGCCCATTTTCTTCTGACGGTTATTCATAGCAGCAATTTCAATGATAACTGCAAGGTTTCGTCCGGGCTTTACGGGTACAACAGTATAAGGAACCTTTATGCCGAGAATTTCAGTATATTCATTCTCAATACCCATTCTGTCATAGACTTTATCACTGTCCCAGGGTTCAAGCTGAATAACCATATCAATCTTTTCATTAAGCTTGACAGCACCCATACCGAAGATACGGCGGGCATTGATAATTCCGATGCCTCGAAGCTCAATGAAGTGTCTGATATTGTCAGGCGCTGAGCCTACAATTGTTCTTGAGCTTGTTTTTTTAATTTCAACGGCATCGTCAGCTATAAGTCTGTGACCTCTCTTTATAAGCTCAACGGCAGCCTCACTCTTACCGACACCGCTGTCACCGAGAATGAGAACACCTTCACCGTATACTTCAACAAAAACACCGTGCCTTGTTATTCTTTCAGCAAGCTCAACATTCAGATATGCAATGATTGCAGCCATTGAACGTGAGGTTGAATCTGCAGTTTTAAGAATAGGCACACCGTATTTCGGTGCAAGGTCAAGAATCGGCTTCGGACAGTCAAGGCTTCTAGCCACAATGATACATGCAGGCTGTTTTGAAATGTATTTTTCAACCTTTTCATAGCTTATATCTTCGGGGAAGCTGTTAACAAATTCCACCTCAGCCTTACCCATGAAATTGATTCTTGCACTGTCAAAGAAATTATCATAGCCGGCAATTGTAAGACCGGGTCTGTGAACATCGGGAGAAGAAATAAAAATTTCAGACGGATCCTTTGGTAAATACAAGGTTTCGAACTGGTTATCCTTCAATAATTTTGCAAGAGAAACTGAATATTTGGCAGCCATGGCACACCTCCGGACATACTTCTATACATAATTATACTGATACATTATATAACAAAAATTATAATATGCCAACTGTTTTAAACAATTATTTTTAAATTTTTTATGAAAAACTTTATTATCTTCGAAAAAAGAAACCTGACAGAATACAAACTGTAATCCGTCAGGCTTAAATTATATAATTACTCTGTCAACACCTTCTCTTTGCTTTCTGAGAAGTGTATTTGATTCAAGAGGAATATCACATTCAAAAGTGAAATTCATCATGGGATGTCTTGTGCAGTCAATGCTTCCACCGTCTGAATCCTTCATGTTTCTTGCAGTGACCGAAAAGGGCTTCTTTCCTGCAACCATACACTCAAGCTCATCACCTTCAAAAAAGCGGTTACGCTGCGAGCAGTAGGCAATGCCGTTTTCCCATTTTTCAACAACTGCCATTACGTCCCATTCTCTGTTATAGCCGCCTTTATAGCTTATCTGAGCGTTATCAGACGGAACATCATAGAAAAATCCAGTGCAGTAATCTCTGTAGCTCACCTTTTTCATTTCGTCAAGAATCCACTGCTCGGGAACATAATCATCAGAAGGATTATCAAAATATGCATCAATTGCCATTCTGTAGGCGTTGGTTACAACTGCAACATAATAAGCAGATTTGGCTCTACCTTCAATTTTGAAGCTTGTGATTCCTGCATCAATCATTTCGGGAATATGCTCAATCATGCACATATCCTTTGAATTAAGAATGTATGTGCCTCCCTCATCTTCACCAACGGGAAAATACTGACCCGGTCTTTTTTCTTCAACAAGACGGTAATTCCAACGGCAGGGCTGAGCACACTCTCCCCTGTTGGCATCTCTGTTAACAAGATAGTTGGAAATCAGACACCTTCCCGAAAAGGAAACACACATTGCACCGTGAACAAAGCATTCAATGTCCATATCATCGGGAATATTTTTTCTCATTTCACGGATTTCATCCATGCTAAGCTCACGTGCCGTTACAACCCTTTTTGCACCAAGGTCATAAAAAGCATTCGCAGCTGCATAATTTACAATGCCGCACTGAGTGGATATGTGAATTTCAACATCGGGAGCATATTTTTTTGCATATTCGAAAACACCTAAATCAGAAATAATAAAGGCGTCAACTCCTGCGTTTTTTGCATTTTGTAAAAATGCAGGCAGGTGCTCAAGCTCATTGCTTCTCGGAAGAACATTGCAGGTAAGATAAACCTTTACACCGTGGCTGTGAGCAAATTCAACAGCCTTATGAAGCTCCTCATCCGTAAAATTGGCAGGACCTGCTCTCATACCAAAAACTGTGCCGCCGAGATACACAGCATCTGCCCCGTATTTTACAGCAGCCTCAAGTCTTTCCATATCACCTGCAGGAGCAAGAAGCTCCGGCTTTTTAACATTATTTTTCATTATCTTGCCTCAATATTTCCGTAAAGCACTTTTGAAGTGTTAACCTGATGCTCATCTGCAGTTTCAGCAAGGAAAATTTCACCTGTTTTAGTGTTGTGACAGAAGAAATAGTAGTCCGTGTCAGCAGGATAAAGAGCTGCTTCAATTGCAGATTTACCGGGGCTGCAGATAGGTCCGGGAGGAAGTCCGGGCTGACTGTAGGTGTTATACTTCTCAAGGTAAAGTGAGTAATAAACATCTGAGAAGAGATTATAGCTCTTGAGTGAAGAGATGTAATCCTTGGTTGAGTTCATTTCAAGGTTAGGATAGGTTGCACTGTCCTTAAGACGGTTATGGATAACTGAAGAAATAACTGCCATCTGAGTTCCATCCTTGGCCTCTCTTTGAATAATGGCTGCAATATTGATAATCTGGTCCTTGGTCATTTTAAGCTCCTTGAGCCTTGTATCATATTCGGCAGTCCATTTTGAATCAAAGTTATTGAAAAGCTTTTTCAGAACAGAGCTTGCATTTTCACCGATATAGAAATCGTATGTGTCGGGGAAAAGATAGCCTTCAGCCTTGAGATATCTGGAGCTTGAATCGGGGATTTTTGAAATAAAATCATATTGATTTCCTATGATTTCAAGGTTTGCATAAAGCTTTTCAGCTTCACAAACGTCATATTTTTCAATCTTTTCAAAAACCTTTGCAATATTCCAGCCTTCAGGGAAGGTAAGTCGGATTGTATCCTTGGCATAATTGTTTCTTACCATGATGGTTTCAAGCATGTTTTCAATACCTGAGTCAGCATCAAGATAATAGTTACCGGGCTCATACTGAATCTTCTTTGTTTCAACAAAGACACCGTCTTTGTAAACATCAATTTCATCATAATGTCTGAATCTGCAGAAAATATCAGTCAGGAACTTCTGCTTTACAAGTCCGTTTTCAACAAGAATGTTGAAAACATCATCATAATCAGAGCCTTCAGGCACTTCAATAAGAACAGAGGAAGTATCGTCAGCTTCAATAACAAGAATATCGTTGATAACTGAAAGAGCAATTGTTGAAACACTTACTGTGATGATAGAAATGAAAATAAGACAAACACAAGTGATAAGTAAGCCCTTTACAAAGTTGTACTTTCTTCTAGTCTTCTTTCTCTGTGCTGCGGCAGAGGACTTTTTGGCAGCAGACGGCTTTCTGCCTGCTGCTCCCTTTGATTGAGGCGCACGTCTTGCCTGAGATGCAGATGCGCTCTTCTTTGATGCTGCAGAGGTGCTTCTTGGCTGTGCAGTTCTTCTTTGTGCCTGAGACGGTCTTCCTGCACCGGCTTTGTTCACCTGCTGAGCAGGTGCTTTTTTCTTAGCCGAGCTCTTATTCACTGTTGAAGGCTTTTCAGCAGGTACATCATCAAAGTCAGCAATATGTACCTCAAACTTCTTCGGCTTTGCTGCAGGAGCACTCGGAGCAGTGCCGTTAGAATCAATATTTTCACTAAAATCGCCTAATGTCCGTGGTTTTTCAGGATAATATGAATCGGGGGTATATTCTGTACCCTCGTTACGGAAACGGTCATCCATAATTAATCCTCCTTCTGATTGAAAATATATATTTTCTTATCTGAGATAAGACAGTTTACTTTTTTATCGTGCTCATCAAGCATCAGACTATCTGTAATACATTCTTCAAAACAAATGCCGACGGAATAGCCTTTGAAGCCATTAAGGAAACGGTCGTAATATCCCTTGCCGTAGCCGAGGCGGCCACCTTTTCTGTCAAAACACAATGCAGGAACAATACAAATTGATTTTTCGTCGTGATAAGCCTTTCGGCTTTCATTTATAATAGGCTCCTTAATGCCGAAGGTGCCGCTTTTAAGATTTTGGGGATGAGAGACAAAATAAAACTCCATATCCCCTTCTTTATCCTTACAGTAAGGAAAAGCTACCTTCTTTCCGTCCTTAAGCGCCTGTCGGAAAATTAAATCCGTAGAAATTTCACTGCCGCATGCACTGTAAAGAAAAACTGATGATGAGCTTTTATAAAAATCAGACTCAAGAAGCAGATCTGATATTCTGCTTTCCTTTTCTTTTCTTGACGTAACACACTTTCTGATTTCTCTGTATCTGATTCTGAGCTTTGTTTTATCTGTTGAAATCATTTTGACTGAATCTGCATTCTTATAGCTTCGGCTTTTTCTCTGCCTTTGAGCTGAGCCACAATTTCAAGACCGAATTCTGTTGCAACGCCTGCGCCCTTTGCAGTGATTATGCTGCCGTCGCAAACAACGAAGTCTGAACTGATTTCAGCTCCCGAAAGCTCCTTTTCGAAGCCGGGGTAAGCAATAGCCTTTTTACCGCCGAGAAGACCCTTATGACCTAAAATCTGAGGTGCAGCACAGATTGCACAAATAAGCTTACCGTTTTCAGCAGCATAATCAATAGCCTTCTGCACAGCGTCACTGTTTTCAAGATTGAGCGCACCGGGCATACCGCCGGGAAGAATTACAGCTTCAAGTGACTCATTGAGAATAACCTCATCAACTGAGATGTCGGCTGTTACTGGAATACCGTGTGCACCCACAGCTGTCTTACCTGTAACACCAACGGTTATAACCTCAACGCCTGCCCTTCTGAGCATATCAATGGGAGCAATAGCCTCCACTTCCTCAAAGCCGTCTGCCAAAAAACAGTATACCATTGTTCGTCCTCCTCAGAGTGAATTTAGTCAAGAGCATAGCTCATATATATATCACTGAAATCAACACCTATAAAGGAGTGTATCATTCCGTATCGTACCTTTTTGCTGTCACCGCTCAAAGCTTCAGGTGAATACACCTTAAAGCTGCCCTTAAGCTTTAACAGTAATGAGTTTACGTTTTCTACTGCATTTTCCTTCGTGCTTACAAAATCAAGCACAGTTCTGTCTTCGCTGTTAAAAGCGAAATAACAATTAGCTGAAGCTGTTTTATAAAAGGCGTAATCCGAATACTTCACGCAGTCAACAGCATATTGCATATCCTTTTCACAGTAATAAAACCTGTTATCCTTAAGGTTACCCATAAGCTTCAGTAAATCTGCTTCGGACAATTCTACCTTGATGAACTTTGAGTCTGAAGCACCTTTTTCAGAAGAATTGATATCTGTTATATATCTGTAAAAGGCTGTTGAGAAGCCGAATTTCCCATAGTAATCATAAAGGCCGTCATTTGCAGGAACAAGGCTTATGAAGTCAATTTCAGAATTGCTTTTGCAATAGTCAATCGCTTCATTTATAAGCTTTGCCATAAGCCCTCTGCTTCTGTAACCGGGATGGGTTGCCGCCGCATAAAGATATTTGCCCTTATATGTGACCCCGTTGAAATTAACCCTGCAGTCAAGAAGATACAGCACTGAAACTATCCTGCCGTCACAAAGCTCTGCGAAGGTGTCACACAGTGAATATTCTTTTTCAAAAAACAGATTTATATATTCGTATTCATCACCGAAAACGATGCTCCACAGCTCTTTTAAGCTCTCACAGTATGAAGAATCACCCTTGATCAGCATGTGAACACCGCCTCATATTTTTCGGGAAGCAAGGCAGGATAATATGAAAGCTTTGCCTTTCTGAGGTTTTCAGAGCCTACATCATCTTCCCTGTCGATATATTTATATTCTGACAGCTCGTTTTTCACAAACTGCTGGTTTATCATGGGATAGGCACCTCTTATATCAGGGTATGCCTTTTCGAAATGAACACAAAAGGCTTCTCTGTTCATTCTTTCACCCATGGTATATGCAACAACCCTGCCGTCACATCTTAAAAGACCTCCGACATAGGAAAGCTCGTCATAATGATCAAAAACCTTTTTTATGATAGAAAACTCTGCAATGAGGTCATCCTTATATTCGCTTTCGCTTTTTGAGAGCCAGTCCTCACTCATCTGAAGACAATCGTTTATATTGCTCTTTGTTATTTTTTCATATGACCAGCTGTTGTTTCTTATAAAATATGAAATATGGTTTCTTTTCGGCTGATATTTTTTGCCTTTAAGATTTATAAGATCCTCTGAAAGATATATATAGTCGAAGGAGTCTCTTGCAAGGGTAATATCAAAGCAATGTGAAAAGTGCTCATTGAGAAATTCCGCATTTTCATAATTCATGCCGAAAATTCCGAAGGGGTTCCCTTTTTCCTTGCCGTCACTGATAATCTCTTCAAGTGCACCATACACATCACCTTTACCAACGGGAAAGCAGTATTCGGCATAGTCACCTGAAAAGCAGCACCTTGTGACAAGGCAGCCCTTGACCTCAGCAACACCGATATCGATTTTTGCAGTGTAAGAAAAAATATTTCCGAAGGTATATTCACAAGTAAGAAAGCCTGATTCAGCAATTTTAGAATCAATCCATTCCTTATCCGCAATTGTGGGATTGTGAAAATCAATCATTAAACAGGTTCCTTTCAACGGTATCTGCAACCGTTTTTGCAATTTCATCAAGGGGCAGGGGCTCGCCGTCCTTGCCGCAGTGAATTATGCTCCAGCCAAGCTTTTTTGCGGCATAAGAAGCCGCCTTATGACATGAAACAAGATATTCAACATCTCTTTCGTGAACATCCTTTTTATTATCGTCTCCCTGATATCTTTTTGAAAGAAGCTTCTGCGAAATATCAACAGGCATTTCAAGATAAATAACAAGATCAGGAGCAGGAATACCCATTTTGTTATATTCAAACTCAAAAAGCCAATCAAGATAGCTGTCCCAGTCAGACTCACTGAGCTTTGTCATCTGATGTGAGGCGTTTGAGGTTGTGTATCTGTTTGCAACAATAATTTTATCGGAATTATATTCCTTTTCCCAGAATTTTTTGAAGCTTGCATAGCGGTCAACGGCATAAAAGGTTGAAGCAGCATATGCGTTTACATCGGAAGGCTTGTCACCAAGCTCTCCACCGAGATACATTCTCACAAGAGCACTTGAAGAATCACTGTAATAGGGAAGATCAAGTGTATAGGTTTCGATACCCTTTGAGTTAAGATATTCCTTGAGAAGGTTTGCCTGAGTGGATTTTCCACTTCCGTCAAGACCTTCTATAACTATAATTTTGCCCATTTTTATGTCTCCGAATCAATATGTAAGAATTACTGCAAAAACAACAAGGTCACCTTCCTTTTCAAGGTTGGCAATTGAGTGCTTTTCACCGCTGAGACAAATGCAGGAATCACCTTCATTCAGAACTTCCGTCCTGCCGTTGTCGTCATAGGTTGCAGTGCCCTTTATTATGTAAAAAATTTCTTCTTCATTTTCATGAACATGACTTCCGATGGAGCAACCGGGCTCAAGAGTAATTGTTGCAACAAGTCTTGAAGCACCCTTGTATTCACCCTTGTCAAGCACCTCTCTGATAAGGGCATGACCGTTGCCGTCTCTCATTTTAACCTTAACATTTACTGTCATGCTGTCACTACGTTTAATCATACATACTCCCCCATTCTCATAATTCAAATAATTATATCAACTTTCTTTCTTTAATGCAATGCTTTTTAAAAAATTTTAGTAAAGAGTTTAGATATTGATATTATTGACAAAACAGGCATTATGCAATAGAATATAATAAATAATTATAAGGATGTGATTTTGTGGCAAAAAACGGAGCTTATATCATAGGCATTACGGATTGCACACAGGACGTATGTGCTGCTTCAGGCAGAATTTCAACACAGAACGGTACAGCACTTGAAATATTCGAAAGAAGCCATGATGAAGAAAAAAACACCAACCTTATCGGCAAGGTAACGAAGTCAGGTCATACATCAACAATTGAGCATGCATTTTTCAATCTTGCTTTTGAAAACGTATCTGTTGTTGTTGAGCAGTTTATGATTGAATTCAGGCTTGCATCCTTCACTGTTAAGTCCCGCCGTTATGTTGATTTCAGTAACTGCGGATATTACATGCCGGAATTCAGCAGCTCTCAAGACAAGGCTGAATATGAAAAAACAATGGACGAGCTTTTTGATGCATACATTAAGCTTTGTGATTCCGGCATACCCAAGGAGGACGCACGCTTTGTTCTTCCCTATTGCTTCTACAGCAATTTTTACTGCTCACTCAACGGCCGTGAGCTTGTTAATGTGCTCAATGCAATGATTTACGGAAGAGGAAGCAGAATTAAGGAAATCCGTGAAATCGGACTTTCACTTCTTTCTCAGGCAAGAGAAAAGACACCCGGTATTTTCTCAGACTTTGAACTGAAGGGTGAAAAATACCGTGATGCCTTAAGTCTCAGCTTCAATAAGTCCGAAGAATGCATTTCAGATGAAAAATGTGAAATTCTTTCATACAGCCCCGACGGTGAAAAGAATATCTGCCGCACAGCACTTATTGAGCTTGGCAACTATTCACCGAGTGAAATTGAAGACATTATAAGTGACAGGGAAAACGTGAATAAAATTCTTTCAGCTCTCACTTCATCTTCAAGACCCAGGGCACTTGAAAGCTTTAACTGCACTGTCCGTTTTAACAGAGTATCCCTTG
The DNA here is from genome assembly GCA_045604105.1 of Acutalibacteraceae bacterium. Classification (GTDB taxonomy): domain Bacteria; phylum Bacillota; class Clostridia; order Oscillospirales; family Acutalibacteraceae; genus UBA6857. The sequence continues at coordinate 32,816 of JAZUNJ010000019.1, read as the reverse complement.
CTTGTCTCACACACTTTGCAAGGCACAGAATTCAGAGCATCTGTGTTCCGAACCTTTTGAAAACAAGAAGAAACGATTACGTTGTACCCGAAACCCTTAAGAGCAATGCAGAATGTCTTTCACTTTACTGCTCCTGCTTTGAAAAAATGGAAAAGCTTTATGAAGCCTTCTGTGAAAAGGGCTACAGTGAAAGCACACTGATTTATCTTGTCCTCAGCGGTAACACACTCGACATTGTAACAACAATGAATGCACGTGAAATGCTTCTGTTCTTCCGTCTTCGCTCCTGCACAAGGGCTCAGTGGGAAATTCAGGAATATGCAGTTGACTTCCTTTCAAAGCTCAGAAAAATTTCACCCGAGCTTTTTGTACACTACGGACCCAGCTGCTATCTCACAGGAGTATGCCCTGAAGGAAGACTTTCCTGCGGCAGAAGTGCTGAAATCAAGGAATTCTTCAAAACACTTTAAAATAAAAGGCTTGGCACTTTAAAAGGTGCCAAGCTGATTTTTAGCATAGTTTATTAAATTTCCCAATATAATAGCCCGGAGGGTGATAAGAATTATGAACACAAATGTAATTGATAAAATTACTCAGAAAAAAGGCTGGAATGCGCAGCAGGAAAGAGAAAAGCTGAGCATATTGAGCGGTGCGGTAGGCATCGTATGCAACGTTATTCTTTGCATATTCAAGTTTTTTGTCGGCTCCGTTTCAAACTCAGTTTCAATCACAGCTGATGCCATCAACAACCTTTCCGATGCAGGCTCAAACATAGTAACAATTCTTGGTGCAAAGCTTTCCTCAAAGCCCGTTGATAAGGAACACCCCTTTGGCCACGGAAGAATGGAATACATCTCCGCTCTTGTTGTTGCTTTTCTGATTTTCACAATGGGCTTTGAGCTATTCAAAAGCTCCGTTGCAAAATTATTTAACCCTGAAGAAGTCAATTTCAGCATATGGAACCTGCTTATTCTCATTGTTGCAGCTGCCGTAAAGCTGTGGATGGCATATTTTAACCACAATATTTTCAGAAAGACAGGCAACCTTAACATGAAGGCAGTCAAAAAGGACTGCATCAATGATGCGCTTTCAACTGTTGCAACAATGCTGGCACTTGTTATTTCATATTTCACGCCCTTTAAAAGTGCCGACGGTGTCATCGGTATTCTGGTTTCTGCAATAATTATTATGGCGGGAATCAACATCGTCAAGGATATTATGGGTCCCCTTTTAGGTCAGGCTCCCACAGAAGAAACAGTGAATCAGCTCCATGAGCTTATTACAAAGGATGAAAACATTGTGGGTATTCATGACCTTATTGTTCACGATTACGGTCCCGGCAGAAGAATTGCATCAGTACATGCTGAGGTACCATCAGATGCCGATATTCTTGAAATTCATGATGTCATTGATAACATTGAAATTGAAGTCATGGAAAAAATGAACATTCTCATCTGCATACATATGGATCCGATTGTTATTGACGATGAACAGGTAAATAAGTATAAGAGCATAACCCATGATATAATTAAAGGCTATAACGAGGAATACTCCTTTCATGACTTCAAGATGGTCAAAGGTCCCACCCATACAAATCTGATTTTTGATCTGGTCGTATCCGTACCTGACAGTAAAAAGAGCAACAATGAAATACTTTCGGACATCAAAAAACTCTTTAAGGAATATGACAGCTCAATAAATCTTGTTGTAAGAGTCGAGCATTCCTTTATATAAAAAAACACCGATGATTTTCAGCAAAGCTGGTTTTCATCGGTGTTTTTATACCGTTCAACATGTGAAATCAAAAAATCATTGGCTGAAGCTGTTTTCCATCAAGAGCAGCCATGGCTGTTTCATAGGTTTTTTCAAAATCGCAGACAATTGAAAAGGGCTTTTTCTTCGGGTCATCCTGACTCATGGGAATAAAATAATAGTTTTTGTAATTCATAAGCTCACCAATGTTTTTTGCAGTGGTTGTAAGGGAATCGTTTGAGGAAACACCAATAACAACAGGTCTCTGATTACGCAGATGTGATTTCACTGCAAGAGTAACGGGTGTATCGTAAATTCCGTTTTTAAGCTTCGAAAGTGTATTTCCCGTGCAGGGTAAAATAATAATAAGGTCTGTCAGCTTTTTGGGGCCGATAGGCTCAGCTGAGGTAAGCTCCGATATAATTTTATTTCCCGTGATTTCCTCAATCTGCCTGATGAAACATTCTGCTTTTCCGAAGCGTGTGTCAAGTGTATATGCGTTGAATGACATAATCGGTATAACATTTATGCCCTTATCAACGAGATATCTTACTTGCTGAAGTGACCGTTCAAAGGTGCAGAATGAACCTGTAAGAGCGTAACCGAAATTCAGCTTTTTATCCATGCTCCTGTCTCCTTTCTGAAGTATTCACTATAATTTCGCATATGATTTCAGCAGCAGAATAAGGAACAAATTTCCCGGGCAGCCCACCGCCGGAAACATATTTCTTGTTTTCAGAGGTGAAATCCGCTTTGTCTGCCCCAAAGGGCTTTGAAGCGAGCTCAAAATAAACACAGTCCGTTTTCATAGCGGATACATCCTTTTTGAAAAATATTTTGTGAGGCACCGTATTAAAAATAAAATCGAAATATTCAACCGTTGCCTTCAGTGAATTCAGCCTTAGTGTTCTCAAGCCGTTGCTTTCTGCCATTTTAAGCTGAAAGGGATTCCGCGCAGCTATCCACACCTCCATGTTCATGCTTCTGAGCATTATTCCTAAGGCTTTTCCGATTTTTCCAAAGCCCGAAATAAGCACTTTTTTGCCTGCAATGTGCCTTTCTGTGTTCATTAAAAGTAGCCCTACAGCGCCCTGAACAGTGAGAGCTGCGTTATACTCTGCAAAAGTGTGGTCACTGCATATATCAAAAAGACTGATACCGCGCTGTGAAAACAAATCAGCTTCCGGTTCATTTACATTTCCTGCAAAAACGAGTGCATCTTTTCTTATCTTTTTCACTGCATCTTCTATACAAAGAATGAAATCTCCGTTATCTGAATAAACCCTGTTTCCGTCCTTTGAAAAGGGCACGGGAAAAATTACTGTATCAGCTTTTTCAATCAGGCTGATTCCCCTTTTCACGTCACTGTTTTCATAACTGCATTTATATCCTTTTTCTGACAAAATATCATCTATGAATTCCTGGCGTCTGTCGCCGCCGATAATTGCTATGCTTTTTTCTTTTATCATCTTAAGCCTCCTTACAAACAGCTTTTTTTACATTATATGATCAAAAAAAAATAGTGTTAATTTTTAAATAAGTGTTTACTATTTTTATAAAATACAATATAATGTTAGATGTATTAATATGTGAGGTGTTAAATTATGCATGAAATAGATAAGCTTTTACAGGAAAAGAAGAAGATACACTTCATCGGCATCGGCGGAAGCGGAATGTGTCCCCTTGCTGAAATCATGCACGCCTGGGGTTATGAAATCACAGGCTCAGACAACAATTCAGGTGATAACATTGATAAGCTGAGAAATCTCGGCATTAATGTAATCCTCGGTCAGAAGCCCGAAAACATAATCGGTTCGGAAATTATAATTTATACTTCAGCAATCCTTGAGACCAATCCTGAGCTGATTGCGGCAAAGGAAAGTGATATTCCCTGTTTTGAAAGAAACAAGCTTTTCGGGGCAATTACACGAAAATACGGTAACTGCATCGGTGTTTGCGGCACTCACGGAAAAACAACCGTAACCTCAATGCTTTCCCAGATTCTTATTATGGCTGAAAAGGACCCCACTGCGGTTATCGGCGGAAGACTCCCACTCATTGACAGCCACGGCAGGGCAGGCAAAACAGACCTTATGGTCTGCGAGGCATGTGAATATCAGGCTCATTTTCTTGAATTATCCCCCGACGTTGCACTGATTCTCAATGTTGACGAAGACCACCTTGAATTTTTTAAAAACCTTGACAACATTATCAAGTGCTTCACTGAGTTTTCTCTTCTTACCACAAATACACTCATCTATAACGGAGATGATGCAAATACAGTGAAGGCTGTTGAAGCAGTTGAAAGAAAAAAAATCACCTTCGGCAAAGACAGCAAAAACGATTATTACGCACAGAATATAACATATAACAGAGGTGCCTTTGCTGAGTTTGATGTTATGTCAAAGGGTGAAGTACTCACCCACCTTGCACTCAGCATACCCGGTGAACATAATATCGTAAATGCACTCGGTGCCTTTGCGGCGGCAATAAACGCAGGCTGCACTCCCGAGGAATGCAAAAACGGCATCGAAGCCTTCTCTGGCGCAGGAAGACGCTTCGAGGTGCTCGGTGAATACAAGGGTATTACCGTTGCCGATGACTATGCACATCATCCCGGTGAGCTTCAGGTCACACTTGAAGCAGTGATGAAAATGGGATACAACACCGTGTGGGCAGTATTCCAACCCTTCACCTATTCAAGAACATCAATTCTCTTTGATGATTTTGTCCGTGTTCTTCAGATTCCCGATAAATGCGTTATGACGGAAATTATGGGCTCAAGAGAGGTTAATACCTACGGCATTTACACAAAGGACCTTGCAGATAAAATACCGGGCAGTGTGTGGTTTGAAGGCTTTGACGGCGTTGTTGAGCATATTCTGAAAAATGCACAGAAGGGTGATATTGTAATCACACTCGGCTGCGGTGACATTTACAAGGCTGCAAAAATGATTGTTCAGAAATTGAAATAATTACCACATATTATTTTGCATTATCCTTTGTTTTCCCGCCATAATATAATCAGCGGATAAGTCAACGGCGTTTGCGGCTTCTCCGCAGGATTGTTGCGGGGAAGCCCAGGCACAATCTTATAGATAAAAACCCCACCCGATAATAATCGGATGGGGTTTTCTATGTTAATTCAAATTACTCTACACCTGCTATATGCTCAGCCATCAGGCCCACAGTGTTATACTCAACAAAATCCTTTGCCGTAAGCTCAACACCAAGCTCTGATTTTACCTCATTAACAAGGCACATTGTGTCAAAGGAGCTTAAGCCGAGATCAGACTTAAAATTGTCTTCACTCTTGATTTCGTCAGCTTCAACGTAGTTTTCAAGGATTTCAACAAACTGTTCGAATGTACACATTGGGGTTTTCCGTTCCTTTCTGCATCTGTCAATGCAATTTTATCAAGAATTTCACCAACTGAAATTTCAGGGTTTTCTGCACCAATTACAAGAGTCTGAGTGATTTTTGAATAAAGTATGCTCAGATCATACTGAGCCTCAGGCTCCTTTCTGTATTCAAAAATGAAGTCAAGACCGTTATCACTTGTTCTGTGGAGCACTGTTACATAAAGAGGTATCATTGTGGCACCGTTATTGTACCAGATGCTTCTTGAGCTTTCTGCCATTTCTTCATCGATGCTTGCAAGCTTCAGCATGGGCTGATAGGAAAGACCGAAGCTGTCATATGTAGAATCGAATTTTGCATCCTCGGGCATTGATTTGTGCCTTTCCTTAAGAGTTTCAAGGAATGAAAGGCTTGCATGAAGATACATTTCATTCTGAATTTCAGAAATCTTATTAACAGCATCAACAAATTTTTCTTCGGGAGCAATTTTGCTTCTCATGGGAAGGAAATTGATTCTGAGTCCGCCTGATTTTTTCTCAGCGATTGTACCTCGTCGGTTGATAATCATTTTGAAGGACACATCCTGCTGATTGTCGTTAAAGCAGGAAAGACCTGTACGAACACCCATTGAAACAAGAGCAAAAACAGAAAGATTTCTTTCCGCGCACATTTTCAGCACCTTTTCACTGTCGAATGAGGACATGCTGAATTTTATTATTGAAGCGTCCGGAAGACCTGAATGAATGTCAGCAAAGCGATGCTCGGGGTGCTTTATCTGCTGGTGCTTGAGTCGGTTATCAATCATATAATCGGTGAAAATCGGCTCATCTGTTTTTGCAAGTGAGTCATACCAATACTGTCTGTCAATTTCGTGCTGCTCTGAGGTTTCATATGCGAGCTCCTTTTCAAGCACGGGAATATAGGGACGCATCGGCTTCGGGTATGGTGTACCCTTTGTTTTGTGAAGATAAATTTCAATAATGTCATTAACAAAAACCTTAAGAGAATAAGCATCCATTGCAAGGTGCTGAATTCTCATGAAAATACCCTTATAGCCTTCTGCAAATTCAACAAGGGCAATTCTGTGAAGCTCACAGTTGAACATTGGTATGCTGCTTCTTGAAAAGGCTGTAAGCTTTTCTTCGGCTTCATCAACGGTCATGTGTCTGTAATTCCACTCTTCAATTTTAAGTTCACTTTTTTCAGTAACATACTGATGAAGGCTCAACTTTTTGCCCATAACAAAGCGAAGGCGCATTGTATCACAACGGCTTATAGCCTCGTAAATGGACTGTTTCATGATTTCCTTGTTCATTTCGCCCTTCCAGTAATATCCGAAGCCTATGTTATTAACGGGATATCCTGAGCCGTATTTAAGGGACATGAGATACATCATCTGCTGTGAATTGCTTATAGGATATGCTTTGACAGTTTCACCTGACGGCAATTTCTTTATTATCATATTTATCTCTCCTTGAAATAAAATTCAGTACGCTTGATTTTACCTGAGGATGTTCTGTTAAAGGGCTTGTTTCTGATTCTGAAGGAGGTTATCTGCCTGTCGGAATTAAGAGAGAGGTTAACACGAAGAACAATCTTTTCAATTTCACCTTCAACGTCAACAATTTCCAATGATGAAACAAGAAGCTCATCGGGGAAAATTTCAGCAATGATGCTGTCCTTTTCGGCGTAAACCACAACCTCCTTGACGATGCCGTCATCAACAAAGCAGTTTTCAATTTCCTCGGGAGAAATGTTTTCTCCGTTGGAAAGAATAATCAGATTCTTCTTTCTGCCCACAAGATATACATGGTCAGCCTCAATATAACCGAGGTCACCCGTGCGAAGGAAGCCATCTTCTGTGAAAGCCTCCTTTGTTCTGAGGTGCTTTTTATAATATCCCAGCATAACAGAGGGACCTTTAACCTGAATTTCACCGTCCTGCACTCTTACTTCATCTGTGCCGAGAAGCTTACCGTTGGAATATTTGCATTTGTCGGAAAAATCTGAGGTGGTAATTCTTGGACTACACTCACTCATGCCGTAGCCCTGCCTTGCAGTTATTCCGTATTGCTCAAATTCATCAATTAAAGCACTGCTGAGAAAGGCACTGCCCGCAATCATTCTGCGGAAGTTTTTACCGACTACCAATTCCGCAGCTTCCCTTTTTGAAAGCTCGGGGTGCTTTCTTTCCTTAACCTTAATTTTTGTGAGAACAGATTTACACATTGAGGGCACGATTCTCATAATTGTAGGCTCAAATCTCAAAAGGTTTTTATAAAGGTTGGTAATTTCACCGTTGAGACACAGCGTTCCACCGTCATAAAGTGTTTTCAGCACATCGCAGGCATAACAGAAAACATGGTGCATGGGAAGAACGGAAAGGCTTACATCGTCATCATCCATGCTGTATGCCTCGTAGCTTGAGTTGGCTGCAAGGTTACGGTTAGAAAGCATAACACCTTTTCTTTCACCTGTTGTGCCTGATGTGTAAATTATAAGTGCGCAGTCATCGGGCTTATCTTCAGTTTCAGACAGCTCAGCATATTCCGAATCAGAGGAATAATCATCAAAGATATCGGAAAACCACTGTCTGTCTCCCAGAGAAATGATTTTTCTGATGTTGCCGTAAATTTCATTGATTCTTTCAGCCTTCTGCAAAAATTCCTCTTCACAGAAAAGCATTTCTATATCGGCATCTGCAAAAAGCTGAGTTGCTTCTTCAACAGTGATGTCCGGCGCAAAGGGCACAACAACATTACCGCTGAAAATCATGCCTGTAAGACAAGCTATGTATTCATAGCTTGTTCTGCCGATAAAGCCGATGTGAATTCTTTTTCTTTCAAGTGAACGGATATAACGGCACACAGCAAGAGAATCTTCAAAAAATTCATTATAGGATTTTATGTTCAGTTCCTTTTTAACAAAAAAACGGCAGAAATCCTTGTCACCATATCTTTTTGCTGCATATTCAGCAAGCTGTCTCACCGTTGAGATCTGTTTTTCCAAAATCAGACACTTCCTTCTGTTTTTTGAGTGCATGAAGCACATGAATATGTATAGCTTTAATTATTTCATACTATTCCTTAATATCCAAGATAAAATTATACATGATTTCTTTCTCAATTCTTTGAAAAATTATGAACGATTTGTAACTTTTGCAACATGAGTGTGCAAAATTAACTTTATGCTCAAAAAGAAACTTCCTGATTTATACAAATCAGGAAGTTGCGTCGATTATTCAAAGCCGTCAAAGGTTACGTTGTTCCTTTTCATAACATCCTCATTTGAAAGGATTGCACCGGCTGAGGGAAGATTTTTTGATTTGTAGCGTGAGGGCTTGACGAATTCCCCGTCTGCATATTCACGTACAAGGGATAATTTCTGGTTTTTCTTTATTGTGATGCAGGCAACACCCTGAGTATCCTTCATGGCCTTGGGCGCAATGACAGCTGTGTCAATGAGCAGGCATCTGCCGCCTGTTGTTTCAAGAACAATCTGCTTGTCCTCACGAAGATAAAGCACGGAAACCAGAGGCGACTTGTCGGAATAAGCCTTGATAAGCTTCTTACGGTTGGTTTTTGTGGCATAGGATGAAAGTGTTACCTTTGCAGTTTTGCCGTTTTCAAAAAAGAACATCATGAAGCCTTCATAGTCCCTGGTAACAACCATATATACAGGCTGCTCCCCTTCCTCCATTTCAAGCTTAGAGGGAATGTAATCACCAAGCACGCTTGCCTTACTGTCAGAGAATTCATTTGCCTTGACTTTATAGACCTGATGCTTGTTTGTGAAGAAGAGAAGGTCATTGTTGTTGGTGGTTTCAAAGCTCTGGAAAATTTCGTCGTTTTCCTTCAGCTTATGCTCACCGCCCATACGAAGGGACAGCGGAGTAATCTTTTTGAAGTATCCGTCCTTTGTGAGGAAGAGATTTACAGCGTAATCGGGAATTTCCTCTGCTGTGTCAGCCTCTTCAATTTCGGAAGAATAAAGAATATCACTGCGTCTTTCCTTGCCGTACTTTTTAATTACATCCTTAAGCTCAGCAATGATAATTTTTCTGATTCGTGCCTTTGAAGAAAGTATGTCTGTCATATCCCTGATTGTTTCTTCAAGGTTTTCAATATCCTTAAGACGCTTGAGAATGTATTCACGGTTAAGGTGACGGAGCTTGATTTCAGCAACATATTCAGCCTGAATTTCGTCAATGCCGAAGCCGATCATCAAGTTGGGAATAACTTCGCTTTCTTCCTCAGTTTTTCTGATAATAGCAATTGCCTTATCGATGTCAAGAAGAATTTTTTCAAGTCCCTTTAAAAGATGGAGCCTGCTTTTGGCCTTGTTAAGGTCAAAGCGTACTCTTCTGTAAACACATTTACCTCTGAAGCGTATCCACTCAATAAGAATATCTCTTACACCCATAACTCTGGGATAGCCGTCAACAAGAACATTGAAGTTGCATGAGAAGGAATCCTCCAAGGGTGTAAGCTTATAAAGCTTCTGCATCAATTTATCGGCATCAGTACCTCTTTTGAGGTCGATTGTGATTTTAAGACCGTTCTTATCGGTTTCATCACGGATGTCTGTAATTTCCTTGATTGAGCCCGCTTTGACACGCTCGATGATTTTGTCAATTATGGCTTCAGCCGTTGTTGTGGGCGGAATTTCCATAATATCAATGCAGTTGAAGCTCTTATCGTAAGTATATTTAGCTCTTACTTTGATACCGCCACGGCCCGTGCGGTAAATTTCTTCCATTTCCTCACGGTTATAAAGGATGGTACCACCACCAACAAAATCGGGGGCAGGCATTGTATCAATACAGTTATGCTGCTGGTCCTTGATAAGCTCAATTGTGGTTTCACAAAGCTCGTTGAGATTAAATGAACAGATTGAGCTTGCCATACCAACGGCAATACCAAGGTTAGTATTTGCAAGAATTGACGGGAAGGTAACAGGAAGAAGCACAGGCTCCTTCATTGAGCTGTCGTAGTTATCAACAAGGTCAACGGTGTCCTTATCAATTTCGCCGAAAAGCTCAGCGCATATGCCTTCAAGCTTAGCCTCGGTGTAACGGGGTGCGGCATAGTGCATATCACGGGAGTATGCCTTACCGAAGTTACCCTTTGAGTCAACATAAGGGTTCAGAAGCGCTTCATTGCCCCTAGAAAGACGGACCATGGTTTCATAAATCGCTGCATCACCATGGGGGTTAAGGCGCATTGTCTGACCGACGATGTTTGCAGACTTTGTTCGTGCACCGTTGAGAAGTCCCATTTTATACATTGTGTATAAAAGCTTTCTGTGAGAAGGCTTGAAGCCGTCAATTTCAGGAATTGCACGGGAGAGAATAACACTCATTGCATAAGGCATGTAGTTGATTTCAAGAGTATCGGTAATTCTCTGTTCAATCATTTCACCGGCATTTGCAATATGGGTATTTTTAAGAAGATCAGCATCGTTCTTCTTTGGCTTATCTGATGATTTTTTTCGTGCCATTTACTCTCCTCCTTTCAGCTGACATCGGTCATATCAATATAAAGATGACCGAAATTAGCTATATAATCCTTTCTTCCCGAAAGGTTGTCACCAAGAAGCAGGTCGAATTTTTCTGCCGTTGCCTCAGCATCAGCAGGGTCAATTTTAATAAGTCTTCTTGTGGCTGGATTCATTGTTGTAAGATTCATCATATCAGCGTCATTTTCACCAAGACCCTTTGAGCGCTGAATTGAATATTTTTTGTTGTCGATTGCTTCAAGGGCATCGCTCTTTTCCTTTTCAGTATAGGCAAACCAGGTTTCATTTCCGCTTGTGATTTCATAAAGAGGTGACTCGGCAATAAACACCTTACCCTCTTTTATGAGAGTGGGAACAAGACGGTAAATCATTGTGAGAATCAGAGTTCTTATCTGATAGCCGTCAACGTCGGCATCGGTACAGATAATGATTTTGCTCCAACGGAGATTATCAAGTGAGAAGGTTGAAAGATTTTTCATGCTCTTTGTGCTCACTTCAACTCCGCAGCCGAGCACCTTGAGAAGGTCGGTGATGATTTCACTTTTGAAAATCTTGTCATATTCACTTTTAAGGCAGTTGAGAATCTTACCTCTTACGGGGATAATTGCCTGGAATTCCGAATCTCTTGCTTGCTTACAGGCACCCAATGCTGAGTCACCCTCCACTATGAAAAGCTCTCTCTGGTCAATATCCTTGCTTCTGCAGTCAACAAACTTCTGAACTCTGTTTGCCATATCATTTGAGGAGGCAAGGGTCTTTTTAAGGCTTTGCCTTGTAGTTTCTGCCCTCACACGGCTTCTCATGTTAACAAGCACCTGGTCAGCGATTTTATCCGCTTCCATCTTGTTTTCGATAAAGTAAACCTCAAGCTGATGACGCAGGAACTCCGTCATAGCCTCCTGAATGAACTTGTTTGTGATAGCCTTCTTTGTCTGATTAAGATATGAGGTTTCAGTTGAAAATGAGGATGACACAAGAATCAGGCAGTCGGAAATATCCTGAAATTTGATTTTAGTGTCACTTTTTGCATATTTTCCGCTTTGTTTGAGATACGAGTCAATCTGTGAAACAAGGGCGCTCTTAACAGCGTTATCGGGAGAGCCGCCAAATTCAAGAAAGCTTGAGTTATGATAATATTCAATAAGCTGCTTTTTGTTTGAAAAGGTCAGCGCCACATTGAGTCTTACCTTGTACTCAGGCAAATCCTCTCTGTCCTTACCGCTTCTTTCGGCCTGCCAGTACTGAACAGAGGAAATTGCATCATCACCTGCAATTTCTTTAACATAGTCACTGATACCGTTTTCATAATAATAAACGAAGGTTTCAAAGCCGCCCTTAATCTGATTTTTCAGCTCGAATCGGATTTTCGGGTTAACAATTGCCTGCTTTTGCATAACCTGCTGATAATACTCAAGGGAAATGTCAATATCGGTGAAAACCTCAAGGTCAGGCTTCCATCTGATTCTTGTGCCCGTATCCTTTTTGGAATAGGGCTCCGACATAAGGCCGCCAATGTTTTCACCCTTTTCGAAATGAAGGGTATACTTGTCCCCGCCGTATTTGATTTCGGCATCCATATATTCACTTGCAAACTGAGTGGCACAAAGGCCAAGGCCGTTAAGACCGAGAGAATATTCATAGCTGCCGCCTGAGTTGGTCTTATATTTACCGCCTGCATACATTTCACAGAAAACAAGCTCCCAGTTATAACGGTCATATTTTTCATTGTAGCCAACGGGAATTCCTCGTCCGAAGTCCTGAACCTCAACAGAGCCGTCAGAGAATCTGGTCACAATAATTTTGTCACCGTTACCCTCTCTTGCTTCGTCAATTGAGTTGGAAAGAATTTCAAAAACAGAGTGCTCACAGCCGGCAATACCGTTTGAGCCGAAAATAACGGCAGGTCTTTTTCTGACTCTGTCGGCACCCTCCAGCATTTCAATATCAATATCGGAATATCCTGATTTTTTTGCCATGATTTATCAGTTTCCTTTCATAAAAAATCAAAAATCACTAAATATAGTGGAAGATTTCACATTTTTGCACAACACTTATACTTTACACTATTTCTCTCAAAAAATCAAGATTTTTTGAGAGAACTTTCCACAAACCACTTTCCCTCGTCCTCATAAAGGTAGGTGGTTCTGCCGTTTATTTTCACAGTATAGCGTATGGCAGTGCCGCCAACCTTCATGGCGCAGGCACGCCTTATATCCGTAACCCTGTCAATTTCATATTTTCTGCCGTCCTCCCATGTAATATTCACGGGAAGAACATTGCCCTCCTCGTCAAACTGTACCAACACCCTGACGAAGACCTTTCTTGTTTCCATTCAATCACCCCTCACGGTGCCTCATGAAGGGAACAGGCACCTTTCCTTTGTTTTCGGGCAGCTTATTTTCAGTCATAAGGCAACAGTTGAAAACCGCATCTGCACCGAACCGGCGGCGGATATCCAGAACGGCATCATCAATTTTCTTCTGCCTTTCATGCCTGAGGTAATCCCCTGTCATTTCAAGCTGAACGGGACTGTTTTCACTTTGCAGATTTATTGCCGTAACCGTTACGCTTCTGATGTCATGAAGCCATGTGTAATTTTTTTCAAACAGATCAAAGGCTGTTTTTGCAATTTCAACAGCAGACTGTGTTTCAAACTGAGTGCTACACTGAAACTGCCTTGAAATCAGCTGATTATCCCTTACGGTTATCTGCACGCCCTTTGCTTCAAGGCCTGATGCCTTAAGCCGTTCTGACACACTCTGAGAAAGGGAAAGAAAAGCCTTCCATACCTCCTCACTGTCAACAAGGTCTGCCGTGCAGGTAATTCCGTGACCGACGCTTTTAACACCCGGGTACATTTCCTGTGACACAACGGGAGAAAAGTCAAGCCCCATTACCTTATTATGCATTTCTTCACCGCATATTCCGAAAATAAGCTTCAGCCAATGGGGTGAGCACTCTGCAAGCTGACCTAAGGTATAAATACCGTAGCTGTTAAGCTTTTTGCCCGTTTTGGGACCAATGCCGAAAATGGCTCTCACAGGCAAGGGCCACACCTTTTCCCTGAAATTATCCTTTGTTATTATGCATACCTCGTCTCTTCCCGCAAGGTCACTTCCAAGCTTTGCAAAGGTCTTATTGAAGGATACACCGATTGAAACAGTAATACCCAGCTCCGACTTGATGGTTTCACGGATTTCATTCACAATTCTGTCAACGCTTCCGAACATTCTCATACTTCCCGTAAGGTCACACCACACCTCATCAAGCCCCATAGGCTCAATTATATCCGTATAGCGTGAATAGATTTCATAAGCAAGGTTCGAATATTTAATATACTTGTCAAAATGAGGCGGAACAACAATCAGCTCAGGGCATTTCTTTTTTGCCTGCCAGATTACTTCCCCAGTTTTCACTCCGCATTTTTTAGCCTCCTCACTTTTAGCCAGAATTATTCCGTGTCTGTCTTCAACGCTTCCGGCAACAGCCACCGCCTTACCCCGAAGCTCAGGATTAAGGCTGCACTCAATTGATGCATAGCAGGAATTCATGTCGGAGTGTATTATAAGGCGCTCCATTTTGTCTTCACCTCACAGAACATTTGTTCGATTGTTTATATTATAAGACGAATATTGAATTTTGTCAATATGAGAAATAAGGTAAAAAAAGAAAAGCAACAGAAGCTACAATGAACATCTGCTGCTTTCGCATTTATTTGATTTTCACAGATACGGGAGCACTGTAGGAGCTGTACATATAGTCGCTTCCAACCTTTTTATAGGCTCTTACTTTAAAATAGTATTTCTTTCCGCTTTTAAGTCCCTTACGGTAAATTTTCACCGTGTCTGCCTTGTAATTTCCAACCTTTTTATATTTGCCCTTTTCGGAAGAAGAATACCACACCTGATAGCCACTTTCCGAGCTCTGGTCCTTCCAGGCAACGGTTGCTCTGCCCTTTGCTGTGGAGGCAGTTCTTACCTTCGGGGTTGCAGGCAGAGTGTAAAATGATACCTTTTTGTAATCCCCCCAGAGGGTGTCACCTGCAAACTTGATATAGGGCTTTACACAGTAAATATATTTTTTGCCCGATTTCAGTCCCGTTATTTTAAAGGAGGTGGAATTTGTGGATTTCACCTTTTTCCAGCCCTTATTATAAACATAAACTCTGTATCCCGTGGCGCCTTTGACAGAAGACCATCTGAGAGTTACAGATGAATCTGTTCTTGTCGCCTTTACAACGGAGGGCGCGGAAGGTACGGTATACACCTCCGCATACTGATAGTTGGGAGACAATGCGGTTTTACCGCTTTTTTTGATATATGCTCTTACGGCAAATTTATATTTTGTTCCCGTATTCAGCTTTTTGATGCTGTAGCTCAGGGAGCTTGTGCTGCCGAGCTCCTTAAGGCTGTTTTTTGAATATACATAAACCTTATAGCCTGTAGCATTCTTAACTGAATTCCATCTGAGCTTAACACTGCTTTCGGTTGAGGAGGCCGTAACCCTTGAGCTTTTGCCGAGTATAAGCTTTGTTCCTGTTATGTCAACTGTTTTCTTATAACTGCATTCGGTACATCTTCTGGTCTTTTTCGCATCAGAAAAATAGGTTGCTTCACTGCTTTTTTCATAAGAAGTCAGCTTGTGTCCCAATTCCGGATATGTAGGCTTCTTCTGCTTGATTGTTTCGTTACAGTCCTTACAGTAAATGTAGGATGAATAGCCGTTTGAGGTACATGTGGCAGCCGTTTCCTTCACAAAAACAAGGGTGTGTTCCTTTGTGTGAAGCTCAGGTGAATTGCCGTTTATTGTAACTGTCTTTTCAAAATTATTAACTGTAGCAGTAAGCGTTGCTCCGTCACCTGTGCCGACTTCAGACAGAAGGTCATAAAGCTCATAGCTTACACCGTTTCCCGAAATGCTGAACTGAACATTCTTCGATTCATAAACGGGATAAACAACGGGCACAACAAGTGTTGAGGGCTTTTCAACAGCTGAAGGGTCAACCGAGGGCACCTCTTTATAGCCTGTCCAGTCATAAAACCTGACGGTTGTGGGCACATTTTCGGGCTTCTGAGCTCTGCCGTGGGTATAAGCTGCATTTCTTGCCGCATCAATACCGATTTCGTTAAAGCCGATCTGATTATAATGCAGACTATCATGAACAGCTGCGGGGGTTACGGGCGTATACCAGTCTTCGGCCTGCTGCACCTGAACGGGATAGTCAATTTTTCCTTCGGGATAATACTTATTGAAATAAGCCGACACACCGTCTGTGCCGTCGGGCATGTAAACCCAGGCTTCACTTGCATTTGAAACAAGGTGGATATCATTACCCGGAGTGTTGCAAATGTAATACTGAGCAACCCTCTGTCCCCTCATTTCAAGGTCAAAAAAAGACTGATAATGGGACTTATCCATAGTATCGGTGTAGTCACCCCGTCTGTAGCCGGTACGTTTTTCTCCACCTGCTCTGGGCATTATGATGTCAGCAAATTCAAAAAACTCTTTAAGTCCGTCACCGTCAAAATCAAAAGCAAGGTCATTTTTAAGATCATTGTGCATTGACATGAAGCAATTGTAATAATAAAGAGCTGTTTTTGTATCGTCTGAGCAGCCCTGAAGCCAGAAATAGCCGTAATTTTTTAATTCGAAGTGTCCTGCAGCAATTTCATTAGCCATAACCTTCTGTGCAGCTTTGAACATTGCCACTGCCTGCTCATATTCGCTTTTTCCCTTAAGCCATTTTGAAATAACAGTGCCACCGTGGGCGGCGTTTACCGTCCACACCTTATCCCCCGTCATTTTGTTCCACTGATAGGCAAGACCACTGTCAGGACCTATTTTTCCATTGCCTGTTTCAGTGAGCATGTTAACAGGATTCTTCGAAAGATAATTTGTTGTGCCGACGGTATTGATTTTTGACTTTTCCCCTGCAAGTGCTGAGGGAATAAACTCAACAGCATTGCTGACTGTCAGGTCACTCTGATAACCGTTGCTGGAATAAACCTGACCGTTTGTGTTTGCCACAGACTGTGAAGCATCACCGCCCGTGCCCCTCATGTTGCTCTGACCGATGAGAAGAAACATGGAAATGGGAGCAGCTTTAACTGTGACCGTGTATTCATAAGTGCCTTCACTGTTTTCAAGGATGATTAAAGCTGTACCGACACCTGTTGCATGCAAGGTACTTCCCGAAAGAGAAATAACAGCATCGTCCCTTGTGTTTTCGGGCACACCGTAGCCCACCTTATATGATGTGGGCTCACCGCCGTTTATGATTATTACTGAATTATAATCAGAAAGTGACAGCTCATCATCGTAATACATTATTATGTTTTTTGTTAAATCATCAATGCCTGTCACAGTGTCTTCGGCGGCACGGACTTCACAAGGCAATGTCACACAAAGAAGAACAGACACAAACACAAAAAGCGTCAATAATCCTTTTTTACAAAATTTCATTAATATATCTCCTGAATTTAAAAATCCTTTATAGATTTTGTTAATCTGAAAAATCGTTTGTCTTTTAAGCTTTACACAACTGATTTATAATAACATATTTTCAATTGTTAATCAAGTATTTTAAATTAACAAAAGCACCCCGAACAGCTCGGAGTGCTTTGATTCTTGAATTATTCAGCGTCTGCAGCTTCTTCAACTGCTTCAACAGCTTCTTCAACCGCTTCTTCTGCTGCTTCCACAGCTTCTGCTGCGGGCTCAAGAAGAGCACGGATTGAAAGGCTTACACGCTTCTTATCAAAGTCGATTTCAGTAATCTTAACCTTAACAACCTCGCCAACGGAAAGAACTTCCTTGGGAGATGCGATATGACGGTCAGCAATCTGTGAAATGTGGATAAGGCCGTCGATGCCGTCAATAACTGTTGCGAATGCACCGAAGGTTGTGAGACCAACAACTGTTGCGTCAACAACTGAATCAACGGGATAATCTCTCTTGAGGATTTCCCAGGGATTGTCTTCGATTCTCTTATAGCCGAGAGAAATCTTTCTCTTTTCGCTGTCAAGAGCTTTAACATATACCTTAACAGTATCGCCAACATTAACGATTTCTGAAGGATGCTTGATTCTCTTCCATGAAAGCTCGGAGATATGTACCATACCATCAACGCCGCCAAGGTCTACGAATGCACCGTAGTTTGTGAGTGACTTAACAGTACCTGTGAATTCCTGGCCTTCAGCAATGTTTGCCCAGAAAGCGTCAACAGCTTCCTTGCGCTCTTCGCGAAGAACTGCACGGATTGAGCCGACAACTCTCTTCTTCTGCTCGTCAAGGTCAATGATTCTGAACTTAACAGTCTGCTTAACAAGCTGGCTGAGGTCTTCATCCTTTGCAAGACCTGTGAGTGAAGCAGGAATGAATACTCTTGCACCCATGGGATATGCAATAACGCCACCTCTTACAGCTTCTGCAACAACAGCTTCAACGATTTCATCGTTTTCCTTTGCTGCAACAATATTCTTCCATGACGCTCTTCTGTCGTAAAGACGCTTTGAAAGCTTCATGGTGCCTTCATTATCATTTGTTTTCATGATAATGAGATTGAGCTCGTCACCGATCTTGAGTTCCTTTGCCGGATCGGCTGTGGGATCATTGCTGTACTCTTCAACAGGGATAAAGCCGGCGTACTTTCTGCCGATATCAACCTGAATCTCATTAGGTGCGATGCCAACAACGATGCCAACAACATTCGGATTATCACTTGTATCGTCAATGCTATCTACTGCTGCATAGAACAACTCCTGATCCATAGTCTCCTTTGAATTTTTTTGTTCATTAAAGTTTTCGGTCATAATGACTTCAACCTCCTTTATTATACGTGCAGGTGTGGATGCACCCGCTGTTATACCAATTTTTCTGAAGGGTGAAAAATCAATACCCTTCATTTCGTCCACCCTCTCAATGAGAAAGGTTTCAGCATTCTGCTCACAGACATTTTTCAGCTTCACGGTGTTGGAGCTGAAGCGTCCTCCGATGACAATCATTGCATCGGATTTTAATGAAAGCTCAGCCGCTTCATTCTGCCTGTCCTGAGTCGCTTTACATATTGTATCAAAAGAATTCGAATTTGTACATACTTTTTGAATAATTTTTGCGGATTTTTTCCATTCTTTTACGGAAAAAGTTGTTTGTGCAACAACAATAATTTCCTCATTAGAAAATTCGGGGTGATTTTCAAGAATTTCAAGAAGCTCCTCTTCATTTCTGAAAACATAAGACTCACCCTTGCAGTGACTTCTGAAGCCACAGACCTCAGGGTGCTTTTCATCACCTGCAATGAGAACAACGTTTGACTTCTTTGAATTTTCCTTTATGATTCTGTGAATCTTAAGAACATAGGGGCAGGTTGCATCAACGTATTTTACACAAAGCTCATCCATTTTTTCCTGAACCTCTTTTGTAACACCGTGAGCTCTAATCACAACCTCATAGCCTTCAGGTACATCCTCAGGTCTGTCAATTGTCATAACTCCCTTGTCACAAAGCTCTTCAATAACAACAGGATTATGAATAATAGGCCCAAGAGTACACACCCTGCGGCCTTCATCAACCAGTTTTTCAAGCATGTTCACAGCCCTGTTCACACCGAAACAGAAGCCTGCCGTTTTTGCTACTTCGATCTGCACCGTTCTTCCTCCCATAATTCATTGATTCTGTTCATTATTAAAACTGTGGCTCTTTTCATTTCAGCCGATTTGTCATTGCCCTCAAAGCCCATCTCACTGTTTTTTATAACAGTGCCGAAGCGTACCCTTGCGAGGGAACGGAAGGGCTTTTCTTTTTTATAAATGCAGCAGGGAAGCACATCGGCACCCGTCACTCTTGCAAGATAGCCGATACCTGACCTGCCTTCCTGGGGGCGTACTCCCCCTCTGACTCTTCTGCCCTCAGGAAAAATACCGAGCACACCGCCGCCGTCAAGAATTTCCTTTGCATACCGCAGTGCTTTTCTGTCTGAGGTTGCCCTTCTGACGGGAAAGGCATTCATCTGAGCAAAAAGCTTTGCAAGCACAGGGTTTTCAAAAAGGTCGCTTTTTGCCATGTAATGGACCCTTCTGGGGCAGTTTGCAACAATGAGAGCAGGGTCTGAAAATGCAACATGGTTGCATGCAATTATCAGCTTCCCCTCGGAGGGTATGTTTTCTTTGCCGCTGCAATGGGATTTATACACAATTTTCGACAATACCCACAAGGGCGGCACAACAAATCCGTAAAGCTTGCTGTCTTTTACCTGAGAATAATCAAAATGCATTTCAATCACACCTATAAAATAACTTTCCTTTATAGGTTAACCGAAAATTTGTGATTTATATGTTTTTCTTGATTGTGTTTATAACAAGGTTAATTGATTCTTCAAGTGTGAGCTCACTTGTGTCGCAAAGGATTGCATCGTCTGCCTGCTTCAGGGGAGCAATTGCTCTGTGTGAGTCGTCATAGTCACGCTTTTTCATGTCTGCAAGAACATCTGAAAGCTCAACCTCCATGCCCTTTTCACAAAGCTCCTTATAGCGTCTTTCAGCCCTTGCTTCAGGTGTTGCAGTGAGGAAAATTTTAACATCTGCATCGGGCAGCACAACAGTACCGATATCTCTGCCGTCCATGACACATGAATTGTTTTTTGCAAGATTCTTCTGCAGGTCAAAAAGGTATTCTCTTACCTTCGGAACAGCTGAAACACGTGATGCAGCCATTGAAGCCTCGGGAGTTCTGATATCTTCCGAAACATCCTCACCGCAAAGGAACATTCTCTGTTCACCGTCAATGAAACGGAGCTCAACCTTAAGCTCATCGCTGAGGGTTGCAATGATTGAGTCGTCACTCTGAAGGTCTGCGCCCTGACGCATGGCATTAAGACCTACTGTTCTGTAAAGAGCACCTGTATCTATATAGATGTATCCCATTTCAGCTGCTGCTTTTCTTGATATTGTGCTTTTGCCTGCACCTGCAGGACCGTCAATTGCCACATTGATAATTCTCATAATTTGTCTCCTTTTAATATAATCATATTTCAGTAAACCCAGCGGGTAGATTGTTCTTCTTTCTGCTCTGCCTTCCCGCAATTTTGCATTTTGCACTTTGCATTTTGCATTTATTGTGCTTCCCCTGCAAGTCTGCCCGTTGAAAAGGCAATCTGCAGATTGAAGCCGCCTGTGTAGGCGTCAACATCTATAACCTCACCTGCAAAGAAAAGTCCCTTGCAGATTTTTGATTCCATTGTCTTCGGGTCAATTTCCTTTGTTGAAACTCCGCCAGAGGTTACAATTGCTTCTTCAATGGGTCTGAATTTCATAACGGTAAGCTTCAGGTCCTTCAGAAGGTTCACAAGGGTTCCTCTCTGCTCCTTTGTTATCTGATTGACCTTTGTTGAAGGCTTAATGCCCGTTAACCTCACAATAACAGGCACAAGCTTTTTGGGAAGAAGAGCATCAAGAGCATTTATGAAATTTTTGTTTGTGTTTTCAAGGAAATCACGCTGAATCCTTTTGTCAAGCTGCTCATAGGTTATGGCAGGCTTCAGGTCAATGTGAATTTCATATCTTCTTGGCTTCACATCCTTAAGGTGTGAGCTTGCGCTTAAAATTACGGGACCCGATACACCGTAATGGGTAAAGAGCATTTCGCCGAAATCTGTATAAACCTCTTTATAGGTTTCACTATCGAAAACGCTGATTTCAATATTACGGAGTGAAAGACCCTGCAAATCTGAGCAGAAGCCCTCGTGGCAGACCAAAGGCACCAAAGAAGGCTTAAGATCAACTATGGTGTGACCAGCCTGCTTTGCAAGTTCGTAGCCGTCACCCGTGGATCCGGTTATGGGATATGATGCACCACCCGTTGCGATAATCACGCTGTCGGCTTCGTATTCGTCGCCTTCTTCTGTCACGACCCCTTTAACGGCTCCGTCAAGGATAACAAGGCCAGTGGCTCTGCCCTTGACTCTTTTTACACCTGCATCCTGACTGAAGGCGTTGAGTGCATCAACAATATCCGAGGCTCTGTCGCTTTCAGGGAAGACTCTGTTGCCCCTTTCAACCTTTAAGGGTACTCCCATATCTTCAAAAAATTCCATTGTATCAATAGGCATAAAGCGAGAAAACGCACCGTAAAGAAACCTTCCGTTTGTCGGAACAGCGGCGATAAGCTCATTTATCATTGTGCAGTTATTGGTAACATTGCATCGGCCCTTACCAGTTATCATAACCTTACGGGCTACCTTATCGTTACGCTCAATCAAAAGGACATCGTTTCCGTTTTCGGCAGCAACGCCAGACGCCATAAGGCCTGCAGCACCTGCCCCGATTACAATTACTTTTTTACTCATTTATATATTCTCCTGAACTATAAAATCTAAATTAATATTATATATTAAATCAGTTGTTTTTTCAAGACTTTATCAGTTAATTATACAAAACAACAGCACCCTTGAAGAGTGCCGTTGTCTATAGTTTTAAAAACTATTCTCAAATATATAATATATTCCTATAAAACTTCCTGCCATAAACAATAAGTGTGATATTGACTGAACATCAAACCAAATTTTATTAGCTTTATCTTCTACATATTTAGTATTCAACCACAATTTCACTATAAATGTAAATATAGAAAAAATTCCAAATATGTGCCAAGTGAAAACATCAACTCCAAGAACAATATCTGTGAACCATTGGGCTTTAACCCATAATTCTGATTCAACAATAATTATCGCTGTTGTATTTAAAACACAATAAACAACAGTGATAAAAAAACCTATATTAGACAGTAGTTTACAAAATAATAATTTCATAATCTCACGACTTTTATATAGTATATAACAATAACAAATCTAATTGTCAACAAGATAGTTAGGTCTGAAACTTTACATCAAAAATTAAACTGATAGTAATTAATTTCCACCTCAAAGTACTGGCGCAATTTTACACTTTGCATTATGCATTTAAAAAAGCACCCGAAGGGCGCTTTTTTATCAATATTCAGCTTCGCCTTCGTAAATGAGAACAGCGTTACCTGTAAGGAAGATACCGTTGTCGTCATAGGTAACTGCAAGGTCACCGCCCTTAAGCTTGACGGTGATTTCCTCACCCTTGTCACAGAAGCCGTTTTCAACAGCAGCAACAACTGCAGCTGCAGCACCGGTACCGCAGGCAAAGGTTTCCTTGTTACCTCTTTCGTAGGCTCTCATTTTAATTGTGTGGCGGTTGACCACTCTCACAAATTCAGTGTTGATTCTTTCAGGGAAGATGTCAGCCTTTTCAAAGTAAGGACCGATTTCGTTAAGGTCAAGTGAGTCAATATCCTTCAGGAATACAACACAGTGAGGGTTACCCACACCAACACAGGTGATATTATATGAGCCTGAGCCGATTGTGATAGGATAGTCAATGATTCTGTCTTCGTCCAATGTGCAGGGAAGCTCAGAAGGTACGAAGGTGGGCTTGCCCATGTATACCTCAGTGGAAACAACTCTGCCGTTAGAGGTATATACCTTCACATTTTTGATGCCGGCACCGGTCTCAATTGTCATTTCCTCTTTTCTAACAATGTTCTTGTCATAAAGCATCTTGGCAACACAGCGTATTGCGTTACCTGCCATTTTACCTTCACTGCCGTCACGGTTAAATATTCTCATTTTACCGTCAGCAACCTCTGAATTTTCTAAAAGAACAATACCGTAGCCGCCGATACCCGTGTGTCTGTCGCAGAAGTTGATGCAGAGCGATTCGGGACATGTGATTTCACCGTTACGGTTATCAATGAAGATGTAGTCATTACCTGTACCCTGCATTTTTGCAAAACGGAACTTATTTCTCACTTTTCTCATTGAGTTGATATCAATAAGCTCTGTGTTCTGCTGGGTGTAATTACTTGCCATAATGTCAAGCATTGCATTTGCAGTGTCAAGCGATGTAAAGCAGGCAATACCGTGCTGAAGAGCCTTTCTTCTCAAAGCAATGAAGTTATCCATTGTTTCGTCGAAAAGAGCGCCTGTGTAAACGATGAAGTTGATTTTGCCGCTTTCAAGAAGTTTGAAGCAGTAATCACTTTCCTTGATACCCTTTACATAGGTAACATTTATGCCAAGGTTTACAATTGCTCTTGCTGTTTCCTTTGTGGCAAAAATGTTGATGCTGAGATCCTGCATTTTCTTTGCAATTGAAACAATTTCATCAAGGTCATGCTCATCAACAGAAAGAAGCACGCCGAGCTCATTGCTACCTGATGTGGGCTTCACACTGAAGCCTGAGGAAACAAGAGCCTTGAACAATGACTCGTTAAGGGTTTTACCGATACCGAGAACCTCACCTGTGGACTTCATTTCGGGGCCAAGGTAGCTGTTGACATCATTGAGCTTTTCAAAGGAGAATACGGGAGCCTTAGCTGCAAAGTAAGGCGGTGCCTCGTAAAGTCCTGTGCCGTAGCCGAGCTCTCTGAGAGGAGTGCCAGTCATAACCTTTGTTGCAAGGTCAACCATGGGTACGTTTGTAACCTTACTGATGTAAGGAATTGTTCTTGAAGCTCTGGGGTTAACCTCAATGATATAAAGTTGATTTTCATAGATAAGGTACTGAATGTTAACAAGTCCCTTTGTACCGAGTGCAAGAGCAAGCTTTTCGGAGCAGTTAACAACAGTTTCAGTCATCTTATCCGTAAGTGAATAGGGCGGATAAACAGCGATTGAGTCGCCTGAATGAACACCCGCACGTTCAATATGCTGCATAATACCGGGAATAAGAACATCCTTACCGTCGGAAATAACATCAACCTCAATTTCCGTGCCTTTCATATATTTATCAACAAGTACCGGATTCTCAATGCCTGTTGAAAGAATCTTCTTCATATATCTTTCAACCTCAACATCGTTATGAACAATCATCATATTCTGACCGCCGATAACATATGAGGGACGAAGAAGCACGGGATATGTGAGTCTGTTTGCAGCTTCAAGTGCTTCCTCAAGTGTCATAACACCGCATCCCTTGGGACGAAGGAAGCCGAATTTTTCAAGAAGTGCGTCAAACTTTTCTCTGTCCTCTGCAGTGTCAATACCCTCCTGAGAGGTGCCGAGAATCTTAATACCGTTATCGTCAAGGAACTTTGTAAGCTTGATAGCGGTCTGACCGCCGAAGGCAACAACAACACCAACGGGCTTTTCAACCTTGATGATGTTCATAACGTCCTCTTCACAAAGAGGCTCGAAATAAAGTCTGTCAGCTGTGTCATAGTCTGTTGAAACGGTTTCGGGGTTGTTGTTAACAATAACAACATCATATCCGAGCTCCTTGAGTGTCCATACGCAGTGAACTGAGGAGTAGTCGAATTCAATACCCTGACCGATTCTGATGGGACCTGAGCCGAGCACCATGACAACGGGCTTGCCTGAACGCTCATAGCGTCTTGCTTCGCATGCCTTGTCATAGGATGAATAGAAATAAGGTGTTGTTGCACTGAATTCTGCACCGCAGGTATCAACCATTTTATAGGAAGCCTCAAGGTGGAAGGCAGGGTCAAAGGTACAGAACTTCGCAAGTGTTTTATCGGTGTAGCCAAGCTTTTTGGCTTTGATATATGTGTCCTTATCAATGGTCTTGCCGCTGATTTCGTTTTCAAAATCTGCAAGGTTTTTAAGCTTTGCAATAAACCATTCGTCAATAGCTGTTATTTCATGAATCTTTTCAATTGAAACACCTGCCTTGATGGCTTCGAAAATTGTGAAAATACGTCTGTCGTCGGCAATATCAAGTCTTTCGAGTAAGGGAAGGTCGCTGATGGGGGCAGCATTGAGGCTGTCGAGTGAAATTTCTGCACCTCTTATTGCCTTCATAACTGCATTTTCAAAGGAATGACCAATGGACATAACCTCACCCGTAGCCTTCATCTGAGTGCCGAGCTTACGGCTTGAGCCAAGGAATTTATCAAAGGGCCATTTGGGGAACTTAACAACAACATAGTCAACACTGGGCTCAAAGCAGGCACAGGTCTTACCTGTGATATCGTTGAGAATTTCGTCAAGATTATAGCCGAGTGCAAGCTTTGTTGTCATTTTGGCAATGGGATAGCCCGTTGCCTTTGAAGCAAGAGCAGATGAACGGGAAACTCTGGGGTTAACCTCAATAACTGCATATTCAAAGGATTCGGGATTAAGAGCAAACTGACAGTTACAGCCGCCCACAATTTTAAGTGCGGAAACAATATCAAGTGCTGCCTGACGGAGCATTGAATATTCCTTATTGGAAAGAGTGAGAGCAGGTGCGCAAACAATACTGTCGCCTGTGTGAACACCAACGGGGTCAAAGTTTTCCATTGAACAGATTGCAATTGCATTGCCTGCGTTGTCACGCATGGTTTCAAATTCAATTTCCTTCCAGCCCTTGATATAGCGTTCAACAAGCACCTGAGTGATGGGTGAAGCATCAAGACCTGTTTTTGCAACAAGACGAAGCTCTTCCTCGTTATATGCAACACCGCCGCCTGCACCACCAAGGGTGAATGCGGGACGGATGATTACCGGGTAGCCGATTCTGTTTGCAATTTCAACAGAGGTTTCAACATCGTTTGAAATGTCGGAAGGTATGCAGGGCTGACCGATGGCATCCATTGTGTCACGGAAAAGCTGTCTGTCCTCTGCCTTGTCAATGGCTTCAACGTCTGTACCGATGAGCTTCACGCCGTGGCTCTGAAGGAAGTTTTCCTTCCACAGCTGCATTGCAAGGGTGAGACCGACCTGACCGCCGAGACCTGCAAGAAGTGAATCGGGCTTTTCAATTTCAATGATACGTTTAACTGTTTCAGTTGTGAGAGGCTCAAGATATATTTCGTCTGCAAGAGCCTTATCTGTCATGATTGTTGCAGGGTTGGAGTTAACAAGAACAACGTTTACGCCTGCATCCTTCAGAACACGGCATGCCTGAGCGCCTGCATAGTCGAATTCGGCAGCCTGACCGATAACAATGGGGCCTGAACCGATTACGAGTACCTTTTTTATGTCTTTATTAAGCGGCATTTTTAACTCCTCCTTATTTCAAATTCTCTATGGTTTCAACAATCCACTCTTCAGCGGGAATAAACTGCACTGAAAGTGCCTTATCGTCTCTATATGCAATTCCTTCAACAGTTTTATCGTTCATGTTGATGTGAGTGATTTCACCGTTTTTAACAGTTTCGGCAATTACTGCATAGTTGTGATTCTGGCTTGTAATAAGAGTTCTGTCAGTACCCACAACCTTTGAAGGCTGATTTCCGCCGTGGTGACCGTAAAGAAGCTTTTCAGTGTCAGCACCCTTTGCAAGTGCCATAATCTGATGACCGAGTCCGATTCCCACCATGGGGATTTTGCCGAAGAGCTGTGATACCTCGGAAATAATCTCAGCATTTTCCTTGGGGTTGCCTGCGCCCTCGGTGATTACAAGAGCGTCTGCAGAAAGAGCGAGGATATCCTCAGCCTTGCTGTTATATGGCATAAGAGTTACCTTGTAGCCCTTATCCATGAGATTGATTTCAAGGTTTTTGCTTGAGCCGAGGTCAAGAATTGCAACATGTGCCTTTACATCAGATTTGGGTACAAATTCTGACTTCTGCTTGGCTGCAGTGTTTTTCACAGCATCAGCAATTCTGAATTTCTTTATTCCGTCAAAGGTGGGCGGCACTTCGTCGCAGATTGCGGCGTTCATGATGCCCTTGTCTCTTATTATTGTTGTGATTTCACGGGTATCTACACCGTAAATTCCGGGAATATTGTTGTTTTTCAGGAAGGTGTCAAGGTCATATTCACATCTGAAATTTGAAGGATAATCGCAGTATTCCCTCACAACATAACCGTTGAGCTTTGCTTCACCAACGAAATCCTCCTCAATTATGCCGTAATTGCCGATTGCAGGGAAGGTCTGCATAACAATCTGTCCGTAATAGCAGGGGTCAGTTAGGGTTTCAATGTAGCCTACCACATTTGTTGAGAAAATAAGCTCACCCACTGCACATTTTTCAGCACCGAAGGCGTAGCCTTCAAACACTGTTCCGTCCTGCAGGACCAAATAACGTTTTTTCATTCGTACCACCTTGTTCACGGAAGGTCCGTGAAACTTCCTTTCTATGATATTCTGACTTAAGTTAGTTTTGCATTTATCAGGGTAACCGTCTGTAACAACCCTTAGGTTATATTTGTAAACTCAGCGGGTACAAGCTTCCCGATTTATCTGATGTTGCCCGCAATTTTGCATTTTGCATTTAAAAAGCATTATTCAGTAAAGCATTTTACAAGCACAGCCTTCTGGGCGTGGAGACGGTTTTCAGCTTCGTCGAAAACCTCTGCTGCATGCTCTTCAAGCACCTTGTCAGTGATTTCCTCACCTCTGTGTGCAGGAAGGCAATGAAGCACCATCACGCCATCGTTTGCAGCAGCAACTGCTTCATCGTTAATCTGATATTTTTTGAAAATTCTTTGTCTTATCTTTGCTTCATTTTCCTGACCCATTGATGCCCATACGTCTGTGTAAAGAACATCGGAGCCCTTTGCAGCCTCAAGAATATCCTCTGTTACAAGAAGGTCACCGTTTTCGTGTGCCCATGCAACAATGCTGTCATCAGGCTCATAACCCTTGGGGCAGGCAATTGCAACCTTCATACCAACCTTGATGCAGCCAACGATGAGGCTGTTTGCCATGTTGTTTCCGTCACCTATGTAGCAGAGCTTTTTGCCCTTTAAATCCTTACCCTTGTACTCACGGATTGTCTGCAGGTCTGCAAGCACCTGACAGGGGTGGCAGAAGTCTGTGAGGCCGTTGATTATGGGAATTGAGCCATATTTTGCAAGGTCCTCAACCTCCTGCTGGTCGAAGGTTCTTATCATGATGCCGTCAAGGAAGCGTGAAAGCACTCTTGCAGTATCCTGAACAGGCTCACCTCTGCCTATCTGAAGGTCCTTTGATGAAAGGAACAAGGGAGTTCCGCCAAGGTCATACATACCGACCTCAAAGGATACTCTTGTTCTTGTTGATGACTTCTGAAAAATCATACCGAGAGTTTTTCCTTCAAGAATGGGATGCTTAATACCTGCCTTCTTTTCTGCCTTGAGCTTGTCTGCTAAATCAAGGCAATCAAGAATTTCCTGAGTTGACCAGTCTATAAGCTTAAGTAAGTGTTTCATTTTGTTTGCTCCTTTTTTGCATAAGTTTAAATTAGATTCAATTTTATTCGAATATTATACACCTTTTAAACAGGTTTTGTAAAGCATTTCGAATAAATATTCATAAATTTGGTATGCAGCTGCCAATTGATGACAAAAAAGATACCTATCAGAAATATTATACTTTAATTCATTGTTTTTTTCAATACATAAAAAGACATTTTAAAAAAATAACGGGTAACAAAAAAGTTACCCGTTAAAAGAAACAACATTATCACAAATCTGAAAGGAAGAAATATCAGCAAAACAAAAATTAGTTCTGAGCATGTCCTTCACCTTCCCTTAACAGATTTCGTTGTAGTATATCACAAGAAAAACAAAAATGCAATAGCTACAAAAAACTTTTTTCATCATTTTTTGAAAGAATGTTGAAAAATCACAGTGCAGACTTAATGCTCATATTGACCTTTTCCCTTGTTTCAAGAAGTCCTGCAGCATCGTGGGGATACTCCCTGAAATCACCCGATAAATTATTATACCGTCGGTTGCAACACTTATCAATGAAATCACACAGACGCGATAAAATCCTCACTCTGTTCAGATAAAATATGCCAAGCAGATGAAATTAAATCCGTCCTTTCTCCCAACGAAGTCGGATTTCATCACAAAAGTAATTTCATCCCATAGAGGTGGGATTTAATCCGTCCTGAGGACGGATTAAATTGAAAAAAGCATACAATATCTTAATAGACATTGTGTGCTTTTTTCTTGGCAGGGGCAGAAGGGCTCGAAACACTTCGTGTCCCTCTTGCGGTACCCAAAATCGCTTATCGGCTTGAAGCGCCGAGCGATTTTGACCACTGCGCCTTTTCGCTTTACCTTATTCCGCCACAGGCGGCGGTCAAGCTCAAAGCCCGACACGCGGTTTTGGAGACAAGTATTCTTTCCTTATTTGATGCGGTTTCAGAGGCTTAGGGGGACATATCGAGGGACATATAACAATATTTTTGTAGTTATTTTGTCTTACTTTTCCGTACATCCGACTAACCTCCTGCCATGCAGTAGAATAAAACTACCAAATAACAGAAGGTTGTTTTTATAAGGAAACAAAAAAAGATTAAGCTTAGGCTATGCCGTTTTTTCTTTGGATTATTTTCTGTTAAAGTGCTTCTGATAAAGAGCTTCCATTTCTTCGGAGTGTTATTGGATTGTTACATTCTTCCTTGAAGAATTTTTTTGATAACCTTAACGGTTATACGGTGAGGTTATTACCCTCGTAATTCCCACAGAGTGCAGAATGTTTTTGTTGTAAAGACGAAGAAGCAGAGCGGCTCTTGATAACGGAAACATGCTGTGCTGATGAAATATTTAATTTGCTAATGTTATGAATAGCTTATTCAACTTTATTAAGGAATTCGAACAGGACAGTTTTAACCTTTTAGAATTTGTGAGAGCGCACGATCTGACCGGAACTACAGTTTATAAATATGTGGGGCTTTTGGAAAGATGATATAAAAAATAAGTCAGACATTTCACAAGTATAATCAGAGAATTATAAGTATTTTGTAAATAAAAAAATTTTTATATCGATTCTCTTGTAAAAAGCCATTGAAATAATGATTAATTTTTGATAGAATAATATGGATAGCTTTTACAGGAGGGATTTAATGTGAACCTTGAAGCAAGCGCAAAACTGGAGTCTCAGTTTGAGCTTCTTTCACATGTTGTGCGCGAAATAAGGGAAGCAACAAAGAAAACGGTCAGGACATTATAATAGCTGTGATCAGAAACAACGGATACGCAACTGCGTATAAGACGAGATCTTTCCCCGAAGGTAACGGTCAGAGCTATATAAATACTTTGTTAAAGGAAATTTGTCTATGATAAAATTTGAAACTATTTTTGGTCCGGGCACAGGCGGACCGTCCGATTTTTACAGAATTCCATCTATTGTAACAACAAAAACAGGTGTAGTGGTTGCTTGTGCAGATGCCAGATACTACACCGGAAAGGATAATCCTAACAGAATAGACAAGGTTGTCAGAAGAAGCTTCGATTCCGGCGAAACATGGAGTGACTATATTGTTGCCGTTGAGGAGTTCGGTCATGAGAAAATGAAAGCCTCGGCTGCCATTGATCCGATACTTACTTATGTTCCCGAAACAGGAAGAATATATATGCATTACTGTCACACTCCGGCAGAAATAGGTATACTAAACTGTAAAAGAGGTATCGGTGAAACGCCTCAAGGCGAAAAGATCGTTGAAGGTAAATACGGCAAAAAATACTTACTGAAAGGCAACAGCCTTTACACAAAAAGCGGAAAGCAAACCGATTTCAGAGTTGCCGACGACGGCAGTGTAACAAAAGACTCAAAGCCCGTAGGAAATCTTTTCACTTCAACGGATTACCGAGAGTTCGGCACATCAACTCTTATGATGTGCTACAGTGACGATGACGGACTCACTTGGTCAAAGCCTGTGTCACTGAATACACAGGTAAAGAAAAAATATATGAGCTTTATCGGACCGGGACCCGGTTGCGGAATAGTAATTAAGAACGGCAAGTACAAAGGAAGAATAGTAGTTCCTGTTTACTATGGCACACGCAAATGGCCTCTTTGCCTTTCCTGCTGCGTGATTTACAGTGACGATAACGGACTTAGCTGGTCTCTCGGTGAAACTCCGAATAATACGAGGAAAATTCACGGATTCAAAGCTAACCATTTTCTTATTACCCAAAGCAAAATGCTCACTGAATCACAAGTTATTGAGCAGAGTGACGGTACTCTTAAGTATTTTATGAGAAATCATGAGAAAAGAAAAAGTGTCGCTGTAGCTTACAGTAAAAACGGTGGTGAAAGCTGGGAAAATTTCAGATTTGACGATAATCTGCCACAGCCTGTATGTCAGTCTTCTGTAATCAAAATTGAAAATGCCGACAAGCCTTATGTGGTTTTTTTGAACCCTGCAAGCAGAAAAGGCAGAATGTGCGGAACTGTCAGATTGTCTGAAGACGACGGCGAAACCTTTAAGTACAGCCGTGTGCTTAAGGAAGATGATTTTGTTTACAGCTCTATGACTTTATTGCCTGACGGTAACATCGGTGCTTTGTTTGAACCGAATCAGGAATGTAAGGATATTATTTTCACAAAATTTAGCCTTGATTGGATCAAGGGTATTTGATAAAAATGGAAGGAATGAATTAATATGGAAAAAATCATGAGTATTCTCAGGGATGTTCGGTTATATTGGAATATCCCTAAAAAAGGTAAGTACATTACCTTTAAGGAAATAGCTGCTTATTGCGGCGGCGGTATCGGTGCCTATGCTCTTACAATGATAGGTAATGCTTGTATCCTCTCTACAAACAATACCTTGCTTTCGAGTACTTTAGGTATCAACCCTACCGATATGTACATTATGTATGTTATCGCAGTACTTGCCAATATCCCTCTTACGGGAATCAGAGCCAACATAATTGATAACACAAGAAATAAAGCAGGTAAATACAGACCTTACATTGTAACAATGGCTATACCGACTGCAATCATATGTCTTGCAACAGTCTGGTTCCCCTATGATAAGCTGTCACTTATTGTAGGTGAAGGTATGATTTTCGGTGAAACAAGAGCTTATGTAGCAAAATGTGCTCTTATAATGCTTTTCAACTTCCTGCTGCACTTCTGCTTCTATTTCTTCTACGATTCATATGAGAATCTTATCCATGTTCTTTCACCCAACTCACAGGAGCGTGCAGAGGTTGCTTCTATCAAGAGCGTTGTTTACTCATTTGCTCCCACAGTTGTAAATCTTTTCACTCCTATTATTGCTGAGCATATTTTTAAATCTAACACAACTGATATCCGTGTATATCGTCTCCTTTATCCTATTCTTGCAGTTCTCGGTATTCTGCTTTGTATTATTGTTTATAAATACACTGAAGAAAAGATTGTTCAGGCGAGAACCCATGTTGTTCAGATTAAGTTTACAGATGCTCTTCGTGCAGTTGCAAAAAATAAGTATTTCTGGATTATCTCACTTGCAGGTT
>JAZUNJ010000018.1:0-104470 GCA_045604105.1 Acutalibacteraceae bacterium | reverse complement strand
CATTCGATTATTCAAATTTGCCCGGGCCTTTACTCACGCCGGAAATAAGCAATCTGCTGTCGGCTATACATGAATACCGGGGCAAACAGACGCTGTTTATTACGGCAAGAAAAGATGTTCTGCAGAGTCTGCTGGAAATAGCCGTGATTCAAAGTACGGATGCTTCCAATAGAATCGAAGGCATCTATACCTCCGATGCGAGATTAAAGGATCTGGTATTGCAGAGGGTAGAGCCCATCAACCGCAATGAAAAGGAAATTGCAGGGTATCGGGATGTGCTGCGAACCATTCATGAGAATTACGAGTATATTCCGTTGAATCCGAATACAATCTTGCAGTTGCACCGAGATTTGTATTCATTCCACCCTTCCGGCATGGGGGGACACTGGAAGAATGCTGATAATCTGATAGCAGAGACAGATTCAGCGGGCAACAAGCATGTCCGTTTCACTCCGACTCCGGCATTTGAAACACCGGATGCGGTGCGTTCTCTGTGCGATGCGTACAATCAGGCTGTTGCACAGGAGGTTTGTGATCCCTTGATGTTATTGGTACTTTTTGTTTTTGATTTTCTGTGCATCCACCCATTCAATGATGGCAATGGACGTATGAGCCGCCTGCTCACGCTTATGCTGCTTTATCAGCATGGCTATATTGTGGGTAAATATATCAGCCTGGAGAAATTGATTGAAGAAAACAAGCAGACCTATTACGAAACACTGCAAGAGAGCAGCCGAGGGTGGGATACCGAAGTCAACAATAATCTCCCGTTCTTGCAATATTTGCTGGGTATTATCCTGAAAGCTTACCGCGAGTTTGAGCGCCGGGTGGAGTATGTTGCCTCCGTAAAACTTAATAAGATGGAGCGCATCAGAATGATATTTGAACAAAAACCGGGTAAAATCAGCAAAGCTGACATCAGGGCTGCTTGCCCGGATATCAGTATTTCCCTCATCGAGCGCACCTTGAAACAGATGCTTGATAACGGTGAAATCCGAAAAATCGGAGCCTCACGCACAACGGCTTACATGAAAATATAACCCAATTCTATCGCATGGAATCGAACACCGCATATAGGGATACCACATGCTGCCGGTCCCGGTGCAGATGTGCCTCCACCAACGGTATAAGCTATCCGGAATAAATAAAACGACACATGCAGAGGAGATTATTCCAGGCGTTGGGGACGTCCTAGTCTTGCGGGTGGTGTTTTGTGCGTTGATTTTGTCCACCCTCTGCGAATGCTGTATTTCATTTTCCATGACCTCTTACAAGTGATGTGATAGGCTCCTGAATTGTGAAGTGGATTTTATAAAACGTTTTATCCAATATATTATAATGTGATTTCATATTTGCTTGGGCTGTACGTAGGAAAAACGAAAAAAGCGAATTCCGGGCTCAATTTTCCCAAGCTGATGGCGTATTAACTCCACTTAATCCCAGAAACCGAATCAGAAAACAATCTGGTTCGGTTTTTGTTTTGTATTTATTTTCAACACCCTCGTGCACTTAGGTATTGCACGTTTACGAGCCCGCCCACCGCCCCGCCGGGTGCAAAACGGTTCCAAAAGACCAAAAAGCCTACTTGTCTTGCCGAAGCTTTAGCGGAGACAGAAGCATGCCTACCTGTCACGGCATAGAAAGGAGGGCCCAAGCCCGAACTCGAAGCCGGAAGCTCGTTTTCCTAAGCTCAAATGCTTTTCAGGGGGACTAAACAAGCCTCGAATCCACTACCGATTGATTCTGTGAGCTTAGGCGACTTTGAGAGAATTGTAACTCTGTGACAAGCAAAGATGGCTCGAACTGTCAAGCTACACAGAATCAGTAGTTTAAGTGTCGTTTTTCAGCGAGTGCCAACCTAAAATGAAACATCGCTTGCAAGGGGATAAAAAGACACTCCGTCTCCGCCAAGGCTTCGCCGAGACAGGTTGCAAGCGATGTAACAGTCTCTAGTATAGCGTTCGGGAAATAACTGGTATACCCCCTGGTGAATAACCAGACTGACAAATTGGAATTTATCGTTATAACTCAATATTGATTTCGTACTTATCGTCAATGAGTATATAGTTCACATTATGCTCTCGTGCAAGGGCTAACATTTCTAAATTGTCTGCTAACACACTCTCCATTGTGCACCATTCATCATCCAAACGATTTTCAATGACATTTGCATATTTCTTTATGTCGGCAAAGTGATTTCTAATATATTTCTCAGTCATTACAAGACAATAATATTTAATGTTTTTGAGATATTCAAAGTCAAAGTCCTTCTGCCAATCGAATGGAATATAGCAACCTTCGACAATTAAGTTCTGATTATTTTCAATAGCAGTTTTTATCATTTCACGAACAATCGGCCACAGATATTCGACTAATTCCGTATCATCCATAGGGGTAAGTTCTGTATTACCACTACGTATTAAGCCCATTTTTAGATGGTCTATTGACAGATAAGGATATTTATATTTGTCAAGTAATTTCTGAGCAAGGGCGGTTTTACCCGTATGTGATGCTCCTGTAATTAAAATAATCATTATCTCACCTACAAATTCTTATTTGTCGAGTTGATTATATCACACGCACTATTGATTTGCAATGGTTGAAGGTTAACAAAAAATCAAGGCGAAGCCTTGTATGTAATCCGTATTTAACGATATGCAATCACGATACACCGTGGATGTCATCATTTCATAAAATGTATGTAATCAATCCGAAGGAGAAGTGATGCCATACGCCTACGGCGATTACATACACGCTACGCATGATTACATACCAATCCTTCGGATTGGAAAAAAACGACAAGCTTCTTTCGAAACTTGTCGTTTTTTTGTGTTTACAGCTTAAAATGGCAACAGCTCTTCTTATAATGAAATATCGCTGTGCGATATGAAATAATCCTGACGGATTATGAAATTTTCTGCTAACGCAGAAAGTGAAATAAAATTCGCCCTTAACATTTGCGAAGCAAATATTTCATATGCAACAGCATATTTCATAGCATTGCTATTTCACTCGCCGTAAGGCGCATTTCATTGAAAAATGCACTTCCGAAGAAGTGCTTTTTTCTGGCAGGGATGGCAGGATTCGAACCTACGAATGCAACAGTCAAAGTGTTGTGTCTTACCGCTTGACGACATCCCTATAAAAAAAAGAAATGGGGTGGATAATCGGATTCGAACCGACGACCTCCAGGGCCACAACCTGGCGCTCTAACCAACTGAGCTATATCCACCACTTACTGGCGCGCTTGAAGGGGCTCGAACCCCTGACCTACTGCTTAGAAGGCAGTTGCTCTATCCAACTGAGCTACAAGCGCATATTAAATTTGGAGCGGGTGATGGGAATCGAACCCACGCGACCAGCTTGGAAGGCTGGGATTCTACCATTGAACTACACCCGCAGATATATGCAACGCTGATTATTATACACAATCAGCATTGCATTGTCAAGTGTTTTTAAGAAAAAATCAGGGATTTTTTTACTCAATAAATACGATTATAAAGAACTGAGAACCAATTTATCATCTTTGATTTCTGCTGCAATTGCACACAGCTCAGAATCTGCATTTTCTATAATAATATTAGCTATTCCGTCTTCAATTTCCTTTCGGATAAGGTTACGGAGGTCTCTGGCTCCCCTTTGTCCGCCGTGAGCCTTTGAGGCAAGATATGACGGTACCTCGGAGCTCCATTTGAAATCAATATCCTTTTCCTGAATTGCACCCTTCAGCTCATTAAGCAGAAGCTCTGCAATTTTTTCAAAATCTTCAACTGTAAGCTGATTGAAAATGGCAATTTCGTCAACTCTGCCAAGAAACTCGGGTCTGAGGAAATCTGACAATGCCTTCATGATTTTCTCTTTTGTTGCATCACCCTTTTCCTTGCCGAAGCCGAGTGCACCACCCTTACGCTCACTGCCTGCATTTGAGGTCATAACAATAACGGTGTTTTCAAAGTTTACCGTTCTGCCCTGAGCATCGGTGATCCTGCCTTCATCAAGAATCTGAAGAAGAATATTCATAACATCGGGGTGAGCCTTTTCAATTTCATCAAACAGAATAACAGAATAAGGCTTTCTTCTTACCTTTTCTGTCAGCTGACCTGCTTCATCATATCCCACATAACCCGGAGGTGAGCCGATGATTCTTGAAACTGAGTGCTTTTCCATAAATTCAGACATATCAAGCCTGATAAGTGTTTCGGGAGTTGAGAAAAGCTCTGTTGAAATCTGCTTTACAAGCTCTGTCTTACCAACGCCGGTGGGACCAACAAATATGAATGATGCAGGTCTTCTTCGGGGACTTATCTGAACACGGCTTCTTTTTATGGCAGCGGCAATTGCTTTTATTGCATCGTCCTGACCTATAACCTTACTTTTAAGTGTGTCTTCAAGCTTCGCAAGCTTTTTGAGGTCGCTTTCAATAACCTTGCTTGAAGGAATACCGGTCCAGAGCTCAATAACCTTTGCAATATCGGCTTCAGTAACAGCGTTATCGTTTGCAGCCGGTGTGAGATTTGAAATGTCACCCTCACAAAGAACAATTTCGCTTTTAAGCTTTGCAATGGCCTCATAATCCATGTTTTCAGTTTCGTTCATAAGCTCCTCTTCGTCTTCCTTGAGCTCTCTGAGCTTGCGCTCGCTGATTTCAAGGTCGCTGATTGCTTTATTGCGAAGATTTGCACATGTGCAGGCTTCATCAAGAAGGTCGATTGCCTTATCGGGAAGGAATCTGTCAGTGATATATCTTTCCGAAAGAACAACCGTCTTTTTTACAAGTGCGTCACTTATGCACACTCTATGGTAGCCTTCATAATACTTTTTGATGCCGAGAAGTATCTGTGTTGCATCTTCAATTGACGGCTCGTCAATTTTAACGGGCTGGAAACGTCTTTCAAGTGCAGCGTCTTTTTCAATATTCTTTCTGTATTCAGTAAATGTTGTTGCACCAACAACCTGAATTTCACCTCTTGAAAGAGCAGGCTTAAGGATGTTTGCGGCATTCATTGAGCCTTCTGCATCGCCAGTTCCCACAAGGTTATGAATTTCATCAATGAACAGAATAATATTTCCGTTATACTTAACCTCGTCAACGAGATTCTTGATTCTGCTTTCAAATTGACCTCTGAACTGCGTTCCAGCAACAAGTGCAGTAAGGTCAAGAAGATGAATCTCTTTATCGGCAAGCTTTGCAGGAACCTCACCGTTTGCAATTTTCTGTGCAAGAGCTTCGGCAATTGCAGTTTTACCGACACCCGGCTCACCGATAAGACAAGGATTATTCTTTGAGCGTCTGCAAAGAATCTGAATTACTCTGGAAAGCTCCTTATCTCTTCCGATAATGTTATCAAGCTTTCCGTCCTTGGCTTTTTGGGTAAGGTCAGTGCAATAAAGAGAAAGGAACTTGCGCTTTTTCTCTTTGTTTCTGCGATTTTTTCTGCCACCGGCTTTGTCCTTGGGAGCATCAGCTTCGCTGTGAGTTTTTGCAGGTGAATTCTCATTACCACTTTCATTTCTAACTGAAAGGCTGTTGTGAAGATCTCCGAACAAGCCCTGTAAAAACGGCATTGTGGGAGAGCCGCCGCCTTCAAAGCCGCCCTCTTCGTCAGCATCGGGGAACATGCTGCTGAACTGCTCACTTATTGAATCAACATCTTCCTCGGTAATACCCATTTGCTCCATCATCTGCTTAATGGGTCCTATATTCATTTCCATAGCACAATTGATGCAAAGTCCCTCGGGAACAGTTTTGCCGTCAATAATCTTTGAAATAAAAATCACAGCCGGTCTTTTTTTGCATCTTGAGCAAATCATTTTTTTCATTTTGTACTCCTATAAACTGTATTTGCTAATTAATAAAAGAATGCTCTTTTATGTAAGATTATTTCTTAGCAGCCTTCTTTTCTGCAAAATGTTCCTTGAACTGTCTGAAGGTTTCGGGCATGTAGCTGAGGAATGCAATCAATGTCATAATTGCTGAAAGAATTACAATAATACCTGTTAAAATTTCGGGGAGCTCAAAGCCTACGATTTCATTAAGAGCACCAACCTCGGGGCCGATTGCAATGATAACTGTCATGCCGCAATAGAAAACAAGAGTGGCAATTTTGCCCCAGATTTCAGCAGCACCGGGACGGATATTCATAAGAAGCATAACAAGACCGCCGATTATCATAACAGCTTCCTTGATAAGGAAAACAAGGAAAACCCAGCCAAAAGCTCTGATAAGGCTGTTTTCTGCATTTCTGAAATCAATTAAGAGCATAACTGCAATTGTGATCTGAGTGAGCTTATCTGCAACGGGGTCAAGAATTTTGCCCAATGCGCTTACCTGGTTGAAGCGTCTTGCAATCTGACCGTCAAAGGTGTCTGAAAGTCCTGAAACGGCAAGCACTGCAACTGCGGCAATTTTCTGATCATTATAAAAAAGATATGCAAACACGGGGATAAGCAGAATTCTGATAAAGGACAAGAGGTTAGGAATTGTCCAACAGCCTTTAAATAAATCTTTCATTTTAAAAACTCCTTTTTCTTATAGATTTATGCCGCTGAATGAAGCGAGCACACCGTCAAAAATATTAATTATAATTGAATTGTCAACACTTTCAATGAAAGCTTCATTGCTTATAAAGCCTGCAACAACGCTGATAAGCATTGAGAAAACCGCAACCACAATAACTCCCCTGAGCATTCCGAAAACTGCACCGAAAAGAGAATTGAAGCGCTTGACAACAGGCAAAGCAGTAATTATTTTATCCAGAAGCTTCACAACTATTTTGATTGCAACAATTAACACCAGAGCAAGAATTGCAATCATAATGAACTGAATGAGTGCTGTTCCTATGGGCTCAACAACTGTGTTCATTATTGTTTCTATCGGGTTTTCTCCTTTAAGGTCAACAGCAGAGAATTTTTC
Source organism: Acutalibacteraceae bacterium (assembly GCA_045604105.1). Classification (GTDB taxonomy): domain Bacteria; phylum Bacillota; class Clostridia; order Oscillospirales; family Acutalibacteraceae; genus UBA6857. The sequence continues at coordinate 97,557 of JAZUNJ010000018.1, read as the reverse complement.
CATAATCGCTTCCTTGTTGATGCCGATTATCTGCATTAATCCCCCGAGAGAATCAGGGATAGAATTAAGTGCCTGTTCAATCTGTGTTGAATAATCGGTTGTTCCTGCTGAGGACAGTGACGAGGACAGATACTTTTCAGCGCCCGGCCTTATTACATTTTCAAACAATACCGGCGCAAAGGATGCAGAAAGAGCCTTCGCAATAATAAAAGCGAGAATAGACCCAATTAAATCAAACAAGCTTTTGAAAAAGCCTTTTTTTGCCGAGATAATAATTATCAGAGCAAAAATTGCTGCAAGAATAATATCAACGATATAGGTCATTTAATACCCCCATTCAAATAAATAATGATTGATTATACCATATAAAATGATTTTAAACAATATAAAATCATTAAAATCCTTTTCTTAAGCTTCCTATTGTATAATAATATGCATCTTTTGAGCAAATAACAATACCTTCACCTTTTACATCACAAGGTGTTGTTTTTTTAATTTCGCCTTTTGAATTAAGTCTGATAACACTGTCATCGGTAAGGCAATAAACTGCCCTTCCAATAATTTTAATATCAACAATGTTTTCGGATAATTCCGTTTTATAAATCACTGAGTTGTTTTTATCGTAAACCGTAAGCTCGTCAGAATCAAATGAATTCATTTTGTCTGAAAGCACTGCCGTATTTCCGTTAAAGTCAGTGTCGATGTATATTGCATCAGATGAATAATCGGCATAGGTCGGGGCTCCGTCTTCAGTGCGCATATCAATAACTGCTCTCTTATCAAGGCAGGTAACAACAGCCTTATCCTTACCGTAAAAGCTGACATCAACACATGCAGAACCTTCAAGAACAAAGCTTTTATCCTTTTCAGGTGAATTTATGTTTAATCTGTAAAGCCTGGTTATTATATCACCGTTAAATGCGCCGAGGCTTCCGCAAAGAAGCTCCTTTGAATCATTACTGATATCAACTGACACAACATATTCCTCTGCACAGGACCAGATGTAAAGAATATCACCTTTTTTGTTGACAAGATAAACCCTACAGGCAGAGTCCTCACTTTTTGTAACAATAGCACAGTTACCCTTGTTATCAACGCTTGCAGTGATAATATGTCTTGAGCCGTCGGTTGTGCCTTCAAAAACAATTCCTTTACTGTTGAAAATCATATATTTTGAAGAACCCCGGTCATAAACAATACCGTACTTTTCACAAACATTCATTTCGGGCTCAACGAAGGTGAAGTTTTTGGCAAATCCGACTGTACCGTTGGTCTTGATTGCTGTGAGTGTCTTCTGAGTAAGCACAAAAATTCTTGAAGAAAAGGCTTCAGATGTGATAATATCATTGCTTGTGAATGAAACGGGAAAGTTCTCACTCACAACAACCGGAGCATCAGAAACACTGTCCTTTTTGCCTGAAATCAGCTGCTGCAAATCACCGACAACGGTAATCAAATACACAAAGGAAATGCAGATAACAGCAATTATAAGACCAAGGAGTATTTTTGAATGCTGACCTGAATTGTTTTCTTTTTTATTTTTTTCTTGTTCAAAGCTTTTTATATTACCTTTATCGCTCATTATAATATACCTCGTTGAGATAAAGACCGTGTGCCTTTGCAGTAATTCCTGCGCGGAGCCTGTCACGGCTTTTTATGATATCGGGAATTGTATTCTCAGGAATTTTTCCGGAATTGATATACAGTAAGGTACCAACCATGATTCTTACCATGTTATAAAGGAAGCCGTCACCGCTGACATGCACTGTTACAAGGTCACCGTCACGCTCAACACTGCAATTGTAAACTGTTCTGACATTATCCTTTACAGTTGAGCCTGCAGCGCAAAAGGCGCTGAAATCGTGCGTTCCGATGAAGGACTTTGCCTGCCTGTCCATAAGCTCAGCATCAAGAGCATAAGGATAATGGAGTGCATAATCCCGCATAAAGGGATTTTTACATTTTGAATTCCATATTTTATAGATATATTCCTTACCCTTGCAATCAAAACGGGCGTGAAAATCAATATCAGCTTCCTTGACATCAAGCACTGTAACATCATCGGGCAAAAGTGCATTAATACCTCTGAGCAGAACCCTTTCAGAGGTATCTGCATCTGTTCTGAAATTGCAGCAGAACATGTTTGCATGAACTCCGCTGTCAGTACGGCTGCAGCCGTTTATTGACACCCTTTTTGTGGTTATTCTTTCCACTGCCTCAGTTAAAACCTGTTGAACTGTTACAGCGTTTTCCTGCATCTGCCAGCCGTGATAATTTGTTCCGTCATAGCAGAGGGTAAGCATAATGTTTCTTTCCATAACTTAAATAACAGCTCCGAAAAAATGATTCAACAATATAACACCTGTGATGCCGACAATAAAAATGAGAAAAGCAATAAAATCTGAAGACCTCATTTTCATCTGCTTCATTCGTGTTCTTCCGTCTCCGCCCGTATAGCATCTGCAGCTCATAGCAAAAGCAAGATCATCAGCCTTTTTGAAGGAAGAAACAAACAAAGGAATAATTATGGGCACAACAGCCTTTATTCTTTCTGTGAATTTACCGCTTTCAAGGTCAGCACCTCTTGCCTTCTGTGCATTTGTTATTTTTTCAATTTCTTCAATAAGCGTGGGAATGAATCGCAGAGCAAGTGTCATCATCATTGCAAGAGAATGAACAGAAATATGAAAAACCTTAAGCGGTGACAAAAGCTTTTCTATTGCATCGGTAAGCATTGTGGGTACAGTTGTGTAGGTCAGAATTGACGATGCAACAATAAGACATAAAATTCTGACAGCCATAAAAGCCGCAGTCAAAAGTCCTTGAAGGGTAATTGTGATAAATTTCCATTGGAACAAGACATCTCCTCCGCCGATATAAAGCATGTTGAGAATTGCCGTAAAAAGAACAATCGGAACAATCGGCTTGAGACTTCTGAGGAACATTTTAACAGGCACCTTCGACATAAGAACAGAAAACCCCACAAATGCAAGCATCAATGCAAGGGACAAAAAATTTTTGCAAAGAAAAATCATTGCTATGAACACTATTGTGAGAAGAATTTTTGTTCTTGGGTCAAGACGGTGCACAACAGAGTTTTCCTTGTAATACTGACCGATTGTGATATCAGATATCATCACTGGCACCTCCTGACACAAGCTTCATGATTTCATCAGCTGCTTTTTCCATGGTGTAAACATCTGTGCTTACATTATAGCCCTTTTTCTTGAACTTCAGGAAAAGCTGAGTAAGCTGTGGTATATTAAGTCCCATTGAACGAAGCTCCTCGGCATGTGAAAAAACACCATCCACAGTGTCGTAATAAGCCAGCTTTGATTCGTTCATAACGAGAACCTTTGTTGCAATTTTTGATATGTCCTCCATTGAATGAGAAACAACAAGAACAGTTGCGCCTGTAGTATTGCGGTAATTCCTTATCAGTGAAAGTATAGTTTCTCTTCCCCTGGGGTCAAGACCTGCACAGGGCTCATCAAGAATGATAACATCAGGCTCCATCGCCATAACACCTGCAATGGCAACACGCCTTTTTTCACCGCCCGAAAGGTCAAAGGGAGATTTATTGAAATAGGATTCATCAAGGCCCACAAAACGGATAACCTCCTTGATTCTCTTATCGATTTCCTCTTCGGGAAGCTTCATGTTTTTCGGTCCGAAGGCAATATCCTTATAAACCGTTTCTTCAAAAAGCTGATATTCGGGATACTGGAAGCAGATGCCCACCTTGAAACGGACGTTTTTTATGTTCTTCTTATCCTCCCATATATCCTTGCCATCAAGCAGAACTACTCCGCTTGTACCCTTCAGAAGACCGTTAAGATGCTGAATCAGGGTACTTTTGCCTGAGCCTGTGTGACCGATAATTCCCACAAGCTCCCCTTTTTCAATCTGAAGGCAAATATCTCTTATGGCGTCAACCTGAGATGTTGTACCCTTTGAATAGATATGAGTTAAGTTTTTTGTTTCAAGTACAATACTGCTCAATTTTTATCCTCCACAATACCGATAAGCTTTTCAAGAAGCTCATCAATACTAAGTATATCCTTCGGAAGCTTAAGTCCCCGTTTTATAAGAATATCTGTAAGCTCCGTTGCTTCGGGCACGTCAAGACCGACACCCTTAAGAATGTCCATGTGAGTGAAAACCTCATTCGGTCTGCCGTCAAGAAGTATTTTTCCGTCGTCCATAACTATCACACGGTTTGCCTTGACTGCTTCGTCCATATAATGAGTAATCAGAACAACTGTGATGCCGAACTGCTCATTGAGCATTTTTACGGTTTTCATAACCTCGCTTCTGCCTCTTGGGTCAAGCATGGCAGTGGGCTCATCGAGAACAATGCACTCGGGCTTCATTGCTATGATTCCTGCAATGGCAACCCTCTGCTTCTGCCCACCCGAAAGCTTATGAGGCTCAAAATAACGAAAATCGTACATTTCAACCTGCTTTAGAGCTTCGTCCACTCTTTTTCTGATTTCAGATGGCTCAATGCCGAGATTTTCTGGTCCGAAGGCTACATCATCCTCAACAATTGTGGCAACAATCTGATTGTCGGGATTCTGAAAAACCATACCGACCTTGCGACGGATATCATAAATTCTGTTTTCGTCTGCAGTATCTATTCCGTCAACGAAGACCTTGCCCTGCTGAGGTACTATTATGGCATTGCAAAGCTTTGCCAAAGTGGATTTACCGCAGCCGTTATGACCGAGAACTGCAACAAAATCACCTTTCTCAATTGAAAGAGACATGTTCTGAATAACATTTTCTTCAACGGTGTCCGTCTCGTAATCGTCAACGTATCCGAAGGTAACGTCCTTGAATTCAATATATCTGCTCATTGTGATCTGTTCACCTTATCTTTCCCATATTGCAGAAGCACCGCAAGGAAGAATCATACCCGTTTCACTTACGGGAAGTCCGATTTCTGAAGAAGAAACCTTACCTGAGAATTTTTCTTTGACAACAGCGCCTAAAATGTATTCCATAACAGATGCAGAAAGCCCCGTTGTGTATGAATTTATAATAACCATAAGTGATTCTTCATATAAAAGCTCACTGCAAAGCTTAACGAAATTATAAACCTCGTCCTCGAGCTTCCAAACTTCACCACCCGGACCTCTGCCGTATGAAGGCGGATCCATGATTATTATGTCATATTTGTTTCCGCGGCGAATTTCCCTTTGAACAAACTTGATGCAGTCATCAACAATCCAGCGTACGCTTCTGTCCTGAAGGCATGATGCAGCTGCATTTTCCTTTGCCCATGCAACCATGCCCTTTGAAGCATCCACATGAACAACATGTGCATTTTCTGAAAGAGGAGCAATTGTTGCACCGCCGGTATATGCAAAAAGGTTGAGAACTCTGACAGGTCTTCCTGCCTTTCTGATAACCTCTCTTGTATAATCCCAGTTGACTGCCTGTTCGGGAAAAAGACCAGTATGCTTAAAGCCCATGGGCTTAATGTTGAACTTAAGGTCCTTATAGTTAATTGTCCAGAAATCAGGCATTTTGCTTTTTATATCCCAAGCACCGCCGCCTGATTTTGAACGGTGATAGTAAGCGTCTGCCTTTTTCCATAAGGGATTCTTTTTAGGTGTTTTCCAGATTACCTGCGGGTCGGGTCTTACAAGGATAATGTCTCCCCAACGCTCAAGTCTTTCACCGTCTGAGCAGTCAATAAGCTCATAATCTTTCCAGTCTTTTGTGTATCTCATAATAAATTTCCTTTAAAACAGTTTTTGTTGCCCCGGCATAGTCATACCCATATGCTCATATCCTGCAGGTGTAACCACACGACCTCTGGGAGTTCTTCCAAGAAAGCCTATCTGCATAAGATAAGGCTCGTACACATCTTCAATTGTAACAGCCTCTTCACCTATTGCCGCAGCTATGGTTTCAAGACCTACGGGTCCGCCGTTATAGCTTTGTATCATGGTTTTCAAAAGAATTCTGTCAATTGAATCAAGTCCCATGTGGTCGATTTCCATTTTTTCAAGAGCAAAATCTGCAATTTCCTCATTGATAGTGCCGCCTCCGTGAACCTCGGCGAAATCTCTTGCTCTTTTGAGAAGTCGGTTTGCAATTCTCGGTGTGCCACGTGAACGGGATGCAATTTCAAGAGCACCGTATTTATCAATATCAACACCTAAAATACCTGCACTTCTTGTAACAATCTGAGCCAGCTGCTCAGGAGTATACAGTTCAAGGCGAAGAATAACACCGAAACGGTCACGAAGCGGTGCAGACAGCTGTCCTGCCCTTGTTGTGGCACCAACAAGAGTGAATTTCGGCAGGTCAAGTCTTATTGAGCGTGCGGACGGTCCCTTGCCGATTATGATATCAAGGGCGTTATCCTCCATTGCAGGATACAGCACCTCTTCAACGCTTCTGTTAAGTCGGTGAATTTCATCAATAAAAAGAACATCACCTTCGTTGAGATTTGTAAGAAGAGCTGCAAGGTCACCCTGCTTTTCAATTGCAGGACCTGAGGTTACTCTGAAGTTAACATTCATTTCATTGGCAATAATTCCTGCAAGGGTTGTTTTGCCCAAGCCCGGAGGGCCGTATAAAAGCACGTGGTCAAGGGCTTCACCTCTGCCTGAAGCAGCCCTGATATAAACCTCAAGATTTTCCTTTACCTTATCCTGTCCGATGTAATCTGTAAGAACCTTTGGTCGCAGCGAGGTTTCAATATCACTGTCAAAGGATGTAACATCGGGAGCGATTATTCTTTCTTCAAAATCCATTTATTTCACCTTATTGCTTTGATAATAATTTGAGTGCCTGTCTGATGATATCCTCAACAGAAAGGCCGGGGTCAATTTTACTTACGGCAACTGCAGCCTCACTTTGTGTATAGCCGAGCATTGAAAGTGCGGCAACAGCCTCACTTGTGTTGGGCATTTCAGTTGCAGCGGCAACCTTTGATTCCTGATAAAGCTCTTCATTACCCGAAACGAGTCCACCGACCTTATCCTTAAGGTCGAGAATTATTCTTTGTGCAATTTTTGGGCCGATACCCGGAGCTGATTTGATGAGCTTCACATCGTTTGCTGAAATTGCAAGAGCAAGCTTTGACGGAGGAAGCTCTGAAAGAATTGCAAGGGCTGCCTTCGGTCCTACACCGTTTACCGAAATAAGCATCCTGAACCATTGAAGCTCAGTCTCCGTTGAAAAGCCGAACAGATCCATTGCATCCTCACGGACATTGAGATGTGTGAAAAGTGTTACTGTTTTTTCACCGTTTATATCATAAAGTGTGCTGTTGGAGGTCTGACAATAAAAGCCGACTCCGCCGCAATCAACAACTGCAAAATTTGAGCCTTTTTTAATGAGATTTCCTGTTAAAGAGTAAAACAATTGCTATATCCCCTTTCTTATTCTCATATTACCGATAACCGACAGTGAGCCGCTTGAGTGAGCATGACATATAGCCATTGCAAGAGCATCGGCTGTGTCATCGGGCTTTGGTACCTTTTCAAGATTAAGAATGCGTCTTGTCATTTCCTGAATCTGCTTTTTTTCAGCTCTGCCGTAGCCCACAACGCTTTGCTTTACCTGCAAGGGAGTGTATTCAAAAACAGGTACCCTGTTTTTCTGCGCAGCAAGCATGATAACTCCTCTTGCCTGACTTACATCGATTACGGTTTTTGCATTGCTGTTATAAAAAACCTTTTCCACGCTCATAGCCTCAGGCTGATACTTTTCAATTATGGCTGTCAGATTATCATATATCCTTTCGAGTCTTTCGTTAAAGGGTGTTCCTGCGTCTGTCAGAATTGCCCCGTAATCAATAACCGAAAAATGATTGTTATGGTAATCCAAAACACCGAAGCCGACAATTGCATAACCCGGATCGATACCTAAAATTATCATGGCATACTACCTCACTGTAATAATCACTATATTGTAACACAAATATACAAATTGAGCAATAGGAAAGCAAAGAAAAAACCGATTCAAGAATACTTAAATCGGTTAAAAATTATTTGTTTTTCTTTTTAAAGATGAATACCTTTGAGAACAGATAATTCAGAACAACAACCACAAAGGCAAGAATAACCTTTGCTATTGTTTCTCCAGAAAATTCAAGAGAGAATATGCTCATTGAGTATTCGTTGAATTTCAATAAATCTACAAGAATAAACAGTCCTGCTTCTTCAACAACCAACGTGAAAACTCTTGCTGTGAAAAAGGACGGTATTTCCTTGAAGAGAACCTTCTTGCTCCAGTCACTGCTTCTGAAGACCCATATTTTATTTGTGACATAGGCAAAAACAACCGACACAAACCAGGCAATAACATTGGAAACAAGGTAATACTCCTGTCCGAAAATGAAATTACATAATTCGTAGGCTATGAAATTTACGCCTGTGGTACACACGCCGAAAAAGGCATATGTTATAAGCTCTTTATATTTATTTATCAGTTTCTTGATTATGTTCATAAGTTAAAATCTCTTTTGCTATATAAATTGGTCTGTCCTTTACCTGTGTGTGAATTTTTCCGATGTACGAGCCCAGAATTCCCATAAAAAAGCTGAGCGATGCCCCTATAAAGAACATAACAGACAAAATGATGAATGCTGAGCCTCCTATAAAGCCGAGAATGCAACAAATAACTGCAAGAGCCATCAGAAGCACTGCAAAATAATAAGGCAGCTTCAAGGGTAAATTTGTATATGCCATGATGCCGTCAAGAGCATATTTCAGAAGCTTTCGGAAATTCCATTTGGTTTCTCCTGCAGTTCTTTCCTTCACCTGATAGGGTATTGAAACCGTGTTATAGCCGATCCATGAAAAGATGCCTTTTGAAAAACGGTGATATTCAGACAATTCAAGAATTGTGTCAACAACATAGTGACGCATCATTCTGAAATCGCTGGCATCAGCAATAAGCTGAGTTTCGGAAACCTTGTTGATTGTTTTATAGAAGGCAGATTTACACCCTGAGATGAATTTGCCCTCCTTGCGTTTTTCCTGAAAAGCCGCAACCATATCACATTCCGGATTCTCATCGAGGATTTCTGACATCTTTATAACATAACTGAAATCCTGCTGCAAATCAGCATCAATTACTGTCACATACTCTCCCGATGCATGACTGAAGCCTGCATACATAGCTGCTTCTTTTCCGAAATTTCTTGAAAAGCTGATAACCTTAAGCTTTATATCACTGTTGTTTTTATAAAGACCTCTGAGCTTTTCACAGGTGCCGTCTGTGCTGCCGTCATTTACAAAAACAATTTCATAGCTGCCCTCAAAAACAGCCATTGCTTCCTTTGCTTCAAGAAGAAACCTTTCAACATTAGCTTCTTCATTATAGCAAGGAACAACAAGTGAATGTTTGATTTTCATTTCATCATCTTCTTTCTGAATTTAATCAAACCGGAATTTTTGCGCTGAGCATAATAATATATCAAAACCGTAAATATTGCAATACTTAATGCCGAAATAATTGCACCTGCAGCAAAACCGGGTGTTCTGTATCTGAGCTCAATGGTATGCTCACCCTCAGAAAGAAGCAGGCCGCAGTACATTCCGTTTGCCCTGATAAGAGTTGCCTTTTCACCGTCTACCCTTGCGCTCCAGCCCTTTGAATAAGGAACAGACATGCAAAGAAGCTTATTCTGAGAAAGGTCAATGCTGCCCATAACAGTATTATAATCAATTTTTACATTTTCAAGCACATCACGGCTGAGTTTATTTATATAGCTTTGATGCTTATCCATGGGCTGAGCAATAATTTTAAATTCCTCGAAGGAATATATACCGGGATAAGGGAAGGTAATTCTCACACGGCTCATGCCGTTTTCGGTATATCCCATATTGATATCAAAGCTTTTGCGTCCCGAATAGAAGTTAGCTTCAGGATTGTAGAAAAAGAATGAATTACTGTATTCCTTTGAGCCATCACTGAAAGCGGCAAGCTTTATTGTTGCCTTCCCCTGCTCTTTAAGCTTCAGAGGGTCAGATATGATAAGCTCTTTTTCTTCATCGGTAAGCCTTTCAAAATCCTTCATGTCAAAAAGATTCTTCGGGTCAACCGTTGTGTCGTCTGAATAAAGCAAATAGGGATCAGTGCGCTTATACTCCATGCCTATAAAGGACACATACAGCTCGGAATTGCTGACAGCATCAAAAACGAAGTCAAGCTGTGAATCTGCAGAAGTTACAGTAAACCTGCCGTCTTTATAGGTGACACTGTCATTTAAATATTCCATATCATACTCCGTTTCAATACATGTGGCCTCAGGACTGCCTTTTTTAATTTGCTGTGTTTCTTCTTCAATCACGGCACTCTGAAGCATGATTTCCTGCTTTCTGACGGAATTGTTCAAAGCTGTAAGCTCATCATATGTCACATAGCTGTCATAGGTATATCCGAAAGGCAGAGGATATTCGTTTTTATAAACATCCTTAACCTTTGTTTTGCTAAAGCCGTAAGGAACAGCCTTGTTATTCTTTTGATTATTGATAAAATATTTAACCGACGCAAGGCTGTTAAGAGCCGTTCTCGCATCAAAGCCCTCATAGCAATAGGGTATGTTTTCACTCACATTCATATCAGTTCTGAAATTAGAAATAACGCCGTTTGAAAGGCTCCAGTAATACTGAGTTGATTTGAGTGAATCAAGAAAAGCTGCATTATCTGAAAGCTTTCTTGCTGTGTAACGCCAGAAAGCACTGCCTTTTTCCTTTTCTTTCTTAGCTCCTTCGAGCATCAGATCATTGCTCTTATATGAAATATCATCAAACTTTTCATTTACCGTAAATTCTGAAGCATAATCGCCATAGCCTTCAGCTGTCAAATAATGCGAATATGTCACTATGCTTATAAGAGCAAAGCAAAGGAAAAGAATCTGAACAAAAATGTGCTTAATTCTGATTTTCTTCATGTTCAGCAGAACCAGAACCGTCACAATGGCGTCCATAAGCAAAAACGGAATTATTGCTTCTATATTATTTTCACTGTTACATACGGTGCAAATTAACGCAAAGACCGAAACGGCACAGCATACCGCCATAACCTGTTTTCTTTCTGCTTTTATAAGCTCACTCCAGGTTACGGTAATTACGTATGAAGCAACAAGAATGTAACCGAAGCACCATCTGTTGCTTGCATAGGAAAAGCCGTTGAAGATTTTGCCGAAAATGGGGAAGCACATGAAAACGAAAGACAGAACAATAAGTACTCTTAGCAGAGTGTTTTTCTTTTTTGAAGAAAACAGAACAGCAAGGCAAGGTATAAACAAAACCGTAAGGCAAGGCAAAAGCCATGTTGCTGAGCCTGTCCTTGTTACAAAAGCAACGGGCATATTGCGGTAAATGCTTAAATCATAAAATAATCCGAGGGTATTCCCCGATTCTGAACGGGCATCGGAAAGAAAGCCAAGAACAACGGGAATAAAAAGCACGGCTCCCATTCCCACACCAAGCAAGGAAGAAAGTGCAATTTTAACAAAGGGCTGAAGCATTTTTCTGAAATCAGTTTTATATAAAACTATCAGCCTTGCTGCAACGTAAACCACCGTAAGAAGCACAAGTATGTAAAAGAAATAGAAATTACTGATTTCAGCAATTGCAACCATAGCCGTCATCAGAATCACGGACTTACCCTGAAGAATGTTTTCAACACCCAGAACAATGATGGGCAAAAATACCATAGGGTTTAAAAAATATGGATGCTTCAGACCTGCAAAAATGGCATAAACGCTGAAGCAATAGGTCAATGCGCCCGACAAAACCGCAAAATAATTCTTGTTTCCCATTCTGAAGCAAAGATAAGAAAAGCTGAGGCCTGCACAGTAAAACCTGAAAACGACCATCAACTGATAGTAAATGTGAACCTTATCTTTTGAAAAAAGGAAGCACAAAATGTTAAAGGGGTCACCGAAGGAATAGTAGGCAAAGGTGCTTATTACATCAGAGCCCATGCCGACTTCAAAATCAAACTGAGGTATTATGAACCTGTGCTCAATAAAAACATTACGGAGAAATTCTCTTATATATTCAGAAAGATATATCAGTGCCTTATAATGCTGAGCAAAAGCATCTCCCTTTCTGACAAGGGATATATCACCAAAAATAAAGTCCTTGAAAACAAACAAAGCCACAAGCATAAAAAGTACAGTATAAACAGCTACAAAGTTAATATTAAACCCCGTGTTTCCTTTACTGTGCAACAAGCTGTTTTTATAAAGTTTTTTATTTTCCTTTATCATTTTTCCCCCGATTTTTCAATAACAGCAATATTTTATCTTCCTTTTTTTAATTCTATATCATATGTATTTTTTAGTCAAGTAATATCACCTATTTGTAAGATTTTCTTAAAAAACAAAAGCAGATGAATTGAGCCGTAAGCCTGAACACACCTGCTTTAAATTTAATTATTTCTTTTCTCTTTCTCTTATTACAAACCTTGTGGGCGTACCCTCAAGACCAAATACTTCACGTATCTGATTATCAAGATAACGCTGATAGCTGTAATGGAAAAGCTCCTTGTCGTTTACAAAGCAAACAAATGTAGGAGGTCTTATTGAAGCCTGAGTCATGTAATATATCTTCAGTCTCTTACCCTTATCCGTCGGCGGCTGAACTCTTGCAGTTGCAGAAGCCAGAACATCGTTCAGCTTACCTGTTGAAATTCGCATTGAATTCTGTTCATCAACAAATCTGATAAGCTCAAAAAGACGGTCAAGTCTCTGTCCTGTTTTGGCTGAAATGAAAATAATCGGTGCATATGACATGAAAGAAAAATCATTCATAAGCTTCTTACGGTAGCTGTCCATTGTTTTTCCGTCTTTTTCAATAGCATCCCATTTATTTACTGCAATAATACATGCCTTTCCCATTTCATGGGCAATGCCTGCAACCTTGCTGTCCTGCTCAGTGAAGCCTTCAACGGCATCTATCATAATAACACAGACTGAAGCCCTTTCAACAGCCATTTTTGCTCTTATTACGGAATACTTTTCAATCTGATCCTCGACCTTACTTTTTCTTCTCAGTCCTGCAGTGTCGATGAACATAAATTCACCGAATTCATTTGTGATGAATGTATCCGTGGCATCTCTTGTTGTGCCTGCAATGTTTGAAACAATGGCTCTTTCTTCACCTGAAATGGCATTTATAAGAGAGGATTTACCAACATTAGGCTTACCGATAACGGCAACCTTTATTGTGTTATCTTCATCCTCGTTCTCCTGCTGTTCGGGAAGGTACTGCAAAACGGCGTCAAGCAAATCGCCTGTGCCGTGGCCGTGAACGGAAGACACAGCAATTGGGTCACCTAAACCGAGATTATAAAATTCGTAGTATTCCAGAGGCATTTCACCTACTGTATCACACTTATTAACACAAAGCACTATAGGCTTGCCGCTTTTAAGAAGCATTGCTGCAACATCCTCGTCAGTTGCAACAACGCCTGAACGAAGGTCCGTCACAAGGACGATTACATCGGCACTGTCAATGGCCAGCTGAGCCTGACGGCGCATCTGCTTTAAAATTATATCATCACTTTTCGGTTCAATACCACCTGTATCGATGAGCAGAAAATGACGGTTAAGCCACTCGCAGTCACCGTAGATACGGTCCCTTGTAACACCCGGTGTGTCATCAACAATTGAAAGTCGCTGACCGATAAGCTTGTTGAAAAGAGTGCTTTTACCAACATTCGGTCTGCCGACAATAGCAACAATTGGTCTTGCCACATTATCGCCTCCTTTATTCATAAATCAACATAAAATCTTACTGATTAAATCTGCACCGTCACGGGAGCAAACAACCTTAACGGTTACGTTAAGAGCCTTTTCAACATCCTCAACGGAAAGATTGTCTAAAAACAGATTACTGTCGCTCATAAGCATTACATCAGGAATGAGCAGAAGTCCGTGCAACGGCTTTTCTTTAAGCTGGGAAATAATATCACCCGCTGTGATAAGACCTGCAACGGTTACGGTATGACCGTAAAAATCGTTTTTGATTTCATAAGCATCAACCTGCAGCTGAGGATATATTTCCATAAGTCTTGCACATATTCCTTTAATCAGCGGATATGCCGCTGAGCCCGTTGCAACGCTGAGCTTTCTTGTGACATCGGCATTTTTGTCAAGCCCGGAAATCACCTCTGAGACCTCATCGTCAAGGCTTGTCCACAGACCGACCCCGTTGTCAATCTGCGGGTAGTCTTCGTAATAATCAGCTGAAGGAATTTCCCTTTGTGCCGTAATATAAAATTCATCTGCAGCAAAAGCAAGTCTTGTTCCGTGCTTTTCTTTAAAAGCTTCACCGAAGGAATTGATTATATCAATAACCTCAGCAGCAGTTTCTTCAGTGTATGAAGGCATGTTGAAAAGACCTTCACGGTGCTTTGTTACACCGACAGGCACTGCCGCAATGCTCTGAACGGAAGGATAAAGCTTTGAAAGCTCACTGAGGCTGTATTCAAGCTCTTTTCCGTCATTGATTCCCGGGCAAAGCACAAGCTGAGTGTTGATTTCAATGCCTGATTCAGCAAGGTGCTTTATCATATCAAGGCACTCACCTGCATTTTTGTTTTTCATCATTTTCACACGAAGCTCTTTATTCATTGTGTGAACAGAAATATTTACAGGTGAAATGTGCATTCTGATTATTCTGTCAATATCATCGTTTGTGAGATTTGTCAGAGTGATGTAATTGCCGAAAAGAAAAGAAAGCCTTGAATCGTCATCCTTGAAGTATATGCTTTCACGCATACCCTTGGGATTCTGATCAATAAAACAGAAGATGCAGTTATTCTTACACCTTTGCTGCTTATCCATAAGATAAGAATCAAAGCTGAGACCGATAGAGTCATCGGTTTTCTTTGAAAGCTTTACTGTTTTTCTTTTACCGTTGCTTTCAAACTCAATAACAAGCTTATCATCCTTGATGTAAAACTCATAATCAAGGAAGTCACGGATATTATTGCCGTTGATGCTTATAAGCTTATCCCCTGCTTTTATGCCTTTAAAATAAAGCTTAGAAAGCCTTCTGACATCCTTTATTACAACTGCCACACTCTCACCTCTCAATCAATAAAAAAGGTGAAGAAAGCGATAGCTTCTCCACCTCTCAAAGTTCCAAAGGCTTAGTCTTCGTCCTTAACAACAACCTGCTTGCCCTTGTAATAGCCACACTCAGCGCAAACCTTATGGGGTACAGTGTATGCACCGCACTGCTTGCATCTTACAAGTGTCGGAGCGTCGAGCTTCCACACATTTGAACGTCTCTTATCTCTTCTTGCCTTTGATACTCTTCTCTTTGGTACTGCCATCTTCCAGCACCTCCTTATAATGATAATAAAAGTTAACTGTTTAATCTTCCAGCAAATCCAAAAGTGCCTCAAAACGAGGATCTATTTCCTTTTTGCAATTGCAGGAACCTTCATTTAAGTTTGCACCGCACTGAGGACAAACGCCCTTACAGTCAGCCTTGCAAAGAAGCTTTGCAGGAAGTGCAAGATAAATGTCTTCTAAAGTGAGCTCAGCGATATCAAGCTTCATGTCCTCAACCAGAATGTAATCGTCATTTTCTTCGTCATTCAGTTCGGGGACAAGTCCGTGATTCATGGGAACCTCAAAGCTTAAAACAGCATCCTCGGCACATCTGTCACAGATGATATCGATTTTGAAAGTAATCAGTGCATCAACAGCTACAACACCTGCTGAATTTCTGATTTGACCTTCGAGCTTTACAGGTGTTGTGAATGGAAACACACCGCCAAGCTCTTGCTTGGAAAAATCAAATTCACAGCTTACAGGTATGGCTTCAATGCCGCCGTTAAACAAACTTTCAAGTTCTATAAACATAACTCACCTCATATTAACGATAACATTATATAGATGTCGACGCGATTTGTCAATAATAAAATAAAAATTAGTTTAATTTTTTAAGAAAAGAAGGCGATTTTTACTTAATTTTCAGCTTAACTGTGTTGCTGTATGCACTGTATACAAATTTACCGTCAAGTCTTGTGTAAGCCCTCACTTTGAAGTAATATGTTTTACCTCTTGTGAGTCCCTTTTTCTGTATTTTGACAGTATCAGCCTTATAGTTAGCAATTTTTGAAAATCCTGAATCGGGCTTTGAAGAATACCACACCTGATATCCCTGTTCCCCTTTGATATTGCCCCAGCTGACTGTTGCCGTTCCCCCGGCTGTCGATTCAGCTTTAAGTATTGAGGAGCTGAGCTTTGTTGTTACTTTCAGAGATTTATAGTCGCTCCAGATAATCTTACCTGAAATTTTAATATACGGCTTTACGGCAAAGGTATACTTTGTGCAGCTTTTAAGACCGCTTACCGTATACTTAGTTGAAGTCAGGGTTTTAACTGCCTTCCACTTTTTAGCGGAGCCCTCTTTCATAAAAATTCTGTATCCCGAAGCACCGGATACCTTGTTCCACTTAAGAGAAACAGATGATGCACCAACACTTGCTGCTTTGACCGATGAAGGCTTCGCTGCCTTAGCAGCAGTTTTAAAGGTAATATATCCCGGTGAGGTCACCAATTTTCCCTTGTAGTAGGTATATGCCTTGACGGTGAACTGATATTGCTCACCTGATTTCAGTGATTTGCACACATAGGTGTTGCCCTCTGTTTTGCCGAGAAGACTCCATTTACCTGATTTTTTCTGATATACTCTGTAGCCATCGGCGTTTTCAACCTTATTCCATGTAAGCGTTACAGAATCAAGTCCGTTCTTGGTTGCCTTTATGCCGTCAACAACGGAAAGCTCGGGTGCAAGGTCAGGAGTTTTTACTTTAAGAATTTCGGACAGCTCACTTTCAAAGCTCATTCCCCTGCCGTCAACAACTGCCGAAACATAAAGCTTATATTCCTCACCTGCTTCAAGGTTGTTCAAGCTGAATGATAAATCAGATGCTTCACCAAGCATAGCATAATTCTTGTTTTCATCCTTATAGCAGTAAATGCGGTATTTCTTTGCATGCTTCACGCTGTCCCAGCTGAGAGTCAGGCTATCCCTTTTTATATCGGTAGCCTTCACGTTTACGGGCTTTGAGGTTGGCAGTAATGCCCACAATGCCGATGACCAATCGGAATATTCCTTTTTGTCATTTACTGTTCTGTAGCTTTTTACTCTGTAGGCACAAAGATAACCTGCTTCAACATCGTCAATTGCAAGCTGTGTTTTGTCAGTATTGCAAATGGCTGTATATTTCTTTGTTTCGGGAATATATCTGTAAACCCTGTAACCGTCGGCAACGGCAGAACCGCTCCAGGAAAGAGTGTAGCCCTCAGAGGTTATAGCTGACTGCTTTAAAGCAGTCGGGGCTTCAAGCTTTTCGGAAAACTTCAGGTGCTCCGAATATGACGCATGGGTTGTGATGCTTCCGTAAGTAACATAGCTCCTTACCATAAAGCATCTTTCGTCTTTATATTTTTCCGGCACCGCAAATTCTCCGACATTCGATTTCACTGTGCCGATTCTAGTATAATCAGAGTTTACCTCATCGTAGGAATAAATTTTATAGCCTGTACACCTTGAAGCCGTTTTCCACTTCAGTATAATGCCTTTATCAGCATTGTACTCATAAGAAAGGTTGGTTGCCTTTTCAGGCTTAGTTACGGCATCTGCCACTGTAAATGTACCGTAGTCATTGCTCCCGGACTTAACAGAGCGCACAAGGATAGTATATTTACTTGCAGTATCAAGGCTTTTGAAGGTGTATTTGGGTGAAGTGGCTGCAGCACCTTTTATAAAGCCCTGATTTTCATCCTTCAGATAAAATTCATAGCTTCCTGCCAGTGTGTTTTTGTCTGCAGTTACAGTAAGAGATGTTGATTTGACTGAAGTATCAATGTTTTTCACGGAACAATCATCGGCTGTTATCACATATTTAACCCTGTCATAGCTTCCGTTTGAAGCATAAGAGGAAACATAAACCGTGCCGTTTTTCACAAAATTCAAGGTATCCTTATTTGTAACGGTACAGTATCTGTAGTCCGATGAAACAATGCCAGTAAGAAGAGTTGAATCTGTTTTGAAATACTGAGGCACGAAGTTTCCCTTCGGCACATAAACAGCTGTTGAAATGTCTATAAAGTCTCCGTCAATATAGCCTTCATAGGAAGCCGAATTTACGGTTACCTTCACTTTATACCATATCGGGCAGGAAAGTATGTTCATGTAATATACAGAATCGGTGAAATCCTTAGAAATGATTTCCACCTTTGTTCCCGTTGTTACTGAAACAGCAGCTCCCGTTGCCGTTTTTACATTGGCATAGCTTTTGGAAGGGCCTGTTCTCAGCACGGCTTTTGTTGAACTGACAGTGCCGCTTTGCTTTGAAGAGTCAGCCATAGCTACGGATTCTGTCTGAGTGACACCGCTCATACCTTCATACACAGGTACAGAAAAGGTAATGCTGCTGTCAAGCATACCGAGGGCAGCATAGGATGCATAGGTTGAATAACCCTGGGATAATGCGCCTGTGAGATTTGTCATATACTGATGACTGTAAAGCGGATAAGCACTTTCAGGGTTAACATTAAAGCGCTGAAGATAGCCTGTGAACTGTCCCTTCGCAATGTATTCCTCTGCAAGGAACTGCGCACCGCCCATGATTGATTTTTCAGGTGTGGTCCACGGTCTGCCGTAGGTCGTTTTGTTTGTTGAGCCGCCTTTTGCCCACAAAAGTCCCCTTGCAATTGCACCTGAGCCATCAGTGGCACCGATATTATAAAAATTATAAATTCCGGGGTAAGTGTCGTGATTGCCGTAAACACTGTAGCTTCCGTCATTACCTATTTCATTGCGGATTTTTGAAGCAAGGTAGCAGGGATTGATGTTGTGTGCTTTTCCTGCATTATAAATAACCTCTGCATAGGTCTTTTTGGTTTTGACGGTTTTGAATTCTTTTGTATTTTCGTCATAGCTGAGATATTCAATCTTAGCTTCCGACATGAAAGAGCCCTTGAGAACCTTTTCAATCATTTCAACGGTATAATTCTCACTGAAGCCGAGAAGCTCAAACTGAAAAATGCCGTCTTCCGTAAGGAAATTCCTCGGGTCCATAAAATATTCAACAGCAAACCTGTTAGCCTGAACAAAGCCACCGTCCTTATAAACATAAGTGCCGTCAGCAGGATTATAATCATCCTTATCGTGGCTTTTCCAGATTTTGCTTGAAGCAGATGCCTGAACAAGTGATTTTTCTCCGTATTCACCCTCAGTTACATTTTGCCAGTCAAGTCCTGTTATCATGGGCTCGAACTTCCATTTCGGGTATCTGTTATGCAGTTCTCTTAAGTAAGGCTTATAGCTTTCGGGAAATCCCGATATGCTTTTTTCAAAGCCGTCATCTGCACCAAGCGCAAAAAATGACAAAGTAACAGTCATAATCAAAATGAGAAAAAACAATAATCCGATTTTTTTCATTTTATTGGCTTTACCTTTCATTTTATTTCACATCCTATAATTTATCAGTTCAAGAAAGATGCACCTGAGAGAACATCAAGAATATTTTTCTTTTCCGTAACTGCCTCCTTGGCTGAAGCTTCTTCAGTTATTTCACATGAACAGCAGAATGAGCCTGTTGATTTAAGAATTGCTGAAACCCTGTCTTCCTTTTCATCCTCTTCGGCTTCAATAGCTTCGTCTGCAGAAGCTTCGGTGATTTCTTCTTCAGCAGCCTCCTCTTCTGAAGCTTGCTTTTCAATTACAACAGACACCGTGTTTTCTGAAACTCTGTCCATAAAATCGCAAAGGCTTCTGCAAAGCTCATCTGCAACCATTCTCAGATGATTTGTTGCTTCATTTATATCGTCTATGGGATTTGCTGCAATATCGTTTTCTTCTTCCTTTTCGCACAATTCAGCCTTTGTTTCCTGCTGACTGTGTAATGCTGATAAATCCTCAAGCTCTCTGATTTTTTCATTGAGCTGAGTTATGGTTGCTTCAACTTCCTTTTTGTAATCGAAAAATTCATTTCTCATCTTTTCGATATAGTTGATTACATCTTCTCTGTTGAAGCCACCGAAAGCTGCTTTACGGAATTTAAAATTATTTTCCATTGATTTTCACTGCCCTTCATTTCACAAATTATGTCAATATAATTTTATCATAAAACACATGTCAATTCAACCTTATTGCAAAAAAATATACTTATGCTATAATGTAATTAGTGGAAAGAGGTGAAGCACAAATGAGTTTTTTTGAAGCAGAGCTTATTATAGACGAGCTTGACAGACACGGCTATAAGGCATATATTGTGGGTGGTGCCGTCAGAGACCTTCTGATGAACAAAAAGCCTTCAGATACAGATATTGCAACAAATGCTCTGCCCGAAGAAATAAAACAAGTTTTCAAAGAAAGAAAAATCATTGAAACGGGTATAAAGCACGGCACGGTTACACTTTTAACCGACACTGAAGCTATAGAAATTACAACATTTCGTATTGAAGACGGATACAGTGACGGAAGGCATCCAGACAAGATAAGCTTCACTTCGGATATCACAAAGGACCTTGCAAGAAGAGATTTCACAATGAACAGCATTGCTTTCAATAAGCAGGAGGGCTTCATCGACCCATTCAACGGTGCTGAGGATATTAAATCAGGTATTATACGCTGTGTGGGAATTCCGGAAGAACGCTTCAGGGAGGACTCCTTACGAATTCTCAGGGCTCTGCGCTTTGCATCTGTTTCAGGCTTTGAAATTGAAAAGGAAACGGAAAAAGCGATGTTCAGATGCAAGAATCTGCTTTCAAACATTTCCATGGAAAGAATTTTCAGTGAAACAATAAAGCTTCTTTGCGGCAAGAATGTTAAAAGCGTTATTATGAAATATGCTGCGATAATAGCCGAATTTATTCCCGAGGTTGCTGATATGATCGGCTTTAATCAGCACAACTTCCACCACAAATACGACTTGCTTGAGCACACTGCAACTGTCACTGCCGCCATTGCACCGATACCTCACCTGAGAATTGCCGCTTTTCTTCATGATGTTGCAAAGCCCAAATGCATGTCCTTTGATGAAAACGGTGTGGGACATTTTTACGGTCATCCGTCCTCCGGAAAGGATATGGCTGACAAAATTCTCACCACCCTTAAATGCGACAATGCAACAAAAGAAAAGGTTACAACACTCATTAAGCTTCACGACACTCCCATTGAAGAAAGCGAAAGAATAATCAAAAGAAAGCTGAGATCAATCGGCAGTGATTTGCTTTTTGACCTGATTTCACTTCAGGAGGCTGACACTAAGGGGCTTGCTGATGAGTACCATTCAAGAAGCGAGCATTTTTCGGATTTAAGAGTACTGACACAAAAAATCATTCATGATGAGCAGTGCTTTTCTCTTAAAGACCTTGCCGTAAACGGTCATGATCTGATTGAAATCGGCTATAGTGGTAAGGAAATCGGAGAACAGCTCAACATGCTTCTTGATTCTGTTATTGACGGAAAAGCAGAAAACACGAAAAAAGCTCTTATCACTATTTCAAAAACAAAAAAATCATGTAAAAGCTGAATGCGATTACATGATTTTTATTTTATTTTTTTCCGTAAGGGCAGACCTTCATGCAAATTCCGCAGACGGCTCCCCTGCCGATGTGCTTGAAATTCTGCTTCATATAGTTGCTGCATTTTTCAGGGTCAAACATATCCTCACGGTCAGTGTCAGCTGTCCATTCCCTACCGCTGATTGCACCTGAAGGACACGCTTCAACACAAAGTGTGCAATCCTTACAAAGGGAGACGGGCTTTATATCGCTGACATCAAATTCACAATCTGTGAAAACAGAGCCGAGACGCACGCCTGCACCGTATTCTTTATGAAGAAACATTGAGCTTTTTCCTATGGTACCAAGCCCCGAAAGAGCAGCAACCTTTTTGTGGGAATACCTGCCCTTATAACTCCAGCCATCCTTATTAATACTCTGAGACGCAGCAACAGTAATATATTTATAGCCCTTCTTCTGAAGGAAAAGACCTGCCTTGAGAAGCAGAGAATCAATGAATGCATTAACGCTTCTGTAATGGTTGAAGTAGGTGTGAGTGGGTTCAGCACCTATTTCATCAACGATTGAATCTGACAAACGGACAACTATGCTTATTCCGTACTGACATTCACCGAAGTCACCGTCAGAAATACGGCAAAAGCCAACATCAGTTGCACCTTGAGAAAGCAGATATTCTTTAAGCTCTGTCTGTATACTCATTTTTAATCAACCTTTATAGTTAAACATAAATTTGCATTTTTCAATTTTGCTTTCGTCACTGTTTTCGAAAAGAATTGTTCCCTCTTCGTCACTGTCATTAAGTAAATCTGCAGCTTCAAGAAGTCTTCTGCACTGCCTTGCCGCACCGAGCGAGCCGTCAAAAACAAGCACCTCATCACCCAGAATGCGCTGAATCTGTCTTCTTGCATAAGGGAAGTGGGTACAGCCAAGAACAACGGCATCAACTCTGTTGTCTGAATAGGGTGCAAGTATCCTTTCGAGATAAGCAATTTCTTCGGGAGAATCAAGGTTACAGCTTTCAATAAAGCCGACAAGCTCAGGTGCGGGAAGCTTTATAAACTCAGCCTCACCCTCAAAGCGTGCCATAAGGTTATTGAACTTTTCCTCTTTTAGCGTCAGTGGAGTTGCAAGAACAAGAACCCTTGGCCACTTGGCTGAAAGCGCTGCAGGCTTGATTGCAGGCTCAAGACCCACAAAGGGATAGCCCGGATATTTTTCACGAAGATATGCCGCTGCCGCACTTGTTGCAGTGTTACAGGCAATAACAACAGATTTCGCACCCCTTCTCATGAGTGCTTCAACTGCATCTACTGTAAGGTTTTTAATTTCCTCTTTGGTTTTCGTACCGTAGGGAGAATTTTTGGAGTCACCAAAATATATATAATTTTCGTTTGGCATAAGACGGTACAGCTTTCGAAGCACCGTTATGCCGCCCATTCCTGAATCAACAACAGCAATGGGATCTGTTTTTTTATTCATATAATCACCGATAAGAATTCGGAATCCGGAATTCGGAATCCGGAATATTTTTTCCTTAATCCTCAGTCCTCATCCGAGATTTTTATTTTCACATATCCCTGTGAGGGATATTCAACCGTCAAGGACGGCCAATGGCCGTCCTGAGGTTTGGTTTTAATTGTTTTTCATCAGCGCATTACGGTAAATTAAGCGGTCAAGTGTGCTGATTACCAACCACACTCAGCGCAATTTTGAATTTTGAATTCAATCAGGCTCTGTGCCATTTAACACCCTGAGGTGTGTCTTCAAGAACAATGCCCTGTGCCTTGAGCTCGTCACGGATACGGTCTGCTTCTGCCCAGTTTTTGTTCTTTCTTGCTTCGTTTCTTGCGGCAATGAGAGCTTCGATTTCATCATCGAGGCTTGATGCTGCCTTACGGTTATAAAGAAGACCGAGTACGTTCATGAGCTCATCAAACACATTGATTGCATATTCAACAAGAGCCTTCGACTGAACGCCTTCATTCACATTTGTGTTGATATCACGTACAAGCTCAAACACTGCACCAAGCGCCTCACCTGTGTTGAGGTCATCCTCCATGGCTTCAATAAACTTAGCCTTTTTGCCGTCGATGAGTGCAATGATTTCAGCGTCCTTTTCCCCGGCTTCGTCCTTTGCATTTTTAAGAGCAAAGTCCATATTGTCACGGCAGGTGTAAAGTCTTTCAAGAGAAGCCTTGCACTGTGCAATTGCATCAAAGCTATAGTTGATCGGACTTCTGTACTGGCAGGAAATCATAAGATAACGGATAGGCTCATAGCCGTACTGCTCGGCAACATCACGAACGGTGAAGAAGTTACCGAGGGACTTTGACATTTTAACCTTGTCAACGGTAATAAAGCCGTTATGCATCCAGTATTTTGCAAAGGGTGCGCCGTTGCAGCATTCACTTTGTGCAATTTCATTTTCGTGGTGAGGGAAGATAAGGTCCTGACCGCCGCAGTGAATATCAATTGTTTCACCAAGATAACGTCTTACCATTGCAGAGCACTCAATGTGCCAGCCGGGTCTGCCGTGACCCCAGGGTGACTCCCAGTAAGGCTCGCCGGGCTTTGCACTCTTCCACAGTGCGAAGTCCATGGGTTCTTTTTTTACATCACCCACATTGATTCTTGCACCTGCCTCAAGGTCTTCAAGAGGCTGATGTGAAAGCTTGCCGTATTCATTGAACTTCTTTGTGCTGAAATAAACATCTCCGTTCACTTCATAAGCATAGCCCTTATCGATAAGTGTTGACACGATGTCAATGATTTCACCGATGTTTTCTGTTGCCTTGGGATGTGTTGTTGCTTCACGGATGTTCATACCCTTGGCATCTGTCCAGAATTCTTCAATATACTTTTCGGAAATTTCCTTGAAGCTTACTCCCTCTTCATTTGCTCTTCTGATGATTTTATCGTCGATATCAGTGAAGTTCTGAACAAAATTCACCTTATTGCCTCTGTATTCAAGATAGCGGCGCATAACATCAAACACGCAAAGAGGTCTTGCATTACCGATGTGGATGAAGTTATAAACAGTGGGACCGCAGGCATAAATTTTGAATTCGCCTTCCTTGATGGGTATCAGGTCCTGTTTTGATCTTGTAAGTGTGTTGAAAATTTTCATTTTGTTTCCTCCAGTTCTTTTATATGCTTTTCAAGTTTTTCTATTTTGGATTTTAATACACAAATTTCCTGAGCTACGGGGTCGGGAGTGTGGATATGGTCGAGCCTGTCCACTCTTCTGCCGTTCTGCTTTACTACTCTTGCCGGTGAGCCGACAGCCGTACAGTTTTCCGGTATAGCGGAAAGGACAACGGAGCCAGCGGCAACATTTGAGTTATCTCCGATTTTAAAAGGTCCGAGCACCTTTGCACCTGCACCGATAAGAACATTGTTGCCAAGGGTGGGATGTCTTTTACCGTGGTCCTTACCCGTACCGCCAAGAGTTACTCCCTGATAAATGGTACAGTCATCACCGATGACAGCAGTTTCACCAATTACAACGCCGGTACCATGGTCGATAAAGAAGCGGCGTCCTATCTGTGCACCCGGATGAATTTCAATGTTGGTTTTTCTTGCGGCGGACTGTGAAATTGCCCTTGCAAGAAAGAACATCTTTCTTTTGTGGAAAAAGTGTGCCCTTCTGTAAGCTCTTACAGCCTTATAGCCGGGATACAGAAGCATAATTTCAAGATTCGAGCGCGCGGCAGGGTCTCTGTCCTTGACGCACTGCAGGTCCTCTTTCATTCGTTCAAACATATATTATCACCTTAAAGTAAAAAAATAAACCCCTGTGCCGAAAAAAATCCGGTACAGAGGCGTTAAAATACGCGGTTCCACTCTGACTTATAACTCAGCTACTGAAAATAGCCTTTCCGTTAACGCCGGTTTACGCCCTCGGATACTCAGATTCCCCTCGGGTGCTGACGGGTGCATTTCATCGCTTCTTCAACGGAACACTTTCACCTTACAGTTCCTCTCTTTGATGAAGGGACAGCAATTACTTCTCCCTTTAAACGCATTTAAATATTTGTTTAGTATATTATACACACAGAAAATATATTTGTCAACAGTTAATTATTCAATCAATAAACAGGTGAAGCTAAATAAAATGAGCCATCATCATTAAGCTTATAAATATATTCACCCGTATCACCGCTTAAAGCTGTGATAACGCTGTTTTCATCAATATGAATATATTTAAAATCCCAATCACGCCAGCCCTGTTCCGGTTCAAAAACCACTTTTCCGTTTTTATCCTCAACATAAAAAGTAACACTGTCTTCCTCTGTGACGGGCACAACCTTATATTCTTCGTTCTCCAATATCCAATCGGATGTATCGGGAGTTGATGAAATATTATTTTTGTGAGTCATAAAAATCATAGACACATCAACAAGATAAACAGCACAAGGAATTAAAACAATAATAACAGCAACAACAATAACAGATATAACTATTTTTTTGCTCTTGCTCATTTAAAACATCCTTTCAATTTAAAACTAAAATGCATAATCATTTTCAGTAAAGAAATCTCTGTAAACACGAACACATTCAAGCTGTGTCCATTTACACCGTCTTACAGGGTTAGAATCAATGTCATATATTTTTGCACCTTTTAATGAAAGCAAAAAGGGTGAATGGGTTGAAATAATAAACTGACAGCCGTGATTTCTTACACAATCCTCAATAAAATATTTCAGCTCAAGCTGATTTGCAGGCGAAAGACTGTTTTCAGGCTCGTCAAGAAGATATAAGGCATCATCAACAATACTGTCAACAAACAGAGAAAGCGAGCTTTCACCGTTGGAGCGTTCCTGAACATTCCTTATAAGACGGGAACGGATAAACTGGGATTGGCTTTTATTTTTGTTTCTTGCATCAGCAACCTTTTTCCAACGCTCATAATCATCAAGACCGTGCAGAGTTGTGTCAGCATTATCACTATTACTGTCAAGCCATTCACGAAGCAAATCTTCCCTTTTAGAGTCAATACCGTTATTTACACGGCGGATATCCAATACACGGTCAAAAACATCGTCACTTGTTATAACGCGACTGTTGCAGGAAAGAGTTTTCTCAAGCGTGTAATCGCAAAGCTCCACATAATCCTCAAAAAAATCACTTCTGTTAAAAGGTGAATTCCGTTTAAGCTCCAGCTTTTCTGCAATAACATTCAGAATTGTACTTTTACCGCTTCCGTTATTTCCGCAGATGATAGTTATATCATCAAACTCAAAATCCTCGGGCAAACCTCTGTAACGGAACATTTCAAAGGGATATTTTGTTGTATAGCAATTACGCATATTTTTGGGATTAAAACCAAAGAAATAGCTTTCATCCTCATCACGTGAAGGAAAATGAAAGGTACTGAGATAAATCATATTATACCCTCCGCAAGCAAATATAACCTTAATAATTTACAATTCATCAACAGGCGTTACATCAGCTTCAACAATCAGCTCACCGTTAAGATTACCCTTGACGGTGCCTGTAACAAACTGACCCGGGAAAAGCTCTTCTTCGCTTGAAATTATTACAGATGTATCAATTTCGGGAGTGTCCATGTAGCTTCTTCCGAAGTAAAGCATTTCCTCTTCATCGAAGCCATCAACAATGACAGTCAGCCTTTTTCCGGTCAATTTTTCAATTTTATCTTCAAAGATACGCTGCTGCTGAGAATTTATAATACTTGCCCTTTCGACCTTTACATCATCGTCAATCTGGTTTTCCATTTTAGCGGCAAAGGTGCCCTCTTCGGGCGAATATGCAAAACAACCGTAGCGGTCAAATTGCATCTCCTCTGCAAACTCGGAAAGACTCTCAAAATTCTCCTCACTTTCGCCCGGGAAGCCCACAATGAAGGTTGTTCTTATTATAATACCGGGTATTCTTCTGCGAAGTTTATTTATAAGTGCCGAAAGGCTCTCTCTGTCACCTTTACGGTTCATCCTTTTAAGAACATCGCCGTCACAGTGCTGAAGAGGAATGTCAATATATTTACAGATTTTCTCTTCATTTGACATAACCTCAATAAGCTCGTCGGTTATTGATTCGGGATAGCAATAAAGAGTTCTTATCCATTCTATTCCTTCGATTCTGCAAAGCTCCTTCAAAAGAGCTGCAAGCTTATATTCACCGTATAAATCTGTTCCGTAGCGCGTGGTGTCCTGAGCCACAACTATAAGCTCCTTAACGCCCTCTTTTGCAAGGCTTTCAGCCTCTGCAATAATATTTTCCATTTCACGGCTTCTGAATTTGCCGCGGATTGAAGGAATTGCACAATAGGTACAGCAGTTTGAACAGCCCTCTGCAATTTTAAGATAAGCATAATGTGACGGTGTTGTGAGAATTCTCTCTCCTTCAAGTGAAAGGCAATATTTAGAAGGAAAAGCATTGACCTTTTCTCCCCGGAGCACAGCTTCACAGATTTTCGCAATGTCTCCGTTAGCACCGATGCCCACAACTGCATCAACCTCTGGGATTTCCAGGGAAATTTCATCCTTATATCGCTCTGCAAGACAGCCTGTTACAACAAGGCTTTTCACAATACCCTGCTCTTTGAGCTGTGCAACATATAAAATTGCATCAATTGCCTCTTTTTTTGCATCGTTAATAAAGCCGCAGGTGTTGACAATCACAATGTCTGCACCTTCAATTTCACCTGTTATTTCAAATCCGGTTTCATTAAGAGAAGACAAAAGCATTTCACCGTCAACCTGGTTTTTGGGACAGCCTAAGCCAATCATTGCAATTTTATTCATCTGATACCTCCAAATCCAATTCGTTATTAATTTCTTCAAGAGCGCAGCGGATTTCACTATAGGAATAGCCTAACCTTAAAAGCGAATTCACTGTTTTTTTTAAGCCCTTTTCATCGTTTAAATACCGCATATATTTTCTGTGGATAATATCAGTCAGTCTGTCTTCAGGAAGCTCGGTGCTTTCAAGAGCTTCCCTGATAATATCACGGCTTATGCCTTTTTTATATAATTCCTGCTCAATCCTTTTCTTGCCGAAGGCCTTGAGGTTTATCAGCTCCCTGACATATAAGGCGGCAAAGCGTTCATCGTCAACATAACCGCTGAGCTTCAGCTTTTCAATTGCCTGCTCAGCACCTTGCGAAAATCCCTTTGCCTTAAGCTTTGTGCGAAGCTCTTTTTCACTGTGGTCTCTTCGTGAAAGCAAAGACACGGCATAATTATAGGCTCTTCTGATTTCAATCTGATTTTTTAAATTCAGAAGCTCTTTCCTTGTGATTTCCTGACCGTTTTCAAGATAAAGGGAACAGAAATACATTTCATCAACTGTCATGAAATATTCATTGTCAATTGAAATATGTATTTTGTCCCCCTTCCCCTTTTTATATGTTAAAACCATTATTCGTCGTCATCAACAGCAATGTCAATTCTTGCTCTTACACTGCTTGCACTTCTTCTTGGGGCCACGGGAGCAATTGCTGCGTCATCCTTTTTCTCCTCTGCTGCGCCTTTTTTCAGACCAAGCATGTGCTGACGGATTTTTTCTTCAATTTCATTTGCAAGCTGAGGCTCTCTCTGGAAAAGGAGCTTGACATTGTCTCTGCCCTGGCCAAGTCTTGTTTCACCGTAGGAGAACCAGGCACCGCTTTTGTTAATGATTTCAAACTTGACACCGAGGTCAACAAGCTCACCAACCTTTGAAATACCGGTTCCGTACATAATATCGAATTCAGCTTCCTTAAACGGAGGTGACACCTTGTTTTTAACAATTTTTGCTCTTGTTCTTGCACCGATGAATTCATTGCCCGGTGCCTTGAGCTGTTCAATTTTTCTTACATCAATTCTGATTGATGAATAGAATTTAAGAGCACGTCCACCCGTTGTAACCTCGGGGTTTCCGTACATAACACCAACCTTTTCACGAAGCTGGTTAATGAAGATAACAAGTGTGCTTGACTTTGCAACAACACCTGTAAGCTTTCTGAGAGCCTGTGACATAAGTCTTGCATGAAGGCCCACATGGCTGTCACCCATTTCACCTTCAATTTCTGATCTGGGTACAAGGGCAGCAACAGAGTCAACAACAATAATATCAAGTGCGCCTGAGCGTGCAAGTGCTTCGGTGATTGAAAGGGCATCCTCACCGTTATCGGGCTGGGAAACAAGAAGTGAATCAACATCAACGCCAACGCCCTTTGCATAAACAGGGTCAAGAGCATGCTCAGCGTCGATGAAAGCGGCTTCACCGCCTGCCTTCTGTGCCTGAGCTATACAGTGAAGTGCAAGGGTTGTTTTACCTGAGGATTCGGGACCGTAGATTTCAACAATTCTTCCCTTTGGAAGACCACCGATACCCGTTGCAACGTCAAGACCGATTGAGCCTGTTGAAATGGCTTCAACATTCATTTCTGTATTCTGACCAAGACGCATGATTGCACCTTTACCGTACTGCTTTTCAATCTGGGCAAGAGCCGCATTCAATGCACTGTTTTTATCTGCCATGATTTTACCTCCATTTATCGTACAAATGTTCGTTTGATTGTATTATACAACACAAAAAAGAAAAAATCAACACTTTTTTTAAAATCAGAGTCCCAAAAAAATCACTCAGAAAAAACTGAGTGATTTCACTTGTCAGCCAGCACCCTTATGTGCTTATTTTGTCATAAAGAGGCTTAATATTGCAAGTATGATTTTTTTGATAAGATTAACAATTATGTTTGTAAGAGCCGAATCACCGTCTGATGCTCCGCCCTCTTCGTCGCCTCCAAGTATATCAATGTTCAGATTATGGTTAATGCCGTAAACCGTGAACAGCTGATAATTCGAAGAATAGCAGTGGATGGTTACACTTTTGCAGCCGTTAAACGCTGTATACTGACACATGAAAAGAGATTGGGGAATATAGACATCTGCAAGCTCCGTGCAGTCAGCAAAAGCTCTGGAGCCGATTGATGTGATGCCTTCTGCAATTGAAACAGATGTTATTTTTTTGCAGCCCTCAAATGCATTGTTTTCAATTGATGTTACGTCATAGGATTTGCCCTTGATTTTTACAATTGCGGGAATGACCACAGCACCCTCTGCAGTTTTTGAGCATGACTTCACACCTGCAGTTCCGTCAGATTTGACTGTGTAAGTAAGGTCCGTGCTGTCGGCAGCAAGGCTAATAAGAGTAAAACAGCTCAATGCCGTAATTAAAGCAAGAATAACTGAAAGTGATTTTTTTAATGTGTACTTCATTCAAATCTCTCCTCATTTACATAAGATTACATATATTATAAATTGAAGCAGTTAAAATGTCAACTTATAATTACCTTATTATACCAACAGAAAGCAATAAATTCTTATAAAGAAGGTGCCGTGTATAAGGCTTTTCAATTCTATGGAGTGTGATTGCACAAAGCTTTGAAATTAAATATATTTTTTTTGAAAAAAGACTTGCTTTTTGTTTTCTTTTCTGCTATTATATCTTTTGCTTATGTAGTTTATTAAATTTCTAAGGAGGTGCGACACATGGCAAAATGTGAATATTGCGGTAAGGATGTATCCTTCGGTATCAAAGTTTCTCACTCACACAGACGTTCAAACAGAACATGGAAACCCAATGTAAAGCGTGTAAAGGCTATCGTAAACGGCTCACCTAAGAGAGTTTATGCTTGCACTCGTTGCTTACGTTCAGGTAAGGTTACTCGTGCCATCTGATCAGACGAAATTTGTGATATAGGACTTTCCTTAAGGAAGGTCCTTTTTTCTTTTCTGTTTATACTCCCCCAACTCTTTATTACTTGCAAAAAACTTCTTCTTATTATATAATGGCAATGAAAAGGAGGTTTTCATTTGAAAGATAAAAACAAAATAAAACTGAATGAACATTATTATAAATATCTTCACAAAGAAAAATACAGAAACAAGCTTAATTCCTTCCTTTTTGTTTTGTGGAAAATTGTTTTCAGGCTTGCGTGCCTTCTGCCCGTTGATAAAAAAGCAATTCTTTTTGTTGCCAACAATGATTTTTCCGTTCCTCCGGAATATGAAAGCCTGAGGAAAACGGCACAGGAAGCAGGATACAAAACAAGGTTCATTTTTAAAACACCCAACAAGGATGAGGTCATTTACAAAAATGAACTGCAGAAAATCAAAAATGAGCTTAAATTTCAGATAAGATATGCAACCTCTGAATGCACTTTTCTTTATGACTATTTTCTTCCCGCTTATGCCAATAAGCCAAGGAAAAACACAAGGCTTATTCAGATATGGCACGCCTGCGGTGCATTTAAAAAATGGGGGTATTCAACAAGAGATGCCTCCTGGGGATTAAAATCAGACCTTTTTGAAAAATACAACATCCATAAAACATATACGGATATTATAACCTCCTCTGAGGATATCAATGCTGTTTATGCCGAAGCCTTCGGAAGTGATGTGAAAAAAGTGAAGGCTCTCGGTGTGCCGAGAACTGATATATTCTTTGATAAGGAATTTTTAAGTTCTCAAAAGGATAATCTTCTGGAAAAGCATCCCGAGCTTGAGGGTAAAAAGCTGCTTTTGTGGGCTCCTACCTACCGTGGAAACAGTATAAGGTCATCTTATAATGAAATTTCCCTTGATTTTTCACTGCTTAAAAGCTTAATCGGTGATGAATACGCACTTCTTGTGAAGCTTCACCCTCACGTGGCAAAAAGCTTTTCACTTAAAGATATGCCTCAGGAATTATCGGGCTTTGTTTATGACATTTCAAAGGAATTCCAGATTTCTTCAGCATTGTGCTTTTCAGACATTGTGATTTCGGACTATTCCTCACTGATTTTTGAATATGCTCTGTTTGAAAGGCCGATGATTTTTTATGCACATGACCTTGACGACTACGACAGCAACAGAAGCTTCTATTATGATTACGAAAGCTTTGTGCCCGGCGAGATTGTGAAAAACACAAATGAGCTTGCCACGGCTATTCTGAATGCAGAAAAAAGCTTTGACAAGGAAAAGGTAATAGCCTTCAAAAACAAATTTATGTCAGCCTGTGACGGAAATTCAACCAAGCGAGTTTTTGAAGCTGCAATCAGATAAAAATTACGCCCTCGGTGCTTTACCGAGGGCAGTTTATTTATTTTGCGCTATTTATGAAATCAAGTATTTCACTTTTTGAATGAAGACCTACAAGTCTGCCTTTCTCTTCACCGTTGACAAAAGCAATCAGACAAGGAATTGACATAACCGCCATTTCCATGGCAATGTCCCCTGCTTCGTCACAATTGAGCTTGCACACCTTTACTGCGCCGTCAAGCTCGTCAGCAAGCTCTTCAATAACAGGAGACAGCATCTGACAGGGCTGACACCAGGGAGCCCAGAAGTCGACAATTACAGGGAGCTCTTTTTCGTCTTTTACTTCCGTGGCAAAATTATCTGAATAAAGTTCAATGTAAGACATAAATTTACCTCCATGAAATTTTAAGCCTGAATACCTAAAAGATTCTTGAACCAGGCAAGAATATTTTTGAAGATTTTTAAAATTGAGGAAAGCACATTACTGCCGCTGCCCGTTGTTCCGCTTGGAGATGCCTCAGGCACCTCTGTGAGAGTATTGTCTGAGTTATACACCATGAACTGAGGATACTGCTCTCTGTCCCAAACAGTAAGTTGCTTCTTACTTCTTACTATTTCATAAATAAGCTTATTTATGCATGATGCAAAATTATCATGAGGTGAATTTTTGATAAACCAGGTAGCATCAGGGAAAAGGCATGTTGATGCATCAATTATGAGGTCGTTTGACACATACTCAATTGCACCGCTCCATTTAACCTCGTCAAGGTATGACTTTGAAAGTGTTTTACCTAAATCAGCTGCAGTTGCACCGAAGGAAAGCGTTGAAAGCTCAATTGTGCCGTCAGCCTGCTTTCTGCTGCTTTCAAAAAGAGGGGGAAGAGCTATGTTATATTTTGCAACAACAGCAACCTTGAGCCCCTTTTTCTTGAGTGATGTCATTGTGCTGTCAAAGACATTCATAACATTATAATGATAGTTATCGATTTTTTTGATAAGACCTGCATATTCCTTTGTATTGTTACCGAAAATCAGTCTTTTTGCTTCTTCATAGTTGTCATCGTCAACCATGCTCCAGTAAGCAGGCATTGTTGCATAGGATGCAAGTAGCAGTCTGGGGACTACGTTTTCTGCTATCTGGTCATAAACTGAT
Source organism: Acutalibacteraceae bacterium (assembly GCA_045604105.1). Taxonomy (GTDB): domain Bacteria; phylum Bacillota; class Clostridia; order Oscillospirales; family Acutalibacteraceae; genus UBA6857. Next base: position 63,839 of record JAZUNJ010000018.1, on the reverse strand, counting down.
TTGACAAGGTCTGTTCCTGTTGAAAGAAGGCTGAGTGAATGGGTAACAGAAACAATTGACTGAATGAAGCCTGCCATTTCGTCATCGGTATCTGTCATATATTCGTTAACATATGTGTTGATTACATCAGCGTCAAATTTAAACTTGCCGCTGAAAGATTCACTACAGATAACAGTACCCTTTGTTGAAGGAACATAAAGAACACATGTATCAACAATATCAGCGCCGTATCTTGTGAGGTATGCTGAAGCATAGTTTGCACCGAGACAGCGTGCAACAATGGTAACCTTCTTCTTTCCTGTTGCCTTGAGCACTGATTTGATATATTTGTGCAAATCCTCAGAAACCTCCCAAGGATCGAGTCTTGCATCATAGTTGAAAATGTAATCACTGAGATAATAGTTTGATGTTTTCTTTTTAGGAGCGGCACTCGGCTTTATGTAGCTTCCGTCTGATGCTTCACCGTTTTTGTCAAGCACAGCATCAGAATATATGCCGCCGACTATTTTTACAAGCTCATCACAGTATGTATCCCAGTCCTTTGTTATAAAGCTTGATGTGAAAGCAGCAAGAAGTGCATCGGCATGCTCCATAATCTGGTCTTCAGGATCCTTTTTCATGGGCATAATCTGCTTGCCGTCTTTTGAATAAATTACACGTCCTGCACCCTTCAGATACACGATGGGCCAGTCGTTTTCATAGCTTGCAGCCGTTGCCATGGGTGCACAGACTGAAAACAGGGTCAGTGCCACCAACAAAACTGAAAGAAGAGATATAAGCTTTCTTTTCATAGTACAACCTCCGTTCATATATTTAAAACTAAACATAAATATCGCATTATATTGTATATGATATCACAAAGAACACAACTAATCAAGATTAGAAAGAATATTTAATATATTTTTCAAAGTTATAAAAAAGATGTTGTGTGCTTTGGTCTTATCTGCTATAATACACAAAAGAGGACGGTGAAACAATGTTTAATTTTTTTGTTGACGAAGCCGATAAAAATAACGGTTGTTATTATATATCCGGCTCTGATTATAACCATATAAAAAATGTGCTTCGAATGAAAATCGGTGATAATTTCCTTGTCAGTGAAAGCGGAAAAAGCTGTTTGTGTGAGCTTGAAGGCTTTGAAAATGACACAGCAGTTGCAAGAATTATTGATGATGATTATAAAAACACGGAGCTTCCCGTTAAAATTTTTCTCTTCCAGGGTCTTCCGAAAAGCGACAAAATGGAGCTGATTATTCAAAAAACCGTTGAGCTCGGTGCACACTGCATTGTTCCAGTGGAAATGAACCGCTGCGTTGTGAAGCTTGACGACAAGAAAAAAAGAAGTAAGGTTTCAAGATGGCGGGCTATTTCCGAAAGTGCTGCCAAGCAAAGCAAAAGAAACATCATACCCGAAATTTCTGATGTTCTTTCCTTCAGAGCTGCAACTGAAAAAGCAAAGGAGCTTGACCTTGTTTTTGTTGCATATGAAAACAAGGATGGCATGAAAGCCACAGAAGAAGCCTTGAAAAGAATTAAAAAGGGCTCTTCAGTCGGTATTTTCATCGGTCCTGAGGGTGGAATTGAAGACAGTGAGGTTGCTTCAATTTCAGATATTGGTGCCTTTACCATTTCCCTGGGAAAAAGAATACTTCGCACTGAAACCGCTGCGATAGCTTCAGTTGGTATGTGCATGTTATACACTGAAATGAACATTGATGGTGAAGAATAATGAAAAAATTACCCGTTGAATTCATCGAAAGAATGAAGCTCATTCTCGGTGATGAGTACGATCAATACGAAAAAGCCCTGAACGAAGAGCCTGTTAAGGCCTTCAGGGTAAACACAGATAAAATCAGCATTGAGGAATTCGATAAACTTGATGTTTTTTCATGTGGTAAAATTCCCTATGCAGAAAACGGATATTATCTGAATTACAGCAAAATCGGCAATCATCCCTTTCATCATGCCGGTATGATTTATGTTCAGGAGCCCGGTGCAATGGCACCGGCCGAATGTGTTGATTTAAGCCCCGACTGGAAAATACTGGACATGTGCGCTGCCCCCGGAGGAAAAAGCACACAGCTGAGAAACAAGCTTTCGGAAAAAGGTGTGCTTGTTTCAAATGAAATTATACCGTCAAGGTGCAGAATACTCACAGGCAACATTGAGCGCTTGGGACTTACGAACACTGTTACAACCTGCATGGACACAAAACGTCTTGCAGATATCTTTGAAAACACCTTTGATATGATTATGGTTGATGCCCCCTGCTCAGGTGAAGGAATGTTCCGAAAGGACGATGTTGCCATTGATGAGTGGAGTGTGGACAATGTTAAGATGTGCGCCGAAAGGCAAAAGGATATTCTTGAAAATGCAGTACGCGCTCTCAAAGACGGCGGTTATATAGTTTATGCCACCTGCACGTTCTCCCTTGAGGAAAACGAAATGGTGATTGACAGCTTTCTCAGAAAGCACCCTGAATTTGAAATTGTTCCCGTAACTGAAGCCGTCAGAAACAGCACCTGCAACGGAATTTCATTTGAAGGCTGCGAGTGTGAAAGCATATGCTTTGCAAGAAGATTTTATCCTCACAAAAACAGGGGTGAAGGTCAGTTCATGGCTGTGCTTCATAATAAAAGCACCCCTTACCCTGACACTCAGTTAAAAAAGCCTACCAAAGCAAAAATTGACAAGGTAGTAACGGATTTTCTTGATGAAACACTCGAAAGCTACCGTGAAAGTAATGTTCAGCTTTATAATAATAACCCTGTTTATTTTACACCGGATTTTGAAGTGCCGAAGGGAGCAGCCTTTTCATGCGGTGTCACAATTGGTGAAATTAAAAAGAATTATATACTCCCCCACCATCAGTTTTTCATGGCAATGGGAAAATTTTTCAAAAGAAAGATTGAGCTTTCCCCTGACAGTGAGGAATTAAAAAAATATCTCCACGGTGAGGAATTTTCGGTGGATTGCGAAAACGGTTGGGCAGTTATATGCACAATGGGCTGTACCGTAGGCGGAGCAAAGGTTGTTTCGGGAAGGGCAAAAAACCACTACCCGAAAGGATTAAGAAGCAAAAATTAATATCATAAATAGCAAAAGAGCTGTAAAAAAACTTTCGTTTTTTACAGCTCTTAAAATTTATTTTTCTTCAAGAAGAGCAGCTCTCTTATCAGCAAGCTCAACAATCATTCTGTTCTGCAATTCACCGTGAATCGGATAGAGAATGAAGGATAAACCGTAAAGACCTCTTGCAAGAGCAGGAAGAATACAGAATACAGTCCAAATTCCGCGAAGTATACCCGGGTCCTTGTTAGGAATTGCATTGCCGAATTCGTCTGTAAGTGCTTCATAATGAATCCATTCAAAAACAAGGCCTGAAAGTGCACCAGTAATAGTACCGGCAAGCTTTGTGAAATAACCCTGAACGGTTGTAACAAGTGCTTCGTTACGAAGTCCATGCTTCCATTCCATATAATCAAGCGCATCTGCTGTGAGAATGGGATTACATACCTGGATAATTTTGTTGGGAAGACCTGCAACAGTAAGAAGAATTGTTACCAGAGCAAGGTTAAGAATGTGGTTGCTTTCAAAATTATCGCCAAATACATTACCAAAGGGATAGCCCAGTCCGAAAAGGAGAATATATGCAAAGAATCCGAAAAGACCTGCTGCAATTGCAGTTGTTCGTGCACCGAACTTTTTGATAAGCTTTGCACCGATGGGTATCATGAAGAAATTGGGAATACCTGTGAAAATACCAGCAACACCGCCGTTTGCATATGAGCCTGTGTTGTTAAGCCAATAGAAGCTTTCGGTTGCACCGCCGACAGATTTGAAATTGTTGAAGAAATCTGAAAGGATAATTGCAAGAAGGGGTCTGTTTGTGAAAATGTTCTTCAGTGAACCCCACACAGAGGTCTGCTTCATTTCTTCACGGCTCTGAAGAGGAATTCTTTCTCTCATATTAAAGAAGCCGTAAATTGCAAAGAATGCAGAGAAAATAAGCATAAAGCCTGCAAAGCCCTTATAAATTCCTGTTTGTGAAATTGAGGGGGTCAGCTTTGGCACAAATGTTAAAACAAACGGCAAAAGCGACGGAAGCCAAACTCCGAAATTTTCGAAAAATTTGTTGGTATAAATCAAATTATTTCGCTCGTTGATGTTTGGCGTTATGTTATAAATCATAAGGTTCCATGCGCCGAAATAGCTCATGCCGAGACCGTAAATGATTGTTGCTATTGCAAAGAAAATGCTGAGCCCCTTATCACCGAGATTCGGTGTTGAATAAAGCATGAAGCCGCCCAGCAGCCAAAGAGGAAGCGGGAGAATGAAAAACGGTCTCACACGGCCCCAACGTGTTCTTGTTCGGTCAATTATAAGACCTGAAATTGTATCGTCAAGGGCGTCGTAAATTGTTGCAAAGGATGTGATTGCAGCATAAGCACTGCCGCTCAGGCCTGCATACTGCATCATGAATATCTGGCGGCTGTTGGTTATAAACTGAGAAAGATTCTTCTGACCGAAGTTTACAAGAATAAATGATGCAAACTCCTTGGGAGTGAGATATCTTTTCTTAGTGTATGCCAATTTATCGAGTACAGCCTCTTCATTTGTTTCTGCTTCAACAGCAGAAGTGTTGTTCTTTACTTCAAAATCTGACATTATATCACTCTTCAAAGTGCTTTGTAAGAATTAATCCTTATTCTTCTTTGCCAAAGCTTCCTTTGCCTTTCTGACTTTTTCAGCCTGTTCTTCTTCAGCCTTTTTCTGAGCCTCAACTCTTGCGGCTTCCTTCTTAGCGCGTGCCTCTTCTTCCTTTTGTTCCTTGAGACGGACTCTTTCAAGTCTTTCGTTTTCAAGCTCTTCATCTGATTTTACCGATGCCTGTGACACAAGAAGATTACCTGTGAAGGCAACAACAAGAAGTGCTATGTATACATATATTCCCCAAAGAGTACCTGAAGCTGCATTTTCAAAAACCAGGTCTGCAATCGAGAATGCTCCGTTTATCCTTGATGAGGACATTATGAACATTGTAGCTGCAGCAAGTGTGAAAAGTATGCTGATGATGTCTGCAATCCAGGTGGATTTTGTTTTCGGCTTTCTGAAAGCAATAAAAATGAGGAAAAATGCAACAACAATTGACACAATGCCCAGAAGCATCAGAAGAAATCCGATAATCAGGAATGATACGGGGCCGCTGAAGCCCTCTGCGCTCATTGTCCCAAATATATCTCCGATATTTTTAAAGAAGATACCGAAAAAGTCAAGCGTGGATTTGCCGTCAGTGAAAATACCGAGCAAATCAAAATTAAGTATATCCTTGTCGCTTGTAACATATGCCCAGGGTAAAATGAAACCAAGGGCAGGAATAAGAGACATTACAATTCGTGCGATTCTCAGCTTTGTTCCGAAAACGGTATACTTAAGCTTATTGAGAGTATTATAAAACCTCTGGAATTTTTCTTCTGCTTTTTTACTGTCTTCCTCAAGACGTGCCTCCCAGTTATAGTTGGGAATACTGATGCCGCAATCGGGACAGTCAGCTTTAATGTTATACCATTTCAGTTTTCGGCCACAGTTGGGACATTGACTTGCCATTTAAACACCCTTTCAAAATTCGTTCTCAGAACATTTTATAATTTTTTGATTTTTTTGTCAATAAATATCTGATTAAAGTTTATGTAACATGAATCATAAGAGCTCTTCCCACTCTTTAACTCTGAAGCCCGTAAGCACTTTTTCACCTGAAACGACAAGTGGTCTTTTTACCAGCATGCCGTCAGTTGCAAGCAGCTTCAGCTTTTCTTCATCTGTCATATCATTGAGCTTTTCTTTGAGATTCAATGATTTATATAATAATCCGCTTGTGTTGAAAAATCGCTTTATTTCAAGTCCGCTTGCTTTCTGCCATGCGGAAAGCTCTTCATAAGACGGATTTTCCGATTTGATGTTTCGGATTTCATATTTTATATTATTGTCATCAAGCCATCTGATTGCCTTCTGACAGGTGGTACATTTCGGATAATATAAAACGAGCATTTCTGTTCTCCTTACTTAAAATACATATAAAGCTGACACTTTATCATGCCGTTATACAGCTTTCTGCGTTTATCGGCTTTTCTTCCGAAGAAGGTTTCAAAATCTTCACTGGGACTGATGATATTGTATGCCCAGCCCCTTTCCTGATTAAAGCGCTGACCCATAACCTTATATAAGTCCTCAGCCTGCTTTAAATCGAGAAGGCGTTCACCGTAGGGTGGATTACATATAACAGTTCCCTTTTCGCTCTTTTTTCTGAAGTCTTTGACATCGCATTTTTCAAAGGTTATAAACTTGTCTACCCCTGCCCTTTTTGCATTTGCCAGAGCGACCTCAAGGCTCTTTTCGTCAATATCAGAGCCGTATGCCACAAACTGAGAATCGGTGCTTCTTAAATCACGGGCTCTTTCCCTTTCCTGAAGCCAGATGCTTTCATCTATCTGATCCCAACGCTCAGCCGTAAAATTACGGCTGACTCCTGGTGCAATGTTATTGACCATCATGGCACCTTCAATAAGAATTGTGCCTGAGCCGCACATGGGGTCGTAAAGAGTGTGATAGGGTCTGAGCCTTGCAAGATTACAAAGGGAGGCCGCAAGAGTTTCCTTCATCGGCGCTCCGTTTGATTCAAGACGGTATCCCCTTTTATGAAGTCCGTAGCCTGATGTGTCAAGAAGAAGACTTACTTTGTTTTTCATGATTGAAAACTGAATCTGATGAACAGGTCCTGTTTCTTCAAACCATGAAATACCGTACTTGGCTTTAAGCCTTTCAACAACAGCTTTTTTAATGATTGACTGACAGTCACTTACACTGAAAAGTGCAGAATTCAGCGAATAGCCCTTAACGGGAAATGCATCATAAGCACCAATCCACTGCTCCCAGGGTAATGCCTTTGTGCCCTGAAAAAGGTCTTCAAAGGACAAGGCATCAAAGCTGCCAATGAGAATCTGTATTCTTTCAGCATAACGGGAGCATATATTTGCTCTTGCAAGAATGTGCTCATCACCTGAAAAAAGCACTCTGCCGTTTTCTGAAACAACATTTTCAGCACCGAGCTCCTTCATTTCGTCTGCAATCAGCTTTTCAAGGCCAAGCAGACAAGGAATTACAAAATTTATTTTCATAATTTACCTGCTTTCAAAACATAAAAAATCCGCCGAATAACTCCGGCGGATAAATTGTATCATATTATTTGAAAGAAATCAATCAATGTCAGGAATAATTAAGCCGTAACCACCGTCTTTTCTTGCATAAACGACACAAATTTTGTCGTTGGCAGAATTAAGAAACATATAAAACTGATGGTCAAGAAGATTCATCTGCAGAATTGCCTCGTCAACGCTCTGGGGCTTGAGCACAATTTCCTTTGAACGAACAACATCATAGCTGTCCTCAGGCTCGAAGGTATCAATTGCATCATAGGCTTCAAAAGCACCTGAACGCAGCTTCTTTTCTACCCTTGTTTTGTTTTTGCGAATCTGACGAACAATTGAGTCAGCACAGCGGTCCAGGGCGTCATTCATGTTCTGAGCTCTTTCCTGAGAACGGAAAATCATTCCGTCATGGAAAATTGTAACCTCAACAATCTGTTCATTCTTTTCAACCGTTGCAGTTACTTTTGCTTCAGCATCTGAACCGAAAAACTTTTCAACCTTTTTAAGGCGTTTTTCTGCTCTTTCCTTGAATGAATCTCTGGGTGTGCACTTTCTGCCGATAACTGTAATTTTCATATCGTCAGCTCCTTTCTGAAAAACGTATCTCAAAGAGAGCTTTTACCTCTCCTTGTATATTTATTGTAGCACATTTTAACATAAAAATAAATAGTTTTCAGAAAATTTTATGTATTTTTTATAAATTATAGCTATTTTCTTCAAAATTATGTTCCGATATACCGTCATAGCTTTTTATGAGACCATTATATTTTCGTCTGTAGTCCTCAGTAAGAGCTGCAACAGTGCTGTCATCAGGCATTTTTGAACAGTATCTTTTAAAAAGCAAATAGCTGAATTGAGAATCTGCAAGTCTTCTTTTCAGAAAATCTTTTTCATTTTTCATAAAATCACCCCGAAAATGTTCATGGTATATTTTATGCTGAAAAAGCTAAAAATGTAACCTTGATACCAGAAGAAAGGAAACGCCCCGACTATATACGTCGGGGCGCGGCTTTAAACATATTCCTTATATATTCTGTCAACTATTTCATTCATAGTATCAAGATTTTTTTCAATCTCACTTACAAGCCTGAACTGATTTCTTGCTCTTACAAGATTGTGCTCCTGATATCCGGTTCTGAAGTAAATATCACCGTCAAGATAGTCAGTGAGGAAACGGACACCGCATTCAAAAGTCATGAGCTTTGCAGAAAAAGCAAGATGTTTAACCTCAGCCTCAGTAAGGTCCTTTGCGCATGCACTCAGAAATCCTCTTGTGTAAGCCTCAAACAGCTCAAGTGAAACGGTAACATTATCAAGCTCGTCATCGTCTTCCTTGGTTGTGTTTGCTCCGAAACGGATTGAGTCGCCGAAATCATAAAGCGAGAAGCCGGGCATTATTGTGTCAAGGTCGATTACACAGATTCCCTCGTTTGTTTTTTCGTCAAACAGAATGTTGTTGAGCTTTGTGTCGTTATGTGTAACTCTGAGAGGAATCAGACCGTCGTCATAAAGCTTCAGAACAATTTCTGCATCCTCTTTTCTGTCAACGGCAAAGGCAATTTCCTCCTGCACCTGAGCAGCTCTGCCCGCATCGTCCTTTTCAACAGATTTTTCAAGTGCTTCAATACGCTTGGGTGTGTTGTGAAAATCTTTAATAGTCTCATGGAGCTTTTCCATGGGATAGCCGCCGAGACGCTTCTGGAAAAGGCCGAAGATTCTGCCTGCCTTTTCAAATACCTCTTTATTCTCTATTTCGTTGATGGAATAAGAATTATCAATAAAATTATAAATTCTCCAGCATTTGCCAAGGTGATAGAAATAGTATTTTCCGTTATCAGCCTTAAGGAAGGTCAGGGTCTCTCTTTTTGTGTTGCCGCCCTCAAGTCTTATCTGCTCCCTGAGGTAATCGGTAACACCGACTATGTTTTCCATAAGCTCCTTGGGATTTTTGAACACGTGAACATTAATTCCCTGCACAAGGAACTTCTTGAATTTTCCTCGGTTCACAAAAACTGCAAGATAGGTTGTATTTATATGACCGTCAGTGAAAACCTTATATGAATGAAATTCACCGACAATATCAAAATGTCTGCAAACCTCAATCAGTTCTCTTTCAATACTGTTCATTTTATTTTACCTTTCAATAATATTAATCACTGCAAAGCATTCATGGTTATGAAAGCCGGGAGGAAGTGTGGTCATCTGAGTGAAAGAGCCGTAGTGAAGCTTTTGAGTTTCATCGCCGCATTTATAAAAGTTGCCTTTTATACTGCAGCCCTTTGCCGAAAACTCAGTGCCGTAGGCTTCAGAAATAAGCTTACAGGGTACAAAAAGATCAACTGACCAGCCGTCAGAATCTACCCTTGCCGTAACCTCAGGCTCTGTTTCTGTGAGGGTTTTAAGAAAAACTCTGTCTGTTTTACCCTTTCCGAATTCACTAAGATAAGCACCGTTACTGTTCATTTCAAAATTAATGTACTCTTCCCTGCCCTCAAGGGCACAGATAAAGAATTCCATGCAGCTGTCCTGCCACACGGGCTCATCCCTTTTTGTGCACACAGCACGAAGGTTGACCTCGTCTGTTTTCATTCTTACATAAATGCCGCTGTTCCTTTTAAAGCACATTTTAAAGCTTGTGTTATACTCAGCCTCACTGTTCCAGTTGGAAAAACGAAGCTTTTCCTCCGGCACTATGCTCCAGTCAATTTCACACTTAAATGAAAACGTATTATATACCACAGCTATTAACCCTCGGTTTTGTTAAGATAATAAATTCTTGAATCATTATCAAGAATAATTCTTGAATCTGAGAAGTTGAAGCCGCTGTAATTGAACAGTTGCTTTGCCTTGAAGCCTGAGTTCATAAGCATATCGCCGCCGATTGTGTATTCTTCCTTTTCGTTTCTGATTTTAACAGTGTCACAAAGAAAATCAAAGAACTTACCGTCTTCAACATCGAGCTTCTTGGGCAGTGGAACATTGATAATGTCACCGAATTTCTTCAAAGGAAGAATCTGAGGACGTACTGAGAGATGATAGGTGAAATCTTCATTAAGATTTACCATTTTAATTACATCATTACCCCAGTTGGGTGTAACTCTGTTAACAAAGTAGCCGTACATGGCTTCGCTCTTATCGGCGCTTGTAATCTGCCACATTGCTCTGTCGTCCTTGAAGATATCACCGATTCTTGAGAACTCACCGTACTGAAGAAGTCTGCGGTGCTTTTTGTAATATTCAATCTGCTTTTTAACACATGCCTTGTCCATTTTTGAAAGCATGGTTACATCAAGCTCATAGCCGAGAAGTCCGAAGGCTGAAACATTGAAACGGTGTTCAATTGTTGAATGTCTGAAGTTTGCAAAGCTATATGCTGCTGCAACGTGCATTGTCATAACAGACTGAGGATAGCCGTAGGAGGTACCTGTCTGGATATACATTCTGTCAAGGGGGTCTGTATTGTCACTTGTCCAGCACTGAGGCATGTAGCAGAAGGTTGCAAGGTCAAATCTGTTACCGCCGCTTGAGCAGGCTTCAAAAAGAATTTCGGGGAATTTGCCTGTGAGAGCATCCCAGATTTTGTAAAGGCCGAGAATGTATCTGTGGAAATATTCACCGTTCTTTGCATCCTTGCGTCTTGAGAATACATCAGAGAACTGTCTGTTGTTGTCCCACTTGATATATTCAATGTTTCCGTAACGGAAAACATCTGTCATTGAGTTAATGATATATTCAACAACCTCATCTCTTGTGAGGTCAAGAGTGAGCTGATTTCTACCCTGAGAGGGTGTATATTTATCTGTGGTCATAGCCCAGTCGGGATGTGCTCTGTAAAGGTCGCTGTTGGGGTTTACCATTTCAGGCTCAACCCAGAGGCCGAATTTCAGGCCCATTGCATTAACCTTCTTTGCAAGTCCGTCAATGCCGCTGGGAAGCTTCTTTTTGTTTACATACCAGTCACCGAGACCTGCCTTGTCATTGTTTCTTTTACCGAACCAGCCGTCGTCAAGAACAAACATTTCACCGCCGAGCTCCTTGGTAGCTGCAGCAATGTCAAGAATTTTCTTTTCAGTGAAGCTGAAAGTTGTTGCTTCCCAGTTGTTAACAAGAATGGGGCGCTCTCTGTCCTTCCAGTAGCCTCTTACGATGTGCTCCTTAACAAAAAGATGCATATTCTGGCTCATGCCGTTAAGTCCCTCATGACTGAAGGTCATAACGCTTTCAGGTGTGTCAAAAATTTCATCCTTTTTGAGCTCCCATTCAAATTCAAAGGGGTTGATACCGTTCTGAATTCTTAGAAGACCGTGAGTTGAAATTTCAGTTCTTGCAATATGGTTACCTGAATATACAAGGTTAAAGCCGTAGCAGTTACCGTTTGATTCGGTGCAATCATCTTCACGGATAGCGAAGAAGGGGTTGTGTCTATTTGAAGAATAGCCTGCAATTGAACCTATTGAACAAACACCTGATGTGAGTGCATGCTCATTCTTATATCTTTCTCTTGCCCATGCACCGTCAAAGGTAAGCATAACATAGTTGCCTCTCTGAAGGTCAAGCTGCATGCTCATGAGTGAATGGATTTTAATTGGCTTATCGCTCTTGTTGATAAGTCTTGCACTTCTTGTGATAACATTGCAGTCTTCAAAAACAGTGTAGATAAGATGAAGCTCAGCACCGAGAACATTGTCTTCAAGAACAACTGTTATTGTGTCACTTTCGCCGTAGCTTGAGGGAAGGCCGTTGAGCTCAGGCTTAACCTTTGTTACTGCAGATGACTTATATTTGAAGTCTGTTGTGAAAACATCATCGTGTGATGTAAGCTGCATTGAGGGAAGTCTGTAATCACCCTTGCCGTAGGAAGAATATTCAAGAGCAATGTGGTCAAGAGAAAGACTTGTATCCTCCTGTGTGTAGGGGGTGCTGTTTGAATAGCCTGATGCGTGTTTATCGTAAAGGAAGGTGAAATCTTCAGCATTTCTGATTTTTCTTCCGTAATACATACTCTCCAGCTGACCTGTGGGAAGAGCCCTGAAAACATAACTGGTCTTTTTTGTCTGGAGATGGAATACATTGTCTTTGTTAAGATAAATCATATAATTACTCCGTTCCGCCCCGCAAGGCTTTTTAATCATTTTTCCGGGCACTGAGACGTCCGGATATTATCCCTTATATTTTATACTATTAAAAAGGAAGTGTCAACAAAAACCGAAAAGTAATTCTGTCTAAATGTATCTCAGACACATATTTTTAAACAAATTGTTAATAAAAATTCCGTTCTTCTATTGTATATTAACAAATATTGTGATAGAATAAAAAAGTATTAATTTTGTGAGGTGTAATATGAACAGAATTATTGTTGCAGATGATGAAGCAAGAATCAGAAAGCTTGTTGCTGACTTTTTGAAAAAAGACGGCTATGATGTTATTGAAGCTGAGGACGGTGATGAGGCCTACAGACTTTTTGAAGCCAACAGAAACAATCTCAGCCTTATGATTCTTGATATTATGATGCCCGGTTTAAACGGCTGGGAGGTATGCAGAAAAATACGTGAAAGCTCCACCCTGCCAATAATCATGCTCACTGCAAGAAGCCAGGAGTTTGATGAACTCACAGGCTATGAATCAGGTGCCGACGATTATGTGACCAAGCCCTTCAGCCCGACTATACTTGTGAAAAGAGTTGAGGCTCTTCTGAGAAGGACAAGCAATGTTCAGCCTGCCACCAAGGAAAAGCTGTTCAGCGACCTTCTTTTCAACGATGAAGCCCACGAGGTAAGACTTGACGGCAAGGAAATTGATCTCACTCTCAAGGAATATAATATTCTTAAAAAATTTCTTGAAGCACCGGGACGTGTTTTTTCTCGCGAGCAGCTTCTTGACAGCATATGGGGCTACGATTTCACAGGCGACATACGCACCGTGGACTCTCACGTTGCAAGATTAAGAACAAAGCTCGGCGAATGGGGTAACAACCACCTGAAAACAGTTTACGGCATAGGCTATAAGATTGAGGAATAAAATGAAAACACATAAACAGTATTCCGCCAACCTCAAAAGCCGTTTTTCTCTTGTAAGCATTTCGGTTATTCTGATTTGCGCCTCTGTGTTCTCTGTTGTTCAGTTCATTTTTATGGATGATATTTTTTCCCTGGCAACAAGAATAAACATGCTTGATACGGCAAAAAAGATCGAGGCTATTGATTATAATAAAGACGATTACATGCCCGTTCTTTCAGAGTATGAAACAGAAAACAACCTGTACATTGAAATATATTCACCAAGAGACATTCTCATATACACAACCCAGAGTAACGAAACGGTTTACGAGGGTGATTCCGACGGCTCTGCTGAGCTGAAGCCCCGTGTTATGAGACTTCTGACTCAGTGGCAGAGAAAAGACGGAAGCTACTTTGAAATCAGGCAGGAGCATTATACTAAATCGCAGTACCTTGTTTACGGAAGCTTTTTCGAAAAGGATAACAGCCTGGTTCTTTATTATTCCGTAGACGTAATCAAGGAAAACGCAAGAGTTGCCTCCTGGGCTTTGTTTGCCCTTTCGATGTTTGCTCTCATTATGTTTTTCATTATCACCTTCTATTACGCCAACTATTTCACTAACCCAATAAGAAGAATCATCAGCACAACAAAAAAGATTGCCGGCATGAATTTTGACGAGCACTGTCCCTCATTTAAGATAAAAGAGCTTGACGAATTAAGTGACAACATAAATATTCTTTCCGATTCCCTTAACAAGGCTCTGACAGAACTCAAGATTGAAAATTATCAGCTTGAAATGGATATTGAAACAGAAAGAAAGCTTGATAAAACAAGAAAGACCTTCATTGCAAATGTCTCCCATGAATTAAAAACACCCATATCAATAATTCAGGGCTATGCCGAGGGAATGAAATACGGCATAGGCTGTGATTCAACGGAGGAATTCTGCGACATAATTATTGAAGAAGCAGAGAAAATGAACAGCCTTGTTATAAAGCTTATGGAATATCTGCAGTACGGCTCGGGAAAATATGCACTGAAGGCAAGTGAATTCAACATAAAAGAGCTCATCTGCAGATGCATTGAAAGCCGTTCAATGCAGATTGAAGAGCAAGGCGTTGATTGTGAAATTCACATTGACGAGGGCTTCACGGGATATGCAGACAAAGAGCTTATAGTAAACATTTTCAATAACTATCTTTCAAATGCTCTGAGCCATATAGATTTTGAAAAAAAGCTTATCATAACTGCTGACGATGTGAAAAACAGCTATCGGATAAGCGTTTTCAATTCCGGAAAGCCCATTCCCGGCACCGACATTGAAAACATCTGGCAGAGCTTCTACCGTGCCGATAAATCTCATTCCAGAAAAGAAGGACGGTTCGGTCTGGGCCTTTCAATTGTTGCAACACTTCAGGACCTGCACAATGAAAAGTACGGTGTTATAAACGGTGAAAAGGGTGTTGAATTCTGGTTCGACATCAAAAAAAGCAAATAAAAAAACAGCCTGTATCAGACCGATACAGGCTGTTTTTTATCAGAATTCAGCGAGGTTATCAGATGTCATCTTTCTTTCGCCACGCTCAATTTCATGAATCATTTCAACAAGCTTTGTGTTAACGGGAGTGGGCACACCATATTTCTTACCGTTTTCAACAAAGAAGCCGTTGAGAATGTTGATTTCGGTGATTTCACCTGCTTCAAGTGACTGAAGGGTTGAAGGTTTAACATCGGAATAAAGCTTACCAACCATGCCGACAACAAGCTTGCAGATACCGTTGTAAACCTTGTTGTTGCCAAGAGCAAGCATTCTGTATTCAAGCACAAGGCCGTACTTGGGAACCTTGATTTTCATTGCCTTTGCAACAGCCATACCCTCTCTTGCAATGTTGAGGAAAAGGTCTCTTGCTCTGTTATCCTTAAGGATTTCACCAAGCTTTTTGCCTGTGATGCCTGCAACAGCATTGATACAGGAGTTGATGATAAGCTTTGAATACTGACGGCTCTTGATTTCAAGAGTAATTTTTGTGGGAACAACGCTCTTGAGCATTTCGGCAAAGGCTTCAAGCACCTTTGAGGTTCTGCCGTCAAGCATACCTATGTAATACTCACCGAGGCTTGTCATTGTAACATCGTTATCGGCATTTCTTGTTGCACCGAAGCCGATCATGCAGCCGACAGCCTTATCTCTGCCAACGATTTCAGCAAGCTCCTCCGTGAGAAGACCGTTCTGCATGCCGACAATGAGACCGCCCTCTGCAAGATAAGGAAGAATAAGCTTTGCACTTGCTGCAACATGAGCATATTTTGTTGCGATGATGATGATGTCGAACTTTTCGTCTCCGAATTCGGAAACCTCATGATAGCACTTAAAATTAACATGATGCTCACCCTTTGCACCGTGAAGGTAGAAGCCTTCCTTTTCGATGAGCTCCTTGATTTCGGGAATGTGGCACTTGATTCTTACATCATAGCCCTCATTTTTCAGAAGTACGGCAACGGTACCACCGATGGCACCTGCGCCGACAACAAGAATTTTCATTTTTTTGTCCTCCAATATTTTAATTTTAATATTTCATTCTTACTTTTTCAGCAAAGCACATTACATCCTTGATTTCAAGAACTGTTCCGTCATCAAGAATTGCCTTGCCGCTCATTCTGCCGAAAACCTGATGCTGATCTGTTTCAATAACCTTAAGGCTGATTTTCGCTTTACGGTCAATAACAGGCTTAAAGTCCATTTCAAAACGTCCGTCACTGGATGTGAAGGTCCATGGGTCTGTGTAAGAGCCGTTTGCAGGAAGATTAAAGGTTACATCGTCAAGCTTATGTGCTTTTCCGTCATAGAACAAAATATTTTCTGACGCGGCAGTTGTGTCACCGAAGCCGTAGCCGATGTTGAAGCCGAAGGGCTTTCCGTTAACAACAGCATTACCGCTGCCCCAATACCATGTGTTATCATATGTCCAAACTCCACGTCCCCAGTCAAGGGTACCGAAGTCGGTTTCAGGGTTGAATTCATATCTTACACCGTCAAATTCAGCATAGCCTGAGGCTCTCATGCAGTTGATTTTCTGGTTGTAATAAAAGGCTGATTTGCTTTCCTTCCATGGTGTTGCAATTACCATTGTGTCCATGGGCGGCTGTTCAAGAGTGATGTCAACCTTAAGAGCTTTTCCGTCCTTGAACTGTCTGTATTCACCGACAATTCTTCTTTTGCCGGGAGTTACGATGAAATCAAGGTCAAGCTTTTTGTCGTGATAGTGAATATCACCTGTGTCTGAGGTGCGGGGAAGCTTAAATTTACCCATGGGGAAGAAGTTAAGGATTGAGCTTGTCTGCTCCCAGGGGTTGTTTTCATCGAAAACAAGAAGTGAGGCAGACTGCATACCGATGTAGCCGTCATCAGAAAGAGTGAATGCCACAGCATGCTTATCTGCAAGAATAAGATAATAGTCCCATTCCTTGATTTTAAACTTAGGAGCTGCAATGTCTTCTCTGTTATAGGTTTGAATAAGACTTTTTGACCAGCCGGGCTCAGCGAGTGTTCCGTCAGGGTTCAGAAGATTATGCTTTGTTGTTACTTCATGATTCCTTGCCATAATATTTCCTCCTGCTAAAATTTCCTCTATATTATATATCAAACTTAAAGATAAATAAAGATAAATTTATCTTTTTTATATTATAGACAAAAAACGGCATTGAATTTTGTGCAAAGTGAAATTATGACTACATTGTTTTTTCTTTCTTCGGGTAGTATAATTAAATAAAGCCTCAGGGAAAGGATGAAACAACATGATTTACAGCATTGAAAATGAACAGCTTAAAATAAGTGTAAAGAGCTTCGGCTGTGAGCTTACAAGCATCACATCAAAGCAGAGCGGCTTTGAATATCTCTGGCAGGGAAGCCCCGAAATCTGGAGCGGTCAGTCCCCTATTCTTTTTCCGATTGTGGGACGTCTTATCGATGACCGATATACTCTTGACAAAAAGGAATATGAAATGCCGAAGCACGGCTTTGCAAGAAGAACAGAATGGGAATTCATTGAAAAAACAGACACATCAATGAAATTCATTCTCAGAGACAATGAGGACACCTTTAAGATTTATCCTTATCACTTTGATGTTATTGTTACATTCACACTCAACAATAATACCCTTGAGGTATCACACGAAATAATAAACAAAAACGAAGGTGTGATGTATTTTTCAATCGGTGCACACCCTGCCTTCAACTGCGAAATCGGTGACAGGCTTGTGTTTGACCAAAAGGAAACTCTGGGCGCAATCAAAATTGACCTTGAAAAATCATTAAGACTGCCCGGAGCTACTCCCGTTATGAACGACGAAACAGACCTTATTATCACTGAAGATATCTTCAAGGAGGATGCTCTTATTTTCCGTGACGTAAAATCTGAATGCATGACACTCAGAAGCGATAAGCATGAAAGAACGATAAAATTTAACTTCGGTAAAGCTCCCTATCTCGGAATATGGGCAAAGCCGGGAGCACCTTATGTCTGCATTGAGCCGTGGTTCGGTGTTAACGACTCAACAGAAAAAAAGGCTGACTTTTCTCAGAAGGACGCAATTGTACCCTTAGAAGCAAAGAAGTCCTTTGTCTTTTCATGGAATGCATGCTTTTCGGAATAACAGGTAAAAAAATGCCATGAATCTTATAAGATTCATGGCATTTTTTACTCCTTCATGCATCTTGAGCAGGGCTCATAGCCGCCTTCAATTATTTCCTCAACAGTTACTTTGATTTTACTGTCGGAAAGATAGGAGCAATCTGCCTTGTGATACTTTTTACCTGTTTTGGTAACATAAAAATTTGTATCGCCCATAACAACAATCACTGTGGTCTCTTCATTCTCCTCTGAAGGTGCGGTATCTTCAGCTTCAGTTAAGGGAGCTTGTGCAGTTACAGTTGTTTGTTTGTCGGAGGTTATAGCTGAAGCTGTGGTTTCACTGTATTCCGACGTATAAGCTTCAGAAGAACGATGAGTTAACGTTCCGTGAACGGTAGTTGTGGCAAAGGTTGTGGGCGGTATAAAAGCGGTGGTTTCATTATATTCTGCCGATGTTGAAGCTGCTGTATAAACCTCAACAGGTGCACCCTGAGAAAGCTTATATATTTTCATTTCGATGTCAATTCCCATAACAATGAGAACAACGGCAAAAACTATGATTAAAGACAAAAACATATATCTGAGCTTTTTGTTATCCATTTTTAACTTCCTTGCAAATTGATTTATGTCTATATTATAGCAATCTGTTGCAATATGTCAAATTCTGTCAAAATATATCAAAAAAAGGCACAGTGTCATGCACTGTGCCTTTGGTTAGCTTTGAAAAGCTTATTATTTAACGTCTGTGATAACTTCCTTGAAGGAGGTTGCAAGACCTGCAAGTCCCTGAATTTCTGAAGGGATAATGATTTTTGTTGCCTTGCCGTCAGCGGCTGCTGCAAATGCTTCAAGAGCCTTAAGCTGGATAACCTCTTCTGAAGCGCCTGCTTCCTTGATAAGCTTGATACCTTCAGCAGTTGCGGACTGAACCTTGATGAGAGCTGCAGCTTCACCTTCTGCTTCAAGAATCTGAGCCTGCTTTTTAGCGTCTGCACGAAGAATTGCAGATTCTCTTTCACCTTCTGCAAGAAGGATTGCAGACTTCTTTTCGCCCTCTGCCTTGAGGATGGATTCACGGCGTTCACGCTCTGCCTTCATCTGCTTTTCCATGGCGTCCTGAATCTCTCTGGGAGGAAGAATGTTCTTAAGCTCAACACGGTTAATTTTGATACCCCATGGGTCAGTTGCTTCGTCAAGAATTCCGCGCATCTTTGTATTGATGATGTCTCTTGATGTGAGAGTCTGGTCAAGCTCAAGCTCACCGATTATGTTACGAAGTGTTGTTGCAGTGAGGTTTTCGATTGCGGTCAAGGGATGCTCAACACCGTAGGTGTAAAGCTTCGGGTCTGTAATCTGGAAATAGATAACAGTGTCAATCTGCATTGTTACGTTATCCTTTGTGATAACGGGCTGAGGCGGGAAGTCAACAACCTGCTCCTTGAGGGAAACAGTTTTTGCTACTCTTTCAATAAAGGGAATTTTGAAGTGGATACCTACGCCCCATGTGGTCTGATATGCACCGAGACGTTCAATTACAACGGCCTTAGCCTGCTGTACAACTCTGATGTTCTTTACAAGAACACCGACGATTAAAAGAACAAGTACTGTTAAGATGATAAATGTCATGATTTTCTCTCCTTTTTAATGTTTATTACTCAGCTTCGGCTTCTTCATTAAGAGGTACAACTATAAGCTTTACCCCGTGAATTGAATCAACCTTGGCTTTAGAGCCTTTTTTGATAATCTCTCCGTTCAATGAACGTGCAGTCCATTCACGGCCGAGACAGTTTGCGGCGCCGGTGGAAGCAATATTGTCAATATCTTCAGTGACAATGCAGATTTTTCCGATTGACTGGTCCGCATTTGTGGGTTGGTGGTGCTGTTTTGTGAAATACTTCTTGACTAACGGGCGTGTGACAACAAGTGACAGAATTGTAGCAACAAAGAAAACAACAATCTGCAGCCAGAGTGCACCGCCGACAAGTGATACAATAAGCGCTGCCAGAGCACCAACAGCAAACCATATGGTTGTAAGGTTTACGGTTACTGCTTCAATGATAAACAGCAATATGCATGCAGCAAGCCAGAAAATTTCAATTTTTTCCATGTTATCACCTTCCTTTCAAAAAATTTGCTTTGTTTCTTCTGACAATAATATTTTATGATAAACAGCTCCCAAAGTCAATATATATATTGCTACTATCAAAACATAAAAATGTGCAAAATGATACTTTTTAAGAAAAAAAGTACAATTTACGATACTTTTACAGAAAATGCAGTTTTGTAACTTATTTCCAAACAAACAATATAAACAAAAATACCCGTATTTTTTTATAGATTATTCGAATTGATGATTATATTTAAACATGATACAATTAATAAAATGTTATTTTCGCAAGGAGAAAAATTATGACCGAATTAACAAACGGTTTTGATAGTGAAAACCGTAAGCACGTTAAACCTGCAGAATTTATTCTGTATCTCATGGGTGTTTTCTTCTACACCACGATGACAGGCACCGTTGGTGCTAACAGAAACACGTATCTTGTTAACGTGTTAAAGCTTGAAGAATCACAAATGTCCCTTTTCAACGCACTTGTTGCAATTGTTCCCTTTGTTCTCAACTTCTTTATCGTTATGTATATTGACGGAAGAAAAATGGGTAAGGGAGGAAAATTCAGACCCGTTGCAATGCTTGTTGCAATTCCCATGGGTATTGTGATGATGCTCACCTTCATTGCACCTCCCGGGCTTTCCGGCACAGTGCTTATGATTTATGTTGTTACAATTGCAATTCTCTGGGGTATTCTGTGCACCTTCGGAAACTCAATCAACATGATTGCCAACGTTATGACTCCGAACATGAAAGAAAGAGACCAGGTTTTGTCCTTCAGAAGTATCGCTTCTGCAGTCGGCAACTCCGCTCCCATGCTTTTCCTTCTCATTATCGGTCTTATATGGAAAAATAACGAGGGGCTGCAGTACATAATCTGTGCAGGCTTCTGCGGTGTTCTGGGAATTATTACTGTTCTGCTTGGCATGAAGCTTGTCAGAGAAAGAACTGTTTATTCAGCTGAAAAGAAAAATCCCCTCATGGGCTTTAAGGATATCCTCACCAACAAATATGCATGGACAATCATTTTGTCTGAATTTCTCAAAAGCTTCAGAGGTATTTCAACCTTTATGGAGGGCTTCCTTGCCATTGCAATTATCGGTGACCCCTCAAAGAAAATTTTCATTCTTTTACCTGTAGGCATCGGTACAGCTGTCGGTATGCTTGTGATAAACTTCCTTCTGAAGAAATTCAACGCAAAGGTGCTTTATATTTCCAGCGGTATTTATTCGATATGCGCCAACATTGTCGCCTTCACCATCGGCTACTTCTATTTCAAATATCAGAACCCGGCCCTTGTTGTTGCCTTCATTGCATGTCTTTTCCTTGTGGGACTTCAGTTCGGTGCTTCCAACCTTCTTCCCCTTATGTTCCAGGCAGACGTGCTTGAAGACATTGAAGCAAAAACAGGTAAGCGTCTTGATGCTTCCATGCCCTTTGTTATTTCAATCGGCACACTTATCAGCGGAACGATTGCAAGCACAATTGCTCCCTTGCTCCTTTACGGTGAAAGCTCCGTTATTCAGTATATTCAGCCCACAGAGCTTGATCCCAACCCAGTTCAGAGCATTAAAACAAAAATACTTCTTCTGTTCTTCTACACCGTTGTCCACGGTCTTATGATGTTCCTTGCAGGTGTACCCTTCTTCTTCTATAAGCTCACGGGCAAAAGAAAAGAAGAGGTTCACCGCAGAGCACTTGAAGTCAGAGCAGCAAACAAAGCAGAATAAAAGCAAAGCAAAAACTCCTTGAAATTTCAAGGAGTTTTTTATTTATCCGATTATTTCTATTGTATCATCTTCAAAGACTTTACCGCCCTTTATAACACGGGCAAAAATGCCTTCTCTCGGCATAACACACTGACCTACAAGCTTCTTAATTGCACAGCCGTCATGGCATTCCTTGCCGATCTGACTGATTTCAATTATACATTCCCCCACCTGAAGCTTTGTTCCAACGGGAATTGTATAAAGCTCTATACCCTCGGTTGTGATGTTTTCGGCAAAAACGCCGTGACAGAGTCCGTCTGTTGGAAGGCCTTTTGATTTTTCAATGCTTTCCTTTGCAAGAAGACTTACCTGACGGTGCCATTTACCTGCATGGGCATCGCCCTCAAAGCCGAAATCCTCAATGAGAACACCGGGATTGATTTTTGTTTTCGGCGTACCCTTTTTTTCACTTATATTTATTGATAATACCTTACCCTTCATGATTATCCTCCGATCTGATTCATTCCGTGAGACACGCCGTAGCCGCATGAAAAGCTGTGTCCCGTGGGCTTTGACATAATTGCCTTTTCGATTGTCCTTTTAAGCTCAGCTTCATCATCAATAACCTCTTTAAGGTCAAAAACAGTGTCACAGCCGAGACACGGCTTGATTTTTCCGTCAGACAAAAGCCTTATTCTGTTGCAGGAGCTGCAGAACATGTTGCTCACAGGTGTAATCAGTCCGATTCTGCCCTTGAAATTATCTGCTTCATAATATCTTGCAACACTGTTTTCAAATGCCGTTCCCGAGCCTTTTACAGGCTTCAGGAAAGGAAATTTCTGAAGTATTTCTTCACCCTTTATAACAAGGTCACTGTTTTCTCCGTCATCAGAAAAGGGCATGAGCTCAATGAAGCGGACATCGATTTTTCTGTCTTTTGCAATATTTATCAGATTTTCCGCTTCATTTTCATTCTTTCCCCTTATGAGAACTGCATTGAGTCTTATGGGGCTGAGACCTACCCTTTCGCATTCATCAATACCCTCAAACACCTTGTTCAGAGAATCGCTGCCCGTTATTTCCCTGAACTGAGCCCTGTCTGTTGTGTCAAGGCTGATATTCACTGCATTGACACCTACTTTTTTCAAAGGCAAGGCAAGCTGCCTGAGTCTGATACCGTTGGTTGTTACGGCAAGCTTTTTTATTGAGTCAATTCTGCTTATCCTTTGTGCAATGTCGCAGATATCGTCTCTCACGAGGGGCTCTCCGCCTGTAAGGCGTACCTTTGTGATACCGAGAAGTGCAAAAGCCCTGATTATTTTTTCAAATTCATCTGTAGTGAGCTCATCTTCACATTTTTCCTTCTGTGCACCGCAGTAGGAACAGTTCAGATTGCACCTTTTGGTCACAGAGACACGAAGATAGCTGATGTTTCTTCCGTAGCTGTCAATCATTTTTAAAATCGCTCTTTCCGCCGTATTTTTCAAGTAGCTTAACTTCCTGAATTACCATTTTTCTGTCTATAGCCTTACACATGTCATAAACAGTGAGAGCTGCAACGGAAGCAGCTGTAAGCGCTTCCATTTCAATGCCCGTTTTATATGAGCACCTTGCAACGGAATAAATGTACAGCTCGTCTGTTCCGTTGTTTTCAAAGGTGATTTCAACACTGTCAATCGGTATATTGTGACAAAGAGGAATAAGCTCCCATGTGCGTTTTGCTGCCATGATTCCTGCAATTCTTGCAGCAGCGAGTCCGTCACCCTTTTTTAATTCTGATGAAAGAAGGCGTGAAAGGGTCTCTTTTTCCATTTTCAATTTTGCAAAGGCCTTTGCTGTTCTTTTTGTGACATCCTTTTCACCGACATCAACCATAACAGCCTCGCCTTCAGAGTTAAGATGAGTAAAATCAGCCAAACCTGTAACCTCCCATTTCAGCCAGTCTTTCTCTGAAGCTGCTGCTGTTCAGAATTTCAAGCATTTTCTGAACTTCATCACTTCCGTAAGCCGCTTCATCAATGAGTAAATCGTATTCTTCAATGCAGATTTCCACAAAATCAAGGTCATACATTGCTGCAGCAGAATAAATACCAAGTCCGCAATCGGCATTGCCTGATGCTATAAGAGCAGCCACTGCCGTATGGGTGAATTCCTCATTTCTGTAGCCGTCAATATCGTTTCTGTTCAGACCTTCACGGGATATGAGATAATCGCAGAGTATTCTTGTTCCCGAGCCTGCCTGGCGGTTTACATATCTTCCTTTTACGATATCCTTAAAGCTTTTTATACCGAGAGGATTACCCTTTTTAACCATAAGTCCCTGAATTCTGCCCACACCCTTTACAAGTCTGACTCCGCCTTCAGGGAAATATTTTTTTACATAGCTTTCGTTGTATTTACCCGTTACAGTATCAAGAAGATGAATGCATCCGAGATGAGCCTGTGAATTTTTGAGTGCAGTAATTGCGCCCATGCTTCCGACATGGCTTGAGGTAATACGGAAGCCGCATCCGCTTTTTTTCACTGCATCGGAAAGCTCATCAAGAAGCGGGTCATGGCTTCCCGTGATAATGAGTGAATTGTCAATTTGTGAAATATCACGCAGAAGTCGGATTTCAACCTTTTCACCCGCTTCAATTCCTTCACTGTTCTGAGGCACAACAAGTATGCCGTCGGCCTTGGTGAAGCTTGTTATAACTCCTGCCCCCCTTGCTAAGGGAACAGCAGTGAGAGTTCCGCCCACTCTTCCAAGGGATACCCTCACATACTCCTGATATTTAAGAGAGGAAACAACACGCTTTCCGAGCACTGCAGTTACAGTTTCAGCCATTTCCTCTGCTTTTCTGTAATATAAATCGACAACGCTCTTCACAATTTCATCCATAACAACAATTGCTGATACGGGATAACCGGGAAGACCAATAACAGGTACGTTTCCAACATTGCCCAGAACGGCAGGCTTGCCCGGCTTTATGGCAATTCCGTGGAATGAAACCTCACCAAGACAAGAAATTATGTCGCTTGTATAGTCGTCACGCCCTGCCGATGAGCCTGCAAGCATAAGAACAGCATCACATTCCCTGACTGCTTTTTCGGTGGCTGCTTTAAGAAGCTCTTTTTTATCCTTCACAATTTCGTATACACGGCTTTCAGCCTGCCACTCGTTAAGCATTGCAGAAAACACGGTTGAATTGAATTCAATTATTTCTCCTTTTTCGGGATCGGCTTTCGGTGACACTATTTCGTCACCGGTCGGAATTATGCCAACCTTAGGCTTTCTTATTACCTCAACCTGAAGAACACCGCCGGCAAGAAAGGCTCCGCACATAGAGGGAGTGACCTTTGTGAATGAGGGCGCAATCATATCACCCATGCATATATCTTCACCGACCTGACGCACATTCTGCCAGGGGTGCAAGGAGGATATGAGGCTGACCTTGCCGTTTTCAAGGTCTGTTACATCCTCAACCATTACAACTGCATCGTATCCGTCAGGTACAGGGTCACCTGTGTCAACAACGGTGTACTGACTGTCCGACAGGATAACAGGTGAATTTTCACCCGCACCGTAAGTATCTGCCGCCTTTACTGCTATGCCGTCCATGGCACTTGCATTATAGTGAGGTGAGCAAATCAGGGCATACACAGCCTGAGACAGAATTCTGCCCGAAGCCTCACAAGAGGATATAAGCTCTGTTTCATAGCTGAAGCCACTGCTTTTAAGATGTGCAAGATATTCGGTTTTCACCTGATTTAAAGGTGTATTTTTAAGATAATTGTGTTTCATTTTATCACCCTAGAACAAGAATACTTCTGTTTCTTCGCCTTGCTTCAGGCCCTCACAGTTACGGTCAATTATGACATAGCCGTCACTGCCTGTAAGAAGTGTTATAATTCCGCTTTTTCCCAAAACGGGGCTGATTCCCTCGGATGTCTGTCTGACACATAGAATTTCTTCCCTGCCGTGATTAGAGGATATATTCTGAGTCAATCTGCCTTTGATTATAGTTTTTTCCTTCACTGCAGAAAGCATAGACTCTATAAGGGGGCAAACAAAAAGTAATGCCACAAAATAAGCGGCAACGGGATGCCCCGGAAGACCAAAAACTGCCTTTTCTGAAATTTTTCCTATAATAGTCGGCTTGCCAGGCTTTATTGCGATACCGTGAATAAAAACTTCGCCCATCGATGATATGATTTCAGCTGTCATATCTCTTGTTCCTGCCGAAGATCCACCCGAAATCAGTACGATATCGTTTTCGTCCACAGCCTTTTTTACACTTGACTTAATTTCATCGTAGCTGTCCTTTATTATGCCGTATAAGGTAACCTCACAGCCGTTTTCAAGCATAAGAGCTCTTAAAAGATGACTGTTGATATCCCTGATTTTTCCGAAGGTCAGCTCGGAATCAACGGGTACTATTTCATCACCCGTTGAAATGATGCCTATCTTAGGCTTTTTGGCAACACATATTTCGTTAACACCGGCACAGGCAAGAACACCCGTTTCCCGTGAAGAAATAAGCTTACCCTTTTGAAGAATTATATCCTTCTGTTTTATATCGTCCCCTTTTCTTACAACGTTCTGAAAGGGACTGACAGATTTCTGAATAAGACACAGAGGATGAAATGAGGTGTCAGTGTGCTCTACCATAACAACACTGTCAGCGCCTTCAGGTAACATCCCTCCTGTTGATATTTTGACACATTCACCGTTGTGAATTGCGATATCTGCAGCTTCACCCATTGGTATTTCACCGATTATTTCAAGCTGTGAGGGTATGCTTTCACTGCTTCCGTAGGTATCCGATGCAATTACTGCATAGCCGTCAACAGTTGAACGGTTAAAGGAAGGTATAAATTCGTCTGAAAGGATATTTTCATATACCGTTCTGCCCAAAGCATCATGAAGCAATACCTTTTCACCTTCTGATTTGAGATGTGAAAATTCATCCCTGATTATTTCAAGAGCTTTTTCAGTTGAGACAACCTTTAACAAATTCAACACCTCCTGAATTGATTGGATTTTGCCAATATATTTTTAAAGATTTTATCCGTTGATTTTCCATGAATCAATAAACTTTTTACCCCACTGTGTTGCGGGGCTTAAAAGAATCTCCTCAGGCTTTCCCTGTTCAATGATTTTTCCGTCATGAAGAATTATGATTCTGTCTGCAAGATTCAGAGCCTGACGGGGAGAATGAGTTGTCATGAGTATTGAACAGCCTGTTTCCTTTTTATATGAAGCGAGTGATTTTTCAATCATTTCGTTTCCTTCAATATCAGCCGCACTTGAGGGCTCATCAAGAAGAAGAAAATCTGCTTTGTTTATAAGTATTCTGCCAATTGCAAGACGTTGACATTCACCGCCCGATAAGCCCTTTGCGTTTTTATCGGCAAGATGAGAAAGCCCCAGCGCATGTAAAATTTTATCACATCTTTGCTGTGCATCTGTTTTGTTTTCAGCTGAAAAAACAATGTTTTTTCTTACGGATTTTCCGAAGGGTATGCTGTGCTGAGGAAGATAATATACTTTTTTCCCCGAAATATCATATAAGCCCTCTGACGGTGTGATTACACCTGCCAGAATTTTGAGAAGCGTGCTTTTGCCACTTCCGTTTGGCCCTACGACAACAACCGTTTCACCTTTTTTAATTTTAAGCTCTTCAATATCGAGAACAGTCCTGTTTCCGTAGTTCTTTTTTAATTCTGTTGCTTCAAGCATTTCTGTCCTCCCTGACACAAAAGGCTGCAATAACATTCACAATGAGGGAAATGAGAAGAAGCACTATTCCCAGTGCAAGAGCAAAGCTGAAATTTCCCTTGTTTGTTTCAAGCATAATTGCAGTTGTCATAACCCTTGTTTTCCACTGTATATTGCCGCCTACAAGGCTTACGGCACCCACCTCGGCAATTGACCTGCCGAAGGCAGTGAGTACAACGGAAAGAAGGGACTGTTTGTTTTCCGAAATAAGCAGAGCAGCCGTTTTTGCCCTGCTGAAATTAAGGCCCTTTGCGGTTTCAGTAATACTTACAGCTTTCACAGATATTACAGACTCGGTTATATTTATAACAATGGGGATAATAAGCATACACTGAGCTATTACCATAACATCCACTGTGAAAAGCAGACCGAGTGAACCGAAGGGGCCGTATTTTGTGAATAACATATAGACAATCAGGCCTGCCACCACCGGAGGCAGACCCATAAGAGTTCCTGTTAACTTTTTGACTGTCCTTTTGCCTTTGAAATTACTTTTGCTTATAAGAACGCCGAGAGGCATACCGATAAGACATGATACAGTTGTGCTGAAAAAAGACATTCTCAGCGTAACGGATATAATCTGCAGCAGCTCCCCGTCCATGTTCATAAGCATTTCAAGGGCTTTATTGAATTCGTTCAATTTTATTCCTCAATAAGGTAGAAAAGTGCTGAGCCGTACTGCTCTTCACCGTACTTTGCGATGAGTGCTGAAGCTTCGTCGCCTGTCATCCATTCGATGAATGCCTTTGCGCCTTCAGTATTGATGCCTTCAAGCTTTTCGGGGTTACATTCAATAAGAGAATATGTATTCTTCATATCCTCACCCTGAGCAAGAACTATATCAAGGTCAAGAGAAGCTGCATTTGAAAGGAAGGTAGCCTTATCTGTGAGACAATATGCACCCTGCTCGCTTGCCATTGTGAGACATGCGCCCATGCCCTGGCCTGCACTGATATACCAGGTATCCTTTTCAGCATCGGGAACTGCTTCGGCCCAGATTTTAAGCTCTGCCTTATGTGTGCCGCTGTCGTCACCGCGTGAAACGAACTTTGCCTTTGCTGCTGCTATCTTAGCAAAAGCGGCTGCTGCGCTTGCACTGTCTTTGATTGCTGCAGGGTCATCCTTGGGACCTGCAACTACAAAATAGTTATACATGAAGGGAATTCTTTCAATGCCATAGCCCTCTGATACAAATTCTTCTTCAGATGCTTTTGCATGAACAAGAATAAGGTCAGCGTTACCGTCTTTTGCCTTCTGGATAGCAGCGCCTGTGCCTGCTGACTGAACCTCAACCTTATAGCCTGTTGCTTTTTCAAAAACAGGAAGAAGGTAGGGTAAAAGACCTGAGTCGTTAACTGAGGTTGTGGTTGAAACACGGATGGTGGGGTTTGCAGGTGCCTGAACTGTCGGATCTGCATTGCCTTCGGTCTGCTTGTCGCCGCCGCAGGCTGCAAGAGAGAACAGCATCAACGCTGCAAGAAGAATAGCAAGAAGTTTTTTCATAATTCATTCTCCTTTTCAATCACGGAAGGCAACCGGGTTTTCCCTTGTCACCCTTGACCGGTATCTGACTATTTTTATCAGACAGTGTTTTTTCGGCCACGCTCATCTTTTCATGCATGAATATGTTTAGAAAAAATGAGTCGGAATATGAATTAAGCGGATTTTCCGCAAACTTCCTTGTTCAAAATGCTTACAATTTTAAAATAATTGGAATAAAATATTGTAAACATTGTTCTTTTGTGTTATTATATACCAGTAAATAAAATATTTCAAGGGGTGGTGGTTAAAAAATGAATTTCGGTGTTGTTTGCGTAAGCGACAGATGCTCTTCGGGACAGTGTCAGGATAAAAGCGGACCGCTTATTACTCAGATGCTCAATCACCTGGGTGAGACGGTAGAATATCTCATTGTTCCAGATGAAAAAGGCGAAATTGAAAAGGCTTTGATTTATCTTTGTGATGCTGTCGGCGCCGACATTGTTTTCACCACGGGTGGCACCGGCTTTGCACCAAGGGATATCACACCTGAAGCAACACTTGCCGTTACCGAAAGGCTTGTTCCGGGAATACCTGAGGCAATAAGGCAGAAAAGCCTTGAAATAACGCCCAAGGCTATGCTTTCAAGAGCTGTAGCGGGAATCAGAGGCAAAGCTCTTATTGTTAATCTCCCCGGAAGCCCCAAGGCTGTCAGGGAGTCCCTTGAAATTGTTATACCGATTATCCCCCACGCTGTTGAGACCTTATCAGGTGACACACAAAGCTGCGGCGGAAATTACTAAACAGGCGGTGAAGCTTTGACAGAAAAAGAAAAAGTGCAGGGCTTCAGCCTGAAGGATAAAACAGCAGGTGTTATCGGTTGCGGCGGTCTCGGCTGTAACATTGCCGTTCATCTTGCAGGTGCAGGAATCGGTAAAATGATTCTTTGCGATTTTGATAAAATTTCGCAAAGCAATCTCAACCGTCAGTTTCTGTATACCGCTGCTGATATCGGCCTTAGTAAATGTGAAGTTGCCGCAAAAAGACTTTCGGAATATTCTGAGGGAACAAGCGTTATCACTGCCGAAAGAAAAATTCTTCATACTGATGACATGACCTTCTGTAAGGAATGTGATATAATAATAAGCGCAGTTGACAACGCCGGAGCGAGAAGGGTTCTTCAGGAATTCTGCTTTGAAAATAACATTCCTCTTGTATGCGGAGGGTTAGACGGCTTTTACGGTATGGCTTATCTTTATCTTCCCGGCATTTCCCCCTGCCCTGATTGCGCAGGATTAAACACTCAGGCAACTGCAAAAGCCAACATTTCGGCAACTGCAGGCATTATCGGCTCCACTCAGGCTGCTCTTGCGATACAGTATCTTATTTCACAGGAAAAAGAGCTTTCAGGAAAGCTCCTTATATACGACGGCGGAGTGTTTGATACTCTTACAATCCGTCCGTCACAAAGCTGCACAATATGCCAAAATCGGAATTAAAACATGAGGTGATATAATGACTAACTACAAAGGCTACATGGGAAAGGTGCTTTTTGTTGACCTTACAACAAAAACCTATAAGGAATTCCCATGGACTGACGAAGACAGAAAAAGAACCGTTGGCGGAAAGATTATGGCTGCCGATATTCTTCTGTCACACATAAGACCCGGTATGAAGGCTTATGATGAGGATAACTGGCTTGTTATCACAACAGGTCCCCTTTCAAGATGTAAATCCCCTTCTTCAACAAGATTCAATATTTCCACCGTATCTCCCCTTACAGGAATACTTACCTCCTCAAACTGCGGCGGATCCTTCGGAAGAAGACTCAAGAAGGCAGGCTGGGATGCAATGATAATCACAGGAAAGGCCAAGGAGCTTACCTGGGTTGAAGTTCTCAACGATGAAGTAACCTTCCACGAAGTACCCGAAATGAAGGGCTTACATACAACCGCGGCGCAAAAGGCTATTCCCGGCCATGTGGGTAAGCTTGTAATCGGTCCTGCCGGTGAAAACAAGGTTAACTATGCCTGCGTTTTCAGTGGCGAAAGAACTGCAGGCCGTGGCGGTGTGGGTGCCGTTTTCGGTGACAAAAACCTTAAAGCAGTGTCTGCTTACGGCAACCATGAGCCTGAAATATATAACCAGGAAAGGCTCGACAAGATTAATGAGCAGTGGAAGAGAACTCTTCTTAAGCACCCCATCACTGGCGCTCAGCTTTCAAAGCTCGGCACTGCAGGTCTTGTGGCTCCCATGCAGGCTCACAGAATTCTTGCAACCAAAAACTTCGGTGACGGTCGCTTTGAAAACTTTGAAAAGGTATCAGGTGAGGAGCTGGCAGAAAAGCACCTTATAAAAAACGGCGGTTGCTATTCCTGCCCCATGAAATGCGAAAGACGTGTAAGATATGAGGGCAAGAATATAAAGGGTCCCGAGCTTGAAACACTTGGTCTTCTCGGTCCTAACCTTATGAATGATGACATTGAAAAAATCATCAAGTGGAATTATGAGCTTGATGAGCTTGGTATTGATACAATTTCCTGCGCAGGCTCAATCGCATTTGCAATGGAACTCCAGGAAAAGGGCTTATGGGATTGCGGACTTGAATTTGGCAAAACCGATAACCTGAGTGAGGTGTTTGAGCTTATTGCCAACAGAGAAGGTATTGGTAATGACCTTGCAAACGGAACAAGAACAATGAGTGAGAAGTTCGGCGGCAAGGAATTTGCAATTCATGCAAAGGGCATGGAGCTTGCTGCTTATGAGCCCAGAGGCGCAGTGGGACACGGTCTCGGTTATGCAACGGCAAACAGAGGCGGCTGCCACCTTAATGCCGGTTATATGGTTGTTCTTGAAGGACTTGGTCTTAACATGGACCCCTACACTGCAAAGGGTAAGGCAGGTCTTGCAATAACCTTCCAGAATGTTATGGAGGCAGCTTCTGCTGCAGGCTTCTGCGTGTTCACCTCCTATGCAATTCTCCCCTGGTTCCTCGTTGGAAAACCCACAAGCCTTGTTACAAGAGCTGTGCAGACAGTTTTTAAATATTCAACACCGGTAATTTACATTGCAGCAAAATTCCCTGAAATTCTTCACCTGAACATTCCCCTGGTTCAGTATCCCAGAGTTCTTAATGCTGCAACCGGCATGAAATATACAGTTGGTGATTTCCTTAAAAACGGCAGCTACGGATATAATGTCGAAAGACTTGCAAACATCATACTCGGTCTGCCCGTTGGACCTGACACAGACACTCTTCCGAAGAGACTTACACATGAAGAACAGGTGCCCGGTGACAAGAGAACCAAGGTTCCTCTTAAGAAGATGAAAAACAGCTATTACATTATGAGAGGCTGGAAAAACGGAGCGCCCACCCTTCATACTCTGAAAAGACACGGAATCAAGCTTCCCGAATGTGCAAAGGAGGTCTTCCCTTATGACAAAGGTTAAAATTTTCGGCGTGCTTCGCACCACAATCGGCTTCGGTTACCTTGAGGTTGAAGCAAAAAACGTTTCAGGCGTTTTTGAAGAAATTTCAAAAATCATGCTCAAAAGATATTATGAGGATGCTCAGAAGCAGGAAGAAGCTAAGCAGGACCCGAATAATAAATATAAAAAAGCAAGAAACGAAGCACTCACCCCCCACAAAGAGCTTAATTTTGCTGATGCCATCGTATATGTTAACGGTGAAAGATGCATGAAAAAGAAGATGAAAATCTCTGACGGAGATGAAATTTGGCTGCTCAGTCCCGCAGCAGGCGGTTAAAAAAAGTTAAAAGGATGTCGCAAAAGCGACAGCCTTTTTTATACTTGTTTTTAAGGTTTGCAAAAAGTTATTTTATGCATTTATTGCAAGCCTTATAACCTTTTGAAACAGCATTTTTATAGCTTATCTTAATTTTTGATTTGCTCAAGGATGAACATCCGTCAACATGATATTTAGAGCCTGTCTTTGTTACATAGTAACTATATACTATTTTAATGCTCTTTACATCGCTCCAATCTGAATATACAGTACCGCTATCGGTTTTCTTGTATGATCTGACCTTGAAATAGTATGTCTTGCCGTCTGTAAGCTTACTCTTTGAGCCCTTTACTACGTTTGTCTTGTAGGATGCAACCTTCTTGTAGCCGCTGTCCTTCTTGGTTGAGTAGTAAACCTGATAGCCGCTTTCACCGCTTACATTTGACCATGAAAGTTTTGCTGTACCCTTTGTATCAGTGGTTACCTTAAGTGTGGGCTTTGCAGGCTTGGTTGCAGTTTCAAATACGTCTGAATAGCTGCCCCAGATTGTGCCGTCGTCCTTTGTATAGGCTCTTACCTTGTACTTATAGGCTGTGCCTGCCTTGAGCTTACTTATCTTAAGGGTGTTCTTTGTTACATCCTTGAGCTTTTCGTACTTCTTGGTCTTTGAATTGTACTTATATACTCTGTAGCCGTCTGCACCTGTTACTGCAGTCCACTTGAGTGTAATTGTTGTAGTGGTCTGTGATGCTGTAATCTTTGAGGTCACTCTGGGCTTGATTGTGAAATAAAGTCTCTTCACGCCTTCATACTTACCCTTGAAGGTAATCTTAACGGTATACTTACCGGGAAGCTTTCTGCCGCTTTCATAAGAAACAGTATAATCTGTACCCTCTTTAAGAGTGTTACCCTTTGAATCCTTGACTGTTACAGTGGGAGTCTTTGTCTTTTTGTTATAGGTATACTCTGTTGCTGAAAGCTTGAAGGTCTTCGGGTAGTAAACTGTTTTTGTTGTGGATGTGATGTATCCGCAAACACTGCATTTCTTACCGTCCTGACCGTTAGCACTGAGTGTTGCCTTTTTAAGGTATGTTTTGTATGTATGCTTGATTGATCTTGTTGCTTTACATACATTACAACTCTTGTCGCAGGAGTTTGTGTAGGTGTGAGCCTTCTTTTCTATTGTCTGCTGTGCAACTGTAAATGTGCCGCAAACTGAGCACTTCTTACCGTCAGTAAGACCTGTCTTTGAGCAGGTTGCAGCTGTGCCTTTAACGTCAACCTCACTGTGTTCAATCACAGGAATTTCGTTATAGGTTGTATAATCGCATCTTGTGCAGGTTACATATGCATCGTTACCTACTTCTGTACATGTGGGAGCCTTTGCATCGTGAGTCACTTCATCGTGACCGAGTGCAGCTTTTTCGCTGTAGGTTGTGTAATCACATCTAATACAGGTTATATATGCATCCCAACCGATTTCTGTGCATGTGGCTTCCTTTGCATCGTGAGCGATTTCATCGTGACCGAGTGAAGCTTTTTCACTGTAGGTTGTGTAATCACATCTTGTGCAGGTCACATATGCATCCCAACCGATTTCTGTGCATGTGGGAGCCTTCGCATCGTGAGGAACCTCGTCATGGCCGAGTGCAGGAAGAGTTTTGCCATCACCAAGCACAAGTCCGCAGACTGAGCAGTATGATTTTTCATTCTGTCCCTCATTTACACAATCAGGTGCTACTGCTTCTTCTTCAATTACCTTTGTGCAGCCTGCACTGTGGATAAGCTTGATTTTTGTAACATCAAGCTTGATTGCGATTTCCTGTGTGGAAATACCAAAGCCGTTGTTATCCCAGTCAAAGAGATATCTTGATGTGAGAATTCCGTCTGCATCCTTTTCGATGTATTCGGGTGTTACAGGTACCCATACAGTGATGTAGTGTCTTGCTGCATCATCCTTTGAATCCTTGTATGACCAGAATGAGCGGTCTGCACTCCATTTGTCAGTTTCATAACGGCGGTATTTTACATTTCTGATTTCTTCATCAGTAATGCCTTCGGGTGCAAGAATGTTTATGCCTGCCCACCAGCCGTCCTGGTATCTGCCGATGCTTGCATCTGCCTTTGAAAAGTCGAGAGTAATTTCAGTTTCGTTAATTACCTCTGTTTTTGCTGTGTCTGTACCGTTAACGGTAAGACCTGCTGTGATTCCGCTGACTTCAGCAAACTTCTTGTTTACATCTGAATCAAGCACAGTGTATGTATCTTCCGTGCTGATTACATCGCAGTTTTCACGGGCGCAATTGTAATAGTATTCGCTCTGTGCGTCACCGCTCTGCTTAAGGTGTGCATCGTTGATGATTTCTTCTGTGAAATCATGTCCGAGTGCGGGAAGTTCGTTATAGGTTGTGTAATCACATCTTGTGCAGGTCACATATGCATCCCAACCGATTGCAGTACATGTGGCTTCCTTTGCATCGTGAGCTATTTCATCGTGACCGAGTGCAGCATTTTCGCTGTAGGTTGTGTAATCACATCTTGTGCAGGTCACATATGCATCCCAACCGATTTCTGTGCATGTGGGGGTCTTCGCATCGTGAGGAACCTCGTCATGTCCGAGTGCGGGAAGTTCTTCATCGTAAACGTCACCGCAGGGACATGTCTTGTTTTTGTTACCTGTCTCAGTGCAGGTTGCTTCCTTTGTTACAACTGATGTATAGGTATGTCCCTTTCTGGAGGGCTCATCAGTATCAAATTCGGGCTTGGTGTAATCGTCATGTGCCGGAACTGCAGCATCTGAGTCGTATACTGTAAGCTTATTGTAGATTGCTGCTGCCCAATAAGCATCGTCAAGCTCTGTTGTTACGTCGTTATCAGTGTAATTACTCTTGTTGATATAAAGCTTTGCGTTGGCTGTGTTGCCCCATATAATCGGACCGCCGGAATTCTCTGCATCATTTACTGTATTGCCTGAAACTGTAAGACCGCTTACTGTTACAACGGTGCTTGCGGCAGTTTCATACATGAATCCACCCTTGAAGGCTTTGTTGCCTGTTGCTGTGATATTGTAAAGGTCAAGCTTACTTTTACCTGAAACGAGAATACCGCCGCCAAAGCCTGAGCTTGTATTATTTTTAATAGTACAGCTGTGAAGAATTACCTTTGTGCCACCTGTATAAACAAAGATAGCACCTGCGTTACCGTCTGTTACTTCATCGCAGACATTGTTTTCAAAATTACAGTTATAGATATCTGCTGAAGCTGATGTATAAAAACGCACAGCGCTGCCTGTTACAGCGGTATTTGCAGTAACGGAGCTGTTATACATTTTGAGGTCACCCATACCACTGTAAAGGAAGCCGCCGTGTGTATCTGCTCTGTTTTTATCAGCAATTATTTTGTTCATTACAACGTTTGCAGGATAATTAACAGTAGTTTCTACAGGATTGCCTTCAGCATCTGTTTCTTTTACTACTTCAGAATCGTTGGTCATCAATACAGCACCGCCACTGCCGCCAGCTTTGTTTTCAGTAAAGCTTACATCGTTAAATTCAGCTTCTGAACCAAGAACATATGCAGCACCGCCGCTTACATCAGAAGTATTTTTGCTGAAAGCTGTATTCTTTATATAAGCGGTTGCAGGTCTTGAAAGATAGATTGCACCGCCGTTTTCAGTAGATTTGTTTTCTGCAAACAGACTGTCTCTTACTTCAAGTGCAACATCAGAGCTTTCACGTTTATTGACAACACAAATAGCTCCGCCGCTTTCACCCGACTCATTTTTTGTAAAGGTACAGTCGTAAACGGTTATATTATTATATGATCCGCTGCCGTAAACAGCACCTGCAGACGACGTTGCCTTGTTTTCCTCAAAAAGTGCATTGCGAAGCACGAGAGTACCCGATGTAGAAACAGCGCCTGCTGTTTTTGCACTGTTATTTCTGAAAACAATAGGAGCAACCTCTGTTTTTGCACCGCCGTCAACATAAAGAACGGCACCTGTGCTTGAAGGCAGATAGATAGCACCGCCCATAGCGGTTGCACTGTTATCTGAAACGGTTGCCTTAAACATATTCATTCTGCGGTAATTGTAGAATACACCAGCTCTTTCAGCGTAGTTGTGTTCAAAAATACCGTCGTAAACATTAAGCTTACTGTGGTTGAAGATAACACCGCCGTAAGTGCCTGATTCAGCAACACCGTTATATGTATACTTACCGCCGTAAATATTCATAACACCGTCAGTTATCTTTGAAGAATCATCTTTTGCTGCTTCTACAATAATACCAACGGCACCACCAATAATTGTGCGGTCATTACAAAGGGTATACTTATCCTTGTCAAGTGCACGCACGTTACCTGTTTTTTTACAGTTTGTAACATTAAGCTTATGGAGGTCAGCCTGACCGTTTTTGCACACGAAGAACACAGTACCTGTTACAGCCACTGTCATGTTTTCGCTGTTACCGTTGATGGTGAGCAGGTCACTTTCATCTGCGCCTGCAGTACCTACTGTGAGGATAACCTTTGAAGGACATACCTCACCCTCTGCGCTTTCACCGATAACAAAGATATCATCGGCAAAGTCTGCTTTTCTTGTGAGTGTGCAAGCCTCTTCAGAGTAAATTCTGACATCTCTTGTGATAAAGAAGGTACGGTCGATTTCAAAAGAGTCCGTGATACGGATTGCCTCAGCATCAGTTGCTATTGCTTTTTCAAGCTCTTCTGCTGAAGTTACATTCTGAACATCCACCGGTGTATCATCGGGGGTGGATTCTTCGGGAGTTTCAGGCTCCTCAGGTATTGTGGGCTCCTGTTCCTCCTGCACTGTTGAGTCCGGGTCTGTAGGTGTATCCTGAGCAAATACTACCATGGGAACCGATGACAAAACCATTATTACGGTTAAAAACAGTGCTAAAACTCTTTTTGCATAATTTTCTTTCATCATACATTTTCCTTTCATAAAATATGGCAAATAATATGCTTATTTTATTATATCACTATTATATACTTTTTTCAACAGATAGCCTTAATTTCCGTGAAAAAACACAATAATTAATCCGCTGTTTTATTAAATTCAGATTATATATAAATTATAAAGCCACTGCAATAAAACAGTGGCTTCAGATATTTATGCTTTCATTTAACAAAAAGCTTCATCTCGTACTATTAAATTTGGAAAAGAATTGTACAGTATCATTTTTGTATCACGAGGCTTCTCAAAAGTCCCGAAACCCTTGATTTA
The DNA here is from genome assembly GCA_045604105.1 of Acutalibacteraceae bacterium. GTDB lineage: Bacteria > Bacillota > Clostridia > Oscillospirales > Acutalibacteraceae > UBA6857. Next base: position 25,951 of record JAZUNJ010000018.1, on the reverse strand, counting down.
TAAGGCTTTGTGGACTTTTTGTTTCTTATTCCCACTCACTTAGTTTCGCAAAAATTTGTTAAAAAACGCTGTAAAACAGGGGCTTCAGAGGGGGCAAAACCGCCCTTTTAAGATATGGTATCACAATATCGCATCACGGACAGTATCACGAGAGAGAAACACTCCCCAAAGTGAATTTCAGGGCCACTTGAAACTCTGTTGTGTTACTATTGCAAATGAATTGTAGCACATAATAAATTAATTGTCAAGATTTAAAGCGGTAAAGTTCAGTTAATCGTTCATACCATTGGTTATCCACTTATCAAACTCATTCTTTACAACACTTGCCGTATAATATTTGCCATTACTATCATTATGATATGTAAACCAACTTTCAGGTTTTTTATCTTTATTTCTTTCTTTTAATCCTTCAATGAAATTATTATAACTGCAAACAGAATAAACTAAGCTTTTGCGCCCATTTTTATTACCAAGTGATGATAGATTTGATGCTGTTGTTACAGCTTTACCTATCCATACTTTACTATTAATTCCAACATTTTTTCTGCCAGCTTTTATAACAAGTTCTTTTGCAGTGGACATTCCAATGCCAACACTAATATTGGGAAGAGAACGGTCAGATAACAGTTTATTTAACATTCCCATATATGTATTAATATAGAATGTTTTGTCAGCAACATCTAATATAGCCGATTTTTTAGGCGTTGTGTAAATTGCATATACACAATCACCACGGATGCCTATTTCTCTTAAATTATCATCATTTCTTAAAATTTCAATAACTTCAGAGGTAAAACTACGAATAACCTTTGATACCTTCTCTTTATCTTCATCAGAAAACAATGTAGAGGAATCTCTAATGTCGACAAACACTCCCGTTACCCAACTATAATAACCGTTAGAAAATGTAAATACTTCATCACTAGGCACCTCGTTTTGCTCAATTACAGTCAAATCATTGTCTAATATTGACTCAACTCGTTCTTTTCCTTTTCTATAATCATATGTTGCCATAGCGTCCTCCTCAATAGATATAAATGCCAATAAGCAGGAGCACAACGAAGAAAACGAATCCGACGACTGTGCGTCTAACCCCCCGATTATATGTTGCATATTTGACAGATGCAATATCTGCATTTATGTATATCTGTTCAATCAAGTCGCTTAGGACATCTTCCTTACTCATAGCACAGAATTTCTGATGGTAGGTATTATAGTTACCATTTTTTCTTATTCCAGCAAAGAAGATGCGAGAATTCTCATTTTTTCTTCCAATCGCTTCTTCTGAGGTTTTTGCAATCAGCACACTACCAAGATTAAACATCCCCAATACCATAGAGAAGACGGCACTTGCAAAACAAAGCAAATATAGTATGCCGCAGAAAGTCTTTGTTTCAATACATACTTTCACAATGTTAAATATCTCATTCAAACCTTCGTTCGTGAGAATAATTGCAAGAAGCATGCCGAATGCGGCTAAAACAATAGACGTTTTGTTATCGCAATTTGTAACAAAGCCAATATTGCGATCAAGAGTTTGAGTTGCAATTTCGATTTTATATTCAAGATCTTCTGCGCTGGGGAGCACTTTACTATTCTCTTTTCCTTCTGTAATTGTTGTCATATCAGATATTCTCCTCAATCCATTTATCAAAACCAGTTTCTATTATGCTACAGTGGTAATAATCAACGCTACCATAATAACCGGAAGTGTGAGCGCTGATCCACGATTTATATTTCTCATTTTCCTTACATAAATGTTTTATAACATTATCATAGAACAACGGACTCATTGCAATGGGTGAAACTCCGTTTCTGTTGGCAACATCCGACAGATGCGCTGCATCAACAACCGCTTTTCCAATCCAGATTTTATCATTGATGCCGCTACCGTTTTGACCTGCCTTAATAATTAAATCTTCTCCACATCCTAGACCTATGCCAACTCTGACAGCAGAGTAACCATTCTTTTGAAGCAACTTATTCAACATACTCATGAATGAATTAATTCGATATGCATGGCGAAATATTTCTACCAAATCAGTTTGGTAAGGGGCATTATAAATACAGTACACACAATCTCCTCTGATGCCAATTTCTCGATAGTTACTATCGTCTTTTAGAATTGAAATAATCTCAGAGCAAAAACTTCTTATAATTCGTGCTGTATCCTCATTGGCATTTTCAAACAATTTGCTAGAATTAACAATATCAACAAACAATGCTCCTACCCAAGATTTCAATCCATTCTCGTAGGTAAACTCGGAATCTGAACTTGGAATTGCAGATTTCTCTATAACTTTAGTTGGTGATTTTAATATTTTTTCAATGGTTTCTTTTGATTTTTTATATTCATACATTTGAACATCACCTCATTTATCGAGCAACTTTTTATAACGCGCCTCAATATAATCAACTTCTTCATAAACAGAAAGATTTGTAAAACATCCTTCTTCTGCATAACCAATTCGTTGATAATCGTGTCCACCGTCAACGAAACAAGCCTTACAACTACACTCAACAAAATCATGTCTGTAGGTTGATTCAATTATATCTCCGCAGAGATTACACTGAATTGCATTTTTAATTACTTTTCTTCGCATCATATTATGTAAAATCCTTTTTTGTTTACATTATGCCGCCACAGCGTTCGCATTGACTTGTTCGATAATTTTACGAATACCCATCCAAACACTAAGGTCTGTAAACACCTCAACAACACTACCCTTGTCTGTAAAAGGTGATTCCTGCAATACAGAAAGATCCTTCATTAAGCCGTTATGGACTATGTACTCAACTATCTGGTTAACGAAATAAATCTGTCTCGAATCAAGGTTAACATCGTTCAGATAATCTGCAAAAGCGGCTTTTGCCGCATTCATATCTAGACCAACAATTTCTCGAACAAATTCACCAAGAGGCTTTTCACCAAACTCAGCCACATAATCTTCCTTAGAGCCTACCTCGCTCCATAAGATTTGCTCCAATACTTTTACATCGTTAGAATCAAGAGGTATGTTTGATTTTAGTTTGGCAATAACCTCATTATCCTGATGCTGACGAACATAAAACTCTGCTTTAGCCTTATAATTCTTAAGGTCATCACTCTCCAGATCCGATTCATTCCAATCAATAGAGAGTATTTCATCATCAAAATTAATATGATATATAGCGCCGTTATAAGGTATATACTTGATTAAGTCTCTTAAATTCTCACGAATATATTCGAACTCATTTATACCTGCATTATCTACATAATCAGTATGAAGAATCTTATCGATAAGTTCTGACTGAACCATAATCTCAGGAATATTGGCAACACTTGCTATTCCTGAAACCTTTTTATACAAATCGCTTCGTGCTCTGTTATATTTTTTACCCACAAGGTACGCCAATTCTATTCCGTACATAAGAGCATCAAATCGCATTGCTTTTGGATCATCTTCGTCAGGTGTAATAAGCGGTGCAAGCTCATCCGCAATAATCAAAGTATCTTCATAAGAAAGTGAAGTGAAATTATCAGGATTAGCATATAACTCTACATATTTCAGATGCTGACGGACAGCAAAGTTCTCTTTATTGAGCTCTCTGACTTTACGAACCATATCATCCACTAACTCTTTGCGGAATGTAATAAGCTCATCAGTCTGATAAGCTAAATCCTGTAATTTGAAAGCCATCTGTACTTTGAGGTTAAAAATGGCTCCCTGCAAAGCAATCTGATTAGCAGATTTTCCTTTTCCGCCCATACGGAAAAACTCAAAATTCCCGCAGAAATCAAAAATGTAGAACATCTTCTTGTCTTCACCGTCGAGAAGTCCGGGACAAAGACGGGTTCCGCGGCCAATCATCTGCCAGAATTTCGCCTTACTCATTACTTTTTTGAAGAAAACTAGATTCAGTACCTCAGGCACATCTATGCCCGTATCTAGCATATCGACAGATATAGCTATCTGCGGTAACTTTTTAGCATCAGAAAACTCATCAATTGCACTCTGAGCATAGTTGATTTTATTATCAATTACCTTTGCATAGCCATTAAGATGCGGATACTCTTTATTAAATACTTCAAATATCTTTTCTGCATGGCGATGGTTCTTAGCGAAAATAATTGTTTTTCCTATCTTCTGACCGTAATCAATTTTAATACCCTTTGTCATCAAGACATTCAACACTTCTTTGATAGTATCCTCATTAAAAATCCAATCATTAAGAGCCGCCGAACCGATTCTGTCGGGCATATCACCGTCACGGGCAAAGGTAGCTTCATACTCTTCCTTATCTTCATCTGAGAGTTCATCATAAATAATACCCTGCTCTATAAATTTAAGCTTGGTTTCTACTGACATAAAATCAACAAGATAACCATCTTTTACAGCATCTGCAAGTTCATAACCGTAAGTAGGAACGCCGTTTTCAAGTTCAAAAACTTCATAGGTGTTTTTATCAATTTCATCTTTAGGCGTAGCTGTAAGACCCACCAAAGGTGCGTCAAAATAATTAAATATATCACGATACTTATTGTAGATTGAACGGTGAGCCTCGTCACATATAACCAAATCAAAGTGACCGCAGGTAAAGAGTTTACCCTTCTCATCCTTAACCGAATCAATACAGTTCATCATTGTCTGATAAGTCGAGAATACACAGTGTGCGTTATAGTTGTCTTTTTCTTCGCAAAGATTAGTCACGGAAAGATAATCCAACATATTCACAAAGCTACGTTTCGCCTGGGTAACAAGAGAGTTGCGGTCCGCAAGGAAAAGAATATTCTTAACCCATCCATGCTGTAAAAGCACATCACAAAGAGCAATAACCGTTCTTGTCTTGCCTGAGCCAGTAGCCATAACAAGCAAGGCTTTACGACGGTTTTTCTTGCCGAAGCTATCACAAACAGCCTTAATAGCACCCTCCTGATAGTAGCGGCCGGCTATATTCTTATCAATAACCACATGATTAAGGCTTGTCCTCATAGTCTGAAGATTAAACATCTTTTCAAGGTCACGTTTGGAGTAGATAGTTGCAACCTTGCGTTCAGGGTACAGATTATCCGTAATGCGGGTATCAAAACCGTTAGAAAGGAAGATAACAGGTCGACGACCAAATTTCTTCTCTAAAAGGTCGGCATAAAGCTTGGCCTGCTGTCTGCCCTTGGACACATCTACGCAGGTGCGCTTGGCTTCTAAAACCGCAAGAGGCTTTCCGTCGTCACCGAAAAGAACATAATCTGCAAAACCCACTTCGCTCTTATTAGGCATACCGGGCAGTTCATATTCGTTAACCCAATCCTTTCCCTCAGTCCAGCCAGCATCGGTGAGCATAGTATCAATATAAATCTTTCTCGTCTTATACTCGGAAATATCAAGGGGCTTCGGAACATAGGTCTGCTGTTGCTCCTCTCGACGGGCAGTAAGTTCCGCCTTAAGAGATTCGTTTTCTGCTATCAATGCTGCAAGGTCAATATCCTTATGTGACACAAAGTCGAGAGCTTCTTCGGTAGTAAGATTAAGAAGTTCCTTGTTAAACTGACTTTCGGTATAATTGTCAGAATAGCAATAAGCGACAAAATCAAGAAATACAAAAAGGTTTTCAAGGCAAAGCTCCGCCTGTTCTAAAGTGACCTTTTTACCCGTATGGGCGGCATTATTACCTACACGGCGGATGAAATCCATTCTTCGCCATATATCAGTACCGACAATATCACGGAACTCCTCCGTATTCATTAAGCTGACCAAGGTATCCTGCCAGGGCATAACAAGATAACCGTCAACGGAATACATCCATTTAACAGCCATTTCCATAGCCCTGCGGCAATTTATTACTGATGTGGACAGATCAATATGTAAGGTCTTTTCCGCCGCAACAGCTACGGAAGAAAAGGTGTCGAATTGAGTGTCCTTTGTTAAGAAATCAAAGTTGGTCATTGTGTCACCTGCTTTTGTGATTTAATTAGTTTTCAAAGATATTTTTGTTATCATTCTAAAACAGTTACATAATTCTTATTGCTTGATATAATCATTTTTTCATCATCTGTAATTTTGCTTATTCCTTCAAAAATATTAGCTTTTGTTATGTGAATTCTATTCATTAAAGAACTTACATCAATATCTTTATTTGATAAAAAGCTTAAAAAATGCGTTCTCATTTCTCTCTCATACTTCACATAATTTCTTCTGAACAAAGTAATATCCGGAGCATCATATTGATGAATAACTATTTGCAAGTTATTCTTTTTCATCATTAGATTACAAATTCTTTGCCACCAGATAGCATCGGTTGAACCTATTGACATCCCATATATATAGATGAAATCACTTTGTTCTAAAATTTCAACTGTTTTTTCATCTACTCGCTGCTCATTAATTTTATTCGTTAATCTTTTTATTATTTGTGCTTTATCTTCTTCGGGACAATTTTCAAACAAGTATTTGTTTTCAATTTGAGATTCATCGTTTAAACCAAGAGCCATTTCTTTATAGGTATAACCATGTACATGAATTAATTTTCCTATAGAATTTTCATAAAAACTACCTTTAAAATTCCTTTTACCAAGCAAATCTTTTTTTCTTCTTGTCATGTTTACGCAATTATCCAATGTGCTTGTATAATTAAAAGAGATAAAATTGAAATTCAACCCAGAACCAGTATTGTCATAACATTTTTTCACTTGAAGCGATTGCTCTTCTGTCAAACCATAGAGAGTATTAAAAATAGCCTTTTTAAACTCAGTAACAATTGTTTCTTTAAAAGCTGAAAAATCAATTCTTTTTTCTTCTTTTTCCAAATACTTTGCCAGTTCTTTACAAAAATCTTCGTGACAATCTAAAAAATGGTTTAATCCATTTTCACCGTAAAACTCTGCTGTATATCTTCCAAACTCTTCCTCTGCATTGGACCAATTCTTTTCATTTGAAGCTATATCATGTTTAAAAACAGTGATATGGTTTTGTGGTGTCATTGTCAAGGTGCCGTTTATAACCTCAAACTGCATTGAAGAAACTTTATACTCTTTTATAAAGTCACTGTATAGTGTCTTCAACCCCAAGTTCAAATCAAAACCATTACCAATTAAAAATGTTATGTTCATTTTGCACTTCCTTATTTTAAATAATAACTATCTCTCGTGAAGAACCATCAGGTAATGTGTCCGTTTCAAACAATCCGTCAATATCTTCGTTTGTAGCAAATGTTAATTTTGGAGGAACATCTTCATTCATTACTTTATTGAAAAGTTCATCTATCTCTTCGTTTGTAATAGCTCTTTCTTCAAATGCTTTTGAAACTTTCTCTTCTATAATATCATCTGGCACATTGAAGCTAATTGAACCATCTGATTCTCTTTTAATCATTTTAGCCAAAAGTTTTATACCCTCTTGGTCATCATCTGAAATAGCTTCTTCTTTTATTGTTGTGCTATCTCCTCTTACCCAGCCAACTGCCGGATAATCCATTATACAACGATGAATAGCATTACTAACACAATATTTTAGTGAGCCTATATCATCATAATACTTTACTAGTCTTCCATTTGAAACCTTAGAACGAAAAGCCTCCAACTTTCGTCTGCCTTCATCAGACTTTTCACACATATCGCTTGGCAATTTTCCAATATTGCTATGTAATACACTCATTACGGGTATACCTTTTGAAATAGCATAATCGTATTCTTTTTCTGTAAAACCGATTCCGTCAACATCAGGGGTTCCATATCTTCCAGCTGAGATTAACACATAATAATCACAATCATCAAGCATCTTTTTGATATACTCCATTTGACTCATTTCACTAGCCGGAAACTGCTCCATTCCCACTGGAATACAATCATTATCAAGAAGACATTGCATTACCGCTACTCTTTCATCTTTTAAATCCTCGTAAGTAGAACTTACAAACACTTGATATTTTTTCTTCATAATCTCTTCACCTCACCCGAAATATTTTTGCATTAACGCTTTTTTCAGTGTTTCAAGTTTTTCTAGGCTTTTGTTTATTTCAACTTTTGATTTGTCGACTTGTTCGACAAAGGCTGCAAATTGTTCTTGCAGTTTGATTGGTGGTAAGATAACTTCTAAATTCAATAAGCGTTCCTTTGAAATGTTAGACATTGATTTTGCCGAACCAGTTGCTATCGCTTGTATGCGCTCTCTAAAAAGGTCATGGTTGATTAGTTTCCAAAGAAATATCTTGTTACACCTTTCTGTCGTGTTTAAACGGAAAATGAGATCAGGCATCATTAAGTTACTTGGCGTATCGTAAACATACGCACACATTCCAACCAATTCGGGTGTGTTCTTCCTCGTAAACAATAAATCACCAACTCGAACAGTTGCATCTTCAACGAACTGTATTTCATCAAGCACAGCCTTATTTTCTTCAGGCCGGTAAAAGCCGTATGTAGCTGCACTGAGTTTGAGTATAGCAGGCCAATCACCTTCACGAGCAACAGAATCACACACAAAACTTTTTCCATTATCAATACTTTCTACGCAAACTGAAAGTGGCACCTTTTCCCAAAGCATTTCATTATGAACAGGGTCTCCAAACATCTCGACAAATCGAGCTTTAACTAATTCATCAAGCTGCTGGAGTTGTTGTTTACGAGCAGTTATTATATTCACCAAATTGTCGAATAAATCTACAATCTCTAATTGCTTTTCTTTAGAATAAATATTAATTTCATATCCTTTAAGCCATTCTGTACTCATATTTTTTTGAGCAATACCTTTGGCCGATGATATACAATCATTTTCAAATTTGTTTGAAAGCAAAGCATAATACAGATATTTGAGTATAATATCTGAATCTTTTATTCTCAAACAAGCAACTCGCTGGTTAAGTGCAGCAGGCAAAAAAGACTTATCCAACATCGCTACTCTGCCAACATTTCCAGTTAAAGAAAGCAAAAGGTCATTTTCTCGAAGAATATAGTCCTTAATAGTCTCAATTTCAGCAGCCGGATAAAATTGCGGCTTTTCATCTTCAATGTATCCTTTTTGTACATTGGTAATACGGACAACTCTTATCCCTTCATCAACATATCTTTCACTCTTAAAAGCAAAACCGTTCAAGATATTACAAACATCACCAATCTTAACTTTAGACATCATTCATCCCTACAAATCCGAATTTATTTTATCAAAACTCAAAAAATCAATCTAATGCAAGCATTTTTCAAGTTCATCCATCGCTGACCCGATTTCAATTACATACTGGTTTTAAATAGTGCTATTATTGTTGCAACCATTGCAATAAATGATGTGATAGCAGAAAACAAACCTACTAAATAATTGTTATCCCTAATCTTCTCTACTTCAATTGATGCAATTCTAAATATACGAGCAAAAACCAAAGAAACAAAACCTAAAGAAAAACAAAAAGCAAAACTTTCTAAGCTAACATTAAAAATAAAAATCAAAAAGAAAACAAATGTCACTAAATAAAGCAAATATTCTAAAATTGAATATGCAAAAGAAATGAACATTTTCATTAATCCATTGTTAACTATTGATGTTTTTATATCTTCACGATTCACTCTAAATAAAAGTCTGAAAAACACAGTAAAATTGTTTCTTGTTTCATAGCTTCTTTGCTTTTTAGATGAAAGGTCTTTAGGTGCTTTTTTATAACCAATGATTTTCTGCCATTCTTCCAGCTTCTTTAGTTCCTCTTTTTCTGCATTTTCTGTCATTAAGTCATGAGCTTTTATGATACTCATAGCAAGTTTATCATAATCAATATCGCAGTTGTAATTATAATTATAGTTAAATTCTTTGTTTTTTGCCATTTAAGTGTCTCCTAAAAACGAATTATATTTCTTTTGCATACTCCTTGCCGGAAACAATATAACGCACACTACTGCTGTTGCTCAAACTCAACGGAACAGGTTTAAGAATAATATATCCTTCTTCCCGCAGTTCACTTAATGCCACCATAACATCCAGCCCGTTTTTTATATCTAAATCTTTTTCAATATCATTTGGAGAGGCGCATGGATGATTTAAAATATACTTATAAGCTTCATACTTCAATTCTTTCATAGTATAATCATACATCTATCATTTCCTCCAGTTCAGCAAGGCACTTACTTATCTCAATTTCAAGCTCGTGCAAATTAGCCATAATCTCCTGTGTACTTGGATACTCAACAGGTACATACTCTGTCTTCTTGTACTTGTTGATTGAAAGGTCATAGTCATTATCTGCAATCTCTTTTTTCGGTACAAAAAAGGATTTTTCTGTTCTTTCTCTGTCTTTTTCCCCTTCGAGATTGCGGAAACGAACGACAATATCAGGTATATCGTTTTCCTTGACCTCTGTTCTCTTGTCATCAAGGCTGAAGCCGTCAGCTGTCATGTCATAAAACCAAACATTATCTGTGCCGCCGTGACCCGTCTTGGTGAAGATAAGGATACCGGTTGAAACGCCTGCATAGGGTTTGAACACACCTGAAGGCATAGAAATTACTGCTTCAAGGCGGTTATCTTCAATGATAGCCTTACGGATTGCCTTGTGTGCAGTAGAAGAGCCGAAAAGAACACCGTCAGGTACGATACAGGCACATCTGCCGCCTACTCGGAGCATACGAAGGAACAGAGCAAGGAAAAGAAGCTCTGTTTTCTTGGTTTTACATACTTTCAAAAGGTCGGTGGAAACTGTATCGTAATCAAGACTACCTTTGAATGGTGGATTTGCGAGAATAAGTGAATACTTGTCCTTATCGGGATTCTGGTCAGAAAGACTGTCACGATACTCAATAAAGGGATGCTCTACGCCGTGAGTCATCATATTCATCGCACCGATACGAAGCATAGTTCTGTCCATATCATAACCGAAGAACATATGGTTCATATAATGGTCTTTTTTCTGCTTATTGAAAAAGATTTCTTCTCTGAGGTTTTCTTTCAGATACTCCCCTGCAGTTACCAAAAATCCACTCGTGCCACATGCCGGGTCACAAATTACATCATCAGCTTTCGGTTGCATCAGTTCAACCATCATTTTGATTATATGACGAGGAGTACGGAACTGTCCGTTAAGTCCCGACTGTGCAATTTTGTTGAGAAGATACTCATATGTATCACCACGCACATCCTTATCCTGCTCTTTCGCCATAAGGGCATAGATTTCATCAAGAGCATCAACAACCTTTGAAAGAAGCAGAGGCGTAGGCAGTTTGAAGATAGCATCGTCCATATATTTTGAATAAGCGCTGTCTTTTTTGCCGTCAAGATTTTTAATAAATGGGAACACCCATTCCTGCACAGTAGCGTACATTTTGCCTGCAGGAAAATCACGAAAAACAGACCATTTAAGCTGACTACCGTCAATCTTGCGCTCACCGATAGTTACTTCACCGGCAAAGATGCTCTTATAAGGGAGGCCAAGCATTGCACTCTCTTTTGCACGGAGATTGTCCGAATCATCGAGATCACGGATAAACATAAGATAAGTTATCTGCTCAATTACATCAAGAGGGTTAACAAGACCTCCCGCAGCAAAAACATTCCACAGACTGTCTATTTTGTTTTTAAGTTCACCTGTAATCATAATTATTTCTCCCTATTCCATACATAAGATGTGTAGCGTCCGCCGCCAATTTTTACAACATCACCGTTCTTAACAAGCTCGTTGAGAGTTCTCTGAACTGTTATCTGACTGATGTCGGGACATTTTTGAATAATTTCAGCTTTAGTTATTTTGCCGAGAGTGTCTTTAATAATTTCCTGTATACGCTCCGGTTTGGAAAGTCCGCTTGTTGTAAGCACTCTGACACGAGAAGAAAAGTCGCGGTATGCAGAAAGAATTACACCTAACATATATCTCACGAAGTGGCTGTAGTCATTTTCTTCTTCATGCCAACCGTATGAACTGTTTTGAAGCGCTTCATAGTAAGTAGCCTTAGATTCTTCAATAACCTTTTCAATACTAATGTACTTACCAACAATATAACCAGCACGATAAAGAAGCAAAAGAGTCAACAAGCGGCTCATTCTTCCGTTACCGTCATTAAACGGATGGATACATAAAAAATCAAGAATGAACATCGGTATAATAAGCAGAGGGTCAGCTTCATTTCTGCTGATCACATCATCAAATGCTGCACAAAGTTCTTCAATGGCAGACGGTGTTTCCCACGCCGGAACAGGCTCAAATCTGACAAAACGATTACCTTCGTCATCTTCCTCCGCAATAACATTATCTGCGTTTTTATAGGAACCGCCTATTGCCTTACCGCTGAACTTGTATAAGTCACGATGAAGCTGCAGAATAATCGTAGGTTTAACAGGAATATACTCATAACTTTCATGTATAGTGGAAAGCACATCACGGTAACCTGCTATTTCCTGCTCGTTACGGGTTTTAGGTGTTGTTTTGTTTGTCACAAGTTTTTTGAGACGTTCGTCCGAAGTATAAATACCTTCAATTTTATTTGAAGCCTCCGTACTTTGAATTTTAGCTATTTCAACAAGCTGAGTAAGTGTATCAGCCTGCGCTTCAATAAAAAGATTCTGCTCTCCTTTATATTCATGTATCTGTGAAAGCATAGTTACAATTTCGGGAGTTAAAAGTTTTTGCCATTGCTTATTGTATTCGTAAACTCTCATTGTAATCATCTCCTAAAGTTAATTTGCTCATTTTTATCATTTTGATACAATTAATATTATATTCTTAATTGCATTGGTTGTCAAGTTTAATTTTATCATTTTTACTATTTTGATAAAATTGAAATGCAGTTTAATATATTATGAGATTATTGATTACAATATAAACATCTTTATATTATAGTGTCGAAAAAAAGAAAAAGTAACAGAAAAAGTTCAAGGAGCAGTAGAAAATATTTATTTCTCCCCTTTCGGTTATGCGTATATAAGTTTCTTGAGACTATTTCTTCAGCCGACTGCTTTTTGTTTGCCATAGTTCTGCCCTCCTTATCTTTCATACTGACAATCAAAATATCATTTGTTAACTACTTAAAGGCACCAAATTTTTACTAAACAAAAAGCATCTCCAATAAACTAAAAAAACCATACCATATATCCCAAAAGCAACAAATATCAACCACCACATGTTGTATGATTTTTTTGGATTTTGCTTTGTATTCGATAGAAATTCCTGAAATGACCCAAGGGTATTATACGAGAAAAAGCAACAGATAAAAGGCATTTTACAATATTAAAGGCAAAACACGACCTACTTTTACTGTAAGTCGTGCTTTGTTCAATCATATTAAAATTTTAACTGTAAATCAGTTCCTTGAGAACGATTTCCTCTGCTGAGTTACGGATGTTGTTCATCATCTGCACCCAAAGCATCTGATTGTTCTCCTTGAGCTCTTCCGTCACGCCTTGAGCTTTCATCATCTGTTCTGTCAGGTGTTCCAGCATCTCGTTCGCTTCGTCCTCGGTCTTCTTGAGCGTTCTCATCAATGTGCCCTTGGTAATCAGAAGCATATACATTCCCGACTTGTTCTGCTGCAGGAATTTCATCCTCATCATACCGTACCTGCCAAGAGTAACGTTCTCCGCTTCGGGAAGTTTGATGTTCGGGATTTTGTAATCTCCGACCTGTCTGTATTCTATGTTCATATTATACCGTCCTTCATTTTACAAATACATCGTGAGTGAATTTCGCACCGAGGCGAAAGCCTGAGATGAAACTGTCGGCTGCACTCATACTGAGAAACTCGTTGCATGAGTTTGTGTATTTCTCGAACAGTTTCTTCTCTTCGGCGGATAGCTTTTCTGTCAGCTCTTCTTCACTTTTCGTAAGAGCGTTCAGCTTCTTTTTAAGAGTACCGCCAAGCTCTGAGCTGAGCTCCTGCGCCTCAATGTTGCCGTAGTAAAATTCTTCAATGAAGCTTCTCATCATAACCACCTTCCTTTTCTATCGTTCCCAGCCGCTGCGATTACGATTGCGAGCCCTGCGGCTTTCTCTTTCAAGCTCCGTTGCTTTATCAACGAGCTTGTCAACCTCTTCATCACCGAAAACTTTTCTTAGCAGTCTGAACTTCAGTACATCTCCGACAAGCTCTTGATTTTCTTCACGGAGGTAACTGTTATCCTCATACAGTTCATTAACCTTTCGTTTATCAAGTCCTGCTCCTATCTTCATACCGAACACTCGGGATTGAAGCTCCATACACTGCTTTGTCAATCCTTTTACAAGACCAATCAGCTTATTAAAAAGTGGCTCAATGAATTTTGTTTTGTAGGTTTTAGCAGTCATCAATGGCGGAGGGTCAGGCAATTTGAATTCATCCTGCTCATAGAAATCTTCTGTCAGTTCGTCTATGTCTGTTTCATACTTCGCAAGTGTTTCGTACTTTGCTGTCAGTTCCTCAACCTTGACGTTGAGTTCCTCTGTCTGTTGTGTCAGCTCCTCAACCTCTTGCTTACGCATTTTCTTTTCGTAATCGTAAACTGACAAATGCTTTTCGTGTGTCCCTTTCTTCTCCCACTGAACACTGTGCCGCTTCATTACTTCTTCAAGAGCTTTCTTTTCACTTTCAACCCAAAGGCTCCATTCAGTTTCTTGTCGTGACTTACCAATGAAGCCTTGGTTAGCGAGAGCTTGCTTGAGTGACACTCTTGTATCAAGACCGCGTTTGCTTTCAGTTGTGAACGGTACAAAGTCAATGTGCAGATGAGGTGTTGCTTCATCCATGTGAAGATGTGCAGAGAAAACACAAAGATACGGATTTCGTTTCTGAAACTCACGGTAGTACTCATCGAGTATTCTTTCGGCAAGTTCACCTTCGGGAGTTTTTGCGTTGGTGTCTTCGCAGTTACCAATCTGAATTATGATTTCGTGAAAAAGTTTTTCCTGTCTGCCTGTTCTGATTTTCTCGTAGTAGTTTTCGATTCTTCTGTCGGCTCGTTTTTGTTTTTCGTTGTATGTTTCAAGTGCATAGTCAAACAAATAGTGATACACCTCTTTTATATCTATGTTGCAGTACTCGGTGTTCAGATGAGTTCTTTCCGGGTCTGTGTTCTTCGCATTGAACTCTCTGCTGTTATGATTGACCGAGCCTTTGCCTACCATTACGCTTATCGTTCTTCTTATAGAACCACCTTGCCTTTCGTCTTTTATAATCTACAAACCTTATAAAGGGTTCTGTTACTCTTGTCAAGAGTAACGCAAAAGCACTTATGACCATTTGAGTGTTCAAAAGTGCCATTGCGCCCTACGGGGTTAGGAAAACCGCATATTTATTTTCATCAATATGCAGTTTTCCGTGTCAACCGTGACGACCGTGACGACCTTTGTGGTAGTGGCAAATAAGTTGTCACGGTTGACACGGTTGTCACGCCTGCAGCACGAATCTGATTCGTCTGCCTGCGTGAGTGCGCCTGCTTTCATAGAGAATACCGTACTCATTAAGCAGTCGCCCGGCGGTGACATTAAGCTTCATTCCTAACTGAATGGGCGTAATGTCCGTCTCTATAAAATCTCTGAAGTCAGAAATGCTTCCGTCCCACACGGGATTTTCTTCCGTGATTTTTTCTGCAATCAATTCAAGCAACGGGTCAGGCTTTTCTTTCCAAAGCTCTGTTTCAACTCTCTCAAGCTCCCACACAAGTCGCTCTTCGTTTCTCACAAGGAACAGCCGTTGGTCCTGTTGGTCACGACCGGAGATGTCAAGTGTTGCCGTCTTTGCCGTTCGCTTCTCCTTCTGCAGGAGGAAAGCTCCGTCGGCGGCACCGAGTAAACCGTTGGTACCCGAAATCATATCGAACTTGTCCCCCGAATTTTGTTTGCGTGTGTGATGCACAAGAAGAAGACAGATACCGTATCGGTCAGAAAAATTTTTAAGCTGAGCAATCACCTCGTAATCATTTGCGTAAGAAAACTTTTCCGCACCCGACTCTCTCACCTTCTGCAAGGTGTCTATGATGATAAGTCTTGTGTCGGGATTCTCTTCAATAAATTTTTCAAGCTGTTCAAAGAGTCCGCCATTGAGATTCTTTGCCGACACGGAGAAGAACAGATTGTTCGTACCTTCCGTTCCGAACATTCGGTAAAGTCTTTTCTGCAGTCGTGAGTAATCATCCTCGAGGGCAAGATAAAGCACCTTGCCCTGTCTGACCTCGTTTTCCCAAAGAGGCTTACCCGTACTCACATGATAAGCAAGTTGTGCCATCATAAAGCTTTTACCGACCTTCGGTGCACCGACGAAAAGATAAGTACCGGGATAAAGAATACCCTCAATGATTGCAGGCTTACTCAGGTACGCCGTATCGTAAAGCTCGCTCATCGTAACCGTCTTCATATATGACGGGTCCATAGCCTTACGAAGTTCTCTTTGCATCTGAGCAAATTTCTCTTCAAAGTTATTGATATTTTCTTCTCCGTCGGGTATAATATTATTAATGTGTTTTTGATTTGACTGTCCGACATCTGCGCCAACAGATGTGAGTGGGACGGTCTTTTCTTTTGTTACATCATTCATTAAAGTCTCCTTTCAATCCCTGAAGTGTTACCGTGATGAGCTTTATTATTTCAAGCATCTCATCGGTAACTTCATTTTTGTTTTTAAGCTCTTCGAGCACCTCGGCAAGATTATTTCTCAATGCCTTGAAAACTCTCGGATTACCTCCTTGCACAACAATGTCCTGCTGCATACAACGGCGATAGCAGTATTCCTGTTTGCTAAGTCCCGAAATTGCAACGACCTTGTTTATCTGCTCGTTCTCTTCGGGCGATACTCTGAACCCTACCGTTATACTGCGAAAACGGTTGTGCTTGTCTAAATTTTTCGCTGACACTTTATTCACGCTCCATATTTAATTTCTCTGCTATCTCTGTTTGCTTTGACGGGAAGAGATGTGCATAACGGTAAGTGATGTCTATACTCTCGTGACCTACTCTGTCCGCAATGGCAAGAGGTGTAAAACCCATATCAATAAGCAGTGAAACATGTGAGTGTCTTAAATCGTGAATACGGATTTTCTTCACGCCCGTTTCCTTACAGCCTCGTCGCATCTCACTGTGAAGATAGGCTTTAGTTATAAGAAAAACTCTGTCGTTCTTTCTCGGCTTGTAAAGACCTTTGAAATAGATTTTCATTTCATCGCAGAGAAAGTCAGGCATCACGATTGTTCTGTTACTCTTTTTTGTTTTCGGTGTAGTGACAACATCCTTACCCTTGATGCACTGATAAGACTTGTTGATTCTTACGGTTTTCTTTTCAAAATCAAAATCACCGTAAGTCAGAGCAAGCAGCTCACCAAGGCGGATACCGCACCAATAAAGCATTTCAAATGCGTAATAGGATAAGGGCTTGTCCATCATCGAATCAGCGAATTTCATATACTCCTCTTTCGTCCAGAAGAGCATTTCCTTTGTGTTCTCTCTGCCCATATTGCCTACCTTTGCCGCAGGGTTAGCAGGGAGTTCATAAAACCTTACGGCGTGATTAAAAATTGCACTGAGCTGATTGTGAATCGTTTTAAGGTATCCCGATGCATAAGGCTGACCGTCTTTATCACGGTACGCCATCATTTCCTTTTGCCAAGCAATGACATCTGACACCTTGATTTCGCACATCTTCTTTTTCTTGAAGTACGGCAAAATCTTAAGCTCGATAACGCTTGTTTTCATTACCCAGGTATTTTCCTTCAAGCGTTCCTCGAGGTCGCTTTTGTAGATGTCATAGAACTCTGCGAAGGTCATATTCAGGTCGCCTGTGTTTTTGTTGAGAAAAGTATTTTCCCAAGCGACCGCTTCCTTACGGGTCTTGAAGCCACGCTTCATCTTTCGGTCGCTTTCACCCTTCCAGTTCGTGTAGTACACCAATACATACCACGTACCTCTTTTGCTGTCTTTGTATACAGCCATTGAATCAATCCTCTCTTATTATTTTTCTTTGGGCATACCGTAAATCTGTTCTGACAGATAACGGCGGCTCACTTTACCCTTGATTACGAAATAGCCTTTTGCCTCAAGCTCTTTGTTGAGCTTCTGCATAATATCATAAGCAAGCGTTTTGGAAATACCGAGTTCTTCGCTGATTTCCTTTGCATTCATAAGTACTGCCATGTGTTTGTTCTCCTTTCTTTAAGATTTATTACAAGTCGGTTGCCCGACGAGAATACTGTTCAGCGGCTCTTATAAGCCGTATTATGCCTCTGTAATGCGTTTTTGTTTGTATGCAAGGGTGTATTCTGAGTGGTCAAACGGTTTCAGAGGTGTATTGTTAAAACGTCCTTCACTTATTTACGGACAATTTTTTGTTAAAAACGAACCATCACATACGAGAATCTTCAATTTATTTAAAATCTTATTGAAAAACAATTCTCACCTATACGGACTGGGAGAGGCCAAATGGAAACCCCAAAACCGAAATGTTTTCAAATTGTTCAAAACTTCCTTTCACTTATTTACGGACATTTTTGAGTCAAAAGAGAACCCTGTGATTCGAAAGTTTTCAAATTGTTAAAAATATCCCTTCACTTATTTACGGACATTTTTAGATTAAAAATTAGCCCCCTAAATTAAATTTTTTTATAAGATTGAAATCGCTCTCACTTGTTCCCACTGAGAAAAGGTGAATGCACACCCTGTTTTTGATAAGTTTTTAGAATATTTACATTTCCCCCTACTTTCCTACGGACAATTTTTCGCAAAATGGTGACCCTCTAAATAAAAATTTTTTAAATTTTCGAAAAAACTAAAACACTCTATACTTCTTTATTGCGACATATTTTTGCGTATCATCCCACTTTTTTGAAAATTTTCTCCTACACTTCTCTATTGCGACATAAATTCAGCTTTTTGCAAAAATAATTTTTTAAACATCCTCTACTCTTTATTGGGAGATTTTTTGGTTATCAGTTGCGTTTTTATATAATTTTTTCAAAAAATATAGGTCACTGTTGCAGTATCACGCTACCAAAAAATAGGCATAAAAAATACCTCTCTCGAATGAACTAAGTGTTCAAACGAGAGAGGTTTTCTCTTGTATGAAATTATGGGGAAAAGCCCTATACAGTATCATTTTCGTATCACGAGGCTTTTTGAAAATCCTGAAACCCTTTATTTTACTGGGCTCACGGGCTTTCGTTTACTTATTCCCACTCAATTGTTCCGGTTGGCTTCGGAGTGAGGTCGAAGAGAACACGGTTGATGCCATTCACCTCGTTGGTGATGCGGTCTGTGATTTTGTGAAGAATTGTATAGGGTATTTCTTCAATTGTTGCGGTCATGGCGTCCTTTGTGTTGACTGCACGGATGATTGCCGGCCAGCCTTCATAACGGCTGTCATCCTTAACACCTACGCTCTTGATGTCGGGTACTGCGATAAAGTACTGCCATACCTTCTCTGAAAGTCCGCTAAGTGCAAACTCTTCGCGAAGGATTGCATCTGCTTCTCTGAGTGCTTCAAGACGGTCTCTTGTGATTGCGCCAAGGCATCTTACACCAAGTCCGGGACCCGGGAAGGGCTGACGGTATACCATTTCATGTGAAAGGCCGAGTGCTTCACCCACAACTCTTACTTCATCTTTAAAAAGAAGCTTAATGGGCTCAACAAGCTCAAACTTCAGATCCTCAGGCAGACCGCCTACATTGTGGTGAGACTTGACAGCCTTTTTGCCTTCAGACTGCTTGATGCTTTCAAGGATATCGGGATAAATTGTGCCCTGTGCAAGGAAGGATACGCCATCAAGCTTCCTTGCTTCGTCTGCAAAAACATTAATGAATTCTGCACCGATAATCTTTCTTTTTCTTTCAGGATCGCTCACACCTTCAAGAAGGTTAAGGAAACGGTCTGTTGCATCAACATAAATGAGGTTTGCATCAAGTCCGTTTTTGAAAACCTCGATAACGCTTTCACTTTCGCCCTTACGCATAAGGCCATGGTTAACATGCACGCAAATAAGCTGCTTTCCGATAGCCTTGATAAGAAGCGCTGCAACAACAGATGAGTCAACACCGCCTGAAAGTGCAAGAAGCACCTTTTTGTCGCCTACCTGCTCACGAATAGCCTTTACCTGCTCAGCAATAAACACGTCTGCAAGCTCTTTGGTGGTGATTCTTACCATGCTGTCCGGTCTTTTGTTTGAATTCATAGTTAATTCCTCCCGATATATATTTTCAAAATTTAAACTATACCAATAGGGCAACTGCAAAACAGCTGCCCTGTAAATCAATCAGTTTGTGTAATTGTCAAAGTATCCCTGAACAAGAACAACAGGTGTACCCTTATCTCCTGAGCCGCTTGTAAGGTCACAAAGTGAACCTATAAGATCTGTAAACCTTCTGGGAGTTGTGCCCTGTGAAGCCATGTTGCCCACAAGACTCTCTTCGCCCTTTTCCTTGATTCTTTCACTGATAGCCTTTTTAAGCTCTTCACCTGAAAGAGCCTTGAAATCATTGTCAGCAAGATACTTGAGCTTGAGCTCATTGGGAGTACCCTCAAGGCCCTTTGTATATCCCGGTGATACGCAGGGGTCTGCAAGCTCCCAGATTTTGCCCTGAGGATCCTTGAATGCACCGTCACCGTATACCATAACCTCGATATTCTTGCCTGTTTTTTCAATAAGATACTGCTGTGTCTTGTTTACAAATTCGTTGCAGTCCTTGGGGAAAAGCTTGATTGTGTCCTCAGTTGACTTGTTTGAGCCAAGCAGACCAAAATCTACATTGAAGCCGCTTCCGTCAACTGATTCGTTGAGTATATCGTCGAGGCCGCAAACAACCTTTGCTCCTGCAGCTTTAAGAAGTCTTTTTGTTCTTGCTCTTGTGTGAATATCACAGGTAAGAACACAATCGGTATAATCAAGAATTGCTTTTGCCTGGTTTGCAAAAACAACCTCGCACTCAGCGCCTGCTTCAGTGATAATCTGTGAATAATAAGCAACATAGTCAACGCCTGTGAACTCATGCTTGTTTTCACCGAAAAGCTCACGGTATTTACCGAGAGAAAGAACATCGCTGTAAGGATTTACACCTGCTTCATCAAGCTGATCATAGGTGAGAAGATGGTTGCCCACTTCATCACTGGGATAGCTGAGCATAAGAACTACCTTCTTGCAGCCCATTGCGATACCTTTAAGACAGATTGCAAAACGGTTTCTTGAAAGAATGGGGAAAATAACACCCACTGTTTCACCGCCGAGCTTTGCTCTGACATCCTTCGCAATAGCATCAACAGTTGCATAGTTACCCTGACTTCTTGCAAGGATTGATTCTGTTACTGCAACAACATCCTTTTCACGAAGCTCAAAGCCGTCACATTCGGCAGCTTCAACAACACTGTCACATACTATCTTTGCAAGATCATCACCTTCACGGATAATCGGACAACGGATACCTCTTGAGATAGTACCTGTTCTTCTTTGCATATTTATTACTCCCTTAAAATCATGTTATCAATTCCGATCGACTCGGCGAACTAATACCTATATATTTTATCACTGTG
This sequence comes from Acutalibacteraceae bacterium, assembly GCA_045604105.1. Taxonomy (GTDB): domain Bacteria; phylum Bacillota; class Clostridia; order Oscillospirales; family Acutalibacteraceae; genus UBA6857. The sequence continues at coordinate 4,530 of JAZUNJ010000018.1, read as the reverse complement.
AAACACAGAAATCAAGTTTTCTGTGTTTAATAATATGCGTTTTTACAAAAAAAATTTTGTATAAATTGACAACAAGTATGCATCAGCTCAAATTTCAGCAACAATATGTTGATTTCTTTAAGTTTTTTCTGATGCTATCTGCAGCAAAAAAATCAGCACCCCGTCTGTCGGGATGCTGAAAATCTTTATTTTTGGTCAAGACAGAGAACCGTTACCTGATTGCCTCTGTTCTAGTTATTGTCAATCAGAGAACCGCCCCCTGTCTTCCTGTTCCTTTAGGTAAAAAACAAATATGCAACAATAACATTAGCTATAAATATTAAAAGAAAAACCAAATGCAAAATATATGTCTTAAATTTATTCTTTAATGAACTTAAAACAACAGCAACTATAGTCATAAAGGATATCAAAGCAACAAAATAGATAGAAACTGACTTCCAAAGTTCTATTTCATTATAAAACGCATAAAACAAAGCACCAGAAATATTCAAAACGAGAGAAGCGATAATAACAATTACAACTTTTATTTTCATATCTGTACCACCTACATTATCTTCATATAATCAATGACGCTTCCATAGTTATATGACACCTCAACCCCTGCACCTATTAAAAAATATACAGAAAATTCTACTGAGGCTGTGTCTTTAATTTTCAAGTCCGAGTATTGTCCCTTACCAATATCCTCGTCAGTCCAAAATCGATATTTATGTTTATCTTCTGTGTCTTTTCGCTAACCGTCCCCTGATTGCCGTTGACTATCGCCATTGCGCATTTTTAAACACATCAATAACAAAACTATCATCCATTTTTGCTGAAGCTAAGCTGTATAAATCATAAACATATGCATTAATCATTCCCTCACCATTGCCGGATAATGTTAAAATATACCGTCCATCAGGACTAATAACATTGCAATCCAATGGTTTGAATAATATTAATCTTTTAAAGCTTTTTGTTTCATCGTTCAGATTTACTTCGACTATAGAATCAACAGAAAACTCAGTATCTTCAAACAAAAAATTGTCAGCACAGATTACTGTATCGTCTCCATTAAAACCAAAAACTCGAGAACATATATCAATTTTGTTGTGTTTTTTCTCATCGGAATAACGGTAGTATAAACCATCTGTATTCTTATACACAATATTTTTATCATTTACAAAAACAGTATCGTTATATTCAACATAATTATTGTGTTTATATTCTGACAGCTCTATATTATCAATCAAAACCTCAATGCTCTTTTTTTCAAAATTTACTGCATGCAAAACAGCTTTGTTTTCTTCATTTTGCAAAAGAAGTAAAGAATCATCAAAAATAAAAACTTCAGCAGGAAGAAATTTGATTTCCACAACATAATTATTTTTGTTCTCTGCTTTAATCACAAATACTGAACTTCCTTTTTTTGCACAGAAGTACTTAACGTTATCGGAATATAAAGCTCTATGTATGTGATCAAATCCCGTTAAATCAACATATTCCTTCGTCAGATGTGAATTAGAATATTTAACGGTATATGAATCAACAACATCTTCTTTGTTGCAATCATCCGGGCAAGCATTAACAATTAAGTCAATACTCTGGTTTCTGATTTTGTCTGACTCAATAAAACTAAAGACTGAGCCAAATGCTATTAAGAGCAAAAGAACAGTTAAAATATATAAATAGAATTTCATCTTCATCACTTCATCTCCTCAATAAAGACAGCAAGACAAGACACAAGACAAGACACAAGACACAAGACACAAGGGGACGGTTCTTCTGTGCGTTTCACTGACCAATACACGCACACGTCTCCCTTTTCGTGCTTATCATAACATTTTCATATATTTATGTCAATACGTTGATTATTTTCAGCATTTTCTTACAACACCGAAGCTTATTCCTGTTAATCTGCTAATTTGACGAATTGACAATCCGCTTTCTTTAAGTTCTCTGATTACTTCGTTTCTTTTTTCAATATTCAAATTTTGAAACTCCGTTGCATTTTTGCATCCGCATATACGAAATATTTCTTCACGTGCTTCTGTGTCATTTTTTCTTTCATTTTTAGTAACATCTAAACATACATCATTTGACGGTTCATTAAAATATCCTATCAGCTCATCTTCATTCATTATTTCTGTTGCAAATTTCGTATCTACTATATCTTTATCAAGTCCGTTCAAATAAGTATGATAACTGCTATATCTGTATGCGTCCAAATTTTCACACAATTCTGCTTTCTTCGGATTCTGATGTATGTATCTCAACACCGTTAAAAAGTAACTTTCATCTTCTACCGGCTCGCTTTTATATCTGTCTTGAAACAAATGACCTGTTCGATGATATTTCCAATTATACCAATATACATATCTGCTTCCTATTCGTTTGAATATCTGTTCAAGTTCTTCCTTCTCAGGTTTCAGCAATAAATGTATATGATTACCCATAAGGCAGTAAGCGAACAATTTGAATTCACTTACTGCCTTCGTTTCTTTCAATACCCATAGGAATCTTTCGCAGTCTTCTTCATCTTCAAAGATTTGCTGCTTGTTTATCCCTCTGAGCATTACGTGATATATTCCGCTTGAGCTCTTTTTTCTTGCTTGTCTTGGCATTTTTACCACCTCAAGCTGATTATACCAACTTATTCATTTTTTGTCAACACAAGAGAACCGTCCCCTTGTGTTTTCAGGAGAGCCGCGACTTAGCTTTCATTTTTTGTCAAGACAGAGAACTGTCACCTGTCTTCGAATCGTCCTCTGTCTTCCTTATTGACCTGTTCTTTTTCAAAACAATTTTCAATAAATCAAAATTGCTGCAATTTAATATTATTGTAGCAACAAGCAAAATAAAGAAAATTAATATTTGTAAATCTTCCTGAGTCAACTCTAAATCTTCAAATATAAATCTTGTTAATAAAAATCCAAATAAGGCCCCTATATAAGAACCTGTTTTTTTCTTTTCTGTATTTTTGTATCTATATTTTCCACTATTTACAATTAGAAATACTATAATCCATAAAATGATAATAAATATGAAAAAAGCAAGAAAACAACATATTAAAATAATTATGTTGTTTGCATAAATCACTTTATAAGACAACAAAATAAGCAAACAAGATAAATAAATGTTAAAAACGCTATTAAATAAAAGTTTATAATCTATATTGTCAAATTTACATATAAACTTTAATAACAACATGCTGATAGGTATATTCATTACAGAAACAAAAATCCCCGTATAAATTGAATTAGTGCCAACAAAATAGAAAAATATATTTAATAACCATATACAAATTACTTTACTTATACATTGTTTCCTGTCTGTTGGTTTATATTCATAATCTAAAAACTTATTAATATTTACTTTATTCAACATCTTCAGTCATCCCCTTCTTTCAAAAATTCACGCAAACTTTTATCGTCTACAAAAGGAATAACATCAAAAAACACATAAAGTATCCCACCCAAAACAGCACCACCAATAGCAGTAGTTGAAAAAGCCCCTATTATCAAAGCTGACGTTGCAATTATTAAAATATCAACACCAGCATTGTACACAATAGTATGCAATTTTCTTCCTTTTACGACATCATCATAAATTCCTGTTCCAACCTCCCATGCAGATGTTGCAACAGATGCTACTTTCAATACTTTAGTTGCATTTCTATTAAACTTTGAAAGATCATCTAGATCTTGATTAATTTGTTTTTTCCAAGTTCCAGCTCCAACGTTATTTGGTTTTGGTGCTGTTTTGATGCTTTCTTCTAAACTTGAAACCAACTTTTCAGTTGCACACTCTAACGCCGTAATAAGCGTTCCAAAAAAATTACTAGCGGATGAAAGGAACTCACCTAACTTCTCTATTCCTTTATTAACTTTACTCTTTATCCAAGCGCAAGCATCTTCAAATAAATAGCCTGAATGGTCTATTAGCTTAACCGGATTATTCCCACAATATGCGAACATATTATATCCCAGCAACCCTTGTCCTGTGGAAATAAGTCCATCCGCATTCAAGAACCTACCCACCTCAGGGTCATAATACCTTGACTGCAGATAGTAAAGCCCCGTCTCGCTGTCATAGTAATAACCACGGTACCTGAAGGGGTTAATTTCAGACCAGTATTGAGCGGTTGTTGTGGGTGTGCCGCCTGTTGCATTGGTTTCGGAAATGATGTTGCCCCAAGCGTCATATTCATATTTTACAACAAGCTCACCTGAGGGGTTGTAAAGCGCAGTGACATCGCCCAAGGAGTTTGTGGCGAGATACATGGTGTAGGTTGTGCCGTCTGCCTTGTAATATTTTATGGCAGAGGGTACACCGTAGCTGTCATAATAATAGTAAATGTCAACACCGTTGCGGTCTTCGTAAAGAAGCTTTCCGTCAACATACTGATAAGTTGTTGTTGCACCGTTGACTGTTTTTGAGCCACGCAAGCCGTCAGCATCATAGGAATAGCTGATTGATGTGCCGTTTTTGCTGTAGGTTTTAAGCTCCCTGCCTGCCCAGGTCATTGCTGCACCACGGTAGGTTGTGGGA
>JAZUNJ010000017.1:0-16648 GCA_045604105.1 Acutalibacteraceae bacterium | reverse complement strand
GACGGTTTACCATTAAGGCAAAGAATTGGGAAAGAGGCGTCAGGGTTGAAGGCCTTGGCTACACCGTTGAAGGTATAGAGAAAAGATTCAACGAAACCTATTACAGCGGACACCATCTTGCTGATTGGAACAACTTCTTCTATGCAAGACGCAGATATTTTCCACTTGAATCGGTAAGAAAGAAATTGGAGTTCAGCATTGAACACGGTAAAAGACCTGAGGTTATTTATGTCGATACTATGCTTCTCTTAATAATCTTAGTTTTTCAGCTATTAAAAGAAGTAGCGGATGCAATGCTTATCTCGTCCGAAATGAGACATGCCGCAAAGGACATTAAGCAGTATGTGGCTGATTATCATTTCCTTACAGATAATCAAATTCACACTACTGATGATTTAACAGTCACCATTGAAGAAACACAGTTAAAAATTGCCGAGCTTGAAGAAAAACGAAGCAAGGCAGACAACAAAAAGCGCAGAGCAAGTAATCCCAAAGATAAGGAGAGGTACAAAGCCCTGCGTAAGGAGATAACAAAAGAAATCACGCCTTTAAGAAAGAAACTCAAACGGGCAGAAGATATCCTTGATAAATCTCCGCACCTGTATGAGCTCTTACAAAAAGAGCATCAATTAGAAACTAACAAAATTCGTAAAATAGAAAGGAGCCGATAATTATGGCTAACAAAAAATCAAACGTATATCCCCGTGATATTGAAGAAAACAATCCCACAAAAGAAACTTTATACGACAAAGTACAGAAAGCCCGCACAGAATATGTGTGGGCTAATAAAATACCCATTGAGTATTTGCGACCTTTTGAAAATCATCCTTACAAGGTGATTGATAACGAGGAAATGCAAAACCTTATTGACAGTATTGATGAGCGTGGTATTCTAACTCCTCTTACCGTTCGCAAAATATCAGGAACGGAATATGAAATCATTTCAGGTCATCGTAGATTTTATGCGGCAAAGAAATTAGGCTTTGAAATGATACCTGCTTTCATTTATGAGCTCACTTATGAAGAGGCTGTTATTGCAATGGTAGATGCTAACTTGCAGAGAGAGCATGTTTTACCCTCGGAAAAAGCCCACGCATACAAGATGAAACTTGAAGCAATTAAAAGTCAAGGTGAAAGGACAGACTTAACTTCCCGACAAGTTGTCGGGAAGTTAGAGAGTGCCGAACTTGTTTCAGAAACCGAAAGTGGCAGACAGGTACAAAGATATATTCGTCTTACAAATCTCATCCCAGAACTTCTTGACCTTGTTGACGAGGGAAAAATCGCTCTCACACCTGCTGTTGAGCTTTCTTACTTGAATGAGGTAGAACAGGCGGACTTAGTTGAAGAAATCCGTGTCTGTGATGCTACTCCGAATTTATCTCAGGCTCAAAGACTTCGTGCAATCAGCAAAGAAGAAGGCCTCACACCTGAGCATATTAGTGAAATCTTGGCTGAGGAAAAAGCAAATCAGAAGCCTGTGATAAAGATGCCTGCAGAAAAGATACAGAAAATTGCACCTAAAATCAAGGAAAAAGATTTGGAAGACTTTATATTAAAATCTTGTGAGTATTACTACAGACATCTGATGCGGAGCCGTGACAGAGATGCGAGGTGATGAGTATTGAAGTATATTGGAATTCTTAAAGCATATATCCGTTATCTTAATGATGACATCAGAGGAGAATATTCCTTCAAGGTTAAAGGGCATGAGATTACTGCTACCTTTGCTGAAAAACCTAACACTGATATTCTCCCACGCCTTCGTGAAATATTATTGGGTGATTCACACATTCGACAAAGTGATGCCCCTGATATTAAACTAAAGAAAAATATCAAGGAGGCGGTTTAATGTCAAAGCGAGTGTGCTGTCTGTATCGAGTATCAACGGGCAAGCAGGTTGATTATGACAGCAACAATGAAGCAGATATCCCGATGCAGAGAAAGGCTTGTCATAAATTCGCAAGTGAAATGGGTTGGGAGATTGTCTTTGAGGAGCAAGAGGACGGTGTTTCAGGTCATAAGGTAAGAGCCGAAAACCGAGATAAAATTCAAATCATAAAAGATCTTGCGAGAAAGAATAAGTTTGATATTCTGCTTGTGTTTATGTTTGACCGCATCGGCAGAATTGCAGACGAAACACCTTTCGTTGTTGAGTGGTTTGTCAAAAATGGTATTGAAGTCTGGAGTACCCAAGAGGGCGAACAGAGATTTGATAATCACATTGATAAGCTCTTAAACTATATCCGTTTCTGGCAGGCTGACGGTGAAAGCGAGAAAACTTCAGTACGAACAAAAACAAGTCTTGGTCAGTTGGTTGAGGCAGGACATTTCAAGGGCGGCGTTGCCGCCTTTGGATATGACCTTGTTAAAAGCGGCAGATTCAACAAAAGAAAACACGAGCTTTATGATTTAAAAGTTAATCCCGACGAAGCTATTGTGGTAAAAATCATCTTTGACAAATACACACAAGAGGGTTACGGTGCACACAGAATTACAACGTGGCTGAACAATAACGGTTACCGAGCAAGAACAGGCAAAATGTGGCATGAAGCTACAATCCGAGGTATTCTTTGCAACCTGACATACACAGGTATTCTCCGTAGCGGTGAGGCTCGTTCTGAGGTTATACCTGAACTGCAGATAATTCCGCCTGAACAGTATGAAAGAGCTATGATGATTATGAAAGAACGTTCAGACAGAAAGAAAGACAATCCCACTGTTCCCCTTAACACAAAAGGTAAATCTCTTATCTCCGGTAAGGTTTACTGTGGGCATTGTGGTTCAAGGCTGAATCTTACAACAAGCGGAAGATACCGTAAAAGAAAAGACGGCTCTGTTGATACTACCAAACGTATCAGATATGCCTGCTACGGTAAAAGCAGAAAGCAAACTGAATGTGACGGTCAATCAGGTTATACACTTCACATTCTTGATGATTTGATTGATGAAATTGTCCGTGACATTTTCAGTAAAATGAAAGGTGTATCAAAAAGTGACATAATCAAGCTCCGTTATGCTGGTGAGCTCGAAGTAAGAAAAGCAAGGCTCAATATGTTAAAAACAGAGTACAGTAAAGCGTTTGAAAATCTAACTATATTGAAATCCGAAGTTATTAAGGCAATTAAGGGTGAAAGCTCTTTTTCGGCTGATACACTCTCGGAGCTGATTGCAGAATCCGAGAAAGAGTGCAGCAGGCTTTTTAATTTAGTTGCCGATGCTGAAAAGGATGTCGCTGACGGTGAGAGTGTACTAAAGAACTTATCCGATAGCTTTGATGAACTGATTTCTTGGGCGGAGCTTTATGATGAAGCGAGCTTTGAAAAGAAGAAAATGATTGTTAATTGTCTGATAAAACGGGTAGAGGTCAGCAGAGGATATAAGCTGAAAGTTGAGTTTAACATTGACTTTGAGCAGTTTATGGAAGGATTTGATAAGGTGGCGTAAACTAAACAGACCATCGAATATACTACTATTCGGTGGTCTGTTATATTTATAGTTTACTTTTCATATGCTCGATTTGATTGTTGAAATACTTTATATAAATGTCAAATTGAGCATTGGATATAATAGAAATTATATCTAAAGCCTTTTCAGTTTCTTCAATAGCTTTATCTATCTCTCCGTTTTCTTCGTAATATTCAGCTGACTTCCACATCATTTGAATTAAGTTTTCTGTAGAAATCAACTTTTGCTTTTCAGCAGCTTCAAATTTACCTTTTCCAGACAAAAGATATGCTTTCTCTGTCAATTTAGTAAAAGTCATTTCCGGGATTTGTTCAATAGTGGCTTCAGCACTCTTGAAATCTCCTTTTGCCTTGTAGGCATAAGCAAGAAAACGAAGAGCATCATATTTAACATCACTTTGATTAGTTTTTTCAATAAGTTTACCGGCAATACTAATCGTTTCATCAGGGTTCTCTGCATAATTCAAAACATAAAGCAAACTATTGAGTAAAACATCATTTTCAGGATATTTCTCTAATCCTTCTTCAAGAATTCGCTTACTCTCGGATGGATTGATTTCTCTGTATTTATACGCCTCGTCGGCTATATTTTTAACTGCACATTCCATTTCCTTGAGATTAAAATCAAACAACTCATCCATTGACACGCTAAAATAACTTGCCAAAAGAGGAGCAAGTGTAATATCAGGAAGAGCTATACTGTTTTCCCATTTGCTTACAGCCTGAAAAGAAACACCAATGCTCTCTGCTAATTGCTCCTGTGTTATACCTCGCTGTTTGCGTAATTTTTTTATTTTATTTCCTATATTCATCGTTTGCCTCCTACATGAAATGAAGTGCACTTGTTTTGAGCTCAATTAGAGTATAACATACGACCTTAATGCTATCAATAACTTGTAAAACGATATTTTTCAACCGTGGGTTGAGGTTTTTCAATGTTAGAAAATAAAAATTGAATCCAACATATGCTTTGAACAAATTGTGATGAAATCAAAGAAAATCACAAGGGATGTACAAATAAAACTTTATAAACATTAGTGAAAACGTGCTACCATTAGATTACTCTGATGGTAGCACGTTTTCGTTCAATATACATAAGATATCTTCCATTTTTATTTCACTATCCGCTTTGTAAAAAACTTTAGAAGATTCAAGAAGAGGATATTTTTTCCTTAATTTTTTCTCGGTTTTAGCAATACAATCTTCTACCGATATGACTATTATAATATTTTGTCTTTCAAGCGAAGCTTTTATCTCATAGTCAACATATTTACTTTCAAAAATAGATTTATCATAAATCAAAACGGTTGCTACTGTTCCATTTATTTTTTTATCAATCCAATTATAAATTTCAGTTTGATTCGTTCTATCGCGCACTACTTCTTCTTCCGTAGCAATATATTTACCCGTTTTGTTTATCAATTGTCTGTACTTTTCTGCTATTTTATGACTACTATTATAATGGAAGCTTAAAAAAACTTTTTGAAGGGGTTTTTCTATTTTTGAAATATTGTTTATACTCATTAACAAATCTTTTTCCAATTGTTTTTGTTCTTGAATGTTTTTATATTCGATAAGCTCCATAATGCAATTGACAATATTTTCTTTTTCTTTTATATCATAATTGTTTAACCCTTGCCAACTGCTTTCCAAATCTGTCCCTTGGTAGACTTGTTGCTTATTAGCATCTTCCCAAATCCATTTTGATGTCTTACCAGTACAACCAACAGGAAGCAACGTAATTCCTTTATCTTTTGCTATTCGATATTCTTGGTAAACACCATCTTCATTTAACTTTTTTAGGTTATCTTCTGCGTATGTTTCTTTACCAAACAAAGTAATTATACAACCGCTATTTGATATAAGCTGTTCTCGTAACTCTTGAGTATTATCTCCCACAGAAACAAGTGGATATATTTCAATGGTATTGTTTAATTTTTTTGATATGTTCAAATTCATACCATAACAAGCACCAATCAACAAGTAGTTACCTATATTTTGTCCGAATCCACTTACAATTCTAAAATTATTTTCAGCCAATTTTCTAGCTAAGAATTGAATGAGTTCTGCTTCATCCGAATCTTTTGACACACTATCAGTAATACTTCCCGATATAAATACTCGCCTCTGATCCAATTTTTTCTTTATATACTTCAAACAAGTTAAAATTTGAGAAAAATCATCTATGAGAATAGTTTGTATACCATATCTTCGCATTTCTCGAATTCTTAATTTTTGATAATTTGAATCCTCGTTATATTGTTTATTGTCGGAATAATCCTTTTCTTGAACTTTTCTCATAAAACAATAATGATTCTTTGGGGCATTATTATCAAATGTGTGTTTAACAATACTGAGTATTCTTTCTAAATTGGGATCAGAAAAGCTAAAACCAATAAATAAAAAGGTATTGGTAATTAACTCTGTAAACAGAGCTTTAGTAAATACCTCTCTATTTCTATCGTATGTTTCATAATCGTTTTTAGTAATTATTGCTTCATCTGGATATCTTTTATCACCATGCATTTTATAGATTGTAACATCATGATTCGGCACATGATATTTAAATTGATCTTTGTTAACTTTCAAATCAACTATTTTTTGAATGGGAGGATTAGAAAGAGTATCCTCAATTAAAGAATCATAATTGGTAGTCCAATATGATTTTATCGGTAGTTGTCCCAACAGCATAAGAATTTCGTTGTTTTTCGGAATTCTATTAAACTCATCAAATATCAATTTATTTATGTCATGCCTACCATACTCATTTTCAAAAAACTGTGCAGCAAGAGCTAAATCTATATTAGGATTTATTTCTAACTGTTCAATTATTGGACGCATTAAACCTTTCCAATCAACAAAACCAGAATTTATAGAAATACCTGCACCAGCAAAAATAGACAAGTGTTCAGTTTCTAACTCTTCGGCCATTATATTCAAATAACTGATATGCTCTCGATTAATAATACTGTTCATAAATGTCCACCTTGCTACATATTTTTTTCAGTATAAAACACTGAAATGAAAAAACAATAACGTATTTGTTAAATATTATTCATAACCCACTCAAAAATTGCCAAAACTAATGCGATCTCGCTGTATCTTCAAACAAAACGAGATCGCATTACTGTGGTGGAGACGGAGAGGATCGAACTCTTGACCTCTTGAATGCCATTCAAGCGCTCTCCCAGCTGAGCTACGCCCCCAAATATTTAGTTTTTTTATTATTCAGTACGAGGGTGCGTTTCTGAGTGCTCTAGGCTCCCAGCTGAGCTACGCCCCCATATGGGCGTACATCGAACAATTTATTTATTAAGTTTTTTGTGGGGTGCGTTTCTGAGTTCCTTGGGCTCCCAGCTGAGCTACGCCCCCATAGTTATTTTCTTTGCCCAATAATACTACCACAAAGGGAGTGCTTTGTCAACTGATTTTATTTGCTTTTTTATGTATTTTTGCTTGCGCAGTCTTCCATTTGTGTTTTTAATATGCTATAATGTAAAAAAACTAAGGAGTATTGCTATGGTATTTATGCGTTATTTCATGGCCTTTATCACCCTTGGCCTCAGCCTTTTTAATTATATTTTCAATGATTATGCATTTAATGCAGTCAGCGCAAAGGATGCATATCTTTTCTGCTATTTCGTTGGCAATGAACCCTCGGAGCAGACAATTCATCTTGCTGTGAGTACAGACGGCTACAACTTCAAGGCTCTTAACGGCAACGAAGCTGTTATCGAACAGACAAAGGGCACAGGCTGTGTGCGTGACCCCTATATCTTCAAGGCAAAGGATGGAGAAGGTAAGGATTGCTATTACATAGTTGCAACCGATATGGATGCAATGCAGGGCTGGACATCTAACCACGCCGTAATTTTCTGGAAATCCTATGACCTTGTTTCATGGGAAGATGAATTTGTTCTTGACTTCCGTGATTTCGAAGGCTGGGAGGGCTGCAACAGAGCCTGGGCACCTCAGGTGATATGGGATGCCGAAGAGGGTAAATATATGCTTTACCTTGCTCTTTCCACATGGGATGACCCTGCAACACCTCTCAACGAAGACAATGCTCAGCATTATTACCTTTATACTGAGGACTTCAAAAGCTTCACTGAGCCCCAATACCTTTACGGCAGAAGAAGTGAGGTTGTCACAAGGGAAGACGGCACAAGCTTCACGGGTATCCAGTGTATTGACGGTGATATGGTTTACAACGAAAAGGACGGATATTATTACCTTTTCTTCAAGGAAGATCTTACACAGAAAATCGCTTATGTAAAATCAAAAAGTGCATCAGGCCCCTTCAATGAGGATTATACTGTCTGCTCACTCAACTGGTTCGGTGTTGAGGGCAGCACCATGTACCGCATTAACGGAACAAACGCCTGGATGATGATTATGGACGAATACAGCAACGGAACATTTTTTGCTCAGATGACAAGAGACTTTCAGAATTACAGACAGGTCAGAAGAGCAACCTATTCTGTTGACCACCTGAAGCCCCGTCACGGCTCTGTTGTTTCAATCACAATGGATGAATATAACAGAATGGTTGATTTTTACGGCATTGAGCAATAACAATATTACCGCCTTTCTTTCACGGAAGGCGGTTTTTAATTGTTTATAATTTTTTCAGTGTTGAAAAGCGTGGAAGTATGTGCTAAAATAAAACAGATTGGAGGAGATTTGTTATGAAACTTAAAAAATTAACAGCTATTATTCTTTCACTTATTATGCTTTTTGGTGTGACTGCAGCTTCTTCAATGGCAGTGTCACTTGATGACGGTATGGATGCCCTCAACAATCAGTTCCAGAAGGGTGTTGGTCCCGAAACAGAGGGCTTCACAATTGACTACCGCTATTTTTCACCGGTAGGGGAGAATGATACAACAAAATACCCCCTTGTTGTGTGGCTTCACGGTATGGGTGACGGTGCAACAGAGGGCAAGCAGGTAACAGAGCATGAGGCTGCAAAGTGGGCAAGCGATGAATATCAGAGCCGCTTCAAGGGCAGTGAGGGCGCATTTATTTTTGCTCCCCGTTCTCTTGAAGAAAAGGGACTTTTTTGGGCGGACAGCCTTATTTATCCCCTGAGAGCCGCAATTGACGATTTCATCTGTCAGAATAAGGCTAACATTGACCTTAGCAGAATTTATGTGGGCGGCTATTCGATGGGCGGAAGAATGACACTTAAAATGGCAATTGCCTATCCTGAGTTTTTCGCAGCCGCATTCCCCATTTGTCCCGCATGGATGCCTACAGCACAGCAGGCAGAAAAAATTGCCGATATGCCCGTGTGGCTCACAAGCTGTGTGATTGATCCCCTCGTCAATTATTTCTCATCTGTAAGACCAACATGGAATAATATCATGACTGTAAGCAATGTTAAAGAAGAATGTCGCTTCTCAACTCTCACTGTCAGCACCTATGCAAACGGTGTGCCTAATGTCAGCGGTCATCATGCATGGTATGCAGTTAACAATGACATGTTCTCAAGCAAAAACGGAGATTATCCCATGATGAGCACTGTTAACGGCCTTGGTGAAAAGGTGAAGCTTACATATCCCGACGGAATGATTTCATGGCTTTCAGGCTTCACAAGTGATTATGACGGAGCTGTTGCAACAAACAGCGGTAACGAAGAAGCAATGGGTGAAACTCTTACAAGGTCACTTTTCGATCAGATTAAGGATTTCTTTATTCAGTTCTTCGATTACATTAAAAGCCTGTTCTGATTCAATCAGCCGGATGTCTGTGATGGCATCCGGCTTAAAGTTTGCTTTTTTTCTATTGTAAAATTCATATTTTTGGGTTATAATATCTTGAAATAAACAAAATAATAATGTAAGTTCCGATAAGGAGAAATTGCCATGCCCATTAAAATAGATGACAGGCTTCCTGCAAGGGAAAGCCTTGAACAGGAAAACATATTTGTTATGACGGAGTCCCGTGCCCAGAGCCAGGATATCAGACCGCTGAAAATTCTTATTCTTAATTTAATGCCCACAAAAATTGCAACTGAAACCCAGCTTTTAAGGCTTATGAGTAACACTCCCTTGCAGGTTGACGTTGAATTTCTGCAAACGGCAACACATGAGTCAAAGAACACCTCTCAGAGTCACCTTAACAAGTTTTACTATACCTTTGACGAAATCAAGCATAAGAAATACGACGGAATGATTATCACCGGAGCACCGGTTGAGCTTATGGAATTTGAAGAGGTTGATTACTGGGACGAGCTTTGTCAGATTTTTGAGTGGACAAAAACCAATGTTTATTCCACCTTCCACATCTGCTGGGGCGCCCAGGCAGGTATGTACTATCATCACGGCATCAAAAAGCATACGTTGCCTGAAAAAATGTTCGGTGTGTTTGCCCACAGACCCCTTGATTTGTACCATCCTCTCATGCGAGGCTTTGACGACACTTATTTTGTGCCCCATTCAAGGCATACAGATGTAAATTTCAACGATGTTGCTCTTTGTAAGGAACTGCAGATTCTTTCCTATTCCGAGCAGGCAGGCATTCACCTTGTGTCAGACCTTGAATGCAGAAACTTTTATGCAACAGGTCACTCAGAATACGATGCTGACACTCTTGCCAAGGAATATTTCAGAGACAAGGACAAAGGGCTTGACATAAAGGTGCCCTATAACTATTTCCCTGATGATGACCCGACAAAAAAGCCCCTTATGACATGGAGAAACGTTGGAACACTCATGTTCACAAACTGGCTGAACTACTTCGTTTATCAGAGAACACCCTACGATATCAACGATATTTAATTTTCAGTTATATAATAAACAGAGGTGATGCGGATAAATCCGTATCACCTCTTCTTTTGCATTTACAGCATAATATCCTGTGAATAAATTCTTTTATTTTGTTCCCAGAACAAAGTCGACTGCAGTTTTGAAGCCGTGCTTGATAAGGTAGTTGATCAGACCTGCAATCTGCTCGGGAGGCTTTCTGTTTTCTGCGTTGAGCCATGACCACAGAATGCTTGTCATACCCGCAGCAATGAACTGAGCAACATAGGTGCCCAGTTCACCCGTGTTTTCCCTTTTAATAAAACGGTCGGTTATTCTGTTGTAGGTTTCGCCAAGGCTGATGTTGCCGTTATCACTGAGAATAACAAGGAAGCGTTCACGGTTGTCTTCAATATATTGGAAAATTTTTGTGAGAAGCTGTGTTGTTGTGGCACTTTCTTCAGTGCAGGAGCGATAAATTACCAGGATGTCATCGGAAATATCGTTTATAATATCATCATAAAGGTCATACTGGGTATCATAATGGCGGTAAAAGGTGCTGCGGTTAACATCGGCGCCCTCGCAGATTTCCTTGATGCTGATAACATGAATTGATTTTTCCTTCATAAGCTCAATAAGACTTTCTTTAAGCAGAAGCTTTGTCATTCTTACTCTGCGTCCGTCGGGCTTTTTCGGGGTGTTCTCCATTTTTTTCACCTCTTCAAGTTGTTTTTAACACATTATACACTATTTTTAATTAAAATGCAACACTGTGTGGAAAAATATCAATGTGATCTTTTGAAGATGGCTTTGGAAAAGCTGTTGTGTTATTTTGACGCAGATTAAACAGAATTTTCTCATTTTCTCTGTTCAAATGCCTGATAGTGTGATACAATAAAGACGATGACAGTTCACAAGGAGAATTTATGCTTAAGGTTAACAATGTAACAAAGAAATATGAAAAGCTTACGGCAAACAGCTGTGTCAGCCTTGAGGTCAATGACGGTGAAATTGCTGTTCTTCTGGGACATAACGGAGCCGGCAAGTCAACGCTTATCAAGTGTATCTGCGGCCTTTTGCGCTTTGAAGGCGAAATTACCCTTAACGGCTTTAATAACAAGAGTCTTGAAGCCAAAAGGCTTATAGGCTATATACCCGAAATGCCTCAGGTTTATGACCTTCTCACCGTTGAGGAGCATCTCGAATTCATCAGACGCAGCTATAAGCTTGAGGACGATGGCACAGGTCACAGCCTTTTAAAGCTGTTTGAGCTTTACGATAAAAGGGATAAGCTTGGTAAGGAGCTTTCAAAGGGTATGCAGCAAAAGCTGTCAATCTGCTGTGCACTTGTACATAAGCCTGAAATAATCATATTCGATGAGCCTATGGTGGGTCTTGACCCTTATGCCATCAAACAGCTCAAGTCGCTTTTTATAAAGCTTAAGAACGAAGGCAAGAGCATTCTTATCAGCACTCATATGCTTGACAGTGTTGAGGATTTCTGGGACACAGCGTATATAATGGCAGATGCTAAGGTTGTTGCCTGCAAGAAAAACGGAGAAAGCGGCAGCCTTGAAGAGTTGTTTTTTTCCACTCTGGGAAGTGAAAAGTGATGTCGGCTTTATTATATTTATATTTCACAAAGCAAAAGAACCGTATAAAGGAGTGCTTTCATTCTCCTTCAAAGCTGATTTTTCCCCTTGTTGCCCTGGCTCTTATCTGCATGAGCATTTTTATGGGGAGTGAATCCGCAGCTGTCCATCATCAATACAGAAGCATAGACGAATTTCTTTCAATTGTTTTTCTTATATATACATTACTCTTTGTTGATATATCAAAAAACGGATTTTCAAACGGAGCTGCCTTTTTCACCATGGCAGATATAAATCTGCTTTTTGTCTCACCCATAAAAAGTGCAGGTATACTTTTCTACGGCATAATTCAGCAGTTGGGACGCTCTCTATATATGGGCGTAATAATTCTGCTGCAGTATTCACTCTCACATGAATATTACGGTATCGGTGTAGGCACAATGGTTGTTGTTGCCCTCGGCTACGGAATCACGGCATTTTTAAGTCAGATGTGTTCAATGCTGATTTATGTTTTCACCTCATCTTCGGAAAAAAAGGTGAAGCTCGGTAAAGCAATATATTATTCAGCTTTTGCTCTTCTTACTTTTTTTGTTATCATAAAAAGCTCAGCTGACACTCCCTTTGATATAACGGGCGTTTTAACTGCACTTCAGAGCGATGCTCTTTACCTCACACCCGTGAGCGGACTTGTGTCCCTTCTTGTTGAGGGTGTTGTCAAGGGCGCATATTTAAAGGCGGGCTCAGGCATATTTCTTATTCTTGTTTTCATTCTTGTTTTTTATCTTCTTATTTCAAAAAACAAGGACGATTATTATGAGGATGTTCTTTCAAGTGCTGAGATTTCCTCTTCGGCAATAAACTCGTCAAAGGAAAGTACAGGCTTGGAGGGGCTTTCAAGAAGCATAAAAAAAGGCAGAACAGGTCTTTCTGAGGGCTGGGGCGCTTCGGCAATAAGCGTTAAGCACAAAACCGAAAACAGAAGAGGCGGTCTGCTTGTTACGGGCAGAATGTCTGTTGTTACAATTGCCATGACAGTGGGCTATTCATTTGTTGTTGAGGGTGATAATCTCACAGTGTTCATACTGTCCTTATACAGCATGCTCATTGGCGTTACGGCAGGTAGGTGGATGAAGGAATTAAGCATGCCCTATGTTTATCTCATTCCCGAAAAGCCCTTTAAAAAGCTGCTTCACATTGTGCGTGAGCAAATTCCCGTAATTGTTATTGAAAGCCTGCTGCTGTTTGCAGTGCTGCATTTTGTTCGTTCCCTCAATATATATGAAACAGCTGCAATGGCATTGTCAAGAATAAGCTTTGGTATACTTTTTATTGCAAGCAATCTGCTGTTTCTGAAAATTGCAAGACGAAGGGCAAAAACTGTATTAACAGTACTTTTATATACAATACTTTCCACTGTATGCGCATTGCCTGCGGCAATAACAGGATTTTACATGTCAATGATTTTCTGGGCGCACCCCTTTGTGTCTTACCTTGTCACAGTGCCTGTGAATCTGATAATATTTGCATTGGTTCTTTATCTTTGCAGAAATATTCTTGAAAATTCTGAGTTTAACAATAATTAAGGAGGATTTCTTATGAAAGGTATCATTCTGGCAGGAGGCTCAGGCACACGTCTGTATCCTCTTACAATGGTTATGTCAAAACAGCTTCTTCCTGTTTATGACAAGCCGATGATTTATTATCCGCTTTCAACTCTTATGCTGGCGGGAATAAGAGATATTCTTATTATTTCCACGCCTCACGATTTGCCTAATTTCAAAAAGCTTCTCGGCAGTGGAGAGCAGTTCGGTATAAATCTTTCCTATGCTGAACAGCCTTCACCTGACGGACTTGCTCAGGCTTTCATCATCGGTGAAGAGTTTATCGGTGACGATTGCTGTGCAATGGTGCTTGGTGATAACATCTTTTACGGCAACGGCTTCAAGAAAACACTCAGGCAGGCAAAGGAAAATGCCGAAAAGGGCATTGCAACGGTTTTCGGCTATTATGTTGATGACCCGGAGCGCTTCGGTGTGGTTGAATTCGATGAAAATCAGAATGTTGTTTCAATTGAGGAAAAGCCAAAGAATCCGAAATCAAATTACTGTGTAACAGGTCTTTATTTCTATGATAACAGAGTGTCCTCATTTGCAAAAACAATTGAAAAAAGTGCAAGAGGGGAATATGAAATCACAGACCTTAATGTGAAATATCTCAAGGAAAATGCTCTTGCAGTGAACCTTCTGGGGAGAGGCTTTGCCTGGCTTGATACAGGCACAATGGAAAGCCTTAACGATGCATCAAACTTTGTGCGCATGATTGAGGGCAGACAGTCTGTAATGATTTCAGCACCTGAGGAAATTTCTTATATCAACGGCTGGATTGATGAAAAAACCTTAAGAGAATCAGCTGATAGATACGGCAAATCAGCATACGGTGAGCACCTTAAAAAGGTTGCTGACGGAAAATATAAATATTAAAATGAATTTTAACTGAAAGGATGTGTTTTTATGCCCGGACCAGGTGGCGGAGGCAGCAGCGGCGGAGGCTTTGGCGGCGGCTCATTCGGAGGCGGCGGAGGCTTTTCAGGCGGAGGCGGCTTCGGTGGAGGCTCCTTTGGCGGCAATAATAACGGTGGTGGCTTCGGAGGCTCCCATCATCACGGTCATCACCATCACGGACATCACCACCACAGACCGTTTTTCGGTGGCTGGGGTTGGGGCTGGGGCCCTGTGTACGGCGGCTTCGGCGGTGGACTGATCGCTATTCTTATTATAGCCTTATTCATTTTCTTCGGTATTGTGTGGCTTGTGGGTGAGCCTGATTACAGTGTGAATGAAGGCCCGGTTTATGTTTATGAGGACGGTGTGATTTACGATGAAGGCACCATGCAGGATTATGCAAACACCCGCTATAAAGAGGTCTTCGGAGCATACGGAAACTATGAAGACAATATTCTTCTTGTTTTCCTCACTAACGAAGAAGCAGACGGCTATTACACCATAGCATGGGTAGGAGACAACATCAAAACCGAAATCAATGAAATGTTCGGTGAGTATTCGGAATACGGAAAGTATCTGACAGAATACATAAACACGGATTATTACGCCTATACCCTTGACATGAATCTTTCTGATGTTGTGACTGCAATGACAAAAAGCATATCGGAAGCAAAGCTCGGCTCTTCCTTCAGGGTTGATTACGACCATGACAAGGCAGCCGAATCAAGGCTTTATAATTATGACACAAGGCTTGATATTTCCAAAGAGGTCGTTGATGACGCCTTGCAGAAGTTCACCACAACAACGGGAATACCTTGTGTAATTGTTGTTGACAGTGCCGAAAGAGTGTTCGGTGCTGAGCAGCCTTCAGAGAATGCTGCGACTGAGATAATACCCGATGAGGAATTGCAGCAAGGTCAGGCATCAGAGCCGGTGGCAAAGCAATCCTCGGTTGTTCCTTATATTGTAATTGCAGTTCTTGTCATTGTTATCATTGCTTTGGTTATAATCATGAAATCAAAAAAGAAGCCAAAGACTCAGGATAACAACAAGCAGAATGACATGCCCTGGGAATCATAAAATGAAAAAAGAACTGCAAAGCAGTTCTTTTTTCAACTCAGAAGCTTTCTTATTTCCACTGCCTTTTCCTCTAATTCCCATTTTTCCTCATAAAGGGTTTTGAGCAGGGTGTTAAGCCTTTTAATTTCCTTGCAGTTGTGACTTTTTCTCGCTTGCATAAGACGCTCTCTGTTCTTTTTGATAATTTCAGTCTGTATTCTGATTGAGTTTTCATATTCAAGTCCAAGATCCTTTAATGTTGAATTCACATCCATCATCCTTTCTTACGGCTTGAAATCAATTCCTGCTCTTTAGTCACTGATACTGTTTCCCGAAAAGAATATAGTCGCTGGTAACAGAAAACAGAACAGCAAGCTTTTTTAATTCAAGAACACTGATTTTGCTGCCATCCTTTTCAATTTTAATAAGTCTTTGTGTATCTATGCCGCAAAGCCTGCTCACATCTTCAACTGAAAGGCACTGATTCATACGAAGGGCGGTTATCCGTGCTGATATTTCGTTGGGGCAAACACAGCAGCTCAGAGCCTCCTTGTTTGTGATGATAAGCTTTGCAGTTTCTACTGAGCTTTTTCCGTAACGGAATTCAACGGCATATTTCAGCTTTTCATAAACCGTGCTGTTGATTTTTTTAAGCTCCCTTGAAACCTTTGATTGCTCAATTCCCAGCTCCTCAGCAATTCTGATCTGGCTCATCGAATCGTACCAGTGCATTTTAACAATAAGCTGCTGCTGGGGAGTAAGCTCGTTTTTTATAACCTTTTTCACAAGACCTCTCAGCTCGGCCTTTCTTTTGCGCAGCATAAGCTCGTCTGCTGTTTCATTGGTTGGTATGGAGCTTGAAGAAATGGCCTGCTGAGCCGCAAGATAATCCTGTCTCATAAAGCTGTCAGAGTTCATTCAAATTACCTCCGTTCATATTTTATCGAACATTTGTTCTTTCGACTTATATTTTAGAGGGAAAATAAGGCTATGTCAACAGTTAAAATACAAAAAAAGATAACGGTACACTTATTTGTACTCAGTCTTATAATATAAAAAAAATTTTGTTACCTTTTTCAAAACATGCGACTATATTAAGCTACAATTTAAGTGCCTGATTTATATTTCATAAAAAGATGACTGAAGGGCGCCACTTCATAAGGATATTAGGCCTTAAAATTTGCTATTTCTGCGCATAACTGCGTTGAAAATGCTCGAAATCCGAAAGGATTTCTGTGCTTTTCGCCTTGTTCTGCATCAAAAATATCATAATTTTAAGGTGC
>JAZUNJ010000016.1:0-78317 GCA_045604105.1 Acutalibacteraceae bacterium | reverse complement strand
CTTCCTCCTTTATATGTCTTTGTATTTTATTAACAGCTGTCGTCTGCTGTTGATTTTAAGCTTTTTATATATATTTTTACAATGAAAATGTACGGAAGAATGTGTAATAAACAATTCATTGGCTATCTGTGCCTGCGTTTTGTCGGTAAGCAGCTGAGCAAAAACCTCAAGCTCACGTTTTGACAAGGCTTTCAGCTCAGGATAAGCTTCAAGCAGTCGCTTATGCTCGCTTTCTGCCAAAGCCATATACTCAAAATAGTTCAGTATTCCCATAAGCCACCTCCTTGAAAATATTATACTTTATCAAGCTAAAATTGTAACCTACCCGAAACAAGTGGATTAAACAAATATACTACCTGTTTGGGTAGTGTTTCCAACATATTATTGAAAAATTTAAAAATCTGATTTATAATATTAGCGGATAAATCTGTTAATGTAATTTGATTATATTGATTTTTCCACTCATTTTGTACCCCCCATTCGGGGGGTTTTTAGGAAAAACTCACCCTTTTGGGTAGGTTTTATCAGAAAATTTGAGATTTTTACGGTTTTGCGATTATTTCGGCAAAAAAAGGAAGGTGCACTTTATGAATCACCAAACTCTCATAGAAAACCAGAAAAAGAGGATAGAGCTTCCACTTTGGATGCTCGTCTGCTTCTCTATGTTCAGCTTTTGGCAGATGGGATTTATTTATTATTTCCTTGAACCGTCCTCGGCAGCGGACGGGAAAATCCCACTACCCATTAACATCGATTACGGTACCACACTGACAGCAGTTTGTTACATTCTGGGCATCCTTACGATGATATTTTTACCGAAGATTATCGTGTGGATACAGCGGATCGCTACGGGTGTTGCGCTCCTTTCGGCAATCGCTTTCTTTCTCCCTCTGCCGGACGATATCCTGTGCTTTAACATTTACCTGCAGATTTTCTGTTGCTGTCTGATGATCGGCTTTGAGACCTTCCTTGTGGTTACTTTCTTTTCCGAGAAAAGCAGCGTCAGGTATCTGACCTTCGGCTACGGCATAGCGGTGTTCCTGATCGCTTTTGTTCAGAATGAGGTGGTATCTATCCCGTTCTCCACCTTCCGCTTTGGAATGGTAGCGGCACTTGTGCTTTTGTTTATCTTCTTCCTGCGTATCCCTGCTGGTGGGAAGCATCTGCCGCAATTTGTGAAAAAAAGCGACGGTCTTATCCCACCGAAGAAGATGATGTGGGGGGCTTATCTTATTGCTTTCATTGCTGCGCTGATGGGCGTTGGCGGTCCTGCGGTTGTAGGCAAGGTCGAGCACGGCGTGTCTATTATGTATTTAGTAGTGGCTCTTTCAAGCTTTACTATGTATTTTCTTCATAAGAAGGCGAACATTCATCCCTTCCGCATAGCTCCCATGTTTGTCGGACTCGGTGGGTTCGGTTTTCTTGTAATGCTTGTGTCCGCATATGTTCCCGCACTTTCCTATGTCGCCTGTGCACTCATTGGATTCGGTATGACAGTATGTATGCTCGCTCCGCTTTACGGTGTGCCGATTATGAAAGCCTATCCGTCAAGATATGTGGCCTCCGCAATTATCGGCCTTGCCATCACGGCGGTTCTCATCCATGCGGTTATTGCCGAGATGTTCCTCGGTGCACCTATCGCACTGTATATCTTTTATGCGGTTATCATGGCGGTGCTTGTGTTCGTTTTTATGCAGGTGGAGCCGTTCCTTATGTTTGCCCTTCGCCGTCGCATTGCCGACGAGGAGACTGCCGCCGCAGCAGAGGCTGAGGAGCCTGCTGTTCAGGCTTCACAGACCGAAACGAAAGCCGAATCTATGGTCACTACCGATACAGATACCACGGATGATCCGCTTTTAAAGCTCAGTCCGAAAAAGCGCGAGGTTGCGGAGCTTATCTGTATGGGCTATACCAACAGGGATATTGCAGAGGCTCTTGTTATTTCCGAGCATACCGTGAAGGATTACGTGAAGGATATTTATTATGCACTTGATGTTCACAGCCGCATAGAACTCGCTGCCCTGGTGAACAACTACCGTTTGACAACCAAGAAATAACAAAATCATTTTTACATTCGATAAATTCAGAAGATATAACCCGTAAATCGCAGCTACTCCTGTTATAGTCCGGATTATCGCACCGAGCGTAGCACTTACCATAACGTCATTTACGGTAACTTCAGTAATTATTAATCCCGCAGGTAGTTGCCTGCGGGATTAATTTGTTGTTACGGTTATAGTATTTTTCGGTCTGTTTATACATATATCAGCTCATCGCATACGATTTTCGTAGCTCTATGCTGAATATTTCCCATTCTCTGCACCCATTCAAGCTGGTCTTGCTCTTTAAGTTGCTCTGTGATGCCTTCCGCCTCTTTCATCTGCTCAATCAGAAGGCCTTACATTTCATTTGCTTGTTTTTCTATCTCTGCACAGTGCTGATACAGCTTACCTTCCGCAAGTAGCACAGAAAACACTACTTTCTTGTTATTGGAAAGGTAATCCTTGTAAAGCATACCCCATTTGCCGAGAACGATATTTTCTTCAGGAACTTTAATATCTGGCAAATAAAAGTCTCCATGAAGACTGTAACGAATTCCTGTTTGTTCGTTTGTATAGTGCTTTTTGAGTTCCATAATCACATCATCCTTTCCTATTTTCCACAAAAGTATCGTATGCGAACCTTGCTCCGAGCCTGAACCCGACCATAAAGCTATCTGCACAGCAAACACTTGTAAAAGCAGTGCAAGAGCTTGTATAATCCGCAAACAAATCTTTCAATTCGTCGGCAAGTTTTTCATTAAGACATTCTTCCTTTTTAGTTAGTTGACTTAGTTTCTTTTTCATCTCTGCTGTAAGCTCGGATGAACATTCCTGCGGCTCAATGTTTCCATAATAAAACTGTTCAATAAAGTTAAACATATACTTTTACCTCGTTTGATTATTTTATTTGCGAGGAATTTTGTAAACAGCGTATATGGTTGTTTTCTTGAATATCCTTAAGTGAGGTAATCCCCAACACGGCGGTAACAGATAGAATTTTTGTTTGACATAATAAATACCTCCTGTTATTTGGTAGCTTTATCCTACCGCATAACGGGAGGTTAGTCGAATGTGTGGATAATAAAACAAAAAAAGAATAACCAAGAAAGAACCTACTCTCTCTTGGTTACTTCTTTTCCTTCTGCAATGCACGGTATCTAATTACTGTTTATATAAACTGTCCTTAGCAATCCCATACATCGGACTTGGATTTTTCATTTATGTCCGTAGGTCATAACTTCGTTACGAGCGAAGCGAGTACTTCATTTGACAGCTTGCTGTCAACTTCATTGTCCGAAAAGCGGACATAAACGAATGAAGTTGCCTTATGGCAAATGAAGTGCTTACGCAATGAAGTATACCTACGGCACAATGATGTTGCCCTTCGGGCAAACGGATTGACTTTTAAGGTTTGTTGTTATAAAATAAATTATATAGAGCAAGTAATCAAAGGCGGTGCTTGTGTATGAAAAATTACTATCAAGATTTTGATGATATAATGACTTATTATCAGGAAGCATTAAAATACGCTCTTGATAATGCAGACTATTTTGCTAACAAAAAATCCACAAAGATAACATATTCTACACCTTCATTGTTGTTAGGTCTTCATACGCCCTCATTACTATTAAATATCGGATATTCAAGAGCTTACAAAAAAGGTAAGAAATTAAATAATCCAGGAAATCGCAGTGATTATTTGTCTTATGAATATGATGAAGAGGGAAAACTGATACGAATTACAGACCATGGGGACAGTCTTAAATACTTTTATTGTGTTTTTGAACGAAATGGTTTTGAGTGGGCTATTCCGATTTATTGGTACGAGGAGCATTTTTGCGCTTATCCATATTACGGTAAGGCAACTAATTGGGATGACAATGGAAATGTTTCAACATTTATTCAAATAAATAATGCAGAGATGTGGATTGAAAAATATACATATCCGTCTGATTTGCAATTTATTGCTATATGTGAACAATGGCATTATGTCCCAAATTTATCGCATTCAATCAAGAGTAAATCCATTGAAGAATCTGGTTCGCCTGCACAATTATGGATATATGAGCTTGATATTACAAATCACAAAAAAATAACAGGAAAAATGATTGAGTCATATGTACATGATATTTCGGCATATCGACAAGACCCTCCTGTTTTGCCTGTGCCTCAGATTCACACAAAAATGCATTAATATTTTGTTCAGTATAGGATTGAATATTATGTTGCCATTTTAAGCTGTAAACACAAAAATATAACGGTGCCTTTTGGTACCGTTATATTTTTAGTTATGTTCATACAGAGGGATTCGAACAAGGAGGGAGCGAAGCGGAAGAAAATGCTCCGGAGGAGCATTTTCGCCGACGTGGCAACGAGCAACGCGAGGCGATAGGCGCGACAGCGCCGGGACAAAATCCCTCTGGGCGGGCCAAAAAAATAACGGTGCCTTTTGGTACCGTTATTTTTTTATTTATATCATACAGAGAAATTGAACAAAGTGGGAGCGAGAAAGAAAACTGTCCGAAAAGTTATTTCTTTACAGCGTCCTCAGTTGCCTTCCCGCTGCAATTTCTTTTCCAGTTACAACTGAGCGCACCTGTGGGGCATTCCTTTTCACAAAGGCCGCACCTTATACACTCGGCACTGTTTGGCTCTTTTGTGGGGTTAACATTCATTTTGCAGGCCTTACTGCACTTTCCGCACTGCACACATTTATCTTCATCAAAATGCAGTCTGAACACAGATACCTTGTTGAAAAAAGCATAAATTGCACCAAGAGGGCAAATGTATTTGCAAAAGGGTCTGTATATGATAATTGAAAGTAAAACCGTTATGACGAGAATCACGAATTTCCATGTGTATAAAAATCCGATTGCGCCTCTTAACCCTTCATTGAGAACGGTAAGCGGTAACCCACCCTGAAGCATTCCTGCAGGACAAATATACTTGCAGAACCATGGGTCACCCTGCCCTGTTACATCAACAACTACCATTGGTAAAAGTATTACAAATACAAGAAGAATAATATATTTAAGCTTTCTCAGAAATTTATCTGATTTGAAGGTTTTAATCTTTTTGCGAAACGGGATTTTGTGGATAAGATCCTGCACCAGACCAAAGGGACAAAGCCAGCCGCAAATAAATCTTCCGAAAATTGCACCGACAAAGATAAGAAAGCCTGACACATAGAAGGTAAATTTGTGGTTTCTTGACCCCAGCATAGATTGAAGAGAACCAATCGGACATGAACCGAGAGCACCGGGACAGGAATAACAGTTAAGTCCGGGAACGCATAAATTTTTAAGCTTTCCCGTATAAATCTTTCCCTGTAAAAAGCCCGTTATAAAGCTGTTGGTTACAAGAGTCCATATAAACTGAAAAAGGTGACGGGGACCATCTTTTGACATTCTTTTTTTATTCTTATTATCCAATGCCGATACACTCCAGACATATTTTGATTGACTTAGATAAAACCTCTGCCGCTTCTCCTCGGTATACACCGAACAGCATCATTAAAAATCCGACAGCAGATATAAGAATACCGTATTTTGATTGAATCTCCTTTTTCAAAATTATCACCCTTATTTTCAGATTTATTTTTATTGTATCATAAAATCATTAAAAATGCATCACTTATATTTGAATTTTATACTTTTTAGCGATTTAATGTAATAAAACATTACGTTTTTCTGTTTTGGAAATTATTAGTATAAATTTGGGAGTATAATACCCTTCGTAAATTAAGTGAGGAGGTTAAATAATGCAGAATTTTAAAATTCAGAATAAGGCAAAAACGCTGAAAAGAGCAGCTTATACTGCTTTTCCTCATTCAGTGCCCATTCTTTTCGGATACGGCTTTCTTGGCCTTACTTACGGCATTCTTATGAGTGTTAATAACTTTTCCCCCTTCTTCACATTTATGATGAGTCTCATAGTATTCGGCGGCTCAACACAGTTTGTTGCCGTTCATCTTCTCACAGCAGCCTTTGATCCGCTGAACACTCTGATTATTACACTGATGCTTTGTGCAAGGCACATTTTTTACGGACTTTCAATGCTTGAAAAATTCAAGGGACTCGGCATTAAAAAGCTTTATATGATTTTCGGTATGGTTGACGAAACCTTTTCTATAAATTATTCTGCCAATCCTCCTGCGGATGTTGACCGTGGCTGGTTCATGTTTTTTGTTACACTCTATAATCACATATATTGGATCACCGGCTCAACCCTTGGAGCAGTTTTCGGCACCATGATAAAATTCAGCACCGAAGGTATTGATTTTGTTATGACTGCAATGTTTGTTGTTATTTTCATCAATCAGTGGCAGAAGGACAAATCACATCTCAGTGCCATATTCGGACTTCTGCTTTCGGGTATCAGTGTTTTGATTTTCGGTGCAGATAATTTCATAATTCCTGCAATGATTGCAATTTTTATTGCTCTGACACTTTCGAAAAACTATCTTCAGGGAAAGGTGGAGGATTCAGATGTCAGCTAAACATCAGCTCATTACAATTGGCATAATCATACTTGCTACGCTTGTTATGAGATTTGCACCCTTTGTTGCCTTCCCCGACAACAAACCCACACCGAAATTCATTCAGTACATGGGCAAGGTTCTTCCTGCATCGGTTTTCGGCCTTCTGATTGTATATTGCCTTAAAAATGTGAATATTCTTGAAGGAAGCCATGGAATTCCCGAGCTTATCGGTATTGTAATAACAGCAGCCTTGCAATTATGGAAAAAGCAGATGCTGATTTCTATTTCGGTTGGAACAATCTGCTATATGCTTCTTGTGCAATTTGTATTTTAATATTTCTATTACTATTGATATAAAACATCCCTGATGAGACAATAATCACCTTGAGGTGATTAAATGATAAACAGTCTTATCAGGGGTGTTATTGTTTATGTGGCGCTGATTGCCGCAGTAAGACTTATGGGGAAGAGACAAATCGGTCAGCTTCAGGCATCAGAGCTTGTGGTAACAATTCTTCTTTCCGAGGTTGCCGCAATGCCCCTTCAGAACAGTGCAATTCCGATTTTTACATCCTTGAGCCTTGTTTTTCTGCTTGCGAGCTTAGAGGTTATTTCATCTGTTCTCAGCACTAAATCCCCCTCTTTCAGAAGACTTGTGCAGGGAAACTCAGTACTTGTTATTAAAAAGGGGGAGATTCTTCAGGACAAGCTCGTACTAATAAGATACAGTGTTGATGACCTTTTTGAAGCGCTCAGGCTTAAAGATGTATTCGATATCAGGGATGTGGATTATGCTTATATTGAAACCAACGGCTCTATTAGTGTTAAACTGAAAAAAGATTGTATGCCTCAGACAAAAAAAGCTTCTCAGGACGGAATAATCCCCTGCCTTGTTGTTACAGACGGTAAAATTATTGAGCATGAGTTCTGCAACTGCAACATGACAACAGAAAAGCTGATTAAAATTATAGATAATAAAGGAATCAAGCTTAAAGATATACTTCTTATGACGGCAGACAGCAGGGGTGAAACTTATATTGTGAGAAAGAAGGCTGATAAAAAATGAAAAGACTGGTAATAGCAATTATAATTCTGAGCATGTCCTTTGCTTTTTCTTTTTTCTCCTTTAACTTCACGAAAAACAAGTCAGCAGAGCTCGACAACATTCTTTCTGATTGCTACGAAAGCATTAAAGCAGGTGAAAAAGAAAATGCTAAAAAAAATATAAATGATGCGAGATTATTTTGGAAAAATAATAAGGGTAAATTTAAAATTCTTATCGATGCAGCTTTTTGCGAGACAACTGAAAACTGCCTTGATTCCTTATATTTCTGTTTTAATGAAGAGGAATACACTGAAGCAAAAAACAGTATTAATGAATGCAGAAACAATCTGAGACAAATTGTTGAGAATGAACGCATTTCAATTGAGATGATATTATAAAAAAGGAGCCGGATACAACCGACTCCTTCTTAATTAATCAAAATGATATTTCAGAAAATCCTTATTTCTTGCCGCTACTTCACGAAGTGAAAAATACAGCTGATTACGGTACTGCCTTGGATTAGACGGTACACCGACAGCATCAATTCCAAGCTGCTCTGCAATGTAAAGGGCTCTGTATAGATGATATTTCTGAGTTATAATTATAACCTTACTGTCAGGATAATTTTCAGAAAAATTTTCCATGCTTTCACCCGTTGAAAAGCCAACATCATCGGTTATGATACGCTCTTCAACAAAGTCATGCTCCAGACAGAATTCTGTCATTGCGCCAACCTCGTTATATTCGGGGCCACTGTTATCACCTGACAAAAGCAATTCCGTGTTCTCAAGCTTCTCACAAACAGCCATGCCCTCATACAGTCTGTCCTCAAGCATATGAGACGGCTTTCCGTCCCTTATTCCGCAGCCAAGCACCATCACATAACCTGCATCTTCAAGCGATTCAATCTGCTCTGATGAATAAATCTTTTCATCCTGAGAAAGTATAACATAAAAATTCACAGTTAAAGCATATGCTCCGACAAACCATACCGCAAGAAAAAACACCAACAATGCTATTCTTATACCCTTTTTGGATCTGCACTTATTTTTCATTATATCACCTTCTTTGATTTACAGAAAGATTATAAAATGAAATTTGTTTTATATCAAGGTATATGTATTAAAAGTAAGAATATCTTAAGAAATGTGATTTTTAAGCTTTAATGCACTCAAAGCAAACCCAACCGCCTTCGGAGTGTCTTGCTTTAATTTCAAAGCCGTATTTATTGAAAGCATCAATTACATCCTGCTCTCTTGTGTCAATAATGCCTGATGTTATAAACACAGCGTTTTCTTTCATAAATGATGCAACATCCTTGCAGAACATAATGATAACATCAGCAACAATATTTGCAACAACAACATCAAACTTACCCTCAACCTTATCAGTAAGATTTCCCTGAAGGATTTTGTATTCAGGATCCTTAAAGCCGTTAGCCTCACCGTTTTCGAGGGCAGTTTTAACTGCAAGGGCATCAATATCAACACCCGTAACCTGCTCGGCTCCCAGAAGAAGTGCAGCAATTGAAAGAATCCCGCTGCCACAGCCGATATCAAGAACTGTTGTGCCATCACTTATGTGCTTTTCAAGAGTCTGAAGGCAGAGTCTGGTTGTTTCATGGCTGCCTGTACCGAAGGCAAGGCCCGGCTCAATGTTAAGAACCTTTCTGTCTCCTGCTTCAAATTCATCCTCCCAGGTGGGTCTTATAAGCAGCTTTTCGCCAACGGGAATCGGATGAAAATACTGCTTCCAGTTGTTTTCCCAATCTTCATTTCTGCATTGATTGAGAACAATTTCACTGTTGATTCCTTCGCTTGAATACCTTTCACGAAGAAAGGCAACTGCCTCCTGAGGATTTTCCTGAGGAGCAATATAAACATGTACAATCGCCTTTGATCTGTCCTTCTGAAGAAGCTCTTCATCAATAAGGTCAATATGAGCAATTTCCCATGCTTCCTTTTCAAGCTCACTGTAATCCTCAATATAAATGCCGTAAGGCACCACCATTGAAGCGATGTCACCTGCTTTATCAACATCCTTAGCATCAACGCTGATTTTTACCTCTGTCCAATCACTCATTTTAATTCTCCTTTTTCAAAACAATTGCCGAAAGCGGCTGTAATTTTACGCTTTCACCCTGCATGCCGCAGCCAAAAATCTGATTTGTGTGATACCAATTACACGGTAAGTAATAATCAATTTCGTGCTCATTACGGTTAATGATTACAAGAATTTCATCCTTTTCACTGTATCTTACATATGCAAGGCAGCCCATTGACTCTGAAACTGTTACATATTCACCCTTTTTAAGACAATGACAGCTTTTTCTCATCTTGCCTAATTCGGTATAATAACTCTGAAGCTCTTTATTTTCTTTGCCCCAGGGGAAGCAATAACGGTTAAATGGATCCTTATAGCCCTGCATGCCTGCCTCGTCCCCATAATAGACAGAGGGTACTCCCGGAAGAGTAAACTGAATAACAGATGCCAGCTTCAGTAGCTTTACACCGAAATCATATGCCTCTTCACTGAGAAATCTGCCGCTTTGCCAGGCTCTGTCACGGAATTCACAGCTTTCACCTGCTAATTGTGTTATTGCTCTCATTGTGTCATGTGTTCCTATATGATTCATAAGAACATCAACACAGCACTTGGGATAATTTTCCGTTATGGTCATTATTTTATTTGTAAAGCCCTCAACCTTGCCACTTCTGATAAAAGCAATGATTGCATCGGCAAAGGGATAATTCATTACTGAATCGAGCTGTTTTCCGCCAAAATAACGGCGTCTTTCACCGTAGCTGAACTTATTTGATGCATCCTCCCATACTTCGCCGAGAACAATGGCATCTTCCTTCGCCTCCTTTACAGATTTTCGGAATGCATCAAGGAATTTATCGGGAAGCTCATCGGCAACGTCAAGTCTCCAGGCTCTTGCACCAAGCTTCAGCCATTTTCCGGCAACGCCATTTTCAGACGCAATATAGCTGATAAAACCAGGACTTTCTTCTATAACCTCAGGAAGAACATCGATTCCCCACCATGAATGATATTCATCGGGATACTTTTTAAATTTATACCAACTGTAATAGGGTGACTTTTGTGACTGATAAGCACCAAGGGAATTGTATCGTCCGTATTTATTGAAATAAATACTGTCGTCACCCGTATGGCTGAAAACACCGTCAAGCATTATCGATATACCCTTTTTCTCAGCTTCCTTGCAAAGGGTGATAAAATCCTCCTTCGTGCCTAACAAAGGGTCAATATTCTCATAGTTTGCAGTATCATATCTGTGATTACTCTGAGCTTCAAAAATCGGGTTAAGATATATGCATGTTACGCCTAATGACGCAATATAGCCGAGCTTTTCAGTTATTCCCTTAAGGTCACCCTGAAAATAATCGTTATTCCGCACCTTGCCTTCACTGTCAGGCTTCCAGTAGGGCTCAGAGAAAATATCATCCCTCAGAATTCTGTCTTCAGGTACATTTTTCTTTTCTGCACCTGAGAAAAAGAATCTGTCGGGAAAAATCTGATAGATTATACCGCCCTTGAGCCAATCAGGGGTTGTAAAATCTTCACTGTATACGGAAAGCTGCCAATCGTGCTTTCCCATTGAAAGTGTACCGTTACAATCACCGTTATGTCTTATTGTGACCCTGCCCCAAGGTGTATCATATTCGAAATGATAAAAGTAAATTCCTGTATCCTTTGCAGTATAATCAAGTGACCACCATTCCTCTGATTCGCCTTCCATGCGGCTCCAGTTCATGGAACAGTATATGTAATCACTCTTATCTTCCTTGATAACAAGAAAAACGGCACTGCACTGCAAATGTCTGGGCAGTACAATACTGAAATTTATATTCTGTTTTTCTTTAACTGCTCCGTAAGGCTTCTTATGAAGCCGGTTACGGGAATTAAAAGGTATATATTCCATATCTGCCCCTCAATAGTAATTAATGTTTTATTATTTGCATATAAGTATACAAATAAAATGAATGGTGGAAAAATATATGTTTGTTCTTTCAATTAAATCCGAAAAATTAAAGGTTGTTGCCGCAATCTGCCTTGTTCTGCTTTTCACTGTTATAGGCGGAATTGTATATGTTTCAAAAACTGAAGCAAAGCCCGTATCAAATATCGGTGGCATAGTGATGAAAGCCTCAGATGCAGATGAACGCGCTGACTTTTTTTCTCAGTTTGGCTGGGAAATCAACGAGGATCCCACCGAGGTTAAGGAAGTTATAATTCCTGAAGAATTTGACGAAACATACGAGGCCTATAACGAAATTCAGAAGGCTCAGGGGCTTGACCTTGAACCTTATAAAGGCGTTAGGGTCAAAAGCTGGAGCTATGAAATCAAGAATTATCCTGAATATGAAAACTCAGACGGTCTTATTCAAGGTAATATTCTTGTTTATGATGGAATTGTTATAGGCGGAGATGTTTGTAACACTGAGCTTAACGGCTTCATGCACGGCTTTTCAATTCCTGATTATGAATAAATCAGCTTTCAATTATCCAGTCCTTTATTGTGTCAAGAAGACATATTTCAACAATAGCCTTCATGTACAAGCCGTCTGCACGGTATTCCTCCTGCTCAACAACACCCTCCTTACGGATTCGTGCTGCAACAGCACCTGCAGAAAAGGGTATAAGAAGCTCGGCTTTTCTTCTTGACGGAGGAAGCTCCTTTAAAATTGCTTCAAGAAGCTCATCAAATCCTTTTTCTTTCAAGGCTGATATCATTACGGTTTTACCGAAGGTTGGCATTGAATAGATATCACCAACAAGATCGCATTTGTTCATAACTGAAACAACGGGCTTGCCCTGACAGCCAAGCTCATCAAGAAGATTTTTTGTGACTTCAAGATGCTCTGCTGCGTGCTCATCTGATGCATCGCACACGTTAAGAATAACCGTTGCATGCGCAGCCTCTTCAAGGGTTGATTTAAAGGCTTCAACAAGTTTATGGGGAAGTCTTCTGATAAGACCTACCGTATCAATTAACATTATCTGTCTTCCGTCGGGAAGAGTAAGAGCTCTTGAAGTGGGGTCAAGTGTTGCAAAAAGCTTGTTTTCGGAAAGAACGCCTGCGTCGGTTAGTGCATTCATAAGCGTGGACTTGCCTGCATTGGTATAGCCCACAATTGCAACAGTCTGCACTCCGTCCTTGGCACGTCTTTTATGCATTTGAGCTCTTCTTTTTTCAAGCTCCTTCAGCTCATCCTCAAGCTTCTGAATTCGTCTTCTGATATGTCTTTTATCGCTTTCAAGCTTGGTTTCACCGGGACCTCTTGTACCGATACCGCCGCCGAGTCTTGAAAGTGATGTGCCCTGCCCTGCTAGACGTGGCAGCTGATATTTAAGTTGAGCAAGCTCAACCTGAAGCTTACCCTCTGAGGTTCTTGCACGCATTGCAAAAATATCAAGAATGAGCATGGTGCGGTCTATGACCCTGACACCTGTTAGTTTTTCAAGATTTCTTTGCTGTGAGGGTGAAAGCTCACTGTCAAAAATAAGAAGGTCTACCTCTTCACTCTGACAAAAGGAAATAATTTCTGCAAGCTTGCCAACACCGACAAAGGTTGCCTTTTCGGGCTTTTCTTTTTTCTGAATAACCTTGCCAACAACCTCAGCACCGGCAGTGTGTGTGAGCTCTTCCAGCTCATCAATTGAGACCTCAGCATCAAAATCCCCTGTGTCAACACTTACAAGAAGGGCCTTTTCTGTTTCGGTTCTGTTTTCATAAAGAGTCATAAAATTAACCTCTTTGCTTAAAAATTAACAATATCAGAGTACTATAAGCTTCTTTTCGCATTCAGTAAGATTTATATAACCCTCTTCCGTTACAAGAGCCATATCTTCAATTCTTACACCGAATTCACCGGGAAGGTATATGCCCGGCTCAACAGTTACAATGTGACCTGCTTTAAGTATTTCCTTGCCTGACGGGTTTAATGTTGGCAATTCGTGGATTTCAACACCGACACCGTGGCCGAGTCCGTGACCGAAGAAATCACCGTAGCCTGCATCCTTGATTATCTGCCTTGATACTTCATCAACATCCTTGCAAGCAATGCCTTCCTTTATGGCTTCAAGACCTGCCTGCTGTGCCTTGAGCACGGTTTCATAAACCTCTGCCTGCTTTGAGGATACCTCACCTACTGCAACTGTTCTTGTCATATCAGAATGATAGAAGTCAACAACAGCACCGTAATCCATTGTGATGAAGTCACCGTTTTCAATTTTTTTGTCAGAGGGTACGCCGTGAGGAAGTGAACTGTTTTTACCGCTGACTGCAATTGTTTCAAACGAAAGTGCATCTGCACCGTTTTTAAGCATGAAATATTCGAGCTCAAGCGCAATTTCCTTTTCTGTCTTTTCCGTGGAAATGAAAGTGAGAATATATTCAAATGCTTTTTCAGAGATACGCTGAGCTTTAATTATAGCGTCCACCTGAGCCTGTGTTTTTACTTTGCGGATTTCATCAATGGCTGAATCAAGCTTTCCGTCGCAGACTGTTTTTGCAAAATCCATTGTGCATGCTATATCATTATACCTCGAAACAGTTGTTCTTTCACTTTCAAGGTGAAGAACTGTGATGCCAAGCTTTTTAAGAAGAGTTGAGATATCCTCCTTCATGTTTTTCAGAAGAAGAATTTCATCACATACGGTTATTTTATTCTGTGCAGCCTCAATGTATCTAGAATCTGTTAAAAAATATGACTTTTCTTTTGTAACAACAAGATATCCGTTTGTTGAATGAAAAGATGTGAAATAGCAAATATTCTCTTCACTCATTATAAGTGCAGCCGAGTTATTGTCATTAAAAAAGCTTTTAAGTTGATCCAACATTTATATCAAACCTTTCGTTAGGTATATTATATGTTTTTTTTTGCAGGTAATAAAGACAAAATCACCCAAGGAAAAGAAGTCCTCGGGTGATCTTTACTTAATTACTTAAATTTGCGCTTACGAGCAGCTTCAGACTTCTTTTTTCTTGCAACTGAAGGCTTTTCGTAATGTTCTCTTTTACGAACCTCCTGGATGATGCCATCACGTGAAGTCTGTCTCTTAAAACGTCTGAGAGCACTGTCGAGTGACTCGTTCTCTTTAACTTT
The DNA here is from genome assembly GCA_045604105.1 of Acutalibacteraceae bacterium. Classification (GTDB taxonomy): domain Bacteria; phylum Bacillota; class Clostridia; order Oscillospirales; family Acutalibacteraceae; genus UBA6857. The sequence goes on along the minus strand of JAZUNJ010000016.1, from coordinate 63,617 downwards.
TACCTGACTCATTTATATTTCCCTCCCTTACCTGTTAGCAGGGGTATATTTCCATTCAAGGATACGCAAAATATTATACATTAATGTTTTTCCGTTGTCAAGAGAAAAACTGCAATAATATGTACTCATTTGAAACTTTTTTGTATTTTAGTTTATCTTGTAACAATATTTACAAGTCTGCCCTTTACATAAAGCTCCTTGACGATTGTTTTGCCTGCAATTTCTGCAGCAATTTTTTCGTCTGCCTTAGCTAATGCAATTGCATCTGTTGCTTCAATTTCAGTGGGTACATTCAGCTTTGCTCTTACCTTACCGTTAATCTGAACAACAATTTCAATTGTATCGTCAACGCATTTTGCGTCATCATAGGTGGGCCAATGAGTTGTTGCAAGCATACCGTCGCCGAATACAGCCTCATTGATTTCTTCTGTTACATGCGGTGCAAAGGGATTTGTGAGAAGAAGGAGTGCTTTAAGCTCTGCCTTATTAATTGAGCCCTTGGCATAAATAGCATTAAGAAGTGTCATGAGAGCTGCAATTGCAGTGTTATACTTCAATGTTTCGATATCTTCAGAAACCTTCTTGATTGTTTTGTGGAATGAGGATGAAAGCTCTGATGAGAATTCATCACCATCAGTGAGAATTTCCTGAAGGTTCCAGATTCTGTCGATGAATCGCTTACAGCCCTTAACCGAATTTTCTGACCAGGGAGCTGCCTGCTCATAGTCACCCATGAAAAGTACGTATGTACGAAGAACATCGGCACCGAAAACATCAACAACCTCATTGGGGTCAATAACATTGCCGCGTGACTTACTCATCTTGACACCGTCAGGACCAAGGATAAGTCCCTGAGCAGTTCTCTTTGCATATGGCTCTTCACAGGGAACAGCACCGATATCATAAAGGAACTTATGCCAGAAGCGTGAGTAGATAAGGTGACGTGTTACATGCTCCATACCGCCATTATACCAATCAACGGGCATCCAATACCTGAGCTTTTCCATGTTAGCAAGCTCGTTGTCATTGTGAGGATCAATATAGCGAAGGAAGTACCATGATGAGCCTGCCCACTGAGGCATTGTGTCAGTTTCCCTCTTAGCCTTGCCGCCACACTTGGGACAAGTGCAGTTTACGAAGTCTTCAATTTTTGCAAGAGGGCTTTCGCCGTCCTGACCGGGCTCAAAGTTTTCAACCTCGGGAAGCTTCAAAGGAAGCTCATTATAAGGAACGGCAACCATGCCGCATTTATCGCAGTGAACAATGGGAATGGGTTCACCCCAATAACGCTGACGGTTGAATGCCCAGTCCTTCATCTTGTACTGAACACCCTTTTCACCGATACCCTGCTTTTCGAGCTCTTCAAGAATTCTTGCAATTGAGCTCTTCTTATCCTTATATCCGTTAAGATAATCGGAGTTTACCATTTCACCGTCACCGGTGTATGCTTCAACATCCATGTCTCCGCCCTTGATAACCTCAATGATATCAACGCCGAACTTCTTGGCGAAGTCATAGTCTCTCTGGTCATGTGCAGGAACAGCCATGATAGCACCGGTACCGTAGCCCATCATAACATAGTCTGAAATGAAAATGGGAATTTCCTTATTGTTTACAGGATTGATTGCAACAAAGCCTGCAAGCTTGACACCTGTCTTATCCTTAACAAGCTGAGTTCTTTCGAATTCTGTTTTCTTGGCACATTCTGCTCTGTATGCTTCAACATCACCGAAGTTTGTGATCATATTCTTATACTTATCAAGCATAGGATGCTCGGGAGCCATAACCATGAAGGTTACACCGAAAAGTGTATCGGGACGGGTTGTGTAAATCTTAAGGGTTTCTTCTGTATCCTTAACCTTGAAGTTAACAAAAGCACCTGTTGATTTACCAATCCAGTTTTCCTGCTGAAGCTTTACATTGGGAAGATAATCAACTTCCTTGAGTCCCTCAAGAAGCTTATCAGCGTATTCTGTAATACGAAGGTACCATACGTCCTTAGATTTCTGAACAATGTCACTGTGGCAGATGTCACACTTGCCGCCCTGTGAGTCCTCATTTGAAAGAACAACCTTACATGAGGGGCAATAGTTAACAAGAGTCTTATCTCTGAAGGCAAGACCGTTTTCGAACATCTTCAGAAAAATCCACTGTGTCCACTTGTAGTAGCCCTCTTCTGTTGTGTCAACAACTCTGTTCCAGTCAAAGGAGAAGCCTACTCTTTTGAGCTGAGATGTGAACTTGGCTATATTAGTATCGGTAACCTTTCTGGGGTGGATACCGTTTTTGATAGCATAGTTTTCTGTGGGAAGTCCGTAAGCGTCAAATCCGATGGGGAAAAGAACATTGTAGCCTTCCATTCTGCGCTTACGTGAAACAACCTCAAGACCTGAATAAGCCTTGATGTGACCAACGTGCATGCCTGCTCCGCTGGGATAAGGGAATTCAACAAGAGCATAGAACTTTTTCTTGTCTGAGTTGTCATCAGCATGAAAAACTCCTGCCTGCTCCCATTTATCCTGCCATTTTTGTTCTGCGTTTTTGAAATCGTAATTCAAATTTATCACTCCGTTATATAATAATCAAAAAATTACTTTTTAGTCTTCCGTTACGATATCGGAAATGTCAACCTCTTTTGCGTCCTGCCAGAGTCTTTCGAGGTTATAATACTCTCTTGTTTCATTTGTGAAAACATGCACAAGAATACTGTTATAATCAAGAAGAATCCAGCCTGTGGCCTTACCTTCGATATGATAAGGTGCTACGCCCTTTTCCTTGAGCTCAAACTCAATTTCATCGGCAAGGGATTTAACATGTGTGTTTGATGTACCTGAACAGATTATAAAATAATCTGCAACAATTGAATGCTCGGTAATTTCGATAGCCTTGATGTCTCTTGCTTTTTTCTTGTCAAGGACTTTAACAATCTCTCTGAGAGTTTCAAGTTCTGTCATTCACGTTTCTCCTTTTCCATAATCAATTCATTATAATATTCCACACTGTCAGTGTGAATAAGCTTTTCTTTTTCTGAAAGTGACCTGAAGGAATACTTCAAAGCATATAATGCAGCTTCATCAAGGCCTTGATTCATTGAAAGGTCACGCATTACATCAGCATCCTCATAATCTCTTTCTTCAGAGATATAATCGGCAATGTAAACAACCTTTTCAAGAAGACTCATGCCTGCTCTGCCTGTTGTGTGGTATCTTACGGCATTGAGTATATCAGTGTCAGTAATTCCCACCACAAGCCTCAGGTAACACTCAGCTGCCATGGCGTGCCAAAGCTTTTTGTTATTTCTTTCCGTGCGGCTTAAAATTATACCACCTTTTTCCATGATTTGCAACTGTTCTTCTTCACTTGCATTTTTCATTATATCATGGACAAGGCCTGCAAAATATGCCTTTTCAGTGTCTGCTCCGTACTTTTCAGCGAGAATCAGGGCACTGTCCGCCACATTAAGAGAATGAATATATCTTTTTTCAACAAGCTTTTCACTTAAAAGCCTTTTTATGTCAGCATATTTATCAGCATAAAGACTGTTTTTCATAATATAATCTCGTAACTCCTTACTGAGAAGAGCCTGAGTGCTTTCCCCTGCTTTGATTTTTTCCCTTATTTCCGTTGAAGAACACTCAAAAGCCGGAATTGGCGAAATCACAATTGATTCTTCATTCAGATTAAGAGTATCCTTTGCATAAGACATAAGCTTATCGGTGGAAATATCCTTTTCCCTTGTGGCAACACATAATGTCACATTTTCAAGAATATCTTCATATCTGTACCATTTATGAAAGCTCAGGAGCATGTCAGAGCCGATAATCAGAAATAAGTCATCAGCAGGAAACTCCTTTTTAAGCTCAGTTACTGTGTCGATTGTGAAGCTTTTGCCCTTCCGCTTCATTTCAATGTCACTTACTACAAAGGTGCTTTCATTGAAAAGAAGACGGCACATGTTGAGCCTTTGCTCTTCACAGGCAAGCTCAGTGCTTACCTTATGAGGTGGGGTTGATGTGGGAATTATCAGAATTTTATCTAATTTTGCCGTTTCAAGCATGGTTTCGACAAGTCTTTTATGTCCGAGGTGAGGCGGATTGAAGGTGCCTCCAAAAATGCCGATACGCATTATCTTTTGCCTTTAGCATTGCCTGTGAAACGGAATTTTTTCTTTCCGTTTCTTTCGGCTGCAGCCTTTTCTCTTTGAAGCCTTGCTGCTTTTTTAATGTTCTTTTCTTTCTGAATTGCTTTATCTTTAAGCTCGGGGCTTTCTCTGTAAAGCACAATTACGCCGCCGATAACCTGAATAACCTCAGCGCCTGTTGCCTTTGCAAGCTCGTCTGCAGTTTCTCTTGGTGTTATGGGGGAAGATTCAAGAAGAACCTTAACCTTGATAAGCTCTCTTGCTCTGAGGGCATCATCTGTCTGCTTGATGAGTGCATCAGACATACCTCCCTTGCCTACCTGAAAAAGAGGCTCAAGGTGATTTGCCTGCGCTCTGAAGGCTGCTCTTTCTTTACCTGTCATTTATATACTCCTTTAATTGTCAAAAATTTATAAATCTGCACAAGCGGTATGCTTAAGCTTTTCACTGAGTGCTTTTAAGGCATTTCCTCTGTGGCTTACGGCATCCTTTTCTTCGGCTGTAAATTCAGCAAAGCTCTTATCTCCTACCATAAACAAAGGGTCATATCCGAAGCCGTTGTTGCCTTTGTATTCATATCCGATTTTGCCTTCGCAGGCACCCTCAGCAGTGATTTCACTTCCATCAGGGAAGCTGACACAGATTGCACAGACAAAGCGTGCTGTTCTTTTTTCATAAGGCACATCCCTGAGATTTTCAAGGAGCTTCTCATTGTTGGCTGCATCATTTCCGTGAACTCCGCAGTATCTTGCAGAAAATACACCGGGCTCGCCGTTCAGAGCATCAACACAAAGACCGCTGTCATCAGCTATGCAGGGAAGTCCGCTTTCTTTACAACCTGACTCTGCTTTTATTCTTGCATTATCGAGGAAGGTTTCTCCATTTTCCTCAACGTCTGTAAGATCAAAGCCGAGCATTGTATCTGTTACAACCTCATAGCCCATAGGCTCGAGTATTCTTGCCATTTCCTGAAGCTTATGCTTATTATGGGTAGCAATAAGTATTTTCATTCTTATGCCTCCTCAAGAGCTGAGGTATCCTCAAACAGAGCCTTTGCAAACACCTTGGGATTAAAGGGCTGCAGGTCATCAATCTGCTCACCGACACCGATGAATTTTACGGGAAGCTTAAGCTCATTTTTGATTGTGAGAACAACACCGCCTCTTGCAGTGCCGTCAAGCTTAGTGAGGGCGATGCCTGTGAGCTCGGCAACATTCATGAATTCCTTTGCCTGATTTACGGCATTCTGTCCTGTTGTGGCATCAAGAACAAGAAGAATTTCACGGTCAGCATAGGGAAGCTCCTTTTCAACAACACGGTATATTTTACCAAGCTCATCCATGAGATTCTTTTTGTTGTGTAGTCTGCCTGCTGTGTCGCAGATGATAATGTCACAGTCACGTGCAAGACCTGCTGAAATTGTGTCAAAAACAACGGCTGCAGGGTCAGCACCTTCCTTGTGCTTAACAATTTCAACACCTGCTCTGTCAGCCCAGATTTCAAGCTGTTCAATTGCAGCTGCTCTGAAGGTATCGGCCGCACCTAGAATAACCTTTTTACCCTGACTTTTATACATTGCTGCCAGCTTTCCGATTGTTGTTGTTTTACCCACACCGTTAACACCGATAACAAGGATAATTGAGGGAATTGTAATAAGTCCCATATCCTCACCGCCGTCAATCATATCGGCTATTATATCGGAAATAATCATTTTTGCATGCTTGGGGTTGCGGACCTCATTGTGATTGACTCTTTTTCTGAGCTCGCTGACGATATCAGTTGCAGTTTTCATACCAACATCGCCCATGATAAGTGCTTCTTCAAGGTCATCGTATAAATCGTCTGTGATTTCCTCATAGGCACCGAGAACATCCTCAATTCTGCCGGTCATACCGTCACGGGTCTTCTTAAGTCCGAAGCCAAGTTTTCTGAATATACCCATTTATATACTCCTTACTGTGTTATACCTAATTTTTTTGCAAGCTCTGCAGTTTTAAGCTCAAGCAGCTTTGAAACGCCCTGCTCCTGCATAGTGATACCGTAAAGCATATCTGCTTCTTCCATGGTACCTCTTCTGTGTGTGATAAGAATAAACTGAGTGTTTTCCGTCATTCTTCTCACATACTGAGCATATCTTGCAACGTTAACGTCGTCAAGTGCCGCCTCAACCTCGTCAAAAATACAGAAGGGTGCGGGGTTAACCTTCATAATTGCAAACAGAAGTGCAATTGCTGAAAGTCCCTTTTCACCGCCCGAAAGTGAATCAAGGCGTTTAACCATTTTTCCCGGGGGCTGAAGCTTGATGTCAATGTTACTTTCAAGCACATCCGTCGGGTTTTCAAGAATAAGCTCAGCCTTACCTCCGCCGAAAAGCTCACGGAAGGTTTCATTGAAGTTTTCATTGATTTTCACAAACTGCTCACGGAACTGATGACTCATTTTATGTGTCAGCTCTTCAATAAGACGGATAAGCTCCTTCTTGCTCTTTTCAACGTCTTCAACCTGAGCTGACATGAATTCATAGCGTTCCTTGACTTCCTTATACTCTTCAATTGCTCCAAGGTTTACTGAGCCCAGGTGGCGGATTGAATTTTTGAGCTCATGAAGTCTTCTCTGAGCGCCCTTGGGATCTTCAGGCTTTTCTCCGATTGCTTCGGCCTCACGCTTTGTGAGCTGATATTCATCATAAAGCTTGTTGACAGTTTCGTCATACTCCCTGAGCATGGTTTCCCTGCGCTCCTCAAGTCTTGCCTTTTCGCCGCCAATCTGCTCTCTTTCAGCAGATTTACTTCTCTCCCTTACGCGCAGCAGCTGTGATTTTTCTTCTTTTTCACTGCGCTGCTTCTGAAGAGCAACGATTTCTTCTTTTGATTTTTCTGTTTCGGAATGAAGATCCTCAGAAAGATTTCTGAGCTTTTCAATTTCCTGCTCAATTTCTTTGTTCTTTTCTTTAATAAGCTCAATTTCCTTGTCAAGCTCTCTGTCCTTGTCCTCCTGGCTTACAAGTCTTGCCTTCAGAAGACCCATAGCCTGCTGCCTTGCGGTAAGATCTCGCTCAGCACCGTGAACATCAAGGTTGAGCTTTGAAATTTCCGTGGAAATTTCCTCTCTTTTTTGTGAAAGCTCAGTTTTTCTGCCTGAAAGGGAAATTAATCTCTGCTCTGCTGAATAAATGTCCTGAGTGAGCTTATCTGTAAGAAGCTTCTTTTCATCTGCTTCCTTTATAAGAGCTGATATTCTTTCGTCAGCTCCGTTCTTTTCATTCACAAGCTCATTAAGGTCGTTTTTAGCAATTGTATACTGCTGTGAAAGGAAATTATATTCACCGTCAAGACGGATTTTCTCCTCCTGAAGGTTTGAAAGCTCTGCCTTTTCATTGTCGAGCTCTGCTGTAAGCTTACGGATTTCACTGCAGAATTTGTCGTAAGTCTCCTGCTCCTGCTTAAGCTCAGAAGTGAGCTTCTTATCCTTTTCCTTGAGCCTTTCAATTTCCGTACCTCTTGAAAGAATGCCTGTTGACTGCGCCTGAGAGCCGCCTGTCATTGAGCCTCCGGCGTTAATTACCTGACCGTCAAGAGTTACAATTTTAAATCTGTGCTCATTCTTTTTTGCAATTCCGATTGCAGAGGTAAGGTCTTCACATACAACAACCTTGCCTAAAAGTGAGGATATGATTTCACCGTAAATATCCTTATAGGTAAGAAGATTAATTGCAGTATCGATGTATCCGTCGCAGTCCTCAAGCCCCTTTTCCTCAAGCAATTTACCCTTGATTGCCGAAATCGGCTGGAAGGTAGCACGGCCTGCATTGGCTTTTTTAAGAAGATTGATGGCATTTTTTGCATCGTTTTCCGTATCGGTGACAATGTTCTGAATTGCATTGCCAAGTGCAGTTTCAACTGCAACTGCATACTCGGCTTTTACGGAAATAAGCTGTGAAATTGTGCCGTGAATACCCTTCAGAGCACCGCTCTGACTTTCCTTGATTACCTTTTTAACTGCTCCTGAATAGCCCTCCATGTTCTTTTCGAGCTCCTGGAGCATTTTGATTTTGGAAGCTGTTCTTTGTGCTTCAAAGGTTTTATCGTCAAGCTGCTTTTTTAATTCGTCAGCCTTTTCATTTTTGCTGTTAATACGAAGATTATAGCCCTTTACAGCATTCTGACATTCTTCAATTATCTTTTCGCACTTTGCCTTATCTGCGGCTGCTTTTTCTTTTTCTGAAGCAAGACCTTCTACTGTTTCAGTCTTGCCGCTTACAAGACTTTCTATCGTTTCAAGTCTGTTTTTGATTTCCGAAACAGAAGACAAAAGTGTTGAATGAACAACTCTTGCATCGGAAAGCTCATTTGTGAGAAGTGCAATACTCTTTGAAAGCTCTGCACTCTCTTCATCGAGAGAGCCGCCTTCAAGCTGCATTTTTTCAAGCTCTCCCTTAGTTTTTTCAAGAAGCTCGCTTTTGTCGTCACGAATACGCTTAATCTGAGAAATAAGCTTTTCTTCCGTCTCAATTTCCTTGAGAATCTGCTTCTGATTTGATTCGGAATCGCTGATATCCTTTCCGATTCTGTCTATGGTTTCATTGTTATGCTCAATTGAATTTCTTAAAACAGCCTGCTCACTCATTGATGAAGCGGCTTTTTCTTCAAGAAGAGAGATTGAGCTTCTTATTTCATCAATTCTGATGTTTATATTCTGTGTGTCTGTTACACACTGCTCTATCATGTTTTCAATTTCAGAAAGCTCTTTTTCCGCAGTATCATACTGATTCTGAGCAATGGCAATTTTGTCCTGCTGTGAGCTGATATCTGACTTGAGCTTATCTATGTTATAAAGCCACAGACCGATTTCAATGCCCTTTTTCTCCTCAGCAAGAACGATAAACTTTTCAGCCTTTTCGCTCTGATGCTTCAGCGGTCCGATACGGCTTTCAAGCTCAACCAGTATATCTCTTAAACGAACAAGGTTTTCTTCAGCCTGAGAAAGCTTTTTGAGTGAATCGTTTCGTCTGTATCTGTAAGAAGAAATACCCGCTGCCTCTTCAAGCATTTCACGGCATTCCTTACCCTTTCCGCTGACCATGTCTGCAATTTTGCCCTGACTGACCATTGAATAGCCGTCACGGCCAAGACCTGTATCCATGAAAAGCTCATGAACATCCTTAAGTCTTACTGTGGCTCCGTTGATTCTGTATTCACTTTCGCCTGAGCGGAAATACTTTCTTGTAACGGACACTTCGTCGGTATCATAACCCTTAAGCGCTCTGTCACGGTTATCAAGGCGCAGAGTAACCTGAGCGAAACCGTGAGCCTTTCTCAGCTTTGTTCCGTCAAAGATTACGTCTTCCATTTTTGATCCGCGCAGGGACTTGCTTGACTGCTCACCGAGCACCCAACGTACGGCATCGGAAATGTTACTTTTACCGCTTCCGTTAGGTCCGACAACAGCCGTTATGCCTTTTCCGAAGGTAAGTGTTGTTTTTTCGGGAAAGGATTTAAAGCCCTGCATTTCAAGTGCTGTTAATGTCATAAGCTTTTAACCTCACACACTTTTACTTTATATTTGTCAAAATCGTTTTGTAAAACTTTTATATTGTAGCCTGCTTCTCTTAGCTTATTTAGGTTCGATTTTTTCTGTCCCAAAAGCTGAGAAACATATCTTCTGCCCACGGTAATTTCAATGTTACCGGGCTTAATTTCATGTTTTGTGATTTCATCCGTGATAAGCTTTAAGTATATTTTACTTTCGCATATTTCACGGAATGCAGGATGATATACACCTGCAACAAAGCCTTCCTCAACATTTCCGCCCGAATGAAGTCCGAGACGGATTACAGGAATATCAGCCTTGTGAAACATCATAAGTAGCCTTGCACATAGTTGTGCAGCATCTTCAAGCTTCTGAGGCTTATATCTGCCTTCAAGATATAGCTTTTCGAGAAATGTACCTTCAAGAACAACCGTGGGATAAATTCTAGCAGTATCAGGCTTCAGTGCAATAAGCTTTTCCGCTGTTCTGATTGCGCCCTCGTCACTGTCACCCAAGAGACCTGTCATCATCTGCACGCCGAATTCAAAGCCGAAGCTTCTGATTTTCTTTGCGGCATTTATAATATCCTCACAGCTATGACCTCTGCTATTGAGCATGAGAACATTGTCATCCATACTCTGACAACCGATTTCTATTGACGTCACGCCGTAAAAACGGAGTATTTCAAGAATTTCCTCATCTATACAATCGGGTCTTGTTGAAATTCTGATTCCTTTGAAAAGTCCTTTATCAACATACTCTTTGGCTTTTTTCAGAAGTGAGATCATATATTCCCTTTCAACAGCAGTAAAGCTGCCGCCGAAAAAAGCAATTTCACCTTCGTTGCAGTCAGAGGAATTAAGAGCCGTTGTCACAGCCTTTTCGATGTCTGCTTCAGTTGGCGGAACAGTTCTGCCGGAAATTGTTTTCTGGTTACAAAAGCTGCAACGGTGCGGGCATCCCATATCAGGCACAAACAAAGCGACGTTTATATGCTTCAACTTCTTATACCCATAAGCTCCAAAGCCTGCTTTGCAGCCTGCTGTTCTGCAAGCTTTTTGCTTCTGCCCTCTCCGCAGCCGATTATATTACTGTTAAGCCTTACTTCAACCTCAAAGTGCTTCATGTGGTCAGGTCCGCTTTCACCTACAAGCACATAAGTAAGGTGCTCATCGGGATTCTTCTGTATGATTTCCTGAAGCTCTGTTTTATAGTCTCTGAGATTTATCTGCTGAGTTGCTGCCTTTTTGATAAAATCAAGAACAAACTTTCTGACTTCATCAAGACCTCCGTCAAGATAAATAGCTGCAATAACCGCTTCAAAGGCATCAGCAAGAATTGACGCTCTGTTTCTTCCTCCTGTGTTTTCTTCACCTCTACCGAGAAAAATGTATTTGCCAAGACCTATTTCCTTTGCAAAGTTGAAAAGTGATTTTTCACATACACAGGCCGCTCTTTTCTTTGTCATTTCACCCTCGGGAAGATGCTTTGCATTATGATAAAAGTACTCAGCAGTAATAACACCTAAAACTGAGTCACCAAGAAATTCAAGTCTTTCATTACAGTCCCTTGAAAGCTGCTTTTCATTTGCATAAGAGGAATGAGTAAGAGCAGTTTCAAGAAGATTGATGTTTTTAAACTTATAGCCGATTTTTTCTTCAAGCTCACTGATATTCATACTTATTCACATCCTTTCAAATGATTATCAAGATCTGCAATGCCCCTTTGAGAAAGGGCTGCATAACGTTCTTTTTTGTCTCTTATTTTTGGCTCAATCGGCGGTAAAACGCCGAAATTTGCACCCATTGGCTGAAAATTCAAAACACTTTCATCACTGATATAACGGCTGAGAGCTCCTATCATTGTTGTTTCGGGGAGAATAAGTGTTGCTTTTCCCTGAAGTCTTCTTGCCATGTTAATGCCTGCCATGATTCCCGAGGCGGCAGATTCCATATAGCCTTCAACACCGGTAATCTGTCCTGCAAAGAAGAGATTCGGTCTGCTTCTGAAGCTGAAATCACCGTTCAAAAGCCTTGGTGAATCGATAAATGTGTTTCTGTGCATAACACCGTAACGCATAAATTCGGCATTCTCAAGCGCCGGTATCATGGAGAAAACCCTTTTCTGTTCAGAGAATTTAAGGTTTGTCTGAAAACCAACAAGGTTATAAAGAGTGCCCTTGCTGTTTTCTTTTCTGAGCTGAAGAACCGCCCAGGGTCTGTGACCGGTTCTCGGGTCCCTGAGTCCCACAGGCTTCATGGGGCCGAAGCGCATTGTGTCCTTGCCTCTTGAAGCCAGAACCTCAATCGGCATACAGCCTTCATAAAAATCCTTACGCTTATCGAAGCTGTGAAGACTTGCACCCTCAGCATTGATAAGAGCTTCGTAAAAGGCTTCATATTCTTCTTTATTCATGGGACAGTTTATGTAATCATCCTCACCGCCACGCTCATAACGTGAAGCTGTGAAGGATTTTTCGCTGTTCACACTTTCAAAGGTTACTATTGGTGCTGCTGCATCAAAAAAGTGAAGACCGTTTCCGCAAAGAGCTGAAATACTGTTACTTATTGCATCTGACGCAAGAGGACCTGCTGCAATAATTACATTACCATCGGGGATTTCAATAACTTCCTCGTTTATAATTTCAATATTCGGATGATTCTTTATTTTCTCTGTTATAAGACGGGAAAATTCATCTCTGTCCACAGCAAGTGCGCCGCCTGCAGGCACTTCACATAAATCAGCACACTCCATGCATACTGAGCCTAAATGACGCATTTCTTCCTTAAGAAGACCTGCAGCAGATTCAAGTCGCTTTGCTTTAAGAGAATTTGAGCATACAAGCTCTGCAAGTAAGGGTGAATGATGTGCAGGGCTGTACTTTTGAGGTTTCATTTCATAAAGCTTTACACGAAAGCCTCTTGAGGCAAGCTGCCATGCACTTTCAACACCCGCAAGACCGCCGCCGATAACGATTACCTGCTCATTCATTTTCCTCACCTCTTGTTCCGAACTTATTCTTCAGTATTTTTCTTTTTTCTGGTAGTCTTTCCTTTGTAGCCACACTTTTCGTCAAGGCAGGAAAGAACTCCACCCTTGCCCTTGAAGAGAGATTTTCCGCAATTGGGGCATTTTTCCTCAGTAGGCTTATCCCATGTCATAAAATTACACTGAGGCCAATTGTCACAGCCAAAGAAGGTATATCCTCTTTTTGATTTCTTGGAAATTACCTTTCCGCCGCAAACGGGACATGTTGCTCCTGTTTCAACAACAAAGGGTTTTGTTGTTTTGCATTCGGGGTAAGCAGGACATGCAAGGAATTTGCCAAAGCGTCCTGTTTTAACAACCATCATTCTGCCGCATTTTTCGCAGGGAATGTCGGTAATATCCTCCTGAAGCTGAATCTTGACTCCGTCCATTTCTTTTTTTACCTTCTGAAGATTTACTTCAAAATCGTCATAAAAATCATGGAGCATGTTGATATAGTCTAGATTTCCTTCACCCACAAGGTCAAGGTTTGACTCCATCTGGGCTGTGAATTTAACATTTACGATATTTTTAAACTTTTCTTTAAGGAGATTTACAATTGCTTCGCCAAGCTCTGTAGGGATGAGCTGCTTGGCCTTTCTTTCAACATATTCACGCTTGACAATTGTTGAAATGATTGTTGCATAAGTACTGGGACGTCCCACACCATTTTCTTCAAGAGTCTTGATAAGTGACTCCTCAGTGTAGCGTGCAGGCGGCTGTGTGAAGTGCTGAATTTTATTAAGCTCTCTGTTCTTAATCTTTTCGCCCTGCTTGAGTCCTTCAGGAATCTTGCTTTTTTCATCAGCATCTGCAAGATCATAAAGTACTGTGAAGCCGTCAAACTTAACAGAATATCCGCTTGCAGTGAATGCGCAGTATTTATCCTCAGGCTCACCTGACTGTGTGCTTCTGATTTCAAGCTTTGATGTGTTCTGAACACATGCTGACATCATTGAAGCAACAAAACGGTTCCAGATAAGGCTGTAGAGCTTGAACTGCTCTGACGAAAGACTGCTTTTAACCTTTTCGGGAGTGAGGGAAACAGTTGAAGGTCTGATTGCTTCGTGTCCGTCCTGAGCATTATTTTTAGTTTTGTAATAATTGGGCTTTTCGGGCACATATTTTGCACCGTAGGTATCATTGATAAATTCAGCTGTTGCTGCCCTTGCTTCTTCTGAAACACGAAGAGAGTCGGTTCTCATGTAGGTTATAAGACCGATTGAACCGTAGCCGTCAATTGTTACACCTTCATAAAGCTCCTGAGCAATTTTCATTGTTCTTTCAGCTCTGAAGCCAAGCTTTCTGGAAGCCTCCTGCTGAAGAGTTGATGTTATAAACGGAGGTGCAGGATTGTTTTTTCTTGTGCCGTTTTTAAGGGAGCTGATGTAATATGAAGCACCCTCAAGACGGTCAAGAACAGCCTTTGCCTCTTCTTCATTATTAAGCTTGATTTTACCTGTTTCGTCACCGTAAAATTCAGCCACAAAAAGCTTTTTGGAATTTGTGAACTTACCTTCAATTGTCCAGTATTCTTCAGGATTAAAGGCACGGATTTCGTTTTCTCTGTCAACAATCATTCTGACAGCAACGCTCTGCACACGGCCTGCTGAAAGTCCCCTTCTGATTTTCTGAGAAACGAAGGGGCTGAGCTTGTAGCCTACAAGTCTGTCAAGAATTCTTCTTGCCTGCTGAGCATTTACAAGGTCAAGGTCAACCCTTCTTGGGTTGCTCATACCGTTTTTAACACCGGTTTTTGTAATTTCGTTAAATGTAACACGGTTAAGCTTGTTAAGGTCAAGACCGAGAATTTCAGCAAGATGCCATGAAATTGCTTCTCCTTCACGGTCGGGGTCAGTTGCAAGAAAAACTTCATCACTTGCAGCAACAGCATCCTTAAGCTCTTTAACAAGCTTTTCCTTACCCTTGACAATGCTGTATTTGGGCGCAAAATCGTTTCTTACGTCAACACTGAGCCTTGCAGCAGGAAGGTCTCTGATATGACCCTTTGAAGCTACAATGCTATATCCGTTGCCAAGATAATTTTTAAGTGTTTTAGCCTTTGACGGAGACTCAACAATAATAAGATTTGCCATTTATTTTCACCTTTTCATCAATTTGTAAGTATTAGGTCCGTCACCTGCGATGATACCCTCAAGCTCCAGCTCCGTAAGAGCCGAAAGAACTAATCTTGTTTCCAGATTACAAGCAAGTTCAATTTCATCAAGGGTAACCGCACCGTCGGACATTATATTATACACTATTTCTCCGTTTTTAGAAATAGTCTCAGGAAGATTTTTTGTAATATTTTCCTCTTTTTTCTCAGTTTTTTCGCTGTTTTGGGTTTTATCGGTTTTTCTTTCGGATTTTTTGCGGGATTTCTTGCTGTATTCCGAGTCTGTAGCTATACCATCAAAGGGAGTACCGTCCTTTATGAGCACCGCCTGCTTTTTATATTTACCAGGATAATAAAAGGCAAGCACATCCTCAGCTGAGAAAATCGGTTTCGCTCCTTCTGATAAAAGCTGATTGGAGCCTTCAAAATTACCGCTTTCAATATCACCGGGAAGAACAAACAGATCTCTACCCTGCCGTGAAGCGTGATTTGCCGTGCTGAAGGTACCGCTTCTTTCAGCTGCTTCAACAATGACAACACCTCGGCTCATACCCGAAACTATACGGTTTCTTTCAGGAAAGGTTTTAACGCTTACAGGTGCAAAGGGCGGATACTCAGTAACCAGAGCACCGTTACGGAATACCTCTTTACGAAGCTCGCTGTTTTCGGGAAGATAGCTTGCTCCGTGGCCACAACCCATGATAAGAACTGTTCTGCCGCCTGCATCAATGGCAGATTGATGGGCCACACTGTCGATTCCCAAAGCTCCGCCGCTGACGATAAGAACATTTCTATGATTCACAAGACCTTTCACAATTTTTCTTGCTGCATTTTCACCGTACTGTGACGGTGTTCTTGAGCCTATAACACCAATAGGCAGCTCACTTATCAGAGCAGACACATCTCCGCGCACAAAAAGAGCTGCAGGATAATCACTCAACTCAAGAAGCCTTTCGGGATAATACTCACTTCCGGGGGTTACGATATGTATCGAGTGCTTTTTACACACATAAATTATGCTTTCGCATTCAGCAATATTTTTGTTAAGAAGATGCCTTCTGCTCCCCGGACGTTTTTTAAGAAAGGGACAAGCTTCAAGTGCAGCTTCATCTGCTTCATAAATATCTTTCGCAGAACCGAAATGTTCAATAAGATTCTTGATTTTAAAGGCAGTTCCCAGACTTTTCTGAAGCCAGAGCCAATAAATTACATTATCCATCTTTACCTCATCATTTCCCACATGGTAATTGCGGCAGCCATTGATGCGTTAAGGGATTCAGCTCTGCCGAGCATGGGAATGGTTACCTTTTCGCAAAGCTCAAAAACCTCATCACTGACTCCGTTACCCTCGTTTCCGATTACGGCAACAACACCGCCGGACATGTCACAGGAGGTGATTTTTTTTGCTTCACCGTCGGGAGTGGTAGCATAAAGCTTCATCCCCTTTGACTTCAAATCAACAAGGGTTTCACAAAGACTTTCACTTTCAAGAATGTTGAGCCTTAAAAGTGAGCCCATTGCCGCGCGCTGACTTTTGGGACTGTATCTGTCACAGCAGCTGAAGACAATCGCACCGCTGATTCCGAGAGCCTCTGCAGTTCTTGCAACAGCACCGAGGTTAGACGGGTCCTGAATGTTTTCAAGTGCAATATATTTGCCTTCGGGATTAATTTCACATGAAGTCTCTCTCATTCTGCAAAGGCAATAGAAGCCCTGAGTCGATTCTGTCTGTGAAAGCTTTTCGGCAACACTATCGGAAACAGAAAAGCTTTGTTTAGCCTTTTCTGACACAAAGCTGACTTCATCGGGATTTTTTTCAATTGCCCTTTCAGTGAAAAAAGCATATTCAATTCCATAGCCTGTCAAAGCGGCATCACGGCACAGACGAAGTCCCTCAAGGAAAAATAATCCTTCCTTTTTTCTGTGTTTTGAGGACGCTGCTATTTTTGTTGCGAGCTTGATTTTTTCATTGGATAAGCTGTTAATTTTCAGCATATTTTCACACCTCTGTTTAAACTCAGAAGCTTGGATCTGGATGTTAATATAAGCGCTTAACCTCTAAATCCTAACTACTGAATCCTATTACTAAAAACACAAATACGCCCGAGAAGAAATTCTCGGACGTAATTCAGTTTAAATTAAAGAGCTGCTTTTGCTTTTTCAACAAGTGCTGTGAAAGCTGCAGGATCAGCAATAGCAATTTCTGAAAGCATCTTTCTGTTAAGAGTAATGTCTGCCTTCTTAAGGCCGTTCATGAATGTTGAATAGTTCATGCCGTTTGCCTTACATGCTGCAGAAATTCTTGTGATCCAGAGACGACGGAAGTCTCTCTTCTTCTGCTTTCTGCCGATGTATGCATAGTTGCCTGACTTCATTACAGCCTGCTTAGCTGTTTTGAAGAGGCTGTGCTTTGAGCCGTAGTAGCCCTTTGCAAGCTTTAATACTTTATTTCTTCTCTTACGAGTCATCATTGCGCCTTTAATACGAGCCATGATTAAGTACCTCCGTTATGATATAATTTGATTTTAAGAACATTTTTGAATTATTTGTAAGGAATAAGACGCTTAATCTGCTTCTCGTTTGTCTTATCTGCAACAACCGTTGTACGAAGACCTCTCTTACGCTTTGTGTTCTTCTTTG
Organism: Acutalibacteraceae bacterium; assembly: GCA_045604105.1. Classification (GTDB taxonomy): domain Bacteria; phylum Bacillota; class Clostridia; order Oscillospirales; family Acutalibacteraceae; genus UBA6857. The sequence continues at coordinate 46,164 of JAZUNJ010000016.1, read as the reverse complement.
TAAGGATGTGTGATTTGTTTGCATGGTAACGGATGGGCTTACCGTTCTTGGAAAGCTTAAAACGTTTTTTTGCACCGCTGTGAGTTTTAATTTTAGGCATTGTTAATTCCTCCTGTTATTACTTTTTCGGCTTTGGTGCCAAGAACATCATCATTGATTTACCTTCGAGCTTTGCAGCCTTTTCTACATTGCCGAATTCTGCACACGCATCAGCAAAGTCCTTCATTGTAACAAGACCGTTCTGTGTGTGAGCGAGCTCACGTCCTCTGAAACGGATTGAAACCTTGACTTTGTTGCCGCTTGTGAGAAAGCGTCTTGCATGGTTGACCTTGGTTTCGAAGTCATGCGTATCAATATTGAGTGAAAGTCTGATTTCCTTGATTTCAACTGTGTGCTGATTTTTCTTTGCTTCCTTTTCACGCTTTGTTTGTTCAAAGCGATATTTTCCGTAGTCCATAATTTTACATACGGGCGGAACTGCCTGAGGAGCAATTTTTACAAGGTCAAGATTCTTTTCCTCTGCGATTTTAAGAGCTTCTTCTGCAGACATGATTCCGAGTGCTTCACCGTCATTCATGATGACTCTCAGTTCCTTGTCACGAATCTCTTCATTGATTTGCATTTCTTTGATAGCGATGTTCATACACCTCCAAAAATTTTTGACTGTTCGTCATAAAAATCAAAGCGTGAACGAGAGTTTCGTTCACGCAGCAATACACTAAAGTTTTTAGTCTATTGACCCATGCGGAACCTTATCCCATAGGTGAGAACGAACTGCTCTGCTTTGTTGTGCTCGAATATGTTATCACAAAGTTTCCGCTTTGTCAATAGTTTTGAGTATAATTTTTTTACTTTTTCCGATTAATATGCTACACCGATTGAATCAAGATATTCTTCAAAGCAAAGACCGCTGTTTTTAATTTTTTCAGCGTATTCAACACCAACATATCTCCAATGCCACGGCTCAGCAACTATACCTGTTATGGGCTTCTTTTCGGCAGTGTAACGAAGAATAAAGCCATATTCGTGTGCATGTTCAACGAGCCATTTGTATTCCTTCTGATTCGCAAATGAATCATATGTGTTACAAATATCCATTGCGAGGCCAAGGTTATGCTCACTTGTTCCCGGAGGAAGAATTACTGTTGCAGCCCTTTTTGCAGCCTCCTGTCTTGAGATACCGTATCTTCCCATATACTTTTCAGTAAGATTATTATAGTTGATTTTCTGGCGTTCGTAGGATCTGTAGCCCGAATACGGTACAAGTATGATTCCGTCCTTTTTTGCGGCGTTATACATTTTGTCATACCAGGGAGCCACTCTGTAATCAAGCTTGACACCTGTTCCTGCAACAGTGGTAAGCTTTGGCACATATCCTTCAGGCATTGCTCTGCCGGCATTAACAACAACAAGGTTCCAGTTTTCCTGCTCGGGATTCACTATAATGCGATCGTTTTCGTCGAGCTGAGGCTGAGTTGTAAAATCACGCTTTGTTGTATCAGCTTCTTCAGTTCCGGTTGTCTCTTCCTTAGAGCTTACCGAATTTTCTGTTGAAGGCTTCAGTGTTGTTTCTTCCTTCTGTGTTGTGGAAGCTTCTTGCTGTGCCAACGGCTCAGTTGTAGTCTCTTCTGTTGACGGAACAGTTGAATCGCTTGCAGGCGCATCGGTCTGAACAACGGCAACGCCGATAATTGCAACAAGTGCAACAGCCATAACAACACATGCAGCTGCGAGAGCTTTAATCACTGTGTTAAAAGCATCATTTTTCTTTTTTCTTTTTTTATTACTGGTCATTTCAACATCTCCGATTATGAATCTTATGCAATTATACACCTGCTGCATTCAAAAATCAACACATAGAAAGATTAAAAATCAAAAAGCACTGCATCATCCGATGCAGTGCTCTAATATTAATAGCTGTCCTTAAGACCTTCCTCGTCATAAAGGAAAAGAGTCTGCAAAGCGATATCAAGACATTTTTCAACAGTCTTCATATCCATATTGTCAGCCGTATCGCCTCTTGTGTGATAATATCTCGGTGGGCCGGGATCCATTGCCGCAAGAGTTACAGCAGGAATGCCAAGCTTCTGCACAGCTGCACCGTCGGAAGCGCCAACATATACTGAGCTGTAAGGAAGGTCAAGTCCCGCTCTCTCTCCGCCTTTCTTTACAAGAGCACATACTCTGGGATCCATTTTAACAGTGCCTGTCATATCACGTGCATAAATTGCAATGCTTTCATAATCTCTGAAAGTTTCAAGTCCGACAAAAATCGTGGGAATAGCCTTAAGCTCATCAAGGTGACGTTTTGTGTAAGCTCTTGAACCACGAAGGCCGGATTCCTCAGAACCTGCTGCAAGAGCAACAACTTCAGTATTTTCGAAACGTATATCATTGTCCTGAAGGAATTTCATAACAGCAACAGAGGACATTGTACCGGTGAGGTTATCATTTGCACCCTCAACAGTACGTCTGAAGTTAACAAAAAACATAACAGCAATTGCACCGGGAATACAGGCAAGCTGTATGTACTTAAGAATTTCCTGAAGCTCAGGTGAACCTACGTTCAATACGATAAGTAATGATGAAACAAGAACATAGAGCATGCTGACAATACCGTAGCCACCGACAGCGAAGAGAAGTATCTTGCCACCAAGGTGTGTATAAGTCCATTCATGTGAAGAGTCAACATGACCTGAGAAAATAATTCTCTGCTTTGTTTCGCCGCTTGATTTTCTTACGCCGATTGCATTGTGTGATGTCTTTTTCGGGAAAAGAAAATCATAAAATTCCCAATACATAAGAAATTCGCAGAAAAGGCACACAAGTGCAAGAAATGTCAGAGCTACTGACACAACTGCAAGGTTAAGAAATGCAAAAAGAATTGCCAGAAGAACCAAGGCGCCGTCAATTCGCACCCAGCTCATAAAAGCTTCCGGGGCAAGCTTGAAGTCTTCAACCTCAACAGTGTCACAACAGGTTTTCATTTCTTCGGCAATGTATTTGTGAGCTTCATGCTCTGCATCACTGCCCGCAATTCTGGGTCCGAAGGTTTTACAGATTTTTTTGATTTCTCTGACAGTGTAATTAGTATACATTCTGACAGCAGCCGCATAGTTTTTTACGCTTTCATTCGCTTTCAAGATATACTCTCCTTTTCGCATAAATCAGTGTGAAAATACCCGAATTTATGCATAATGCATATTTAGTGTGGTTATTTTAACATAAGCATTTAAAATAGTCGATAGATTTTTTGTAAAGTTAAACAATTGTTTATAATTACAGAAAAATTAAAAAACAATTGTAGATATTTTTACGTTTTGTTAATATTATATGAATAATAGACACAATCGAATCGTGTGACTATTTTTTATTTTTTCATTTTATTTCAAAATCAACACTTGCTCTATCCTCTCTTATGAGAGATACAAAAGAGGATATTTTCTTATGCTCAGGATGAATTCTGTATCTGTTTACATCCTCAATGCTGTCAAAAGAGCTAATGAGAATTGCATCATACATCCCTTCCTTCGGGTTAACATTGACTTCGACTCTGATTTCTCTTATAAAATCAATTTTTTCCGGCAGGGCTTCAAGCATGGCTTTAACTTTTTCTATATTTTCCTTTTTTGTTGCCCCTTCTGCATAATCCTTGAATTTCCACATAACAATGTGCTTTATCATGATATTGTTCTCCTTTTTTGTTATTATGAAGATTATAAACCATAAATTGAAAAAAGACAATTCTATTTTGAATTGACAATAATATTTAATTATGTTAATATTAAAAAAATGTAAAAAAGAGGGTATTTTTATGCAATGCAAAAACTGTGGAACTCAGATTGATCCCGGTAACAGATTCTGTGAAAACTGCGGAACTCCCGTACCGGAAAACGAGACTGTTGTTCAAGCAGACACAGAAGAAACATACACATCCTTCGCTCTTCAGAACGAAGCAGACAGACAAGAAGACACGGCAACACCAGATAAAATTGACGATAAACCCGAAAAAGTCAAGAAAAATGTTAATGTCCCCCTCATTATAAGCGTTAGTGTTGTTGTGGTTGTTCTTATTGCAGCCCTTGCAATCCGATTCCTTCCCGCTGTTATGAATAAGGATGATAAACCTGCATTAAACAACAATGAGCAGTCAGTCTCACAAAATGATGACGAAACAACTGTAAGAGATTTCGTCGGCGATAACAACACAACATCAGCAGACAGTGACATCGTAAGCCCCGACTTCAGCTATAATTCAGTTACATATTATGTTATGCCCATGGAGGGTCTCAACCTCAGAAAGGGCCCCGGTACTGATTATGATTCAATTCTTACCATAAGACAGAATGAAGCAGTTGAAATTATCGGTGGCTCAGATAAAAGTGAAGACTGGACATATGTTTATCATGATGGCTCAGGCTTCTTCGGATGGCTTGCTACTCAATATCTTTCATCAACACAGACATCAAGCTCTGCAGCTCCTCCGTCAACTCCCCACGGTGTTGATTACTACAACGAGAGCAACACCTATGAGGCTTATGTAAGACCTGCTGTCGGTCTCAATCTCAGAACAGGACCCGGCGAGCAGTATGACAGAATCACTCTTCTTGAAGAGGGTACAATTATTACAATTCTCGGCACTGCTCAGGAGGACAGAGAATGGAGCTATATAAGATACGGTACTCTTTACGGCTTCATCAAAACCGAATATGTAAACTCATATTGATGCTTAAACTTTTAAACGGCTGTTGCATAACGCAACAGCCGTTTTACTGTTTAACCCTTGACAACTGCAACTGAACCGTTTGCACTTACACAACGGCAGCAGTCAACATAAACCTCAATAAACTCATAACCGCCTCTCATAGCGACGCCTCTCGCCTTTTCCATTCCGCTTGGAAGGGGCTGACCTGTTTTATAATGCTCAATAATGTTATTTGTCATATCAAGAGTATGTACCTCGTAAGGCCTTCCAAGGTAGCAAATTGAAACAACACCCAGCATGATTCCGCTGATTTCAACTTCAGGAAATTCATCCTGAATTGCTTCAATGATGCTTTTCACCTTGTTCTGATTGTGAACGTGTCCGCCTGCATCAAGACGATGAATGGCATCCATATATTCCTTTGAACGGGGCTGTCTGAGAAGTCTGTCAAGCTTCATCTGGTCAATCTGCTGAAGCTGCTTCTTCTGAGCCTGAGTCTGCTGCCGGGTTGTTGACAGAACGGAATCTGTTCTGTTTTGAGTCTGAGGTGTTCTTAACATTGGTCTTGGCATAATATGTTCTCCTTTTCTTTTTTCACTAAATTATATTATGTAGTCGTAAGCTCATGTTGTCTGTTTTTCCTGAAGCATATGCAAAATCCATAAGAGTTTCGGAAATCAGTGAGGCTTTTCTTTTTCTTGTATCCTCACTGATTACAGATGCGACACCAAGAAGCTGAGAATAAATCATCTGCTCATATTCTGCAAGCTTTACACTCTTTTCTCCATTCAACCTCATACGGGCGCATTCGAAGGAAAGTGCCGAAAAGGTTGACAGAATCAGATCAGGTGTAAGACTTTCATATTCACTGACATACATATACAAATCCTCTGATACTGTTTTCTCATAAGCAATTATTTCAGAATAAACCTGCTGCTTATCCTCTTGCTTTAAAATGTCAAACAGAACTCCGTACAATATATTCAGCCTTGTTGAAATACCTTGAGATTCATCACCTGAATATACCTCATTAATTATTGTTTTAACCGAGAGTTCCACCTAATATCCCCCTTTTCGAATCACTTTTGTTCTTTTTGTAAGATATGAGCATTTCATTGATTTTTGCTTTATATGAACGTGCAGCAGTATAATTACCGTCATTTAAATGCTGATGCATTTTATCCATATTGTTACAAAAATCATCAAAGCTACGCTCACCCTCATATTTTTCAAAATCTTCTCTCAAAATGTTTAAATTATTATTCATATAAGCAGACCTGAGTTTATCCTCACCACAGATGCTTTCGAACTCTTTCATAATTTCCACATTATCCGTGTAGGACTTTGAGACATAGTCAGGATTGATTTCCTTCATGTTTTTTATGGAATACATTTCTGTAATGCCTTCATTCATACCCACATTTCCGTTTACATACAGATAATTTTTAACTCCTGTGACACCATAGGGTTCACCTGTCTCTTCATTCACCATCTGAGTAATCATATGTAAGCACTCATGGTCTATTGTTGCAATTACATCGTCTGCTTCACTTTGTGCATCAAGATTAATTTTGATATTGTCATCAACCGGGGAATAATATCCCAGTACACATTCCGGATCGCTTGCCGATGTGTGTTTTCTGACATAATCGGTATCAACGAAGGAAATACTGTTTCTGATTTTTTCTTTTCTTTCGTCAGAAAGATTTTCACCGTATTTTTCAAGAGCGTTATCAATTGAAATGCAGGTAAATTCCTTAAGCTCCTCTTCATCGAGCTCCTTCAGATCACGTCCCTTGAATTTTTCAAAGCGCTCACTGACAGATTCATCTACTGATACATCTTCCGTCACTGATTCAGAGCTTTCAGCGACTGCTTCCTGAATCTCGTTCTGCGGTAAAGATTCCGAAATATTGAAGCCACTGAAGAAAGAGGATATTTTGTCCTTAAGTGTCCCATGCTCTTCGATTTCGGAAGTCTTAGTATCGATAAGCTCATTGTTGGTCTCCAGCTTTGAAATTTCATAGCCGTTCTTATCATAAGCAGCCTTTATGACGCTGTACTCGTTTGCCATCTGCTGATATCTGATATCATTGTGTGATTCAAACTGAGTCATCTGATTTGAGGTTATGTATTCAGACATCTCATTCATTTTGGCGTCAAGAGCAAGCTTCATTGCATCTCTTTGCTCTGTCAGCTCTGAAATTTTTTCGGTGTTCTGCTCTTTTATTTCAAGAAGCTCCTTTTTATCTGGACGCTCTGAATAATATTCATCTTCGAATTTTTTGTTAAGCTCTTCAGATGCTTTAACGGTTTCAGCTGAAGCCTCCACGGCAGCTTCACCCTTTTCAATGTTTATATTATTAATTTCAAAGCCCTTCATGTCAAGAAATTCCTGTTGCTTTTCAAGGTCTTTTATTTCAGCATCTGCCGTTTCTCTGCGTTCTCTTACATCGTTATAGTCATTCATTGCCGATTTATATTCTTCACTGCCCTTTTCAAGTGAGAGAACATTATCAAACTTTGCCTTATACTCCTTGTCGAGACTCTCCTTTTCCTCACGCTTTTTTTCAAGCTCTCTAGCGTTTTCCTCTCGAAGTGCTTCAACCTCAGAGGGGTCTATATCATCCCTTTCCCTGAGCTCATCAACACGCTGTTCCAGGCTTTTATCTTCTTTAGCTTCAATGCTTTCTGTATCGTCAGCATCTTCAAAGTCTTCATACGCATTTTTCTTGTCATATTCGTGATTATCTTTTTCTTCTGTTTCTTCACGGTTATCTTTTACATCAGACTCTACATCTTTTTCGGTATTTTCAAGACGGTCCTCGGCTTCCTCAGCAGCCTTATCATCTGATTCCTTCTTTTCTTCATATATGTCCTTACGGTCTTCATATTCCTCGGCAGTTTCACCGCGCTCCATAATTTCGCCGTCAGTTTTTTCGGAAGCTTCAACTACCTGTGCATTTATGACCTCATAATCAGAATTTGCATTTATGTTATCGGTCAGCTGTTGCATGTCCTCAGGGTCATCGCAATCGTCATATGCCCTCTGAACAACTTCCTGCACATCTGTTGTGTCACTATTCACTTCACACTCTACTACAGCAACATATTGTGCTTCAGCGGCGCCGTCAGGCTGCATTTCATCAGGATTTTCACAGTCGTCGAAATTATCTTCCTCCTCTTCTGCGAACTCGCTGCCGACATCTGTTATATCATCAGATATTTTTTCACAATCTTCAAAGCTTTCCTCTGTTTCAAATTCTTCTGTTGTTTCATTTAAAGTTTCACTTGCTTCAGAAACTTCACTGATTTCACAGTCATCAAAATTTTCATCTGTTTCATTAATTTCGGGCACATCAACATCTATTGGCGTTGCATCTGCCACATCTAAAGGCTCATATTTTTCCTTTATTTCAGAATTCCCGAATCCGTAACCCATGCTTACCCTCCAAAGCAGCAGGACACGGCAACAATCTTGACTTAAAATCAATCCGCGCCGTGTCCTCATTTTTTAATTAAACCAACACCTTGCGTGTTTTGGGTCCGCTGTTTTTCTTGTTAAGAGCTTCGCCGCCGATAGGCTTGCCTGATGCAGGTACAGCGCGCTCCTTACCCCAATCTCTGATTGCTTCAATTTTTTCAGGGCTTGTCTGAGAAAGAGGAACAACATTGTTGAATGCTGTGACAATATTCTCTTCATTGAGGGCAAAGCCGTTGTTTGCAATTGATCTGTAAGTAAGGTCTCTTACAGTGGACTCAAGGTCAGCACCCGTAAACCCGTCTGTAAGCTCAACAATCTTATCCGCAAAGGGACCGGCAAATTCAACCTTGAGATACTTTCTCATATAAAGCGAGAGTATTTCGCGACGTTCATCTGCAGTGGGAAGATCAACAAAAAACAGCTCGTCAAATCGACCTCTTCTGAGAAGCTCAGAAGGAAGCATTGAAACATCGTTTGCTGTTGCAACAACAAAAACCTGCTTCTTGCATTCCTGAAGCCAGAAAAGAAACTGTCCGACCATTCTTGTTGATACACCGCCATCATTTGAACTACCTGCACCTGAAAGCCCTTTTTCAATTTCATCAATCCACAAAATACAAGGTGAAACATTTTCAGCCGTTGTAAGGGCATCTTTGAGCTGCTGCTCTGTCTGACCGACATAGCTACCCTGAACAGTTGCAAAGTCGAGTCTGTATAAGGGAAGCTTCCAGTTTGCAGATATTGATTTTGCAGAAAGGGACTTACCGCAGCCGGGTACACCGACAAGAAGAATACCTCTTGGTGGCTGAAGGCCTTTTGCTTTAAGCTCATCCCTTTTCTCGGGAGTGAGAAGCTCTTTCTTTTCGTCAAGCCATTTACGTAAACCTGAAAGTCCGCCTACATCCTTTACGCTCGGATCGACGTCAATTTTTTCAAGTCCTGAAATATCTGAGAACAATCTGTCCTTTGCGTATCTGATTTCATCAAGGTCTGATTTTTTAATACACTTATTGGCAATAAGTGCCGCAATAACATTTTCAGCTTCAATACGGGTAACTCCTGCTAGAGTTGAAGCAGCTTCTCTTATGTCTGTATTATCCCATTCAATAGGAATTTCAGCACGGTAATCATCAATATATTCCTTGATAATTGAATACATTTCCTCTTCACTGGGAAGATCAATTTTAACAACCATACCCAGTCTCTGCAGCTGATTCCAGATTGAACCGTTTGTAAGCACGATAATTACACCGCCTGATTCATTGGCAAGTGTGGCAAGTGCGAGAATCTGCCTTGCATCGCCGTTATCACCGCTGAGGTCAGGTACTTCTGTGAGAACAAGTGTCATGTACTGCTTACGCTTCATTTGCTCAGTCATATAATCGATAGCGCCGTAAATTGATCTGTCTTCATTCACAACCTTATCTGTTGTGAGGTCATAAACACCCTTTGACATTGAGTGTACATAAAAAGGAAGCTGAAGTTCTTCTGATACTTCCTTGAGAACGTCAAGTGTTCTTGCAACTTCAATTGTGTTAACAGCAATGAAGGGAATACGGGCTATTGAATATCTTTTTAAAAGTTCTTTACTTTTTGCAATATCGCTCATTGTTTTTTCTCCTATCAAAAGGCATTTACTTTGTGACTGCGTACAATGCTTGCAAGCTTACCTGTACGGTCTTTTTTTGCTGAGTCCTCAAGGGATTCCTGAATACTGTCAGCCTGACTGCGTACAAGCTGAACATACTGCTGACGGTCCTTTTCAGGAATTGCAGGAAGATTTATAGCTCTTGTAAGAAATTTCATTTCCTTACGAAGACCTAAAAGTGCCTGAACAATAACTCTTTCCTGTCCGTAGGCTCTGTTGAGCTCCTTCTGGAACTTATCGGTTGCGGCATTCATGCGGAAATTTATAACGTCTATAAGCTTTTTAGCAAAACGCTCTGCAACACCGGTCTGCCACTCAATTGTTCCCTGAAGCATTGCTTCGAGAACAGCCTCGTCATCTTCCTTTGATTTCAGCATATCAAGCAATGTAACCCACTCAGAATATGTGTGCGGTGGTTTTATAGCCATTATTTTTTACGCCTCCTGACCATAACCTGAGGAGGCTCAACACTCCATGATGGAAGACCCTTTGCAAAGGCATCTTCAGGCTCAACGTATTTAACCTCAGCCTGAGCAGGAGCAGCCACCGCTTCTTTCTTTTCAGCTGCTGCAAATGCAGGTGCTGCTTCCTTCTTTTCCTCTGCAGGTGAAAAAGCAGGAGCAAAAGCTTCCTTCTTTTCTTCAACAGGAGCAAAAGCTGAAACGGGAGCTTCCTTCTTTTCTGCTACAGGAGCAAAAGCTGAGGCTACTGCTTCTTTCTTCTCTTCAACAGGTGCAAAAGCAGAAGCAGGAGCTTCATTCTTTTCTTCAACAGGTGCAAAAACAGGAGCCGGCTGTTCAAATTTATTACCGCAGCCAACACAGAACTTTGCCACGGACTTATTATTTTTACCGCATTTGGGACAAACCAAAGGCATATCAGTTGCAATATTGTTATCCATTTTTATATCCTCCCCCAATTATTTTGAAACAGTAATGCGACGGTTAGAATCTGAAAGCTTCTTTACATACTGCTCAGGACTGATCTGCTCAAGGAAGTCAGTAACCTTCTGGCTTTCACCGTCTTTTTCTGAAAACTCAGCTCTAAAATCAACAACCTCAGCAAGAGTTGCACGAACGATCTGTGTGCCGTTTTTACGTTTCTCTTCGAACTGAGCTGTGAGATTCTGACGTGAGGTTTCAACATTCTTTTTCTTTGAGAAGTGATTGATAACAAGACCAATACCTGCAATAATGGCAATTATACCCATGAACACTTCACCAAAGATAAGCATAATAAGACCAACTGCAGCAATTGCACCGCCACCGTAAAGGCAGAAATAATTTTCAAAGGCGGAAAGCACACATTTAGAAAGTGCATCAGCCTTTTCTTTATCAACAAGCTCGTTGAATTTTGTAACAAGCTCATCTTCATTCTGTCCGTCAGTTGTTTTATCGTTGAAGGTATCAACATTGATTTCAATTTCGTTGGGTATCTTCATACGGTTCTGTGCAACAACATCGTCATAAGCAGTGCTTATCCAATCCTTTGAAAGAGCGATTGCGAACTTCTGGGTTGACACACTTGCATGTGATGATTCGGGCTTCATTGCAGCATCTGTGAGAAGCTGTGTGAAATCCTTGTGTGTTTCAAAAGCGGTCTGTTCAATATTCATGTGCTTTTGGGCACGTTTTTCGTCACCGCCGAACTGAACAACAAACTGCTCAAACTTTTCTTCTTTACGAAGAGGAAGCTCTTCATCATCATAATCTGTTACAAGGCTTTCAAGAATTCCGTCAAGCTGCTCCTTAAGAGAGTCTGTTGAAGCCTCCTGATCAAAAATATCAATGAAATAGCCGAGAATATCAGCATGAAGGCGTGCACCCTCCATGATATCCTGAAGAACCGGCCATGTTTTACTGTATTTACGAAGGTAGGGATATTCTTTTGTATCAATAGGCTTTCTTTTAAGATTAATCGCTTCAGACCACTGTTCGGTCTGCTTTTCAACAAAGCCGGGCTTTGCAGCAAGGTGATCCATCCATTTTGCCATCTGTTTTGAAACAATACCCTCAGAGTCAGCACCAAGCAAGCCGCTTGCGAATGCATCAAGAATGATTATTGTTTTTCTGTCAAGGTTTTCTTCATCCTGGTTTTCAAGATAGCGCTGTGTCCACTTAAGTGCAGCCTGCTTACGGTCTGCTCTTCTGCAGATAAGAGCAAAGAAAAGAGACGTTTTTTCATCATTTCTTTTAATACCCTCTCTGAGAGCTCTTTCTGCAAGCTCAGGCTCATCGTTAATCCATGCTGCAAGAGCAACAAGGCAAGGTGCAAGCCAATAACCGGGTGCGTCAAGCATCATCTGCTCTGACGCACTTGTGATTGTTTCTTTTCTTACAATGCCAAGGTCATCCGCCTGAAGAATACCTGTGGTGTGTCTTCTGATTGTGTCATAGTGACCGTATTTCTTTTCAAGATCCTGACGGATTTCAATAAGTCTTGTGTGAGCAAGCTGCTTTCTGTTTTCCATCATCTGAAGACGGACGAACTGATTGAAGTCCTGTGCCAGCTGACCTATTTCGTCATAAACCACCTTGATGTTATTGTCTACGTGGTCAATTCTTGTATCGACAACTTCGAGATCCTTGTGAATTGCACTCAGATTTCTTTCAATAATACTCAGATTGGCCGCGCTTATCGCATAATCTGCCATAATTTTCTACCTCCGTTTTTTATTTTTTGATTATATATTCAAGACAGTCAGATATTGTTTTTTGTCTCTGTCCGTCATTGAAATCGGGTACCTTTGATAAAATATAGCCGAGAAGGCATATTTTCTGGAAAGTGTTGCTTATATCATATTTTTTAACAAGGTCTGATTCAACAAAGGCCGCAAGAGTTTTTGCAGAATATTTTTTGGCTGCAAGCTTTTGAATAAGCTTCTGCAGATCAAGCCTTTTATCAACAAACCCCTTGACCGTTTCACGGTATCGGCATCTCTGCTCACAGAAAGAGCAGCCCATGTGATGACTTATAATTTCGTCATAACCGCTTGCTATGCCATAGACCTTGTTTCTTACTTCCGATATAACCTCCTGTCTGTTCTTTTCATAATAGGAAGTTACGAGAGGTAATTTGACACATTTAGGTCTGCTGTCACCTTCAGCGTAAACTGCAGCATAGCCTCGTCTGAGTGAGCTGAGATATTCAATCTGTTCAGATGTCATATTCATCGCCTTTCCGATTGTCTCTCTGTCTTCAAGAGCGACGGTCCGGTGAACGATTTTAAGGTTTGTGTTCTTTATTGTATCAGATGCAAGCTTTGTTGGTATCTGGTCTGCGATTATGATACCCTGACCGAAGGTACGGATTTCTGCAAGCAGATTGCAGAAAAACTCAACGGATTTTGCCCGTGTATTTCCACCTTCGCCACCCTCAGACACATTTTTGAGGAGTCTGTGTGCTTCCTCAACCATAAGAATGTGAGAAAGCTGTTTGCTGCCCTTGGTCATCTGAGATTTACGGTATTCATAAAGCTGAACTAGTAATATACCTATAACAAAGGATTTGGTTTCGTCATCGCCAAGATCCTCAAGCTCCATAACAACAGGCCGTGAAAGCAGCTCCTGTATGGGAACAGACTTAGGTGTATTAAGCATTGCACCCTTTCCGCCTATCATAAGAGAATAAACCCTTGCCTGAAGTGCCGCCTTGACATTTGACTGAACCTCCTGATGATATCCCATTTCGTCAACGATAACATCTATTTTATTATAAAGGTCTGTCAATGTGGGATATTCTGCAAGCCCGTATCGGTTCACATTTTCGACAATATCCCAACCACGGTCACTGTAAATCTCATAAACTGCCTTTTCGAGTATGTACGGCATTGGTGGGTACAGGTCAAAAGCAGCCTTGAAGGTTGAAAGCAGATAGTCAATATGAGTCTGCAGTGAAATGCCGGGGTTGGTCTCAAAGGGATTGATTCTGTAGCGCACTGAGGTGGCTGAAGCTTCAGCACCTAATGTAAACACAAGCAAATCCTCAAAGCCCTTGAGATTACGAAGCTCCCAATATTCCCTTTTGGCTGATTCAATCACCATGAAAGGAACCTTTTCGTTATACTGCTCAGCGTTCCATAATGTGTTGAGAATTGATTTTGAAGTGTTGGTTTTACCGCCGCCGGTAATACCGATTATAAGAGCATGTCTTGTCAGATCGTTTTTCTCAACGGTATAAATATTGTTTGTGCACTTATTATCCTTTCGTCCTGCAACGCAGACGTCACCGATTGGAACGGGATTTTTCTGATTTTCCCTGACACGGCTTGATACATCGAATTCAACATAATCGTCAATATACCAACCGGGAAACTCCTTTGTGGGAAGCTGACACAGTACACCCAGCTGGTTACTGTTAAGTATCGTCTGGAACTTATAAATATAAAAATTCAGTGGTCTTGGAAAATTGACACGCTGCCATGTTCCCAAGGGGTGCAGCTCGCGGTTTTCGATGGTATCAGCCATCATGTATGTGTTTGCGATGACATCACTGATTTTGTTGTATTCAATAACCCTGAAGGGCTCGGGCTTGGATTCTTCACCTGAAAAGCTTGCCTTGATTATATTTCCGAGTCTTACGGAATCATTATGATTATCACAGGCGAAATAGCCGTTAACTCTCCACATGCCTCTTGCACAGCCTTCTTTTATGCTGTTTTCAAGAGCTTCAAGATTTTCAAAGTAATTCTTACTGTTGAAATCCTGCTTCTGAGCCGAAATATTACCCTGAACGCCTCCCGATACAGTCTGATTGATAAGGGCATATACACTTTCCATTTCTTCAAGTATACGCTCGTGACCGAAGCTTACGGTTATATTTCCTATGCCCGATGCGAGAATTACATAAGTAAAATTCTTTCCCTGCATGCCCCGACAGATATTTTCAATTTGAAAGTGCTTTTTCTCTTTTGAAATCTTATCTGCAGGAATACCCGTGAACATTCCACCGTAACTCTTCGGTGCAGACCTTAAGGGATTTTCTGACACAAGTTCAATATCGATTCCCGGAAAAACTGCTTCATAGGAGGTTTTAACGCCCTCTCTGAGAAGCTTTGTTGTGCCGACATAAATGTTGATTCCGTTTTCATCACCGATAATTGCGTAAGCAAAGGGAATCTGATGACGGACACAGCTGTTAAGAATATCACCTACAAGAGTTGTGACATCATAATCATCCTCAGATTTCCAGAAGCCCGTGATACCCTTGATTCTGAAAAACTGCATATCGTGACACTCTTCATAGCCTTCAGAAATGAAGTTTCCGTTGGGAATAAAATCAAGCTCTTTTCTGCAAAGGGCATAATTCTTTTCCGTTGATGTATAAAAATTGTTTGCAGACACCCTCTACCCTCCTGAAAATTGTTGGTACAAAAAAATAAAGTAAAATACTTAACCGTTTAAAATCAAAGGAACAACGCAATAAGACAAGCAAAGCCAAAAATTGAAATGCCACGAACCACGCCTGCACTGATTGAATGGTTTGGAGTTATAATTGTGCCTGAAGCAATGTTTTTAACTGTGGCAGCAATAATATTATTGCTTGAGTCTCTGTAGCCGAAAACCTCAACATCATTATTCTCGCTGATAACTCCATTGTTGATTTTTCCGTATACTATTACCTGGTCACAGGCGTTACCTGAGGCATTAAGCGCAGAGCCGGTAAAATCAGGGAAAACCTGGAACATTGTAATTTCATTTTCAGTTGTGAAGGGAACTCCCTTGATAAGTGACCTGAACCACTTTGCAATTCCGGATTTCTTTTCAGTGTCTACCATAATGTTTTTCGTAATACCTTTTGTAATGGGTTCATTACGGCTGTTCCTTACTGCCTTAGGTTCAGCAGGTGTAACAGCATCAGTTATGTTTGTAACAGTCTGAGGCACCTGACCTGCACTGTAAACCTTAACCTCATTCTGTACATCCTGCTGAGGTGTGATTACATTGCCGTAAGGATCAGTGTTATTAATTTCAGCACCGCCGTTGACAAGAATTCTTTTTCTGCCCGAGCTGTGCTTTGGAATATATGTCTGATTTTCAGTGCTTTCGGGTGCAATTCCCATCATATGAGGTCTTTTCACTGAGCTTTTTGGCATAGCGGCAGCTTCGGCGGCAGGATCATATGTAAGAGAACAAAGCTCACATACTCCACCGGAAAAATCAACCTCATTAACCCCGCAAATCTTACACTTATACACTGTAATCCCCTCCGCACAATAAATAATTTATACTATGACGCTTTAACGCATTAAGCCGATAATACGTATTAAGAATAATTATACATCAAATACAATTATTGTCAATAGATTAGAGAAAATGTAGAAAAAACTCACAAAAAAATTTTACGACATCTGAAAAAGATGCCGTAAATCTGAAAAAAGAATATTAATCCCACAAGCTTCCTATTACTTTATTGACAAAGCCATTTTCAAAAACTGATGATATTACCATTGCAATTCCAAAAATCAGAATAACAATGGGCATAAATGCCATTGAAAGCGACTTATCCGTAATGATGATAATCGTCATTGAAAGGCAAGCATAAATTGCAACGGTTCTGAGCAAAGACGGAATAAGCTTTCCGGTGAGAAAATATGTAGCAGCAAATCCAAGTTTAAAGCCATGCAATATCATATGCCTGAACCAGTAATAAGAGCATATAACAAATATAATGATGAAAAACATCACTGGTACAGTTTTATATGTAAATTCTGAAAGCTTATCTTCAAGCCGGTCCAAAACGAAGCCTGAAACAAGAGCAACAAGAATTGCAAGAAGTGTCTTTAAAAAGAAAAACGGCACAGCCTTTTTACTCATTACAGGAAAAATTGCAGGGATAACAGAGACAAAAAGAGTGAAAAGCACGCTTGAAATCAAAGCCTTGATAACATCCGAAATTACAAGTAAAACAGTAATATCCTTTCCTATCTGTACATTGTAATGATAGCTCATGATATCAGCCACAACATTTCCGAATGGCAGAACATTTTCAACCAAAGACTTGAGCATTTCAAAAATTGAATTAAATCCGAAAGATGCTGCCAAAGCAGAAACCACTAAAATCGGTATCACTAACACCATTATCATTTTTGATATAAATCTGCCGAACTTCACATTTATCCCCTCCGAAAAAAATTATCGGTATATTAAAAAGTGCAGGATGACTATCTGAAAATGAGAGCCACCCTGTTTTATTATTTGTTTTCAAGAAGCTTTTCAATTGCTGCAAGCTTCACACAGATGCAAAGCAGCTTGGTTGCTGTCATAAGCTCATCAACAGGAGGATATGACGGAGCAATTCTGATATTACGGTCCTTCGGGTCATAACCATAAGGGAAGGTTGCGCCAACAGTTGTAAGTGTTACACCACCCTGCTTACAAAGCTCATAAACACGCTTTGCAGTACCCTCCATAACATCAAGTGATATAAAATATCCGCCCTTCGGCTTTGTCCATGAAGCGATTTCATATTTTCCGAGGCTGTTTTCAAATTCATTGATAACTGCCTTGAACTTCGGTGCAAGAATGTTTCTGTGAAGCTTCATGTGGTTTTTGATGCCTGCAACATCCTTATAAAACTTGACATGTCTGAACTGGTTGAGCTTATCATAGCCTATTGTCTGAATTGACATACGGCTGATAATCATGTCAATGTTCTTATCAGAAGCTGCAAGAACTGCAACGCCTGAGCCGGGAAAGCTGATTTTTGAAGTTGAGGTAAACTCAATCACCATGTCCTCATGACCGTATTTTTTGAGAACATCAAAGATATTGTCAAGCTTTTCGCCGTGCTCCTCAAGGTCGTGAATGATATATGCATTATCCCAGATGATTCTGAAATCGCTTGCAGCAGGTGTCATTGCTGCAATTCTTTCAACGGTTTCAGCGGTGTATGTTACACCTGTAGGATTAGAATACTTAGGCACGCAGAACATACCCTTGACCTTCGGGTCCTTAACAAGCTCTTCAACCTGATTCATATCAGGGCCTGTTTCTGTCATATCAACGGGAATGAGCTTGATGCCGTAATATTCACAGATTGAAAAATGTCTGTCATAGCCCGGGCAGGGACAAAGAAACTTGATTTCGCCCTGATCCTTCCATGGTTCAGCACCTGAGCCTGTAAGCATACACTGGGTGATATAATCAAACATCATGTTAAGGCTTGAGTTTCCGCAAACAATAACATTCTTTGTGGGAACCTTAAGAAGCTTTGCGAAAATTTCCTTACACTCAATAATGCCTGTGAGAAGACCGTAGTTTCTGTATTCAAGGCTGTGATTAGAAGAGTCATCCTCCCAGTCTCTTGATGTGATTACATCAAGAAGTCCGTTTGAAACTGCAAGCTGGTCTGAGCCCGGCTTACCTCTTGACATATCTAATTTAAGGCCTTGAGCCTTAAAAGCCTCATACTGCTCTGTAAGCTCTTCTTTTAAGAACAAAAGTCTTTCTTTTGAATAATCTTTAAGTGCTGACATAATAATCCTCCTTTGGTATTGCCGTTACGGAATTCAGGATCCGGAACTCCGTGCTTTCTGTAAGCTTTTATCAGAAATCTGCAGAGCCTGTTGTTCTGGGGAAGGGAAGAACGTCTCTGATGTTTGAAATGCCTGTAAGGTACATTACAAGTCTTTCAAAGCCGAGACCGAAGCCTGCATGCTTTGTTCCGCCGTATTTACGAAGATCAAGATACCACCAGTAATCCTCTTCCTTGAGTCCGAGCTCATTTATACGGTCAACAAGAACGTCATATCTTTCTTCTCTCTGACTGCCGCCGACGATTTCACCGATGCCCATGACAAGAAGGTCGCAGGCTGCAACGGTTTTTCCGTCATCGTTAAGTCTCATATAGAAGGCCTTGATTTCCTTCGGGTAATCTGTGACGAAAACGGGCTTTTTGTAAACCTGCTCAGTAAGGAAGCGTTCATGCTCTGTCTGAAGGTCACAGCCCCAATATGCCTTGAATTCAAACTTATCGTTATTTTCTTCAAGAATCTTAACTGCGTCGGTGTATGTTACTCTTGCAAAATCTGATGAAGCAACTGCGTTAAGTCTTTCAATAAGGCCCTTATCAACAAACTGATTAAGGAATTCGATATCCTGCTTGCAGTGCTCCATAACATAATTGATTACAAACTTGATCATGCTTTCAGCAAGCTCCATGTCATCGTTAAGGTCTGCAAAAGCAATTTCAGGCTCAATCATCCAGAATTCGGCTGCATGACGCTGAGTATAGCTCTTTTCGGCTCTGAAGGTGGGACCGAAGGTGTAAATCTTTCCGAAGGCCTGAGCCATAATTTCACCCTGAAGCTGACCCGAAACAGTGAGGAAGGCACTCTTGCCGAAGAAGTCTTCACTGTAATCAATTTCACCCTTATCTGTTCTGGGAGGATTTTCCATGTCTAGAGTAGTCACCCTGAACATTTCACCTGCACCTTCACAGTCTGAGCAGGAAATGAGAGGTGTGTGTGCATAGATAAAGCCTCTTGATTCAAAGAAACGGTGAATTGCCTGAGCAGCAACAGAACGTACTCTGAAGGATGCGGAATAGATATTTGTTCTGGGTCTCAGGTGTGCAATTGTTCTGAGATATTCAAGTGAATGTCTTTTTTTCTGCAAGGGGTATTCGGGAGCTGAAGCACCCTCAAGAATAACCTTTGTTGCATTGATTTCAAAAGGCTGCTTTGCTTCGGGAGTAAGTATAAGATTACCCTCAACAATTACTGCAGCACCTACATTATACTTTGCAACCTCTGCGAAGTTGTCAATCTTGTCCTTTTCAAAAACAACCTGAACACCCTTAAAGCAGCTGCCGTCATTAAGCTCCATAAAGCCCAGCACCTTTGAGTCACGGTTAGTGCGGATCCAACCTGCAACGGTTACAAGACCGTCGGTATACTGTTCAGCGTTTTCATAGAGTTTTGCAATTTCTGTACGAATCATTTATATTACCTCCTGTGAAGGGATTTTTACACATTGATAAAATATTATATCAGCAACTGAAGGAAAAATCAATAGAACATAAAGAAAAAACAGACTGAAGCATAGAAGGATTTCAGTCTGCTTTTCGTTATTTTAACTGTTCAATGTTCATCAGGCATAAAAATGCAAATCCTTCAGAACAGGATTACCTCTTACCTGTGTGGGAAGAAGAAGAATTTCATCTGTTTCAACATTATAGTTGTGTTCAAATCTCACGATTTTTCTTGAGCCGATAACAGTGCCGTCATATACTGGAAAAAATTCACCGTTCTCAGTTTTTGCAAGAATGCAAAACTGCTCCACACGCTGTGACGCCGTTAAATCCTCCCGCATGCTTATCATTGAAATTCTTTCGGGCTTTCCGAATTTTACAGAAACGGCAAGATCATTGTCCTTGAAGGTATAGCTCTTTTTGTCATCTGTCAGCATGCAGTCTGATGCATTGTACTTCCCTTCTTTTGTCAGAAGAGAAACCGATTCGGGTGTAATTTCATTTTTAAAAGGTTCGGAAATAAGCTTTGTGAATTTCTTAAGCCTTTTAATCTCGCTTTTTCCAATAAGACCGTTTTTCTGAGGCGGAACATTCAGAAGCATTGATGCATTGCTGCCAACTGTATTCCAATAAATCCTCGCAAGAGCTTCAGCGCTTCTTCCACGCCTTGCATGTGCAAAGATATTACTTGTATGAAACCAGCCCATATTGATTGATACATCGGCTTCGGCAGGCTTGAAAACAAGCCTTGAATACTTTTTTAAAAGTTCCCTTGAGCCGAGGTCTTCATCACGGTCATCAAGCTTGTTTGCCATCTTTTTTGTTTCATCCTCATTCTGCTGAGAATTATCAGCGACTGCTTCAACGCTGTCCTTTTCATCAGGGATAACAGACCATTCACTTTTTCTTACTCTGCCGCCTTCGTTGCCGATCCATCGCACATCGGGACCGCTTATAGAAATAACAGCTTCCGGCTGATACTTTCTTATTGTTTCATAGTATCTTTCCCAATCGTAAACCTGCTTTTTACCGTTAGGACCCTCTCCGCAGGCACCGTCAAACCAGACACAGAAAAGCTCGCCGTAATTTGTGCAAAGTTCTTTAAGCTGCGAGACAAAATAATCGTTATATTCACTTGTTCCGTAGGTGCTTTCATGACGGTCCCAGGGTGAAAGATAAACACCGAGCTTAAGACCGTACTTTCTGCAGCTTTCAGAAAGCTCTTTTACTATATCCCTTTTGAAGGGTGTGTTGAGTACACAGTGGTCCGTGTATGCAGTGTGAAAAAGACAAAAGCCGTCATGGTGCTTTGCAGTGATTATTATTCCCTTACTGCCCGTACTCTTCAGCACCTCACACCATTGATCCGTGTTAAGCTTTTCGGGGTTAAAACGGGATATATCCTCCCTGCCGTTGCCCCATTCACGGTTATAAAAGGTATTGATTCCGAAATGGATAAAATTATAGTATTCCATTTCGAGAAATTTCAGCTGTCTTTCATCAGGTACAACAGAAATCAGTCTTTCAGTTTCATTGGTGTAAAGCTCCTTTTTGTTGTTATCAATACACCATCCGTAATCAGGATATTTCAATTTCATCATCCTTTTGGTTTATGATAAAAAAGTATATCAAAATCAGACCGCAGTGTCAATAATTCATATTTAACTGAAGAGTTTAACCAAATTCAATTAATTTTATTTCAAAATTCTTGACACAAGATAAATTTGGTAATAAAATATTGGAGTAAACTAAAAATGCACAAAGGTGGTAAAAACAATGAAGAAATCAACAAAAAAACTGTTCAGCCTTCTTCTTTGCGGTGCTCTCATTTTATGCTGCTCAGGTATTGCTTTTGCAGCTGATACAAATGATTACACCATTGAATCATGCTATGAAGATGTAATCTGGGAGGGTGAAAATGCATGGGGTGCTTATAAGGGCAACCTTCATTCACATTCAACCTACAGTGATGCTGACATTGACCTTGCAACCATGGTTAAGGAATATTACAATCAGGGCTACACCTTCCTTGCAAACTCAGACCACGGTGTGACCGGCGTTGAGTGGAACCGTCCTCAGCCCTTCGTTCCCCTTTATGCTTATCAGTATCTTCTCGGCAATAAGGTTGCACACCTTACAGATGAAGAATATGAAGGCATCACAACCGGTACATATCCTCTTTATGACGGTACAGTTAGAGGAAACAAAATGGTTTGTGTAACTGGCGCAAATGAGCTTAACAACATGACACTCACCAAGAGCCATGTTAACGGCTTCTTCCTTCCCGAAGGCGTTGGTAACGGCTACGGCGGAGTTGAAAACGGCTTTGAAGACGCTGTTGCATTCATCGACAAAAACGGCGGCCTTTCACACATCAACCATCCCGGCGATTGGCTCGAAAGCAACAAGGACATTTCTGTTGTAAGCGATGAGAAAAATGTCAATATGTTTGCCGAAATTCTTCTTAAATATGACAGCTGCCTCGGTATTGAGGTTTTCAACGAAAGAAATTCAGTTACAGCTTATGACCGTATCCTCTGGGATAATCTTCTTATGAAGACTCTCCCCTACGGCAAAAATGTTATCGGCTTCAGTAACAATGACGCTCACAGAATTGAAGACATTGACACATCCTTCAGCGTATTCATGATGGAAGAAAACGATGTTGACCACATTAAGGAAACAATGCAGACCGGCGCTTTCTTTGCTATAACAAGAATCCTCAGAGCAAATGATATTATCGGCCCTGCAGAGGAAATTGATGTTCGAAACATGAATCTTCCCTATCCCATGTTCACAAAAATTGATGTTGAAGGTCACACGATCAGCGTTAACACAACAGATGCTGACACAATTCAGTGGATTGCAGACGGCAAGGTTATTAAAACTGAAAGCGTAGCAGACGGAGTTGCTGCTCTTAACCTTGATGAGATTGAAGGTGCAGAAGACTTCACTTATGTAAGAGCTGAGCTTTTCGGTGAGGGCGGTATGTGTCTTACTCAGGCATTTGCAATTGATGACGGCAGTGAAAAGCTTGTGTATGAAGAAGAAAAAGATTTCATGAGCTTCATTCACGATTTCCTTTTCATGCTCAAGAGCACAAGAGTCTGGACAATTATTGTTGAAATTTACAGAATGTTCTGATAAAAAAAGGAGTGTAATTCCACTCCTTTTTTTATTCCCCACATAAAGAAAATCTCCGATAGAAATTTATCGGAGATTTTTATTTTGAATTTTTTGTTTGTTTTTTATTAGTAGATATTCAGTTTTTTGTATCTCATTCAATTTTCCGTTTTACTCTTTTTGTTTACACTATCGGTTTTTGAAGCTTATAAATTTTGCTTTTGTTTACCCTTTAATGAGACTTACTTCAAATTGCCATGTGCTTTATGAACTCAAGACCTCTTGAATTCTCAGATATTTCTTCTTCAAACATCTGACTTCCGTTAGCTTTTAATTATGGCTACGAGATACCTTTTGTTTTCTTCATTTTCTCTATTAGCTATCTTCTTTCTTTTTGCGAAAGAGATAACTGAATTATATATTTATTAAGTCGATACCATATCGATCTGATAATCAATTGTTATAAGCCAATGTCTGATGGCGTTTTCTTTCTTTAGTTTAATTTTTTATGTTATCAAATCGTACGGTTTACATTAAACAGTACATTGGTAACACCCCTTTCTTTTATCTTGGCTTCATTTTACATCAATTTGATTGTTTTGTCAATAGTTTTTGACATAATTATAATATTTTGGATAGTTTGCACAATTGAAGTGTATAATATCAAATAAAAAATCCCTGTTTTCAGCTTTTTCAAAAACTGAAAACAAGGATATTTTTGTGAAATATCAATAAATCAGTATCCCCAATCATCAACAATCCAGGGGGAGCTTTTGTTCTGCCTTATAAGAATCCACATCCAGTTGCTGTAGGTTTCATTGGCATTGAAGGAGCCGTCACCGCCACTTCCGTCAACCTCAAAAGAGGACATTAAAATTATAACGTTTTCTTCTGTTGCACCGTTTTCGCTTCCCCTGCCGCTTGAAAGATAGGAAAGAGTTTCCGTGCTGTTCTTCTCTTCATCAAAATAAAGCTCGGTTAATGTGCAGCCTTCAAAAATTCTGAATTTCCTTTTCACCGCAGAAATTGCTTTGTTAATTTCTTCGTCGCTGAACTTCTGTGAATTATGCTTGTCGGTGTAGGAAACATTACTCGCATCACCCATAGGAATAGAATCGCAGAAAATATATGCAAAGCACCCTGCCGAAGCAAAGACAGCGATTATAACTGCAGCTATAATAATTTTTTTCAGCATAAAATCACCTTTTAAATTAATGTGATTCTAATATAACAGTTACAGAGCATAAATGCAAATGATTACAGCTATTGTAAGAAAAACTTAAGAATCAGACGAGCTCTCTGCCCATAAGCACGCCCATTACTGATGCCATCATAAGACCTCTTGTCCAGCCTGATGAGTCACCAAGACAGTGAAGGCCCTTTACATTTGTGTTGAATTTATCATCCATCTTAACACGGTTTGAATAGAACTTGAGCTCCGGTGAATAAAGAAGTGTTTCTGTTGAAGCAAAGCCGGGCACAACATGATCCATCGCCTTAATGAAGTTAATAATATTCATCATTGCTCTGTAAGGCATTGCAGCAGTAATATCACCTGCAACAGCATCAGGAAGAGTCGGCTTTACATTAGACTGTGAAAGCTCCTTTTCCCATGTTCTCTTACCGTCAAGAATATCACCAAAGCGCTGAACAAGAATATGTCCTGCACCGAGCATATTTGTTAATTCGCCGACCTTCTTTGCATATTCAATAGGCTGATTGAAGGGATAGCTGAAATTGTGAGACACAAGAATTGCCAGGTTTGTGTTGTTGCTCTTGAGGTCCTTATAGCTGTGTCCGTTAACAACAGCGAGGTCATTATCGTAATTTTCCTGGCTTACAAATCCACCGGGATTCTGACAGAAGGTGCGCACCTTGTTTTTAAAGGGACCGGGATAGCCGATGAGCTTTGATTCATAAAGCACCTCATTGACCTTTTCAATGATTTCATTTCTCACTTCAACACGGACACCTATATCAACAGTGCCGGGCTGATGGGCAATGTCATATTCAGCACAGATTTTTTCAAGCCAGTCTGCACCTCTTCTTCCTGTTGCAATTACGGTGTTATCTGCTTCAATTGACATGGCATCACCCTTGCTGTTTCTCAAGTACGCACCCTTACAGGTGCCATCCTCAAGAATAATATCATGACATTCATAGCCAAAAATTATTTCAACACCGTCATTGAGAAGGTACTGCTCAATAGCATAATAAATATCCTGTGCTTTTTCTGTGCCCATGTGTCTTATGGGGCAATCAACAAGCTTGAGACCTGCCTGAATTGCTCTCATGCGGATTTCCTTGACCTCCTGTGAATTGCTGACACCTTCAACATGAGTATCTGCACCGAATTCGAGATAAATCTTATCCGTATAATCAATTGTTTCCTGAGCCTTTCTTTCGCCGATAAGCTGAGGAAGGTCACCACCTACCTCGTAACAAAGAGAGAGCTTTCCGTCGGAAAATGCACCGGCTCCTGAAAAGCCTGTTGTGATGTGACAATAGGGCTTACAGTTGACGCATTTCTGAGTTTTATCCTTGGGGCAATGTCTTTTTTCAACAGGCTGACCTTTTTCAACAATAATTATGCTCTTCTTTGAGCCTTTTTTAAGCATTTCAAGGGCAGTGAAAATACCCGCAGGACCTGCACCGATAATTACGACATCTTTTTTCATATTCATATCCTCCACACATAAAAAGAGACCTTTATCACGGAATAGATAAAGATCTCCTTAAAAATATTCCTCTTTAGTTTAACATTTTTAAACTTACTTGTCAATAACGAAGGAAAAAATATACGACATTTGTATTCTGATTTCAAAAAGATATTGAATTTATAAAAGGACAGGTATATAATATATTGGAAAATATGCAGAAAAGAGGTTGAAGTGATGAAAAAATCAACAAGAATTATCGGTGCTGCCATTGCTGCAGCCGCTGTGGGAAACGCAGTACATGCAGCGGTATACCGTCCGAAAAAGGTTGAAGCAGATCCCCTGCCCGACGAAAAAATCAACACAGAAAGATATCGCAGCAATCTTTCAAAGGCAATTCAGTATAAAACAATTTCCAACAGAGATTCTGCCCTTGTTGACTGGAAGGAATTCGAAAAATTCCATGCATTCCTTGACGAGGCTTATCCACTTATTAAAGAAAAACTTACAAAAGAAATTGTTCCTCCCGCAAATCTTCTTTATCACTGGAAGGGTACCAGAAGCGATCTTAAGCCTATTGCTCTTCTTGCCCACCAGGACGTTGTTCCCGTTTCAAAGGGTACTGAGGGAGACTGGGAGCATGACCCCTTTGCAGGACACGATGACGGTGAATTTATCTGGGGTCGCGGCAGTGTTGACATGAAAAACCATCTCATTGCTGTTATGGAATCAGTTGAAGCTCTTCTTGAAGACGGTTTTGTGCCTGAAAGAGATGTTTATCTTCTTTTCGGTGACAATGAAGAGGTTGTTGCAAATGCCGAAAACGGTGCAAAGGATCTTATGGAAACTCTTAAGTCAAGAGGTATCCTTCTTGACTCTGTCATCGACGAAGGTGGTGCAATCATCCCCGTAAACGTTCCCGGTGTTCTTCCCGATAAACACCTTGTCGGTATCGGTATTGCAGAAAAGGGCTATTCAGACATTGAAATTGTATGCAACGGAAAAGGCGGTCACTCTTCACAGCCGCCAAAGCATAACGCTTTAGGTCAGCTTGCATGTGCAATCAAAGAAATTGAAGACCATCAGTTCAAGTCATCCTTCAATCAGCTCATGAAGGACCTTATGGACGCTGTTGGCAGAGAATGTACATATCCTGTTCGTCTCATCACCTGCAACATTCCCCTTCTTAGACCTGTTATCCTTGAAATTGCAAAGCAGATTCCCTTCGGTGCTTGCTTTGTCAGAACCACAACAGCTGTTACAATGGCTCAGGGCAGCCCCGCTGCCAATGTTCTTCCTCAGAGAGCATCTGCTATTATCAATTTCAGAGCTATGCCCGGCACAACAAAGCAGGACCTTGTTAACCACATCAGAAAGGTTGTTAAAAACAAGGATATTGAAATCAATGTGCTCAACTCTAAGGAAGCATCAAATTTCTCGCCCACAGATTCAAGAAGCTTCAAAATTATAGGTGAAATCTGCAAAAGCATTGAACCCAACGCAATTATTGCACCCTACCTTGTTATGGGCGGCACAGACGCTTACAACTATGAGCCCATCTGTGAAAATATCTATCGCTATGCACCCTTCAGACTCAGCACAGAGCTTCTTCGCTGTACTCACGGCACAAATGAAAGAATTCCCGTTTCCTGCCTTGAAACAGCCCTTGTATTTTTCAAAAACTATATCCGCAGAGCAAGTGCGGAAAACTGATAAAAATAAAAATAAGGTGCATCGCACCTGATTTTTTGTTGCAAAGCATTTTTACGGATGTAATTAAATTTATATCATTTTTTTGCAAAAGCTTAACAATTAAGTGATATAATTTTTAAGGAATAAATACGGAGGTATTATTATGTTTAAGGTTCTTGTTGTTGAGGATGATAGAGAGCTTAACAGAACAGTGTGCTCTTATCTCAATATGAACGGTTATGAGGCTACGGGCTGCCTTAATGCAAAAGCTGCCTATGATGCAATGTATGAAGCCATGTTCGATATTATTATTTCAGATATAATGATGCCCGAAACCGACGGTTATGAATTTGCACGCACAGTAAGGGCTACTGATAAGGAAATTCCTATTCTGTTCATCACTGCAAGAGATGATTTCATCTCAAAGCAAAAAGGCTTTGATGCAGGAATAGACGACTATATGGTAAAGCCCATTGACCTTAACGAAATGCTTCTCAGGATTTCTGCAATTCTCAGACGTGCAAAGATTAATTCTTCAAGAAAAATTGTTGTCGGCTCACTCATAATGAATATGGACGAAAGAACTGCAAAGCTTGACGACAAGGAAATTCAGCTCACTGCACGTGAATTCAATATACTTTACAAGCTTCTTTCCTACCCCAAAAAGACATTCACAAGGAATCAGCTTATGGAAGAATTCTGGGATTCCGAAACATCATCCGGTCCAAGAACAGTTGATGTTTATATGGCAAAGCTGAGAGACAAATTCTCCGATTGCGATGATTTCAAAATCACTACCGTTCACGGTCTTGGCTATAAGGCGGTGCTGAAGGAATGAAAATCTTCAGAAAGAGAAAAGACAAACGAATTAAAAACAGTATCTTTTCACCATGGAGATTTGTGCTTTATTTTTTCCTTGTAGGCTTTGTTGTTACAGTAAGCTTTCTTCTGTTTTTTAACAACGGAATGCTTATAGGTGTTGAGCTTCCGATTGACACAATCAAGCAAAGAGCTTTGTGGACCTTGTTCAACATTTTGTTTATATGCGTTGCATTCTGCATCATAGACGGTGTCAGAAGAAAGATTTTTACTCAAAGACCCGTGGAAAGAATTCTTGAAGCCACACACAAAATAACAAACGGTGACTTTTCGGCAAGAATCAAGCCTATACATAAAAGAAGTTCTTTCAACGAATATGATATTATTATTGAGGATTTCAACAAAATGGCTGAAGAGCTTTCCACAATTGAAACACTGAAAACAGACTTTGTTGCCAATGTTTCCCACGAGCTGAAAACTCCTCTTGCAGTTATTCAGAACTATGCAACAATGCTTCAGAGTGATTCCCTTTCTGACGAAATGCGAAAGGACTACAGCCGCAATCTTCACAGGGCTTCATCTAATCTTTCAGAGCTAATAACTAACATTTTAAGACTCAATAAGCTTGAAAATCAGCAAATTTTTCCCAACAGTGAAAAATACAACATATGTGAGCAGCTTTGCGAATGCCTTCTTAAATTTGAAGAGTTCTGGGAGGATAAAGAAATTGATATCAGAACAGAGCTTGATGAAAGCATAATGATAGAAGCGGATAAGGAGCTTCTGGACATCGTGTGGTCTAATCTTCTTTCTAACGCATTTAAATTCAACAAAAAAGGCGGTTCTGTTTTTGTTTCAGCAAAAACAGACGGAAAATTCGTTGCCGTTGAAATATCCGACACGGGCTGCGGCATGACAGAAGATACGGGTAAGCACATTTTTGAAAAATTCTATCAGGGCGATACCTCCCACTCCACCAAAGGCAACGGGCTCGGTCTTGCGCTTGTGAAAAGGGTAATTGACATAACCATGGCAGAAATCACCGTTGAAAGCATTTACGGTAAGGGCTCATCCTTTACGGTGAAATTACCGCTTAAACACTAAAAGTTTTATTCTGAGGTAAAATTAATGAACAAAGATAAAAAAGAAACCGGCTTTTATTACTCATATTCAGCAGAAAGACAAAGAGAAATTGACAGAATAGTAACAAAATATACGGACAACAGCGAGGATAAATTCAATGAGCTGAAAAAGCTTGACGAGGGTGTTGAATCCCTTGCCACTGCAGTTGCAATTGTTTACGCAATTATAAGTGTTCTTGTTTTCGGCACCGGAATGAGTCTTTGTCTTGCTATGAATCAGATGATTCTCGGTATCATTGTAAGTATTGTTGGAATCGTTATGCTTTTTTTCATTGCGCCTGTTAGAAAATTCACTCTTAAAAAGCGCCGCAAAAAAATAAGAAGAAAAATAATGCGGCTTGCAAGTGAATTATCCTGCATAACCAAAAGTGATAATCAGAATTAAAGTTAAACATCTATCATCTCCTACATAAAAAGCAGCTACAAGGAAACGCTTTGCGTCCTTGCAGCTGCTTTTTTATTGTGTAATATCAATCTATAACTGTATTTTTAACCGTAATGACTGAACAGTCTGTTATATTCTTCATCAGAAATACTGATCACTGAGCCGTGGACGTGGTGAAAATCAAAATTATATTCGCTTTTTTTCACGGGCTGAAAATTAACGAAATCCGTTGTCTGATGCATAACATAATACCCCTTCGTGCAGGAATCCATCTTCGATTTTTTCTTTAATAAAAAAATCCTGTGTGCTTTCACACACAGGATTTTGGTGCGGATGACGGGACTTGAACCCACATGAAATTAACTTTCACTAGAACCTGAATCTAGCGCGTCTGCCAATTCCGCCACATCCGCATATTTGGTTAGTTTTTTCTCTTTTTAAAAGCGAGCGCGTGACTCTTGCGGTGCTCAAAATTCGTTGTTCGTTATTCACTTCACCGAATTTTGACCGCTGCGCCGTTTCGCTTTCCCTTCTTCGTCCACAGGACGCGGTCAAGCTTAACGCTGCCAATTCCGCCACATCCGCATACCAAACCAACGACATTGCTATGTCAACTATATGATACTACCATAAATTTATGTTCAAGTCAATAGAGAAATGAAAAAATTTATTCAGTTGCCGTCAATCATTCGCAAATGTAAAGCAGATATATTTTTTCGTTTTTCTTTATTTTTTTATTGACAAACGATAAATTATATGCTATTTTGATTATACAAAAGAAATTTATTGCTTAACGGAGGAAGAAAAATGTACACTTCAGAAAAAAGCACAAAGCTGACCTTAGTCGTTACATATATTTTCTATGTACTCTTAGTCGGGATGATGATTGCAATTTATCCCATTGCGCAGTGGTTAATTGGTCCCGGACACAGAGCTTCAACCCTTGCGGCAGTTATTGCCTTTTATTCTTCATGCCCTGCTGCATGGATTGCTCTTTACAGCATTACAAGAATTCTTAAAAACATTCTTAAGGACGAGGTTTTCACCCAAGATACCGTAAAAATTTTACGTGTTCTTTCATGGTGCTGCGCCTTTGTGTCACTTGTAAGCTTCATCACCTTCTTTTTCTACAAGCTTTTCATTGTGTTTTCTCTCGGAGCAGCACTCATGATGCTTATACTCAGGGTTCTGAAAAACGTTATGGCAAGGGCTGTTGAAATTAAAGAAGAAAATGAACTTACAGTATAGGGACGGTGGTATGATGTCAATTGTTGTAAACCTTGATGTTGTGATGGCAAAAAGAAAAATAAGCTCAGGTGAGCTTGCCGATAAAATCGGCATCACCCAGGCTAATCTCTCAATACTCAAAACCGGCAAAGCAAAGGCGGTGCGTTTTTCTACCCTTGAAGCAATATGCGATGCCCTTGACTGTCAGCCCGGTGATATTCTTGAATTTCAAAAGGAGGAATAAGCATGTACGGCGAAAAACAAATAATTTCCCCATTGGGCACTGAAAAAAAGGAAGCTCCGGCTCAGGAAAAACAAACGAACGGCATTCCTGCAACTACGCCTCCTGCCCCGATTTATCCTTTGAGAAAAGCAATTAAAACAGATATTCTTGATTTGCTGTCACCTTTCTTATCCTTTACAGCACTGTTATGCATTGTTACATTTGTGTTTTATTCCTTCGGAGTTGGTGTTACTGCTGCATACCTCAGCTTTTTAGTGTTTACAACAGTTTATATAGTAACAAAGCAGAGAAAGTTTCCTCTTAAAGCTGTTTTTCCACTTATAATCTGTATACTGTCAGCCCTCAGCTACAGCCTTCACTATATTGATGTTTTTTCACCTGTAATCCTCTTCCTTTTTTATCTTTCAGGTTTTTACTGCATGTGTCTTACAGAAAGCAAGGGCTCAGGCTTCGATAGCTATTTAAGCCTTTATTACCAGATAAAAGCTTCATTTTTACTCCCCCTTTCAAAGCTGTTTCTTCCGTTAATCAGCCTTTGGAGCAACAGGAAAACTATCAAGACTAAAAAAGGAACAGCAGGTATTGTTGTCGGCATACTTTGCGGTATTCCTGTGTTTATAATTGTTGCAAATCTTCTTATTGAAGGCGATGCTGCTTTCAGCGGTGTTATGAAGGGCTTCATGAACGAAATAACAGATCTTTTAGATAAGCTGTTTAAAAAAGCTGATTCAAGTATGGATCCGTTTATGATAACCGTTGCATTAATTTTCACACCCTGGGTTGTTTCAACTATTTTTGCCTTCCGTCACGGCATCATTTCAGAAAAGCTTGAAGGCAGCAATACGGAAAAGGCTGTTAAAAGCCTGCGCTTTATTCCTATAGGCGTTCTGGGCGGTTTTTACGGTGTTATTTCTCTGTGCTATGTTCTTTACCTCGTTTCACAGTTTTCATACCTTTTTGGTGCCTTTTCGGGCGAAATTCCTCTTGGTGTCAGCACCACACTTTCAGAATATGCAAGACGCGGATTTTTTGAAATGAGTACTGTTGCATTCATTAACCTTTGCCTTATCGGTGCAGGTGCTGTTCTTTCAAAAAGAGACAATGACGAAAAGTTTTCTAAGCTTTATAAAGCATTTGCAGTTTTCTTCAGTATCTTTACCCTCATTCTCATTTCAACAGCCATGAGCAAAATGGCCCTTTATATCACCGAAATGGGTCTTACTGAAAAAAGAATCCTTGTTTCTCTTGCAGATATAATCTTCATTGCTGTTTTCATCTGCATACTCATAAAGCTGTTCAAAAATAATTTCCCTTATATGAAAATTATAATGTATCTGTCTCTTACAATTGTAACTGTGTATTTTGTTGTATCCCCCGATCCTTTGATAGCACGTTACAACACAAATGCTTACCTTTCAGGTCAGCACAAAACAATTGATATCAACACGATAACACTTCTGAATGACAGTTATGAAGCAGTGATGGCTCTTGATAAGCTGAAGAATTCTGAAAATGAGGTTGTTGCCGCAACTTCAAAGAATGAAATTTACGACATATATAAAGTACATGTTGAATACGGCTATGCCGATGATAATAATTATTCGAGCCTCAACAGCCACAGATTATACAAATATCTTATAGAGAACGCAGAAGAAATCAAAAGCTATAAAAAATATTCATACTATGATGTTACTTATGAATATGACATTGACAAGCTGATGAGCGATGCAGAAAAGCATGGCCTTTATGAAACCAAAACAGTGAATATGACACTTAATCTGAACACTTCATCGGAAATTTTCGATATCTATATCAGTAACCCCTATTCATGGTTTGCACTTGACGATGAGGAAACGGAAATGAAATCCCTCACCTTCGAATGGCAGTATTCAACCAATCACGAAGATGATTTTGCAGTTATAAACATTGAAACAGAAAAAGTATTTGAGGAGCTTATAATAAAGCTCCCGCCAACAGATCAAAACAAAAAAGATGACAGTGTGACTTACCTTACAAAAGACACTTTCATTTTTGAAATCAGTGAGGACAAAGACGGAAATCTTGCTATAATTGAAAAGTAATAAATAAAACCTTCACCTTTGGAAAAGATAAAAACAGAGGTGAAGGTTATGTTTTTAGTGAAAAGAAAAAATATTTTAAAACTGAAAAAGCTTCTTGCACTGTGCCTTTCTTTTGTGCTCATTGTGGGATCAGTACAGATTATTTATTCCGAAGACAGTGTTGACACTCTTTCAAGGCTTGGCTCACGTGGTGACGAGGTGAGACGAATTCAGCAAAAGCTTAAAAATCTCGGTTATTACAAAGGCACTGTTGACGGAATTTACGGTGCCGCAACACAAAAAGCTGTGAAGGCCTTTCAAAAGAACTGCGGAATTACTGCAGACGGCGTTGCAGGGCCTAAAACGCTTAAATTTCTCGGTCTGTCGGGCGGCTCCTCTGCAGGCGGATACTCAAGCAGCGACGTGAATCTTCTTGCTAAGCTGATTGCGGCAGAAGCACGTGGCGAAAGCTATAAAGGCCAAGTGGCGGTAGGTGCTGTTGTGCTCAACCGGGTTGACCATCCGTCATTCCCCGATTCAATTGCAGGTGTAATCTATCAGAAGGGCGCCTTTTCATGTGTCAACGACAGCAACTGGAATGTTTCGCCCAATTCAACATCCCTCAAAGCTGCTCAGGACTGCATAAACGGTTGGGACCCCAGCGGTGGTGCAATTTATTATTACAATCCGTCAAAGACATCAAACAGCTTTATGCATTCAAGGCCAACCATAACAGTTATCGGAAGGCACTATTTCTGCAGATGACAAAAGGTCGATACTTCAAAGAAGTACCGACCTTAATTTTAATGCTCAATAATTATTTTTTGAAGGGTGCATATGTGAACAGAGTTCTTACAAAATCAAAGAGCTTTTTGAAGAATGCAACAATCATATCCCAGAAGGAAAGCTCCTTCTCAGTTTCAATAAGCTGAGCATAGCCGGGAAGGGTTACATTATTATCTGCAGGGGCATTGTCAACTGTAAATTCTGTGAAAACAGGAAGAAGTGCAGTTGTTATAAGAATCTCAATACCCTCAAAGCGCTTCATTCCGTCACCTGCATAGAAAAGGAAATCAACAGGAACAGTTACGCCGGTAAGGCTTGTGAGGAAGGAAAGCACCTTTGCATATTCTTCTGCTGAAACGTCAGCGAGTGCATAATTGATTGCAGCTGCAAGACCTCTTGTGATAATAACAAGCTCATCTGAATATGCGGGGATATTTTCATCGCCAAGATTGTGAGCCTGATAAATAGCAATTGCTACATCAAGCAAATCTGCATATGAGGTTTCAGGAATTTCTGTGTCATATTTTTCAGCAAGTGTTTCGATACTCTTGCCCTCTTCAACCTCATCGGCCTTATTAAGAGGCATACGGATGGCTTCACTGAGCTTAGTTACAACCTTATCGATGATTGCGTTCATTTCAGCATCTTCTGTTTTGAGAAGTTTCTTAAGACCGCTTGCGCTTGTATAGCCGTTGAAGAGAATTCTGTGGCTGAGATCCATTGTCTGTCTTGTGTATTCACTGAAATCGCTTTCAATAAGCTTGAGTGCGTTTTCACTGATACCTGCCGGAAGAATTGAAGTGTCAATTGCTTCGACATTTCTTGTTTCAAATTTAACCTCATCACCGAAGGTCACAACTCTGTAGGGACAGTATGTGCCTGTGAGAGTTGCTGTTACAACATCATATATTACAGTGCCGTCAGCTGCTGTGTAGGAAGCTATATCATGGTCATGGGTATGGCCTGTGAAAACATATTTGATGCCTGCTTTCGCAAAAGCTTCTGCACATGCATTGCTGTCGCTTGTGACAATAGCACCCGGGTGAATTTTTGTGCCGAGAACAAAATGAGAAATAAGGTTGTGATGCATCATTGCAATAAGCTTTTTGCCGTCAGCCTTAGCCTTTTCCGCCTGAGCGTTTATCCATGAAATTCTTGCATCGTCAAGACCGTGGGGGCTTTCGCCGGGCTCACAGGAGTCGATGGAGATAAGACGGTAATCACCTTCAAGGTCAGCGGTGTATGATGCAGAAGCAGTATCCTTTTCAAGAGCTTCAGCATAACCGAACTGAGCATAAATTGTTCTGAATTCATCAAGAGTTGTTTTATAAAGGTCATGGTTACCGGGAGTTACATAAATCTGCTTGTTATACTTTGCTTCAAACTCAGCAAGAAGTGCTGCAAAAAGCATATTTTCTTCCACAGAACCTGTTTCTGTAAAGTCACCGGGAAGCAGGATGATGTCGGTTTCACTTTCCCCTGCTTTTTCAAGGAATGCCTTGATAATTGCAACTGACTCATTAACAAGTCTGCAGGAAGAGCCGATGTGATAGAAATCTTCATCAATGCTGTTGCGCTTTGTTACAACAGTTGAAGCCTTAAGGTTATAATGCAAATCGTTTGCAACTGTGATAACAAGGTCATCAGATTCAGCAAAAGCAGAAACACTGCATACGCTGAACATCATAATTAATGCAAGAACCACTGACAATACTTTTTTCATTGGTTTTTCCTCCGTTTTATAATAGGACACACTAGTCCGATAATATTAATATAATATCAGTAATTTTCTATTATGTCAATAAATTCACAATAAAAAAGGCTCTTTTTCAACATAAAGAGCCTTTTTGTAAATTATTCGTCTATGTGAGCGAAGAAGAATTCTTTTCTTTCTTCAGTGTTGATAACGGTTACAGGCTTTATCTGATTAAGCACCCTACCCTGCTTTTTAAGCATATCCTTGTAGTCGTCATAGGTATTTTTCTTCAGAAGAGTAACCTTAGCGGGTCCTATCATACCCCATCGGCGGTATTTGAAATACTTTTCATTACTTTCGCTGAGCCACTTGTCAAGACATTCTTCAATTTCAGGAAGCTTGTCCTTGGAAATTTCACCTTCCGGCTCAGCAAACATAACATAACGGACAGGGTCACTCTTAAGATCATCATAGAAGCTGTAGCCCTTGAAGGAAACACCAAGCTCCTCCTGAACCTTCTGTGCTGCCCAGTCAACCATCTGAGTTGTTGTTTTTTCGTTTGCAATGTTCATTGCAAGATTGTTTCTGTAAAGAAATTCAATCTTCGGTGTCTTGTTATAGAAGCCTGTTACACGAACAACGTCTTCAATCTGATAACGGTAAAGACCTGAGAAGTTTGTAACAATAAGCTCATAATCCTTGCCGACTTCAACCTCACCGATTGTGAGAGGTCTTTCACATTCAGGATCATCAATAGGAATAAATTCAAAGAAAATTGAACGGGGAAGAAGAACTGCGTCGTTTACATCAAGCTCAACGGGCATTGCCATGTAGCCTTCAGCGGCAGCATAACCCATGTTATGAATGGGAGCATCACCGATGTGCTTACGAAGCTTCTGAACATAGAACTTGAGGTTTGAGCCAACCATACCGTAAGACCATACGAAATCAGGCCAGATTCTCTTTGCGATGGGATCATCAAAGCCCTTTTCACATTCTCTTCTGATTTCAGCTGCTCTTTTGGGCATGGGCTTGAATTTCTTTTCCCATTTTGCACGAAGCTCGGGAGGACATTTGATGCTGGGGTCAATAACACCAAGCTCAATATCCTTGCAGATCATTTCCCAGTTTGCTTCAAGGTAGTCAAACATACCGGTGAGAAGAGTTACAACCATTGAGCCGAGGAATGTAACATCACGTCTCTGAAGAGCAAAACGAAGGTGGAAATATGTTGAATCAACAGCATCCTCGTTTTCGGGATACATGAAGTCGTTGGGAGTAGTCATAAAGAACTTTGAAATGGGCTTGAGATATGTGAAGGGAACCTGACCTGCACCGTTACCCATCTTGCCGTCCTTCATCTTGTGACCTGTGAGGATAATTGCAACGGGACCTATCTGCTTGGGAAACTTTTTGCCGCGCTTTTCAAACCAGAGCTTAGCACATGCGGGAGTTGCCGCAAAGCCCATTGACTGCATGTTGAAAAGAGCCTTTGCTGACTGAGGAAGCACCTTGGGCTTACCTACTGAGCCGGAAGAAGTGCAGTATCTTACGCACTTTCTTGCCATCATAAGATTCTTTTCACCGTTGAGCATACGATCAACATAATCTGAGTATGTATCATATGTTGAAAGGGGTACAATTCGCTGGAAATCTTCAACTGAATGAACATCCTTGAAGCCGATTTTCTTACCGTATTCGGTATCCTTGTTTTCATCCATAATCTGAAGAAGAATTTTTTCTTGTGTTTCAACAGGAACAGATGTAAAGTGGTTGACGCCCCTGAGCACCATTTCACCAAGCATTACACCAAGATCTGACATTGCCATTGCTATTACCTCTTTTCTTTAATTATTCCTATAGTGGTATCCACTTAAAATTACCATTTTATATTATCATTTTTGCATTAGTTTTGTCAACAATATGTTAACAAAACGACCATTTGTTGCAATTGTGTTTACTTCCAGACAATTTCCCAGCTTTCGTCGATATATCCTTCCATATCTGCTGTTGCCGTGATTCCGAAAGCCTGACCTTCACCCACACCGTTCATATCGATGTGCTCACTATAGCCGACAACCTTACCGTTTTCGTCATAGGTAACCGTTACGACTGCGCCGGGATAATTGAAGTCTGATTTTGTGATTTCACCCGTGGGAATTTCAAAAAGTGAAAAGTCAAGGGTATCACAGGCAACTCCGTGATGTGTTGGCTTCGGCTGCTCAAAGGTACCTGTTTCGGGAACAATGGTAACAGAATATTTTGTGTTACTGCCAACCTTTTCATATGTAGCCTCTTTAACACCGTCAATTGTGAGCGCAAAAGCAGTTCCGACAGGTGGTATTGTGTCATCAGTGCTCACTTCAATCTTTTCTTCAGGGTCAATGCATTTTCCGTTTGTGAAATCGTACTCAAGCACCTCTTCATTTGCGATAAGCTTTACAACTCCGTTGATAATGGGAAGGAAAGCAGGATAAGAGCAATCAGTAACATCGATAACAATATTCTGTGTTTTTTTGCCCACATATGAAGCGTCTGCTGCTTTAAGAGCATTTACACCGTCTGTTACATATTTAAGTATATCTTCCTTGTCAGGCTCCGCTTTTGTTGTGGGCTCGGTTGTTACGGGCAACGCCGTTGTAGGCGGCAGTGTTGTTGTAACAGCCTGAGACGTTGCGGGCGCAGAAACGGTTGTTTCCTCCATGGAGATAGGTTCGGTTGTTGTAACCGTGGTCCCCTGAGTGGTAGTTACATCAGCGGCAGTGCTGATTACTGTTTCACTGACCCAGGCTTCCTCGGGCTCTTTGTCAGTAAGTGTTGCACCGATAATCCCTCCGATAAGCAGAACAGCCACGACACAGACAACAACAATAATATTTCTTTTGGTATTGTAATTCAAGGTAATCCCTCCAATACTTATAATCATTTGATTATACCATTTTTTTGAAGCTTAATCAACTCTTTTGTTGCAAATTAAGCTAATTATGTGCTGAAATGTTACCTTCATTAAGCAATGGATTCAGATAACAGATAAAGCCAAAAACGGCAGGTCTTTTCATGAACCTGCCGTTTTAAACCGGATAAGTAATTATGTCTTAAGCTTCATTTGTTGCAACAATGTCAACACCTGTGTCACAGATATTGCAAATGAGCACATCACCCATTTTTACCGGTGCATCAACAACCTCATTATTAATAACCTTCATACAGTCAAACATTTTTCCTTTGGGAATAGGCTTTGAGGTTTTTACGGGCACAACGGGAAGTGTACCGCCGCTCACCTTAATTGTAGTTGTAAGCATTCTCACGGGATTTGTGCACTCATCAGATGCATACTGAATGCCTCTTTTGCAGGTGTTACCAGTTACTGAAACAACTTCATTTTTGTCATTAAGCTCAACTGTGAGCATGCAGCCGATGGGACATGAAACGCAAACCATTTCTTTAATCATAATCTCACACCTCCAGCTTAACTGTAATTTCGTTTTCTGAAAGCCTTGCAAGGTCTTCCGGCTTGATTATTACATTTTCCATTTCTCCGGGAGCAAGCTTTCTCTTCTTCTTTTTATAAATAATTTCGTCACCGCACTTAACCACAACATGGGTATCCTTGTATACATCGGCAACTCTGAAATAAATCTTGACATCCTTGTCTGCTGAACGGTTGATGTTCTGAGGAACAACATATCTTACACCGCTTTCAGCTTTGACATGTATACCCTTTCCTGCTCTGCTCTTGTTTTTATTTTTGGAAAGAATATACCTTGCAGCGCCTTCACCAGCAACCTGGCTTTCCTCAGTAACATAGTCAACAAGGTCATGAACCTGAAGAACATTACCACAGGCAAAAACACCGGGACGGCTTGTCTGTCTGTATTCGTCAACAATTGCGCCGTTTGTGACAGGGTCAATGATAATACCTGCCATTCGTGTAAGTTCGTTTTCGGGAATGAGACCTACCGACAGAAGAAGTGTATCACATTCAACATACTGCTCTGTGCCGGGTATGGGTCTTCTGTTTTCATCAACATTTGCAATTGTTACACCCTCAAGGCGCTCAATACCGTGTGTTTTAATAACAGTGCAGCTGAGCTTAAGAGGAATTCCCATGTCGTCAAGGCACTGAACGATGTTTCTTGTGAGACCACCTGAATAAGGCATAAGCTCACAAACCATTTCAACCTTTGCACCTTCAAGAGTCATTCTTCGTGCCATGATAAGTCCGATATCACCTGAGCCGAGAATAACAATCTTCTTGCCGGGCATATAACCGTCAATGTTAACATATTTCTGTGCGGTACCTGCCGTCATGATACCCGAAGCTCTTGAGCCGGGCATATCCAGCGCTCCTCTGGGACGCTCACGGCAACCCATTGCAAGTATAATTGCAGTTGTGTGAATCTGCATTACACCGTCTTCTTTATTGGTTGCAACAACAACGTTACCGGGAAGAATATCCGTAACCATTGTGTCAACCTTAACTTCAATATCAGTTTTTTTAAGCTCATCAATAAAACGGTAAGCATATTCGGGACCTGAAAGCTCTTCACCAAAATAATGAAGACCGAAGCCTGTGTGAATACACTGCTCAAGAATACCGCCGAGAGTAGCTGCTCTTTCAAGAATAATGATTTTCTGCACACCGCACTCTCTTGCCTTGAGCGCCGCAGCCATACCTGCAGGGCCGCCGCCGATTACTACAAGATCATATTTAAGCATTTACTCTCACCTCACTTTGTTTTATTATAAAGAATTTTTGAACCGTTACCGTGCTTTGTAACCTTATTCATGGGAATATCAAGCTCTCTTGAAAGAATTTCAACAACCTTTGAGCTGCAGAAGCCACCCTGACATCTGCCCATGCCCGATCTGGTTCTTCTCTTTACGGCATCAACATCTCTTGCGCCGCAGGGAGCCTTGATTGCATCGATGATTTCACCCTCTGTTATACCCTCGCAGCGACAGATGATTCTGCCGTAACGGGGATCCTTTTTAACAATTTCTGCTCTTTCTTCAGGTGAAAGCTCAGCCAT
Organism: Acutalibacteraceae bacterium; assembly: GCA_045604105.1. Classification (GTDB taxonomy): domain Bacteria; phylum Bacillota; class Clostridia; order Oscillospirales; family Acutalibacteraceae; genus UBA6857. The sequence continues at coordinate 5,491 of JAZUNJ010000016.1, read as the reverse complement.
TCTGATGGGAGCAGAACGGGTTGCAATGAATTCAGCCTTCTTTTCATATTCGGGAGCCATATTTCTGAACATCTTACCGACATATCTTGCAATTGCAGGAGCTGCTGTAAGACCCGGTGACTCAATGCCGGCAACATTAATGAAATGCTCATTCACCTTGCTGGGCTCAATAATAAAATCGCTGTCATCCCCTGCTCTGTGAGCTCTGAGGCCTGCAAAGGAGGTTATCGCATTTCTTGTTGTGAGCTGAGGAATAACCCTGTGAACAGAATTTTTAACCTCATTAAGTCCTTCAATTGTTGTGTCAACATCAAGCTTACTGTCAAAGTCGAGGTCAATTGCAGTGGGTCCCATAAGTACATTGCCGTGGGCAGTGGGAGTTACGAGGATACCCTTTCCCATTGGTGAAGGACACTGGAAAAGAACATGGTTCACCATCTTCTTTTCTGTTTTATCAAGAAGATAATACTCACCCTTTCTGGGAATAAGATTAAAGGATGTGTCACCTATCATGTTAGCTATTTTATCTGAGAAAATACCTGCACAGTTTATTACATACTTAGCCTTGATTACACCTGTTGCAGTTGAAAGATAGAACAGTCCGTTCTTATATTCAATATCAAAAACGCCGCTGTTTCTCTTGATTCTGGCACCGTTCATAATTGCATTTTCAGCAGCTGCAATTGTCAGCTCATAGGGGCTTACGATACCTGCTGTGGGTGCCCAGAGAGCACCGATTGCTTCTTCGCTGATATAGGGCTCCATTGTGCGAAGCCTTTCCTGGCTGATGATTTCCATGTTGGGAACACCGTTTTCGAAGCCTCTTTCAAAAAGAGTTTCGAGGGTCTGCATATCATCCCATGAATAGGCAACAACAAGTGAACCTATGTTTTTATAAGGTACCGACAGCTTGTTACAGTAATACGCCATAAGTGACGCACCTTGAACGTTTAACTTTGCTTTGAGTGAGCCTGTTTCCGCATCGAAGCCTGCATGAACAATTGCACTGTTAGCCTTTGTGCTGCCCATTGCAACGTCACCGCATTTTTCAAGAAGAATAAGGTTCATATCAAGCTTACTGAGCTCTCTTGTAATCATTGTTCCGACAACACCGGCACCGATTACAGCAACATCATATTGCATATTTTCTCCTCCGTATCATTCTGCGCTATATCACGCAATCTATCATTATAATAATACTACTAAACTTAAAGATAGTCAATAAAATGCAGGTTAATTTATAAAGGGTTTACAGATAAAAATACAATAAACCGACTTTTAAAACAAAAAAGATTATCTATATTTTCCCTTATGTCAATTTATTGTGTATAAGGGTAAAATCATGCAATGGATATATAAAAACCGACAAGTTTAAGCTTGTCGGTTTTTGTGTTTACAGCTTAAAATGGCAACACTCGATAAATCTGAATTTGTTTATTTCCTTGCTATTACAATCGGTTGATAAAAGCCTGTTTCTTTCGGAAATAACCACAACACATTTTTACAACCACTCTTTATAAAAAGGTTTGTCATTTCTTCTCTTCGAGTTGCTCTATATTCACACTCAAATTTACTTACTTGTAATGCATCTTCATCATCAACAATATACTGTATGAGTTTATAATTTTCATCATTCCATACCCAAGTTTGAAAAGAAACTCGTTGTCCTTTATCGGTTTTATGAATATATGGTGGAGAGTAAGGCGGTTTGTCTTTAAGTAAAGCATCATAATCTCGGATACTACCCACAAAAATACCATTTTCTTTAATTTGATTTGTAATGCTCTTTATCGCTCTTTCCAAATCTTCACTTGATAGCATATGTGGTAAAGCATTATCCATAGCAATAACAATATCAAACAGTTCAGTAAAAGTTTTTGACAAGGCACAAAAATCAGCATTTTCAAAACGAATTTTGACATTAGTGTTTTTGGCTCTTGCTTTTGCTTCGGCAATTTCGCCACTACTGATATCAGAGGCGGTTACATTATATCCGAGTGAGGCAAGACCTATTGCTTGTGTACCTATTCCACACGCGCAATCAAGGATATGCGCCGTATTATCAAAACCATTATTTTGAAAAAGTTTGTTTAGAATTGTCGCTTGTTCGTGGGTGGTAGATTGCCAATCAAGAAACAATTTGTCATATTGTGTTGCTAAATTATCATAAAAGGTCTGTGTTATATTCATACAGACACCTCCGTCAAATTCTTATTTATCAGTTAGCAGCTATTTTCACTCCATTATCTTAACGATATTTTCAACCGTTATGCGAATCTGCTCTTCGCTTGTAATCTTTGGTGTGCCGTCACCATCCTGTGGTCCGTACATGCCAAAGTTTGCGTGACAGCCTCCGTCAATGACAAGCTCAGTAAAATCGCTTGGAAGGTTGGATTTATTATCTTTATATTTTTCACGGTTCATGACCTTATCCTCGCTTCCGAAAACAGAAAGCACGGTAAGGTCCGTATCAGATAAGTCTGTCGTGGAGTAAGATCCAAGCAAAATAAGACCTTCATAGTCATCAGCTTTATCGGCAAGATAAGAAGCCGCCATCGAACCGCCAAGCGAATGGCCGCCTATGTACCACTCATCTATTTCGGTATATTCCTTCTGTATGCCATCCGCGGCGCCGATATCAAATACAGCAAGATTGAACGGCATCTCAATCAAAACACACAGAATTCCAGCCTCGGCACACGCTTGCATCAAGGGGGCGTATGCTGTATATTCCACTTTACCGCCGGGATAAAAGATAAAGCCCTTTGTTGCTCCTTCCGGCTCAAATACAATCGTACCATCGTTTTCTTCCTTCAAGACCATACCTTGCGGCATAAATGTAGCTATAGCTTCATTATTCGCACGGTAATAGTCGCCTAAATAGAAGGCACAAGCTCCTACGATAAATGCAATAGTTAGAACGATGCACGTTGTGATTATAAATATTTTTCGTTTTCGCTTATCTGCTAAAAAATTCATTTCATTTTCCTCAAAGCTCTAAAGTAAATTGTACGAAATTAAACTGACAAATTCTTATTTTTCGAACTGATTATACCATATATAATCCAAAATTACAATCGGGTGCGGATGTCCCGCCCACACTTATTCATTATTCCTTCTTACCTATTACTTCGCCAAAAATCGACCAAAAGATTAGTGAAAAATGAAGAAGTAAAAAGTAAAATCGACAACCTTCTGTCGAAGATTGTCGATTTTTGGGTTTACAGCTTAAAATAGCAACAACCCGATATATTGAAATATGTATGATTGTTAATTTTTTAATATCAATGAACAATTTTTGATACGCAATAGTATTCTGAAGTTGTTTTGTTATAAACCAACAGTAGATTTTCTTGACCATATAAAAGAGTATTGTGAATGTCTAAATTATAGTATATGCCCTTATCCAAATCATATAGACAATAAAATATTTCATCCGACTCCTTATAATCAAAAAGAAATCCATTAAAATATACTTCATTTATAAATTTTGTTTCTTCATTGGACACCATTTGCCATACATCGATTGACAAATCATTATTTATCTTTTCTATTTCTTTGTTATTAAGCTTATACTTCCAAATTCTATGGTCTTCATTTGGACTAATAATAGTAATACCTTTATATCCATTTGCTACACCTTCGGGATAAAAAACAGTTATTGCACTTTCATCAACTATAAAATTAGAAAATGTAAAAGTATACAACCTAAAAAATATAATAGGAATGCTAACCAAAAGCAACAAAGCTATAAAAACTATTCTGCGTTTGCCTGTTTTCATAATTATCACCTCTAGAAATTATTATTTATAGATGCAATTATATCACACCCGATACAAAATTACAATTAGGTGCGGGTGTCCCGCCCTAACTTATTCACTATTCCTTATTACCTATTACTTCTTACTTTCCAAAAATCGACCCGAAGATTAGTGAAGAGTGAAGAGTGAAGAAGTAAAAAGTATAAATCGACGAACTTCTGTCGAAGATTGTCGATTTTTGTGTTTACAGCTCAAAATAGCAACAACTCGATAAATTGGAATTTACAACTTTCTTTTATTCACGAAAGCACTAATCAGCATAGCAATAATACCGACAATAAGATAGCAACCGCAATACAACAAGAATGCAGTTTCACCCATTTCAAAGAACAGCCATGCTCCTGCTAAGAACAATCCTGCTGTGATAATAGGAAGTTCCCACAATTGCTTGATATTCTTGCCAGCAAATGCACCGCACACTGCAGCATACAGAGGGTTGATTGCAAAGAATAGTAAAAAGCAAATAGCCATTCCTGCACCACCTGCAAATGTTACTGCAAGCCAAGGGAAACCTATCATCAAAATCAAGGCGGATATAGTCCAAGCAATCAGTTTTTTCATACAATCACACTCCTTTGTCAAATTGGAATAGTTTAATCTATTGCATTACCGTTTTCGTCAATGAAGTATTCAGTAACAGTTTCATTATCAATGATTTTCAGTTCGTATTGCCCTTTATAGAAAAACAGATTGTAGGTGTACATCAGTTTATCTGCATCATAATCGTAGGAATACTGAATTGTTTCCTTTATAAACTCTTCATCACTTTTTAGTTTCTTCTGTTCTTGGGTGTGTTTTTCCTTAAAAGTTGCAACTCTTGAGACAATATCATCTTCATCAACAGTTTTGCTTATATTGGAATATGCGACAGAATTTATTACACCATTTTCGTAATGGAATGTAATGCTTTTATCTGTCAGGATTTCGTTGTTGATAACATATCTAAACTGAACCAATCCCGTGGTCTGTTGCTCATCGTAAAAATGAACCATATACTCCCAATTACTGTTCAACACATTGGGGTACTGATGGTTTATCAACGAAACAAGTTCGGGCAAAACACCATCCGTATATTTTGTATAACTTGTTTCTGCAAGGTTAATTTCAATGTAATCAACCTCTGCCTTCACCATTTCTTGACCATCGGTCAAATATTCACTATCCACACCAAGTTTGTGGTTTAATTTCAAGGTAGTTTTTGTGTCTGTTGTACTACATCCAACGAGACCAAAAATAAGAACAACAGCAAATGCCAATACTATTATCCTTTTCATACAATCATACTCCTTTTCCAAATTCTTATTTATCGATCTAATTATATCTCAAAACCATGAATTTTTCAATCCAACGCAAAAAGCGCCCCCGACAACCGATCCGGCTGCCGAGGGCGCTATGAGCATATGAAAAAACCTCTCTTGTCTTGGTAGACAAAAGAGGTTTCTTTTCTGCGAAAGAGCGACTAAAAGGTGTGTGAGTAGGGGTAAGAACGACCAAAAGTAGTGTAACAAATTGCAGCATATTTTCACTACAATTTCTTAATTAGGATATGTCCATTATCTTCACAAACAAAGGTAGCATCAAAATTATGTTGATTATTCCATCCTCTGATTTTAAATGTGTCAACGATCGATAAAAGTCTTGTTAAACCATAATACCCTGTAAATTGTTCT
>JAZUNJ010000015.1:0-2729 GCA_045604105.1 Acutalibacteraceae bacterium | reverse complement strand
GAGAACCCGTATTTTCTGGCCCGAGGGCTATGGTGAATGGCAGACTGTTAAAGCAATGACCAACAGAGGCTATGAAGGTTGCCGTTGGCCCCGTATTCCCACCTGGGGATATGTTAACGAAGCTGACAGCAGGGTTATGGAAATGCAGATTAACTGCGCTGTTTCTTACGGCGTCAACGTTTTTATTTATGACTGGTATTGGTATGATAACCGCCCGTTTCTTGAAAACTGTCTTAATGACGGATTCCTTAAAGCCCGCAACAACACTCAGATGAAGTTCATGCTCATGTGGGCAAATCACAATGCAACTCATCTCTGGGATAAGAGAAATTCCGATACAGACCTTTCAACCGTTATCTGGAGCGGCGTTGTTACTCCCGAAATTTTTTCTGAGATATGCGACAGAACAATCGAAAAATATTTCAAGCGTGAAAATTATTATATGATTGACGGATGCCCCGTCTACATGGTTTTTGATGTTGACAACTTCATCCGTACATTCGGCACAACTCAGGAATGCAAAAAAGGTCTTGAAGAATTCCGAAGAAAAACCGTTGAAGCAGGCTTCAAGGGTCTCCATTTTCAGGCTGTAAACTGGAAAGGACATACATATAACTGGCTTAATGACGGTGACGACTGCAAAGGCATGACAGTTTATGAGCTTTATGATTATCTCGGATTTGATTCCGTTACAAATTACAACTGGTTTTCATGCGTTGACCCCGACGGCGACTATGCGCAGCAGACCGACGCTTATATTGTAAATCTTGAAGAAGAAACCAGGTTGATGGACGTACCTTTCTATCCCAACATTTCAGTAGGCTGGGATAATAACGTGAGATTCAACAAGTTCATGCCCGGCGTTGTTAAAAACAACACTCCCGAAAATTTCAGAATCGCCTGCGAAAAGGTCAAGAAATATGCTGATGAGTCAATAGAAAAGGGCGTTATGAAGGCCCCGTTCATTACAGTTAACAGTTGGAATGAATGGACCGAAACAAGCTATCTCCAGCCCGATGACCTTTACGGTTACGGCTATCTGGAAGCAATTAAAGAGGTGTTTACCGGGGAATGAATATGACTGTTTTTAAAGATTTTTCTTATGGTACCCATGAAAGACAGAAAGCTGACATTTATATTCCTAAAAAACCTGTTTCCCAATCAGGACTGATACTTTTTATACATGGCGGCGGCTGGGCTGAGGGTGATAAATCTGATCACACTCCCGATGCAGAGTTTTTTTCAGAACTTGGATATATATGCGCCGCTATTAATTACCGATATGTTTCTAAAAGCATAAATGTCCATCATGTGCTTGATGATGTAACAAGCTCACTTAACACCATAAAGCAAAAATGCAGCGAATACGGTTACAATATAAATGAGCTTATTTTATCCGGCGGATCTGCAGGCTCACATATCGCACTTCTTTATGCTTACACGAAAAAAGAAGTTTCGCCGATTAAGCCCTCGGCAGTCTGTTGCTACTGCCCGCCTACCGATTGCACAAGGGAAGATTTTCTTATGGGCATTAAAGGTGAATTTGAAAGTTGGAAATACGGACTCCTGTCACAGGTATGCAATGCAGATATATCAAAAGAAACTTTAAATAACGAAGCTTCACAAAAAGCTTTAAGTGAAATCTCACCTATAAACTACGTTGATGAAAACTGCATCCCTACCGCAATTTTTTACGGAAAAGAAGATGACCTTATTCCGGCAAAGCACATAGAGGATTTTGAGCGTAAGCTTGCCCGGGCCGGTATTAAGCACGATTTCGTTCTTTATAAAAATTCAGGCCACTTACTCGACAAAGACCCCGATGCGGCAATCAAAGCCAGAAAGATTATCAAGCAATATGCAGAACTTTATTTCTGACTTTTAGCAAACGTAACAACCCTGCTTATATCGCTGTGCCCCATTATCTTCACAAAGAATGTTCAATTCTTATGCTCAACGGCAAACAGCCCTCCCGGGTTAATCCCGGAGGGCTGTTTAGTATTTGTCAACGTTACGCTTTCACGGTTGTTCCTGTTTCTATCTGTAAATCGGCAGGCTCCAATTTTCTATCTCTTCTTTATCACCGTAGAACAGATATTTTGTTTCGCCGATTTGAGCAGAGAATGTGACTGAATCCACATCTGTATACCATTTATTATTAAAATAGTCCCATACATCAGTCTTGCCTTCAAAGGTGACGACCTTCTCCCCTGCCGTGACAGCGTGGAATACCACCATATTCTGATTTGCCATCAGCACATCCTCTGAATCGGAATAAACATGGATTCCGCAAGCACGTGCAATGGCTTTCAGATTGTTGACTGAAATCAGCGAATCACCGTAATAAATAGTGGTATAGTCTTTCTGTCTGTTGATTGCAAAGCCGACAGAGCCGTCGGAATATTTACCGAGAGTCTCGGTCTGTCCGCCGACAACCTTCATAGCACGGGAGATAAGCGCAGTATGATTATCGCTGATCAGACCCGGAACGGCAGACTGCTTTGTCATTTTTATTCCGGTTTTGGATTGTAATATATTTACCTTGAATTCCATACCCGTGAGTGCTTCAGCCTGCTGAGTGGTCATCTTTCCGAAATTATACATAAAGAGCGTTGTCTTGCCGTCTTTATGAAGTGCTGTCTGAAGCTGTTCTATCTGCTCATCCGTCATATCAAACGCAGATGTGATGATATATAATTTTGCATCGTCAACACGTCCCGCAAGCACAT
>JAZUNJ010000014.1:0-3553 GCA_045604105.1 Acutalibacteraceae bacterium | reverse complement strand
GCTTCACTCAGGTGAAAGCAAAAAAGATTGCCCCAAGGGAAAGGTCGTAAACAAAACCTTCTTGCGGCTCTGTAGCACAATAAAAGAAGTCGGATCGTAGCCATGTCGTTCTGTGAGCCAAGGAGTTGGGTCTAGTCATTGTCTTCCTAAGACCGCTTGGCCTCCGACTTCATCCCCGGGGCGCTTGTGCCGCTTGGCACATACTTTTGCCGATTGTGGCAAAAGTATGCAAAAGCACGCTTTTATTGTGCTACAGAGCCGCAAGAAGGTTTTGTTTACGAGCTTTCCATTGCGACAATCTTTTTTTCTTTCACCTCAGTCTACAATGGAAGTAGCCCTAAGCTTCCTATACTATCGTAAAAAAACATTGCTACTGTCTGCTGATACCCATCTATAGCGTTGCAGCTTATTCAATCAAGGCCACATGATTCAAGACGGACGCTAAGCAATTTGGCTTCGCCAAAATGCAAATCGCGTTCTCTTCCTTCACCGTCAAGGGTGTTCGAAATGCAGGAGTAGTAATCAGCAGTCAGCTTCCTTTAGTACCCGACTGTGCCAAAGTAAGTGCCCGAGCGGCATGAGCGCTCCGGGGAAGAACGCAGTGGTAATGCACATAGTAAAAGGCAATCACTTGCTAAGAGTAGCCGGTAGTCAGGAATGCAACGCAATCATGGCGAAGCATTGACAGATGGGGCAAATACACAAAAAATCCATTGCTAAAAATTAGCAAAGGTGTTATACTAACAAAAAAGAAGGGCAGGTGATAATGTGAAAAGCAGAGTTATAAAGGCTGATAAAATTCTTTTAACAGGTGCTGTTGTGTCTTTTTTTGTCCCCCTTGCCGTTATGCTCCTCAGCTTTGGGGTCAGAGGCATTGCTCCATTCGGTGAAAGAACAATCTGTGCAATGGACGGCTTTTCGCAGTATTGGCCCATGCTGCAGAATATGGCAGACGCCCTGAAAAACGGCGAGGTTATGTATAGCTTCAACGGTGCTCTCGGCTTTAATCTGTGGGCACAAAGCGCATATTACACAAACAGCCCTTTTTGGTTTTTGATCTATATTTTGCCTTACGGTGCAAGGCTTGGAGGTATAAGCCTTCTCACAGCCTTCAAATTCAGCTTTTCGGCACTGTTTTTTTATCTCAGATTATATTATACTCACAATTCAGCTGACAAAACCAAAAAGGTCCTTGCTTTTCCGTCGCTTTCAGTTGCATGGGGACTCAGTGGATATATGCTGGCGTTTATGAATCAGCTGATGTGGACTGACGTTATCATGCTGCTTCCACTGACCGTTTGGGGACTCGAAAGGCTTTTTGAAAAAAATAAGCCCTCCATGTATGTTGCATCACTTTTTCTTTCCATGTGGTCATGCTTTTATCTCAGCTACATGGTATGCATTTTTGCGGTTTTATACTTCATTTATCTCACACTGAAAAACAGAATAAGCCTTCGTGATTTTGTGAAAAGGGGCTGCATGTTCGCAATGTATTCGGTTTTGTGTGCCGGAATGGCAGCTGTTGTGCTGATACCTGTTTACAAGGCGCTCGGGCTCACTGTTGCAAGCGATATGGGCTTTGGCGGAAAGCTTGAATTTAAATATACCTTAGCCGAAATGCTTATGAATTTCCTGCCCTTTAAGGTGCCGTCACTTGAATACGGTGCGCCGAATCTGTATTTAGGTATTGTTGGAATCGCTTTTCTTCTTTTCGGCATGCTTTCAAAGAAAACGGAAATCCGAAGTAAGCTTCTTGACGGCAGCTTTCTTGTTTTCATGCTTTTCACAATGAGCCTTAATATTGGTGAATTTGTGTGGCACGGCTTACATTATCCAAATCAATTGCCGGGAAGACAGAGCTTTTTATTCATTTTTCTTGCCCTGAGCTTTGCGGCAGGATATGCTGCAAGACTTGAATTTAAAAAGAAGGCACTTCAGATAATGTGCATCGCTTTGATTTTTGAGTTATGCCTTAACGGTATTATACAGACAACGTCTCACATCTGGGCATCGAAAATTGCTTCACTTAACAGGTATGATGACATTATGAGTGAGTTTGTGCCTTTGGAGGACGAAGCAGCCTTTCAGAGAATAGAATTTGCTGATGTGAAAAAGAATAACGGTACTCAGCAGTTTTCCTTCAAGGGTGTTACTTATTACTCTTCGACAATGACAGCAGATGCCTATAATTTTTTTCAGGCTATAGGACAGCCGAAGTATGCAAAAAATGTCAGTGTTTATTATGAGCAGAGTGACATAACCAATGCACTGTTTGGTATAAGGTATGTTCTGACGGAAAAAAAGACAAAGCTTTCAAACGGTGAGGATAAATATGATTTCACTATAACGGAAAACAAAAATGCTCTGCCTTTAGCTTTTCTTTGCAGTGACGGAATAAAGGATTTTGACCTTTCGGCACATGAAAAGGGAGAGCAGGCACAAAAGGCTCTGTGGTTGAGCCTTGTTGAAAACGATTCTGCTTCTTTTTCTCAGCAGGTGAAGGAGCTTCAGAAAAAGGGCGTTGAAATAACCTTTTTTGACACAGACAGAATCAAGGGAAGAGTTAATGCAGAAAGGGAAAGCATGATGATGACTACCATACCAAATGACGGTGGGTGGAAAATTTATGTTGACGGCAAGGAAGTAAAGGTGCTGAAATCAGCGGATTATTTCTGCAGTGCGGTTATACCTGAGGGTGAGCATGAGATTGAATTCGTTTACACTGTACCGGGCATAAAAACCGGTGCTGTTATATCTCTTTTATCGCTTATATGTTTAATACTTTTGACAAGAAAAAAGACAAAGCGTTAAAATTCTTTTGGTTACTTTTCTTCTAAGAAAAGTAACGCCTGCACGGCGAGTGTACATGTAAAAAAGTAAAGTCTACAGAGCTTTCTCGTTCTGTAGCTTTTTTATTTTGCTATTTATTATCTGCTTTGTGCCTGTTTAAGTAAGCAAGTGATTGCCTTTTGCTATATGCTTTACCACTGCACTCTACCCCGGAGCGCTTGTGCCGCTTGGCACATACTTTTGCCGATTGTGGCAAAAGTATGCAAAAGCACGCTTTTATTGTGCTGTTGAGCCGCAAGAAGGTTTTGTTTACGAGATTTCCCTTGCGACATTATTTTTATTGCTTTCACCTCAGTCTGCAAGGGAAGTAACCGTAAGCTTTCTATTCTATCGTAAAAAAACATTGCTACAATCTGCTGATACCCATCTATAGCGTTGCAGCTTATTCAATCAAGGTCACATGATTCAAGACGGACGCTAAGCAATTTGGCTTCGCCAAAATGCAGACCGCGTTCTCTTCCTTCACCGTCAACGGTGTTCGGGATGCAAAGGGTGAAAAATTATAAGTCTGCAGTAAGCTTTCTATAGGTCACTCAGTAAATAACCAGATTTACGACGCTTTCACGTAGGCAAGCCGAAGGCGCATGCGGTGAATGTGGCGGATATAAGGCATAAGGAAGAACCCTACGTACAGCAAAAGGGCGGTTTGCTTACTTTGGCGCCCGACTGTGCCAAAGTAAGTGCCCAAGCGGCACAAGCGCTC